>NZ_JACIFS010000005.1:0-413416 GCF_014197475.1 Rhizobium sp. BK212
CAGGGCAAGATCCAGATCGATCCGATGATCACCCACACCATGCCGCTCGAAGACATCAACAAGGGCTTCGAGCTGATGCATGCGGGCAAGTCCATTCGCGGCGTGGTAGTCTACTGAGCCATGAAAACCATCTCGACCGAAAATTCTCATGGCGGCACCCAGGGCGTTTACATCAATCGCTCGGATGTCTGCGACTGCGACATGACCTTTGCGGTATTCCTACCGCCGCAGGCCAAAGGACGGAAGTTGCCGGTTCTATGGTACCTATCCGGTCTGACCTGCACTCATGCGAACGTCGTGGAAAAGGGCGAGTATCGGCGTCTTGCCGCAGAACTCGGTATTATCATCGTCTGCCCCGACACCAGTCCGCGGGGCGATACCGTCCCGGACGAGCCGGATAATTGGCAGTTCGGCAAGGGTGCCGGCTTCTACGTCGACGCCACCGAGCCGCCGTTCGCACAGAATTATCGGATGTACAGCTACATCGTCGATGAATTGCCGAAGCTTATCGCGGCCGAGTTTCCGGTCGACATGACGCGGCAGGGAATCTTCGGCCACTCGATGGGGGGGCATGGCGCGATCACGATCGCGCTCAAGCACCCCGAACGCTTCGGCAGCTGCTCGGCCTTTGCGCCGATCAGCCATCCCTCGGTCTCCGGCTGGTCAAAGCCGGCATTCCAGAAATACCTCGGATCGGATGAAAGGAACTGGCGGGCCTATGATGCCTGCTCGCTGATTGAAGACGGGCACCGGTTCCCGGAATTCCTCGTCGACCAAGGCACGGCGGATAGCTTCCTGCAGGACGGATTGCGCCCCGAAGAGCTCAGGCAGGCCTGCGAGACGGCCGGCATCAGCCTGCGGCTTCGCATGCAGGACGGGTACGGCCACTCCTACTTCTTCATTTCGACATTCATGGAAGACCATCTGCGCTGGCACGCGCGGAGATTGGGAGACTGATTGCAGAGCTTGGCCGGGCATATCGCAAACGGCCCAGAAGGGGAGGAGAAACCCATGACCAGCATAGCCATACATCCGGCAGTGGATTCAGGCTTTCGGGCGACTGACGCTGCTTTCGCAGGCGGGACGCTCGTCTGCAAATGCGCAAGCAATCCGGTCAAGGTGAAGATCAAGGGCGATATCGCCCATAATCATGCCTGTGGCTGCACCAAGTGCTGGAAGCCCGAGGGCGCCGTCTTCTCGGTCGTGGCGGTCGCTCCGACCGAAAGCGTCGAAGTGCTGGAGAACGGCGATAAGCTCGCCGTCGTCGATTCCGCCGCCTTGATCCAGCGCCATGCCTGCAAGGAATGCGGCGTGCATATGTATGGGCCGGTCGTGCGCGAACATCCGTTCCAGGGATTGTCCTTCGTCCATCCGGAACGCTTCCAGGAAAGCGGCTGGGCGAAGCCGGGCTTTGCGGCCTTCGTGTCGTCGATCATCGAGAGCGGCTTCGACCCCGCGAAGATGGACGCCGTCAGGGCGCAGTTGAGGGCGTCCGGCCTCGAGCCTTACGATTGCCTAAACCCTGGCCTTATGGACTACATGGCCACCTGGACCGCCAAGAAGAGCGGCGTTCTGGCGTCTTAATCGACCCCGGGGAGCGCCGGGCCGGCGCTCCCCGACAAAACCGCCGCCACCGGAAACGAGATATTCCGCAATGGCCGCGCGCCGGGTCGCCGGCGTCCAGGCTTCGAGGCCTGATGACCGACGTCGTATCGACGTCAACTCCAGAGACATTCTCACCGACCTGCCACGGTAATCCGCTGACAAGAACGCCGCGGCGGTCGCCGCCGCGGAATGTCGATCATTGTCAGCACGTTGAAGCGGCGCCTTACAGGCATCGCGACCATAGCGCTCGGCATCATTGTGTATTCTATAAATACTAATTGTGTACGCAAAGTACACAATTATTGACTCCTTCCGACAAGCGTGCCATTTTCACGGCGTAGAGCAACGACTGGCCGGAGAGCGACGATGGCGAAGACACCCAAGAGCAATCTCTACGAAGACCTGAAACGGCAGATCCTGACGATGGAACTGGACCCGGACGCCGATCTGGACGAAGCCAGTTTGAGTGAAAGATACGGGCTCTCGCGGACGCCGGTTCGCGACATATTTCGGCGCCTTGCCGGCGAGGGTTATATCGACATCCGCGAGAACAGGGGTGCGCGGGTCATCCCGATGAACCATTCCACCCTGCGGAATTTCTTTCTCGTCGCACCGATGATCTACGCGGCGATCGGCCGTCTCGCCGTGCAGAATTTCAAACCCGCCCAGCTTTCAGACCTGAAGCAGACCCAGGAGCGGTTCCGCGCCGCCAGCGAGAACATGGATCCGCTGGCGATGGTCCTCGAGAACAATCGTTTTCACGAAATTTTCGGCGAGATGTCGGGCAACGTCTATCTGCAGCCGAGCCTCGGCCGGCTGCTGATCGACCACGCGCGCATCGGCCACACCTTCTTCCGGCCGAGGAACGAGGACATGAAGCGGCGGCTTCAGGTGGCCGTCGACCATCATGACAGCTTCATTGATGCGCTCGGCGCCCACGATGAGAATGCCGTCGTCGACCTCGTCTTCGAACACTGGGAATTGTCCCGCGAGAACATGGAGATGTTCATCGCCCCGCAAGGCCTCAAGGCGGACGCCTTCCTCGGCGGCCCCGCCACGCAAATATTGGAGAAGTCATCGTGAAGTTTGAGGGGATCTATACGCCGGCGGTGACGCCGCTCGATCAAAATGGCCAGATCGACAAAGCCGGATTTGCCGCCGTGCTCGAGTCGCTGATCGAGGCCGGCGTCCACGGCATCATCGTCGGCGGCTCGACGGGCGAGTATTACGCCCAGAGCAGCCAGGAGCGCTTCGACCTCGCAGCCTATGCGAGGGACGTCATCGGCACGCGGCTGCCGCTTATTATCGGGACCGGCGCCACGCGCACCGAAGATTCGGTCGAATACGCAAAGGCGGCGAAGGACATCGGCGCGGATGCAATCCTGGTGTCGTCACCGCCCTACGCGCTGCCGACCGAACGCGAGAATGCGGTCCACGCTCTGACCGTCGACCGCGCGGCCAACCTGCCGATCATGCTCTACAACTATCCCGCGCGCATGGGTGTCGTGATGGGCGAAGAATATTTCTCCCGCGTCGGCAAGTCGAAGAACGTGGTCGCCATCAAGGAAAGCTCCGGCGACATGGGCAACCTTCACCTGCTTGCCCGGAAATTTCCGCATATTTCACTGTCTTGCGGCTGGGACGACCAGGCGCTCGAATTCTTCGCCTGGGGCGCGAAGAGCTGGGTCTGCGCCGGCTCCAATTTCCTGCCGCGCGAACATGTCGCCCTCTATGAAGCCTGCGTCGTCGAAAAGAATTTCGACAAGGGCCGGGCGATCATGACCGCGATGCTGCCGCTGATGGATTTCCTCGAATGCGGCAAGTTCGTCCAGTCGATCAAGCACGGATGCGAATTGATCGGGCTGAACGTCGGCTCGGTGCGCGCGCCGCTGCGCCCGCTCAACTCGGAAGAAAAACGAACACTTCAGACCGTCGTCGCCACCTTGAAGCGCACGGTCAGCCAAATCACGTCGGGAGCAAACCATGCATGAACCCTTGACCGCAGCCGAATACAAGGCGATCGCCGCCGGTCTTCAACTTCCGACGAATGCCTTCGTCGACGGCGCGTTCCGTCCGGCGAACTCCGGTAAGACGTTCACCTCCACGAACCCTGCGACGGGTGAGGTTCTCGCCGAGATCGCTGCATGCGATGCCTCCGACGTCGACGCCGCCGTCGCCAAGGCGAAGCAAGCCTTCGACGATGGCCGCTGGCGGCTGCGTTCGCCGGCCGAACGCAAGGCGGTGCTCCTCAAGCTCGCCAAACTCTTGGAGGAGCATCGTCATGAACTCGCCGTCATGGAGAGCCTCGACAGCGGCAAGCCGGTCGGCGAATGCCAGGCGGTCGATGTTGCCGATACCATTCATACGCTCCGCTGGCACGCCGAGCTGATCGACAAGCTCTATGACAACACCGCTCCGGTCGGCGCCAACGCGCTGACGATGATCGTGCGCGAGCCGATCGGTGTTGTCGGATGCGTGCTGCCGTGGAATTTCCCACTGCTGATGCTGGCCTGGAAGATCGGCCCGGCGCTTGCCGCCGGCTGCTCGGTGATCGTCAAGCCGGCGCAGGAAACGACGCTTACCACGCTGCGCGTCGCCGAGCTCGCTCATGAAGCAGGTATCCCGGCGGGCGTCTTCAACGTCGTGACCGGCGGCGGCAAGGAGGTCGGCGAGCCGATCGGCCTGCATATGGATGTCGATATGGTGGCCTTCACCGGATCGACGCCCACCGGCCGCCGCTTCCTGCGCTACGCCGCCGACTCGAACCTCAAGAAGGTGGTGCTCGAATGCGGCGGCAAGAACCCCGCGGTGGTTCTCGACGATGCCGAAGACCTGGACCTCGTTGCCGAGCAGGTCGTTAACGGCGCCTTCTGGAACATGGGCGAGAACTGCTCGGCCACCTCGCGTCTGATCGTTCATGCCAAGATCAAGGACGAACTGCTGAAACGCATCGGCGCCTATATGCGCGAATGGAAGACCGGCGATCCGCTCGACCCGGCAAACCGCATCGGCGCGCTCGTCAGCAAGGCGCATTTCGAAAAGGTGAAGTCTTTCCTCGACGACGCCAAGACGGAGAAGCTCTCGATCGCCCATGGCGGTGAAACCTATAACGGCATCTTCATCGAACCGACGGTGGTCGAGGGCGTGACGCCGGCCAGCCGCCTCTTCCAGGAAGAAATTTTCGGCCCGGTGCTTTCGGTGACGACCTTCAATTCGCTGGCCGAGGCGATCGCCCTTGCCAACGACACGAACTACGGCCTGACGGCGTCCGTCTATACCGGTAGCCTGCGGAACGCCATCAGGCTCTCGCGGGAGATCCGCGCCGGCGTCGTCACCGTCAACTGCTTCGGAGAAGGCGACGCCAGCACGCCGTTCGGCGGCTACAAGGAGTCCGGCTTCGGCGGCCGCGACAAGTCGGTCTTCGCTCACGACAATTACTGCGAACTCAAGACCATCTGGATCGACGTATCCGAACGGTCGGTCGACGAGACGATCCGATGAGCCGCCATGTGATCAAGCGCCTGCCGATCGATACCGGCGTTTCGGGATGGGAGGCGATCAGCGAACGCGCCTTTCCCGCAATGGCGCTTGAACACGACATTACCGCGGACTGGCTGATTGTCGGCGCCGGATTTGCCGGTCTGTCGGCGGCCCGCCGCCTCTCGCAGTTGCGCCCTCAGGACAAGATCGTCGTCCTGGAGGCGCGTGAAGTCGCCAAGGGTCCGGCCGGGAGAAATTCCGGCTTCATGATCGACGTGCCGCACAATCTCTCTTCCGGCGAGTATTCGGTGGCCGACGAAGAGGCGACCAAGGACGAGATTCGACAGAACCGTCTGGCGATTTCCTTCGCAGCCGATGTCGCGGCGGAATACGGCCTGTCCAGGGAAACCTTCGATCCAGCGGGCAAGGTGAATGCCGCGGCCTCCGACCGGGGGCTCGGGCTCAACGACAACTACAGGAAGTCGCTCGAAAAGATCGGTGAGCAGCATCGCGTTCTCGATGCCGATCAGATGCGGGAGATGACGGGCTCGCGCTATTATCGCGGTGGGCTCTATACGCCGGGCGCGGTGATGATCCAGCCCGCCGACTATATCCGCGGCCTGGCGCGCGGACTTAGCGCAAAGATCGCCATCCGCGAGCACTCGCCGGTGCTGGAGCTTTCCCGCGAGGGAAAGTCCTGGAAGGCGAAGACGGCTCGCGGATCGGTCTCCGCGCCGAAGGTCATTCTGGGCGTGAACGGCCATATTCAAAGCTTCGGCCATTTCCGCGGGCGGCTGATGCACATATTCACCTACGCGTCGATGACATCGGCCTTTTCCCAGAACGAATTCGGCGGCGATATCACCGGCGCAGACCGTTGGGCGCTGCTGCCGGCCGACCCGATGGGCGCGACGGTGCGCAAGATCACCACAGATGGCCGTTCGAGGATCGTCATCAGGACGCGGTTCACTTACGACCCGAGCCTCCAGGTGTCGGAGAAGCGGGTCGCCGGCGTGGCGGCCGAGCAGCGCCGCTCGTTCGACGCTCGCTTCCCCGGAATGGAAAGCCTGCCGATGGAGTTTAGCTGGGCGGGTGCGCTCTGCCTGAGCCGAAACCACGTGCCGGCATTCGGCGAAGTCGAGGAAGGGCTTTTTTCCGCCTGCTGCGAGAATGGTCTCGGCACCGTCAAGAGCACGCTTGCGGGAATGATGGCGGCCGATCTGGCGACAGGCGCCGCAAGCTCCGAACTCGACAAATACAAGAACCAGCCGGAACCGGTGAGATTGCCGCCCGAGCCCATCGCGTGGCTCGGCGTCAACTCGGTCATCCGCCTGCAGGAATTGCGTGCTGGCCGCGAGGGATGATCCCTCGGCCCGCGCAATGTGAAGCTGCCCGCTCGCAGACTTCAATGAGAATGGGAACGTAAAACAGGAGTAAGAACAATGAAAAATTTGTGGAAGGCGCTCTGCGCCGCTGCAATGATCGGGGTCAGCATCCTTCCTGCTCGCGCGGAAGAAAAGACGATCACCATGGGAACGATGTCGTGGGAAGATCTGACGCCCATCACCGGTATCACCAAGAAGGTTCTCGAAGACGCGGGCTACACCGTCAAGGTGACCGAGTTCTCCGAATGGGGCATCGCCTATGCCGCTCTTGCCAAGGGTGACATCCAGGTTCTCACCTCGCAGACGGACTATGTCGCGCAGGACTACTGGGACAAGAACAAGAACCGCCTCGAAAAGATCTCGCCGGTTTCGCACGGCCTCTATCAGGGTGTTGCGGTTCCCAAATATGTCCCGATCGACTCGCTGGAACAGCTCAATGAAAACGCCGACAAGTTCGGCGGCAAGATCATCGGTATCGAACCGGGCGCTGGCCTGATGCGCGATACCTCGAATGCGGTCAAGGACTACGGCCTCAAGCTCCAGCTCGTCGAGGGCAGCACCGCCGCGATGACGGCGGCGCTGAAGTCCGCCTATGATCGCAAGGAGTGGATCGCGGTGACGATCTGGGAGCCGTCCTGGATGGTCCAGAAGTACGAGGTCAAGTACCTCAAGGATCCGAAGGGCATCTTCCCGCCGCCGCAGAGCTACTACTGGATCGGCCATAAGGGCTTCTCCGCAGAGAACCCGCATGCGCGCGAAGTGATGGCCAGCGTCTATGTGCCGCTCGCCGACATCACTGCCATCAACGGCGCGGTCAATGAAGGCAAGACCATGGACCAGGCCGTGCAGGATTGGATCGGTGCCCATGCCGACCTGATCAAGCGCTGGGAAAACATCAAGAAGAACTAACCACGTCGTGGCCGTCCGATCCGTCGGGCGGCCATCCTACAGCGCCGCGCGTTCTTTTGGACGCGCAAAGGACGCTGGGAGATTCAACGAGAGAAGCCAGCGCCGATTGGCTCAAGGGGATCGCTATGAAAACCGTAACTGCCGATATCAATGATGTCCTGATCGACTGCCAGTCCCTCTGGAAAGTCTTCGGTGACAAGTCCGCTGCGGCAATGAAGTCGATCAAGGAGCGCGGCCTCGGCAAAAAAGAGGTCTTGAAGGAATACAACTGCGTCGTCGGCGTGTCCGAGGCGAGCCTCCAGGTGCGGCGCGGCGAAATCTTCTGCATCATGGGCTTGTCGGGAAGCGGAAAATCCACGCTCATCCGCTTGCTCAACAAATTGATCACGCCGAGCGCCGGCAAGGTCCTCGTCAAGGGGCGCGACCTCGCCGCCCTGTCTCCGGTCGATCTCCGGCAGATGCGCGCCAGGAACATCGGCATGGTGTTTCAGAGCGTCGCTCTGTTGCCGCACCGCACAGTCCTGGAAAATGCGGCCTTCGGCCTCGAGGTGCAGGGAATAACCAAGCCGGAGCGAAACAAGACCGCCGTTGCCGCGCTCGAGAAGGTCGGCCTCGCAGACTGGGTGAACCGGTATCCGGGCGAGCTCTCGGGCGGCATGCAGCAACGCGTCGGTCTCGCCCGTGCGCTCGCTTCCGACCCAGAGATCATTCTGATGGACGAGCCGTTCAGCGCGCTCGATCCGCTCATCCGGCGCCAGCTTCAGGACGAATTCCGGCAGCTGACGAAAGCCTTGGGCAAGTCCGCGGTCTTCATCACCCATGATCTCGACGAGGCGATCCGGATCGGCGACCGCATTGCGATCATGAAGGACGGCGTCATCATCCAGACCGGCACGGCCGAGGAGATCATCCTCAACCCGGCGGATGCCTATGTCGCCGAATTCGTCGCCGGCATATCCCGTCTCCATCTGATCAAGGCGCATTCCGTCATGCGCAGTGTCGCCGAATTCCAGCAAAGCGCGCCGAATTCCGACATCGCGTCGCTGGCGCGCACGACGCCGGACGCCGACATCGACGAACTCATCACATTGACGATGCAGTCGGAGCGCGACGCCATCGCCGTCGTGGACAATGGTCAGATTGTCGGCGTGGTCACGCCGCGCAGCCTGCTGATGGGCGTCAAGGGACCATCCGCCCACGATCTGCCGGCGGCGTCCACCAACTGGAGCTGATTGACATGGATAGTTCAGGCTTCATCGATCTTTTTGACGAATGGACCGATTCCGCGCTCGAATGGGTGAGCGACAATGGCGAGTTCCTTTTCGATTCCATTAGACAGGTTCTCGAAGGGCTCTATGCCGGGATCTTATGGCTCCTGGAACTTCCGCCATTCTATCTGATCGCGCTGATCGTGGCGCTCGTCGGCTGGCGGCTGGTCAATGTCTGGTTCGCCCTGCTGAGCGGCGTCGCGCTGGCGCTTTGTTTTTCCATGGGACTCTGGCCGGAGACGATGAGCACGCTGGCGCTGGTCTTGACCGCAACCACGCTCGCCCTGGTGATCGGCATCCCGATCGGCATTATGGCCGGCTTCTTTCCCGCCCTCGATCGTTTCATGGAGCCCGGCCTGGACCTGATCCAGACGCTTCCGCCATACATCTACCTGCTGCCGGCGATTGCTCTGCTCGGCTATGGACCGGCGACGGCATTGATCGCGACTGTGATCGTCGCCGTGCCGCCGGCAATCCGCCTGACGTCTCTCGGTATCCGGATGACGCCCAAGGAGTTCATCGAACTCGGAGAGGCGCTTGGGATGACGCCAGCGAAGATGTTCTTCAAGATCCGCCTTCCCTTCGCGCTGCCGAGCATCATGGCGGGCATCAACCAGAGCCTGATGATGGCCTTCGGCATGGTCGTCATCGCAGGCATCGTCGGTTCCGGCGGGCTTGGCGAGACGATCTACGGCGCGATCAGAACGCTCGACATCGCGACCTCGATCAATGGAGCGATCGCCATCGTGGTTCTGACCATGGTGCTTGATCGCATAACCCAGAGTGCGGCTCGTCTGGGAACGGGGAGGAAGTCATGAATCCGTCCATCCTGCAGTTTTCGCCCGGCGCTTTCCTGGCGCCATCCGTCGATTGGCTCAACACCAACCTTCATCCGCTGTTTGCGGCGATCAGCTACCTGGTCGAGGCGGTGCTTTCCGGATTCGAAGCGGCACTGCTCTTCGTGCCGCCCTATGGGCTCATCGCGATCGTCGTCGTTCTGGCATTCGTCGCCGTCGGTCTGCGCGCCGCGATCCTGGCCGGTCTTTGCCTGGGCTTCTGTCTCCTCATGGGGCTGTGGACGGCATCGATGCAGACCCTGTCTCTGGTCACCGTCGCGGTCCTGATCTCGGTGCTCATCGCCTTCCCGATCGGTGTCCTGTGCTCGCGCTACAAGACATTGGAGGCGATGGTTCGCCCGGTTCTCGATGTGATGCAGACCGTGCCGCCGTGGGTCTATCTCATTCCTGCGGTGATGATCTTCAGCCTTGGACGCGTGCCGGCAATCATCGCCACCATCGTCTATGGCATTCCGCCGATGCTCCGACTGACCACGCTGGCGTTCAACCAGGTGCCGAAGGAATTCATCGAACTCGGCAGCGCCATCGGCGCGCCGCCTCGCTCGGTGCTTTGGAAGATCGAGATCCCCTTGGCCAAGCAGACGCTCCTGGTCGGGCTCAACCAGTGCATCCTTCTGTCGCTGGCCATGGTCGTGCTGGCCGGCCTCGTCGGTGCCGGCGGTCTCGGTGCTGAGGTGACGCGCGGCTTGACGCGCATGGAGATGGGGCTTGGTCTCAGGGCGGGCCTGGCGATCGTCGCCGTCGCCCTTCTGCTCGACCGGCTGTCCCGCGGCTTGCTCGACCGCGACAGGCTGCCGAAGGCGAAATGAGCAAGGACATAGAGAGATGAGAAACAGCTTCTTCTGCATCGATGCGCATACTTGCGGCAATCCCGTCCGCTTGGTCGCCGGAGGTGGTCCGCTGCTGGCCCATGCACCGATCGGCGAGCGCCGGGAGATCTTCGTCCGCGATCATGACTGGGTGCGCAAGGCACTGATGTTCGAGCCCAGAGGGCACGACATCATGTCGGGGGCGATCATCTATCCGGCCTATCGGCAGGATTGCGATTTCGCCGTGCTGTTCATCGAAGTGAGCGGCTGCCTGCCGATGTGCGGCGCCGGCACCATCGGCACCGTGACCGCCGCGATCGAGGAGGGGCTGGTCAAGCCGCGCGAACCCGGCCGGGTCGCCATCGAGACGCCTGCGGGGAGGGTTGACGTGACCTATGAGGAGAAGGACGGATATGTCGATTCCGTTCGTCTCCACAATGTGGCGAGCTATCTCCATGAGGCTGATGTCGAGGTGGATGTGCCGGGAATGGGTCGTCTGCGCGTCGATATATCCTATGGCGGCAACTATTATGCGGTCATCGAACCACAGGATAACTGGAGCGGCCTCGACGGCATGACCGCATCCGACATTGTCGGCTGCAGCCAGAGACTGAGGTCAGCGCTTGCCGGTATCTGCGATCCCGTCCATCCCGACGACCCGAGGATTCGCGGCGTGCATCACGCCATCTGGTGCGACCGACCGGTGAATGACGTCTCGGATGGACGCTGCGCCGTCTTCTATGGCGAAAAGGCCATCGATCGCTCGCCGGGCGGCACCGGCACCTCCGCCCGCATGGCCCAGCTCTATGGGAAGGGACGGCTTACCATCGGGTCGAGATACCGGCATGAAAGCCTGATCGGAACCATCTTCGAGGGCCGGGTCGAAGCCGAGGCGAGCGTTGGGTCTTACAACGGCATTCTTCCCAGCATCGGCGGCTGGGCGCGCGTCATCGGACATAACACCATTTTCGTTGACGATCGTGATCCGCTGGCGCATGGCTTTCAGATCCGATGAGCGCGTTTTCGGCAGGGAGATGACTATGCGACCCGATCAGCAACGCCAAGCAGACGACGCCGCAAGATCGGCTGGCCGGCTGAAGGTCGGGTTCGTTCTGGCGCGCTCGTTCACGCTGTCGGCCTTCGCACTCTTCGTGGATACGTTGCGCCTGGCCAGCGACGAGCAGGATCGTTCCGGAAGGCTTCTTGCCGACTGGCAGGTGATCGGCAGCACGAGGCACCTGATCACCGCGAGCTGCGGCGTTCAGGTTGCGCCGACCTCCGATTTCGTCGACCCGGCGAAGTTCGACTACATCGTGGTCGTCGGCGGCCTTCTGACGGTGGAGAACCCCGTCGACCAGCAGACCGTCGCCTTTCTCAAACAGGCGGATACCAAAAAGGTGCCGTTGATCGGCGTGTGCACGGGTTCGTTCATCCTTGCTGAGGCCGGCCTGATGAAGCGGCACGAAACCTGTGTGAGCTGGCTGCATTACAAGGAATTTCGCGAGCGCTTTCCCGAGCTCAGCGTTCGTTCCGACCGGCTCTTCAATCTCGATCGCCAGCGCGGCTCTTGCGCAGGCGGCAGCAGTTCCGCCGACATGGCGGCATTGCTGGTCAGGAAACGCATCAGCCGGGACGCCGAGCGAAACGCGCTTGAAGTGCTTCAGATCGAAAAGGCCCGGACGTCGGCGGATATACAGCCGCGGCGGCCGCTCTACGACGAGTATGAAGACGCCCGCGTCAAGGCGGCGATGATTACGATGGAACAGTTCGTCGACGGCAGCATGTCGATTCAGAAGCTTGCCGCCATGGTTGGCCTGTCAAGGCGGCAACTGGAGAGGATCTTCATCGACAAGACCGGAATGTCTCCCGCCAAGGCCTATAATCGTGTTCGCATGGAGCGGGCGAAATCGATCCTTGCCCAGTCGAAGGCGCCGCTGATCGAGATCGCGCTCGATGTCGGCTTTGAAAACGCCTCGCAGTTCACGAGAACCTTCAAGCGCACATTCGGGCAGACGCCGTCGCAGCATCGCGCAGCCGCTTTGAGAGCGCACTGAGTTTACTCAGATCTCTTCCCACGGAAACGTGTCCAGCCGCTCGGCGCCCCTGGCCGTGATCAGAGCCTGGGTTTCCAGTTTGATGCTCTCGGATCCGGCTTCGGCGATCAGGCTTTCGACGTTGAGCACCATGCCCTCCTCGATGGCGCCGCTGAAATCCGGGTCGAAATCCGGATGCAGAAGGATCCCCGGCCACTCGTCCGCCATTCCGGTTCCGTGCAGAGCAAGCGTGTATCGATAAGGCTGGTATTTCTCCGGAATCCGCCACGACTGCGTGTTGAATTCTCCGAACGTCATGCCGGGCTTCAGCATTGCGAGATTGTGCTCGATCTGATCCCTGGCCGCCGCGTAAAGTTCCTTCTGCTTGGCGTTCATGGCGACATGCCCTGCGGTCCACGACCGCGAGAGGTCGGCGCAATAGCCGTAGGGTCCGATCATATCGGTGTCGAAGGATATCATTTCCCCGCGCTTGATGACGTAGTCCGAACACTCCTGATACCAGGGGTTCGTTCTCGGGCCAGCGGTCAAGAGCTTGGTCTCCAGCCACTCGCCGCCGCTGCGGGCGTTTTCGAAGTGAAGCTCGGCCCAGATTTCTCTTTCGGTGCGGCCGGGCTCTGACATCTCGTACATCCGCGCCATGCCGGCTTCGCAGACACGGATCGTCCATCGCATCAGCTCGATTTCGTCAGCGCTCTTGATCGATCGCGCCCGCTCCGCCAGTTCCTGGCCGTCGACAAGCGTGAAGCCGCGTTCGCGCAGTTCGAAGGCGCCGGCGGGTTCGAGCCTGTCCACCGCAACGCGCCTGTTGCTGCCATGGCTGCTCACGAGGTCCGCGACCTCGTCCGCCCAGGCTTTCAGGCGGGATTCCATCAGGTTGCCCGCCGTGAAGAATATCCATGATTTCGCCGGCCGGATCTCGTCGATGCCGGCAAGCCCGTCATTGACGTGCTCGGCGCCTTCGAATTCGAACAGTATCGCCGGCCCATCGGCGAGGATCAGAGCGTAGCGCGAGGCGTTGTGCATCGTCCAAATGCTCATATTCGATGAATCGAAGGCATATCGGATGTTGACGGGGTCGTAGAGCAGCAGGGCGCCGCAGTCCCATTCGCGCATCGTCGCGCGCAGGCGCTCTAGACGATAGCGGCGAGCCCGATCGAGCGTCGTGGCCGGCACAGGACTGATAAGAGGCCGATCCGCTCCCTCAGGATTGAGATATGCCTGCTTCCGCTCATCCTTGAAGACCGTCGAGCCGGTCGGCTCAGCGGAATCGCTTTGGTCGCGCAGCATCGAAGTCAGTCCTTGTCGTCGGTGAATGATGCGACGTTACCGGGCGCTCAGCGCTCGATGACGAGATCGCTGAGCGGCTTCGAACAGCAGGGCAGGAAGAAGCCGGCGTCGATTTCCCTTTGGCGAATTCCGCCATTGTGGTTCATGTCGACCGTCCCGGAGGCGAGCTTCGACTTGCAGGTGCCGCAGACGCCGTTCGCACAGGATGACGGTATCCTGACGCCCGCCTTCTTCGCGCATGAGAGCACACTCTGCTCGCCTGTTACCGCGATGCTGCGGGCCTGTTTCGAGAAGGTGACCTGGAAAACCTTGGCAGTCGCCTCCTGAACCGCGGGAATTTCGGGTTCGTCGATGACAGCGGCGTCGAAGCTTTCCTCCAGGTAGTTCGAGCCGGCGACGCCGAGTTCGGCGGCAATGCCGCGCGCAGCCGCCATGAACGGGGCGGGACCGCAGCACATCACGGTTCGCTCAGTGATATCGGGAACGGCAAGCCCGATATATTCTTTCGAAATGCGACCGGTCAGGCCGGGCCAGGACGGCTCGCCGGCAACGGTCTCCGGGAGAAAGTGGAGGCGAAGACCTTTCAGCCTGCGGGCGATGCAGGCGAGCTCGTCGCGAAAGATCAGATCCTGGGGCGTCCGGCCGGCATGTATGAAGACGACGTCGGCCGGTTCGCAACTGTCGGCGATCTCACGCAGAATGGACATGACGGGTGTAATGCCGGAGCCGCCGGACAAAAGCAGAAGCTTACGTCCCGCCGTCTGGGGCCTGACGAAGTGACCGAGCGGACCGTTCGCCTTGACGGCTGCCCCTGGTACCAGCGTGTCATGAAGCCAGTTGGAGATCTTGCCGCCGGGAACGCGCTTCACCGTCACGGAGAAGGCATTCGTCCGATGCGGCGAAGACGAGATGCTGTAGCACCTGTTTTCCGCCTCTCCATTGTGCTCGAGATCGAACAGAAAATACTGTCCCGCCTTGAAGGCGAACCGCTTGCCCTCGCGCGATGCGAAGGTGAATGTCTTGACGTCGTGGGTCTCCTGCTGAACGTCGAGACAAACGAGCGTGTCGTCTTCTTCCGGGTTCCAGACGTCGTCAAGAGCGGCCCTGGCTGCGGGCGCCTGCGGGCTCCTAGTATCCATGGGCGCGCATCCGGTCGATGTACCAGGTGGCGAACTTGTCGAGGTTCGTCTCGGAGAAGCGGGAGTAGGGGCCTGGCTGATAGGCCGGGTCGAGAGCGCCTGCATGGGAGCGCGCCACCAGATCGGCGTCCTGGTCGGTCGTTGCGACCCAGACATCCGTCAGCTTGTCGAGATCGTAATCCACGCCTTCGACGGCGTCCTTGTGGACCAGCCACTTGGTTCTGACCAGCGTCTTGCCCGCCGACAGCGGGATGACGGTTGCCACCACCGCATGGTCGCCCATGAAGTGGTTCCAGCTGTTGTGGCCCCAAAGATGCATGTCGCCGAGATCCTTGCGGGTCATGTGCCCGAGCAGCTTGGAGGATGCGGCGGTGGCATCGTGGGTCTGGGATTCACCGGCGCCGGCGATGATCAGCCGCTGGGTGCGGAAATTGGTGGCACAGTCGGCGAGTTGCTCGACGGCAGCCGAGGGAAAGCCGTCAGCCTCCCACGCCTTCGTCCGCTCTTCATACAGCCTGAAATGCTCCTCGGCCTGTTCGCGATCCTCCGGGCTCAGCGTCTCGGGGTCGAAGCCGAAATCGAGATCGACGAAGGAGACGCAAAGCTCGGGATGGTTCGCGGAGCAATGGTAGCATTCGCGATTGTTCTCCATCGTGAGCTTCCAGTTGCCGTCCTCGATGACGTCGGTCTGGTGAGCGATCTTGGCATTGCGGATGTCGTAGGGAGCGAGGCGCTCGACCATGGCCTTCTCGAGGAGAGCGATATCCTCGGGCGGATTGTCGGAGAGGCAGACGTAGATCAGTCCGCCGATCGACTTGAAGGTGACGGGCTTGAGGCTCCGACACTCCTTGTCGAAGTCCTTGCCCATGTGGGGGGCGTAGCTGAGCTCGCCCGTCAGTTCATATGTCCAGGTGTGGTAGGGACAGACGAGTTTTGAGACGATCGTCTTGCCCGGATCGAGAAGGCGGGAGCCGCGATGGCGGCAGACATTGTGCAGGACGCGAATTTCTCCGTCGTCGTCACGCAGGAGGATCAGGCTCGTCTTGCCGATGTCGATCACCGTGGCGTCGCCGGGTTCGGGAACGTCACAGTCGAGGCCGACACAGATCCAGTGATTGTGGAAGAAGACGTCGATGTCTGCTTCGAACACATCTTCTCTGACATACAGCCCGGCCGGCAGCGAGTGACCGTTGGCACGAGCGTCGAGAAGGGCTGAAATGGAAGAAGGAAGTCTGTTTAGCATGAGAACCTCTTATGCGAGAGTTTCCCTAGATTGCCCTTGCATACTCGGCATTTCAACGGCATAAAAAATCACGTTCGCATAAGTTTTTATCATGCGATGAGAGGTTTGCGATGCATTTCCGAAGACGGCTCCCGTCGCTGACGGCATTGGTGACCCTGGAGGCGGTGCTGAGACGGAAAAGCTTCACCACGGCTGCGACCGAACTCGGTGTCACCCAGGCAGCGGTCAGCCGGCAGATTGCCTTGCTGGAGGAGGAGCTCGGCCAGCCCCTATTCGTGCGCAAGCATCGAGCGATCGAGCCGACAACGGCATGCATCAACCTTGGCGCCACGCTGGCCAAGAGCCTTGCCGATATCGCCGAGAGCGTGGAAGCGATCCAGTCGCGCAGCCAGGACGTCGTGACGATAGGCGCGACCGTCGCCTTCTCTTCTTTCTGGCTGCTGCCGCGGCTGGCCGAATTCCGCCGGGCAAACCCTGGCATTCTGGTGCGGGTGATTTCCCAGGACAGCCCGATTACCCTCGACGATGGAGAAGTCGACGTGGCAATTCGATACGGTGTGCCTCCCTTCAGCGATGGAACCGTCATCGCCTCGCGCGGCGACGTCATTTGCCCCGTCTGCTCTCCCGATTACCTCAGGCGCCGGGCAGATGGTCCGCTGGGCTCCGGTGACGAATTCATCGAAACCGATGTTCTCGATCGTTCCTGGTATAGCTGGGCGCAATGGTTTTCGCTGACCGGCGCCAACCTCGAGATAAAGCCGTCGCTGCGGTTCAATCATTATACCGAGACCATCGCAGCCGCGCGCGCGGGCCAGGGGATGGCATTGGGATGGCGGATGCTGGTCGGCACCTTTCTGGAGGATGGAACCTTGGTGCAGGCCGATGGCGGCGAGCTTGCCGCCGAGGATCGTTACAACGTCATCGTGCCGGTCAAAGCCAAGCGCAGCAATGCGCGCGACCTTGCCGCCGCCTGGCTGACAGCATCACTGCACGGTTGATCGAAAACTATCGTCACAAACCCAGTCCCACAGTTGCCGTTCGGTGGACGCCTTTCGGGACGAAGGCGAAGCGATCCGCCAGGCCGAGGAAATCGGCGGCCAGGTGAATGACCGAAAGCCACATCTCCGTCCCCTGCAAGCCCGGTTCGCCGCCATCGGCAAACGGGAATCCCTCACCATCCCGCCATCGATCCAGAGCCTTCGATATGAGATTGCGGGCGATCGCTTCGCCATCGGCCCGCCTGTAGTCGGTCTGCAGGGCAATCAGGAGCAGGGGATGAATCGTATCGAGCAGGTTGCAGGCATTGTATTTCGCGCCGACGAAGCCCTTGTGGTTGCGATAGTTGAGGTGGACCGTTTCGAGCGAGGCGTGCGGGTGCGGAAGCGCTGCGCCAAACTGGGCGTAGGTGCCGCGTGTCAGCCGATAAAAACCGTTTACCGGTTGGAGCCATCCTTCCAGCGCAGTCGGCTCGCCCCATAGGCCGGAGACGCTGTTGGCATTGCGGCTCAGCCACTCGAAAAGTTCCTGCCGTGAATGCCGGATGCCGAAATACTTCGCATTGAAGTACATGGCGGTTCCGATCGCATCGACCACGCTGCCGGCATGCCATGCCCGGGTGGACCAGGGCAGGGCACTTAGCCATTCATCGAGCTCTTCAGCGCCGAGCTCTACCGCATGGACAGCTTGCCGCGGGCTGGAGCCAAGCAGTTCAAGCGCATAGCCAACCGCAAGGACGTTATAGAGCGCTTTTGGATCATCCCTGAGCGCCTTGCCGTGCATGCGCGAATGCTTTTCCGGGAAAAGCCCGGTCTCCCGTTCCTGCAGGCCTTGCAGAAGCTGGACGGTCTCGGATGGATCGAGGTCGGGTGGCAGGTGACCGAAGCCGGCGGCGATCTCGATGGCATCGCATAAATGCCGGATCGCCGGTCTGCGGACGCCGTCCGCTTCCAGCGATTCATAGGTTCCCTGCGTTTTCCAGCGTGCAAGGATATCGGGCCATTGGTCTTGCGCTTTCTGGCCGAGCCTGACCAACTGATCTTCGGTGTCTCCCGTGCCGGATTTCCTGGGCGCCGAGCCTCGGCTCCGCAGCACCCGGGCCGGCACGCCGCCGGCAACCGACATGGCGGGAATGTCGCCCGTGACAACCGCGCCGGCGGCGATCACCGCGCCATTTCCAATCGTGGCGCCATCGAGGATCACGCAATTGGCGCCGATCCAGACGTCGTCACCGATCACTATGCCGATGCTGACGACACCCTGGCGGTGGATGGGAATGGCCGGATCGTCGAAGCCATGATTGAAGCCGACGATCGAGGCATGCGAGGCAATCCGCACGCCATTGCCGCAGGTCACCGTGCCGGACACACAGGCATAGGGATTGATGGTGCAATCGTCGCCAAGGATCACATGGCCGCGGACGAGTGCGTGCCCGGCGATCCAGGAGCGCTCGCCCATCATCAGGCTTTCGGTGAAGATCGCGGCATGCTCGGCGATATAGGACGTCTCAGCCAGCTCCGCATCGCATGATCGCCGGAGTTCCGCCTTGCGGGCCAGGTGGGCCGGATGACGGAGGTCCGACGCAATGTGTTCCCAGGTCAGGTATTGAAGCCTGCGCGCTTCCCGCTCTTCGCTCGCCGATATGTGATGGCTGTTGGCGTGATCCATCCTGCTCCTCATTCTCAGGTTCAGCCGCTGAATATTCGTCTGCCTTCAGCGATCCATTGCCTCGCTGCATCAGACTGCCTGATCCGTTTAAAAGCAAGACATCCGACACGCGCCGATCATCGGCAACGTGCGGAGCAACCGGAAACCGTGAGATCGAGTTATGCCGCGCTCAGAAGTTCAGCGCTAACCGGCATTCCCATATGAAAGCCCTGGACACGGTCGATGCGAAGATCCTTGAGAAGGGAAAATTGTGCTGCAGTTTCGACGCCTTCCACCAGGATCGTATTCCCACGATTGCGGATGAGAGCAATCATGTCCTGAAGCATCATCAAACCGCGTGGGTTCGAGCAGTCGTGCAGGAAGGTTCTATCGACCTTGACCGTCTGAAACTCGATTGCCCTCAGCCAGGAGAGGCCCGCGAAGCCGCAGCCGAAGTCATCAAGCCAGATTTCGACGCCGAGTGCCCGCAGATCGGCAATGCATTTCAGCACCTCCGACTGCATATCCATGTCCAGGCCCTCAGTGACTTCCAAGGCCAGTCGCGACCCACAGACCCCGCATCGAGCAAGGATATCAGCGACACTGGCAGCAAAGCCGGGGGAACGCAGTTGTATTGGCGACACGTTGACGCTGACGGTAGCCATCCGATCGGTCATCAGTATATCACGGCATGCCGTCTCGATCGCCCACCTGCCCAGTTCGAGGATAGCGCCACTTCGTTCTGCAACGGGAATGAACGTCTTCGGCGAAACCGCGGTGCCGTCCGGCATCCTGAGGCGCATCAAAGCCTCGACAGCTCTTGGTTTCTCGTTCGTCACGTCGAAGATCGGTTGGTACACCAGCGAGACCAGTTTGCGATCAATGGCGGCCGCCAGCAGCGGGACGAGTTTACCAGCATAGTCGTCGGGGCGAGGCAACAACGGATCAAAACTACGAATGCAGTTTCGGCCACTTGCTTTGGCATTGTAGAGAGCGAGGTCGGCTTCACGGACTATTCGTTCAACTTTCTCTCCAAGTTTCTCGCGGGTGAAGGCGACGCCGATGCTGACGGTTACGATCGACATATCATCTGGTCGCTCGTCGTGAGCAATCGCCAGAGACTCGACTTCCATTCTGATCTTCTCGGCGAGAACCATCGCGACCTTGGGGAGGGCAGCCGGCACGACCACGATAAATTCCTCGCCACCATACCTGCCGATCATGCCATCGGACGACTCTACAAGTGCCTTCAGCGCATTGGCGATGACAGTCAGGCATCGGTCTCCTTCCTGATGTCCGTAGCGATCATTGAAGCGTTTGAAAAAGTCGACGTCGATGAGGAACACGGAGAAATCGCGGCGTTCGTCTTTCCAAGCGGCCCAGCATTCGTCGAGTCGCCGATCCAGCGCGCGTCTGTTGCTTATGCCTGTCAGGTAGTCAGTATGTGAAAGCTCGAGCAGGGACCTTCCGCGCTCGGACGCTTCCCAGTGCTGGTGGCGCGCCTCCGCCGCGTTCAGCAACACGTTTCGACGCTCCACGTTCAAGCGCCAATTGACGAAAGACGTGAAGACAAAGCACGAAATGTAGAACAACCCGAAGGCAAGCTTGTAGGTTTGGCTTGAAGGAAAAAATTCCTCGATCGTAACGAAAAATGCGCATAGAACGAGGCTCGAGGTGATCACCGAAAGCCGAAACGGGAAACTGAAAAAAAGGTTGGCGCCCATCATGAAGATGGCGCCGAATATCATGTAGTATGACATGGCGGTGACGTCGCGGGTGGCAATCGCCGGGTACAGCCAGCCGACATAGCCCACAAGCAGCGCAGCGGCACATGTGATGTCAAGCCAGACGGTTTTCGCATTTGCCAGTCGCAAGATTTCGAAAGCCAGCAGAGCGACCGTTGCAACGACGAATCGCGCGGCGATCGTCACAGGGGCAACATCGGGGATCAGCCATCGGTCGGGAAGTGCGAAGGCCACATAAACGGCGACCGCCATCCAAAGACCATGCCGTGAGCTCTGCCTTCGGACAGCATCATTTTCAGATTTCAGAGACTTGAGGGCCTCGGCAAATGAAAAGCTGGCGGCTGGTTCGTCGCGCTGGACGTTAGCGCAAGCCGCGATCATGCAACAACACCGGTCTGACAACGATCTAAAGTAAGTTGAAAAGTAAGCCATACTTCGGCGCCCTCCAAAATCACGTTCGGCAACCTGCAACCGGTTTGTCTTATTGCTTAGCTTTGTTAGAGGGGTGGCATCTGACCCGCAATAGTAGAAATACCCTTATCCCGTGTAGATTCTAGTCGCATCCTATTTCGAGGTTGATTATGCTTAATGCTATGTCAAAGAGGTCTCGAAATGGTACAAAGCCTGGTCTTGGACGGTGAAAGTCTTGTCGCGCCAGGTGAAATTCGTCGGGCGGCAAGGAGGCTTGCTGCCCCAGATCCCGGCCACCTTGTCGTTGCGAGCGCTGAGCTTGCCCTCAGCCTTGACGTGTCGATCCGTCAGTTCAAATCCGGCGTCGAGCCTCATGCGATCATCGAGCGTCTGACCGCCGCCTTGCATCAGATACGTCGGCGCTTTCATCCGGAGGTATGGGACGTCATCGTTCCGATCGCGCAATCTCATCCAGTTGCTCACTATCTTCATCAAGATCCATTGACCCGCTGGTCGTTCGAAAAGCCGCGCGGCTATTCTGGCGATGCACGCCTTCTCGACTTCATCTACGGCAGACCTGAGATTGAGGACGCTGTCTTATCGGCCAGCAACTTGGGACGTTCGATCTACGCCTACACTCGAAATGCTTCGTCATCCCTAGCGGTAAGGGAGCGTCGAGACATTCTGGCTCGCCGCGTTGACGAAATCGCTTCGGCGCGGCCTGGTTCCACCGAAGTCCTCGCCATCGCGGCGGGGCATCTTCGTGAGGGGCCTTTGTCGCACGCTCTCGGTGCCGGCGCGATCAAACGCTGGGTGGCTTTGGATCAAGACCCGATGAGCGTTGGAACCGTAGCCCGCGATTTCGCCGGCACGTCCGTCGAGGCGGTGAGCGGTTCGGTCAAATCCCTGATCGGTGGAAGACATGCGCTGGGAATGTTCGATTTCGTCTATGCCGCGGGTCTCTACGACTATTTGCCGGACCCGGTCGCCGTAAAGCTGACCAAGAAGTGCATCAGCATGCTCAAGCCTGGCGGCACATTCCTATTCGCCAATTTCTCTCCGGAGACGGAGGTCGATGGCTATATGGAGACATTTATGAACTGGGCGCTGCTGTTGCGGTCAGAACGAGAGATGGGCTTGATCGCCGGTGAAAGCGTGACGGGGACGGATATGAAGGTGTCTGTTTGGTCCGGCTCAAACCGCAGCATTGTCTACTGTGAAATTCAAAGACCGCATTAGGCCCCACGTTGGCTCGACGGCTTGCCGAACTTCAGCGCCTGCTCGGCCGCCAAGGTCGCGCTTCGCTGGACAACGGGGCGCAAGGAACAGCGTCACCGGGGCAAAGTCGTCTTCCGGCGAGCCGAAACGCGCGAGCGCGCTCATCAGCGCGCTGTGGCATGGACGGAAGGGGAAGGGACATCGCGGGCGTCGTTCTGCGTCATGAACGAGGTGACCAGCAGTGCCAGGCCGATCGCCGCTGGCAGAGCGCCGGCGGGTTTTCGAACGCCGACATGGGCGAGGCCCGACAGCAGCAGGTGAAAGAAGATGCCGGCATAGGCGAGATCGCTGAGCGGCACGCTGACGCGGGAAAGGATCGCGGCCGGGCCGAGAACCTTGATGATGATCATGAACGGAATGAGATAGGAAGCTTGGAATCCGAGTTCCGCCAGAACCTGGCGAACCCAGTCTCGCTTGGTGACATAGATGGCGGCTGAGGCGAGGTAGAGCACGGATAGAAGCGCCGTGCTGATCCAGTACACGTAAAATTCAGGCATGAGTTCATCCCTGTCGCTGCCCACGCAGCAACATTCCTCTCGTCGAGTCTGTCGGTTTGTTTTTGGGAGGCGCCTTTCTGCGCTCCCTTGTGCATGCAGAGAAATGTCGTCTAAGATTCATATTTGCAAGTAGGATGAATTACTTGCTGTTAGTATGGAAAAGCAGACCATGGTTGAAGAAGAAGGCAATATGCATGAGGAGATGCGCCGCGCATTCGCGTTGCTTTCGGGAAAATGGAAGCTGGAAATCATGTGGCTGCTCAATCAACGGGTCTATCGGTTTGGCGAATTGAGGAAGGCTATTCCCGGCATCACCCAGCACATGCTGACGGCGCAACTTCGTGAGCTCGAAGCAGACGGCCTCGTGTCCCGCACCATCTTTGCGGAGGTTCCTCCGCGCGTCGAATATGAGATCACACAAAAGGCGCGGGGCCTCGGCCCCACCATGGAAGCTTTGACGGCATGGTGGAACGAGTACGGCAAGAGCGTTCCGGTAAAGCCGAGCGCACGCGGCCGGAAAGCCAGGGCATGATGCTAAAAAGTGCGCGCGGTCTTGAACTGCTCCGGGCCGGTCGCCGGCAATAGGTTCACGAAAGACTCGAACCGAACTTGTCCCAGCCTTCCTTGATCGTCTCCATCGCGACATTGGTCGATGTGTTGGCAACGTGGGGCAGCGTCGAGATGCGCTCGCCGAGGACGCGGCGGTAGCGGCCGATATCGCGTGTGCGGATCTTCAGGAGATAGTCGAACCTGCCGGCGATCATGTGGCACTCTTCGACTTCCCTGATCTTCTTAATGGCGTCGTTGAAGCTTTTCAGCGCAGCTTCGCGGGTATCGGAAAGCTTCACCTCGACGAAAGCGATATGGTCGAGCTGCATTTTCGATGGATTGAGGACGGCCTTGAAGCCCTCGATATAGCCGTCGCTGATGAGCCGCTTGAAGCGGATCTGGCACGGCGTCTTCGAGAGGCCGACACGCGCCGCGAGATCGGTGATCGACAGTCTGCCGTCCTCGGCAAGAGCCGCGAGGATTTTTCTGTCGAACTGGTCCAATTCACTAAAGATATCGGGTTCAGTAGCCATTTTAACTTTCAAGAGTACTTTAATAAGTTCATACAGGCTTAAAGCTGCGAGAATCAAGTGAGATCGCGATCGGCGATCTGTGATACCTTATGCATCGGCAATGGGATGGAAGGCGCAGGCGCTCGACGCATCGTCGGGATCGCATCGGCGCCGCAGGAAAAATGGGGTCACGCATGCGTAGGGAAGAACCGGATGACGATCAGAAGCCGGACCTGCTCGCTCACTACCGGCCGGTGGCGATAAGAGCGGTTGCAGCAGCACTCACCCTCAAGCGCAACAGGCCGGATGCGCGTCCGCTTCGCGAGACGGAATATTCCGGCCCTGTTGTCTCGGACGACGCTGACTGGGACGATGAACCCGGCGTCTCATTCATCCGTTAAAACCAGATATCGACCGATAGGGACCTTCATGTTGAACGCAGCGATCGACACTCCTCCATCCAAAGACCCCGCCGACGGAGCGCCGTTCTCGGCCTTTGCGCCACCGATCCGACCGCAATCCGACCTTCGCCAGGCGATCACGGCAGCCTATCGCCGGCCGGAAACCGAATGCCTGCCGCCGCTGGTCGCCGCCGCGCGCGTCTCCGAGGCGAAACGCTATGACATCCGCAGCACGGGCCGCAGCCTGATCGAGGCGTTGCGCGCCAAGCACAAGGGCACCGGTGTCGAAGGGCTGGTGCAGGAATATTCGCTCTCCAGTCAGGAGGGCGTGGCGCTCATGTGCCTTGCCGAAGCGCTGTTGCGCATTCCCGACACCGACACCCGGGACGCCCTGATCCGCGACAAGATCGCTGAAGGCAATTGGACCTCCCATATCGGCGGCGGAAAATCCCTGTTCGTCAACGCCGCCACCTGGGGTCTCGTCGTCACCGGCAAACTGACATCGACGGTCAACGACCGGAGCCTGTCGGCAGCCCTGACGCGGCTGATCGCGCGCGCCGGCGAGCCGGTCATCCGTCGCGGCGTCGATATGGCGATGCGCATGATGGGTGAGCAGTTCGTCACCGGCGAAACGATCGCAGAGGCGCTGAAACGCGCTCGGCCGCTTGAAGCACGCGGCTTCCGCTATTCCTACGACATGCTGGGCGAAGCCGCGACGACTGCCGCCGACGCCGAGCGTTATTTCAAGGATTACGAAAAGGCGATCCACGCCATCGGCAAGGCGTCGGACGGGCGTGGCATCTATGACGGCCCAGGCATCTCGATCAAGCTTTCGGCCCTGCATCCGCGCTATGTGAGGTCGCAGGCCGACCGGGTGATGGGAGAGCTGCTGCCGAAGGTCAAGGCGCTGGCCGTTCTCGCCAAGACTTATGATATCGGCCTCAATATCGATGCGGAGGAGGCCGATCGGCTGGAGCTTTCGCTCGATCTGCTCGAGGAGCTTTGCTTCGCCCCGGAACTGGCCGGATGGAACGGGCTGGGCTTCGTCGTGCAGGCCTATGGCAAGCGCTGCCCCTTCGTCCTCGACTACATCATCGATCTGGCACGCCGGTCCGGGCGCCGGATCATGGTCCGTCTCGTCAAGGGCGCCTATTGGGATGCGGAGATCAAGCGCGCCCAGCTGGACGGTCTCGACGACTATCCGGTCTATACCCGCAAGATTTACACCGACGTCGCCTATGTCGCCTGCGCGCGCAAGCTGCTGAACGCGCCCGATGCTGTGTTCCCGCAATTCGCCACGCATAATGCGCAGACGCTTGCCACGATCTATCACCTGGCCGGTCCCGACTTCGCGGTCGGCAAATACGAGTTCCAATGCCTGCATGGCATGGGCGAACCGCTCTATGACGAGGTCGTCGGCAAGGAAAAACTCGACCGGCCCTGCCGCATCTATGCGCCTGTCGGAACGCATGAGACGCTGCTCGCCTATCTGGTGCGGCGCCTTCTCGAAAACGGCGCCAATTCCTCCTTCGTGCACCGCATCTCCGATCCGAATGTCTCGGTCGAGGCCCTGGTCGCCGATCCTGCCGAGATCGTCGCAGCCATGCCCGTCGTTGGCCTTCCGCACATCCAGATCGCCTCGCCAAAGGCTCTTTACGGCAGTGCCCGCGCCAATTCCGACGGCCTGGATCTCTCGAACGAGGCCACCCTTTTGGACCTGTCGCAGGCGCTCGCCTCCACGGCGGTTTCCCCGTGGCATGCGCTTCCCCTCCTTGCCGACGGCTCGACGGATGGGGTGACGCGCGAGGTTCTCAATCCTGCCGATCACCGGGACGTCGTCGGCACGGTCACGGAAGTGAAGGTCGAGGAGGCAACCCGTATCGTGGCGATGGCTGCCGAGCATGCGCCGCAATGGGCGGCCGTGGCGCCGGTCGAGCGCGCGGCCTGCCTGGATCGGGCGGCCGACATCATGCAGGCCCGCATCAAGGTGCTGATGGGCATTGTCATGCGCGAGGCCGGCAAATCCGCGGCCAATGCGGTCGGCGAGGTGCGCGAGGCGATCGACTTCCTGCGCTACTACGCCGATCAGGCGCGCAAGACCCTCGGGCCGTCGCATGCGCCGCTCGGCCCGATCGTCTGCATCAGCCCGTGGAATTTTCCGCTGGCGATTTTCACCGGCCAGGTCGCCGCAGCCTTGGTGGCCGGCAATCCCGTGCTCGCCAAACCTGCCGGGGTCACGCCGATCATCGCCTCGGAGAGTGTGAAGATCCTCCACGAGGCGGGTGTGCCGGTGGGTGCCCTGCAGTTCGTGCCCGGCAGCGGCCGCCTCGGCGCCGGCATGGTCGGGGCTCCGGAAACGGCAGGCGTCATGTTTACTGGGTCGACCGAAGTGGCTCGTATGATCCAGGCGCAGCTGGCAGAACGGCTGTCGGCGACCGGCAAGCCGATTCCGCTGATCGCCGAGACGGGCGGTCAGAACGGTATGATCGTCGACTCCTCGGCGTTGGCCGAGCAAGTGGTGGCCGACGTCATTGCCTCGGCTTTCGACAGCGCCGGCCAGCGCTGCTCTGCGCTTCGCGTTCTCTGCCTTCAGGACGATGTGGCCGACAGGACCCTCAATATGCTGAAGGGCGCCTTCCGGGAACTGACCATCGGCCGTACTGATCGGCTGAGCATCGATGTCGGCCCTGTCATCAATGACGGCGCAAAGGCGGAGATCGACCAGCATATCGAGAAGATGCGCGGCGCCGGCCGCAAGGTGGATCAGCTGCCGCTGCCCGAAAGTGCCGCGGCGGGGACGTTCGTTCCGCCGACGATCATCGAAATCAAGTCCTTGTCGGACCTGACGAGAGAGATCTTCGGACCGGTTCTGCATGTCGTCCGCTTCAAGCGAAACGGGCTCGACCGCTTGATCGACGACATCAACGCATCGGGTTACGGCCTCACATTCGGACTTCACACTCGGCTTGATGAAACGATCGCGCATGTGACCAGTCGCATCAAGGCCGGAAACCTCTACGTCAACCGCAACATCATCGGCGCGGTCGTCGGCGTGCAGCCTTTCGGTGGTCGCGGCTTGTCAGGCACAGGGCCGAAGGCCGGTGGTCCGCTCTATATCGGTCGGCTGGTGCAGCGTGCGCCCGTGCCGCCGCAGCAGGACTCCGTTCACACGGATCTCGCCCTTCGCGACTATATTGTCTGGCTCGACAAGAAGGGCTTGCCGGGTGAGGGGGAAGCGGCGCGTGGATATGCGAGCCGTTCGGCACTCGGGCTCGAACGCGAGCTCACCGGTCCGGTCGGCGAGCGCAATCTCTACGCGCTCCATCCCCGCGGCCGTATTCTTATCGTGCCGCAGACGGAAGGCGGGCTTCATCGACAGATCGCCGCAGCCCTTTCAACCGGCAACCACATCGTCGTGGATGCGGGTTCCCTATCCAAATCGGTCCTGGCGGACCTTCCGGCGGCTGTCGCCGGCCGGATTTCCTGGACATCGGATTGGGAAAAGGACGGGCCGTTCTCGGGTGCGCTCGTGGAAGGCGATCGCGAAAGGGTTCTGGCCGTCAATCAGAAGATCGCTCACCTGCCCGGTCCGCTTCTGCTGGTCCAGGCGGCGACAACCGAGGAACTGGCAAGCGACCCCGAGGCCTATTGCCTGAATTGGCTGCTGGAGGAGGTGTCGACGTCGATCAACACGGCGGCTGCCGGCGGCAACGCAAGTCTGATGGCCATTGGCTGAGCAGCAAAACGAGGGCGCGGAAAATGCGCCCTCGTCCGCATATCGCAGGTCTCGATTAGACTCGAGACGGAAAAGAGGTCCTCTTCCCGGGATTCAATCTCGATGCCTCGGCCGATAAGGGCAACGGGCGGCGATCCTGTGCCGACACGGATTGGTGGCGTGAGGAAAGAGATTGGAAAGGTAGTTTTAGGAAGCCTCGCCGCCTTCATCTGTGACCACGGGATTCGCACTGGTGACCCAATGATGCGGTTTACTGCTAAGAGATTGGTGTTCACTGCCTCGTCTGGAGCGACCGTCGCCGGGCTCGAGGTCGTACTTACAGGCCGTTATCGGTGACCGCTGCTCAAGCGCAGCGAGGAGTTGCTTGCAGGTCCGTGGGGAGCACGATCTCCTTTCCCATACCGGCGGGCCTTACTGCGATTCACGTCATGCCGGTGGAGGGAGATTCAGTCGAAGAAGCCCGCATCCTCTTCCCTGAGATATCTCCTGGCCGCTTCGGCGTCGATATCCAGCCCCAGCCCCGGCGCTTCCAGTAGGTCCACCATGCTGTCCTTCACGATCTGCGGCGGCAAGCCGACGACCAGATCCTCCCACCAGGGGTCGGAGGCGGTCGGATATTCGAACGCGATGTAGTTTGCTGGCAAGGTGGCGCAGACATTGATCAACGCGCCGAGCCCCAACAGGCCGTTGGCGGTGCCGTGCGGTGCCATCAGGATCGAGTGCATGTAGGCGTGTTCGGCGACCCATTTGAGTTCGGCAATACCGCCAATATCGGCTGGATCGGGGCCGATGACGCGCACCGCCTGCGTCTCGATCAGCTCCTTGAAATTGTGTCGCAGGTAGATCTGCTCGCCAGTGTGGATTGGCGTCGAGGTGGAGGTGGTCAGTTCCCGATAGGCCTGCGGATTGACCCACGGTACATAGTCGCCGGTCAGCATGTCCTCGAGCCACATCAAATTGTACTTCTCGACCGCGCGAGCGAATTTGATCGCATCGGGCAGCATCCAGCCCGGACCGCAGTCGAGCGCCAGGCTGACTTTGTCGCCCAGCACTTCCTTCATCGCGATCACGCAGTCGAGCATGTGATTGAAACCGCGCTCGCTGATCACGCCCTGATCCATGGCGCCGTGATAGCCGGCCTTCTGCTGCGTCACGCCGTAGTGGAAGCCCTCAATGGTGTCCTTCATGTTGGAGTGAAACGAGATTCCTTGCTTGATCATAAAGAAGTTCTGCGGCTGCTCCATCATCCATTTGACGTCAGCGGCGTAATCTTCCGGCCGGTCGCCCGTGCGTTTCCGGCGGATCGAGCCGTTGTAGACGCGTACCTTGTCGCGCACCTTCCCGCCGAGCAGTTTATAGGCGGGCACGCCCGCGGCCTTGCCGGCAATGTCCCACAGCGCATGCTCGATAGCGCTCACCGCCGCGCCGTACGGCTTGAACGAGCCGCGTTGGCGGATCTTCAGCATCACTCTCTCGACGTCGGTCGGGTCCTCGCCGATCAGCGCCTCACGGAAGTGCAGCACCCAGGGCTTGAGGTAGGACTTGGTGAACTCGACTTCGCCCAAGCCATAGAGACCCTCGTCCGTGACGATGCGAACGATCGGGTGTTTGCCGATAACGGCGCATCGCAGATCGGTGATCTTCATCTTTGTTCCTTCTCGCCTCAGCTCCAGGTGCGATCCCATGAATATTCATCGTCCCAGTGATCCGTGGGCTGCCAGATGCCGGTGACACCCGGCTGCAGATGCTGCGAGATCACCTCGTCGACGACGTCGTCAATTCCCAGGCCCGGCTTGTCCGGAACAGTGATGAAGCCGTCCTTCACGAGCGGCTTGGGAAGGCCTGTGACGATATCGTCCCACCAGTCGACATCGACAGAGTGGTATTCGAGCGCCATGAAATTTTCGGTCGCCGTCGCCACATGTGCGGCAGCCATTGCCGCGATCGGACTTTCCGCCATGTGGA
Source organism: Rhizobium sp. BK212 (assembly GCF_014197475.1). Taxonomy (NCBI): domain Bacteria; kingdom Pseudomonadati; phylum Pseudomonadota; class Alphaproteobacteria; order Hyphomicrobiales; family Rhizobiaceae; genus Rhizobium; species Rhizobium sp. BK212. The sequence goes on from NZ_JACIFS010000005.1 coordinate 29,774, forward strand.
TCGCCATGGCGACACCATGGTCCTGCGCCATATCGCCGATCTTCTTGGTCTCGAGGATTCCCCCGCTGGTGAGCAGGTCTGGGTGGATAACGGAGAGGCCGCTGCGCTTGAGCAGAGGCTCGAAGCCCTCCTTGAGGTATATGTCCTCGCCGGTGCAGATCGGCACCGTGGTTGAGTCCTGCAGCTGTCGGTACTGCTCGGTGTACTGCCACGGGATCACATCCTCGAGCCAGGCTGGCACGTATTTTTCGATACGCCTGGCGAGGCGAATGCCGTTCTGCACTGAGATGTGGCCGATGTGGTCGATGGCGAGCGGAATATCCATGCCGATGACCTCACGAACCTCGGCAATGTATTGCTCAAGGAAGTCGAGGCCCTTGTCGGAAAAGTGGAGGCCGGTAAACGGGTGCGGGACGTTATGCACATCGTACGCCGCGTTGCGGATGCGCCGCTCTTCAATGGTCTTCAGCGGGCCGCGGCCGGGGTGGTCGCGGTATCCTTCAAGCGAGCCGGCAGGAGACACGACCGCACCCGGCACATCCGCAATCTGCATCAGCCCCAGATCCATCTTGAGGAAGGTGAACCCCAGCTCCATGCGTTGCTTGAGGCGCCTGCCGGTCTCTGTGCCGCTCGGCACGGTGGCGTCGGTGTCGCAATAGACGCGCACTTTCTCTCGAAACCGGCCGCCGAGCATCTGGTAGATGGGGACGCCATAGGCCTTGCCGGCAAGATCCCACAAGGCGATTTCAACCGCCGATACACCGCCGCCTTGCCGCCCGTGCCCGCCGAACTGCTTGATCCGGCGAAACAGGCGGTCGATGTTGCAAGGATTCTCGCCAAGCAACCGGCTCTTCAGCATCAGCGCGTAGGTGGCGCTGGCACCGTCGCGCACCTCGCCAAGCCCGACGATACCCTGGTTGGTGTAGATCTTGAGCAGCACTGAGGTGAACGGCGCGCCGACAATTTCGGCTACCCGCATATCGGTAATGCGAAGGTCGGACGGCTTGGAATGCGTATTCACCCGATTGAGCGCTTCGTCGGCTTCATCTGCCTCTGGCATGATTTATCCTCGTTCTGTCGGCGGGTTCGCCGCGCACGGCTGCGCGGCATAGAGCGTTGCTAATCCAGCTCTATTTCATGGCTTTGAAGGTAATCGCGGTTCATTTCGACGCCGAGACCAGGTCTCGGCGTAAGCTTGAGGCTGCCGTTCGAAACATCGAGTGGCCTGTCGATGAGGTGATCGTATTTGCCCAGGTTCCACTCTGACGTTTCGAGTTTGTAGAAGTTGGGAACGGTCATCATCACCTGTGCTCCTGCAACCACGTTGATCGGTCCTGCGGCGTCGTGCGGCGAGACCGGGATGTAGTAGGCTTCGCACAGGGCAGAAATCTTCTTGAGTTCGGTAATGCCGCCGGTCCAGGTGACGTCAGGCATGATGTAGTCGGCGAGCTTGTTTTCGAGCACCGGCACGAAATCCCACTTCGTGTGGCCGCGCTCGCCCCACGAGATCGCGGCGCTGACCTTCTCCCGGACCTGCTTGAGGGCGTTGAGGCTCTCGGGCGGGCAGGGCTCCTCGAACCAGTCGATCTGACCGGCTTCCTCGAGGCTCCGACAGAGGCGAATGGCGGTGGGAACGTCGAAGCGGCCATGCGCATCGATGAGAATGTCGACATCAGAGCCCGCCGTTTCGCGGATGAGTGCCGTGAGTTCGGCGGCTTCGCGCTCGTCCTTGCGGGTCATGCTGCCATCAAGGTAGCCGTCCCGCTGTTCGCGGGACTGGCCATCGGCGGTGCGGCCCTGGTGGGGAAAAGGATCGAACTTGAGCGCCGTGTGGCCGGACTCGACGATGTCTCTAATTTCGCGGACCACAGCCTCCTTGCTGGTAAATTTGGCCTGGTTGGGATGGGTGTAGAGCGCGATTTCATCGCGTACCGGTCCGCCCAACAGCTCGTAAATCGGCTTACCAAGAACTTTGCCTCGGATGTCCCAAAGGGCGATGTCGATGGCGCTTACGCATTCGACTGCGGCGCCGCGACTGCCCATATAGGTGAAGCTGCGGAATATCTTGTGCCAAAGATATTCGATACGCGCCGGGTCCTCGCCTGTTACTGCGGCACCGATCTGCCGCAGCATCGTGCAGAGGGCGCGGTTGGCGAGCCTTGTCGTGGTGGTGATCTCTCCCCAGCCGCTCACCCCCTCGTCGGTTGTCACTTCGACGAACAGAAACTCTCCCCAATAAGAAGCATCGGATCTGATTAACCACGGCCGAACGCTGGTGATTTTCATCTCAATTGCCTTTGTCTGAATTGGCCGGGAGAACGATATTCCCGGGCCTTGCAGTCTATCCTGCCCGAGCCGCGTTCCGCGCCCGCATGTGTTCGAGGATGTGCCGGCCGGAGCCTTCGACATGGCGTGCAATGAGTTCGCCTGCCTCGTTGGCGTTTCCCGCTTTTACATGCGCAATGAGTTCGCGATGCTCGCTCAGGATCGCGGCACGCCGGGCGAGCGTGAAGTTGAAACGCCGGCTCACGGCTCGAAGCACTTCGCGATGCTTCCACCAAAGCTCGGCGGCGTGGCGGTTGTAGTGCCTTTGGTACATTATGGTGTGAAAGGCGGTGTCCAGCTCGCTGTGCCTCAACGTGTCGGCGAAGTCGTTCTCTTCAATCAGGCCTTGGATGCGTTCGAGTTCGGCAATGTCCTCGACGGTGGCCATATTCACGAACCATCGCGTCAGGGCCGGCTCGATCAAGACTCCGATCTCGTAGATGTCCCGAACAAAATCCTGATCGATGGGCCGGACGCGCGCTCCGCGGTTGGGAACGAAGGTGACGAAGCCCTCTCCGCGCAACAGTTGCAGAGCCTCGCGCACGGGGTTGGTCGAAGTGCCGTGGCGCCGAGCGAGATCGGTGACCACAAGCCGTTCGTTGGCAGCGAGCCGCCCCTCGATGATGTCTTCCCTGATCAGTTGATAAAGCGAGGCACCCTCGCTGGAGGCACCGATAGCGTCAATCCCTTCGGGCGGCTGCGCTTTAAAATCGCTTGTTTCGGCCAAGGCTGTCCCCAATAAATACACATATTGCTCGGATATCACGCGATCTTTCCATAAACAATGTACGATTTCGCTAGTTGACAGGCAATCTATGATCTGAAAACGTATGATAAGCTCGAAAGGATACATTTGGCCGTAAATGTCCCACGGCCGCGAGCAAAGACCGCTCGCCTCGACGCAGAGCGGCATGGGAGAGAACCTGGAGGATACCTATGACGAGGATTTCACTCGGCGGTGCCGTCCTGCGCGGCACTGTCTCTACTGCTTTGATGGTGTCGTTGATGTCCGCGTCTGCGCTGGGTGCGCCGGTCGACTTGAGCAAGTGGTCGCCGGAATATGTGCGCTCCATTGCCGGCACGCAGGATTTTGACACGGCGGGCGATTGCGCCAAGGTCACCCCGCTCGACTACAAGGGGCGACTGACTTTCTGGTATCAGGGCGTGTTCGAGGGCGACCCCGACCTCCTGCGCCAGTATTACAAGGAGTTCTTCGAGACCTTCCGCAAAACCTATCCAAACATCCAGCTTGAGGAACAAGCCCTCACCTATAACGACCTTCTGGACAAGTTCCGGACCGCGCTCCTTGGCAATGCAGCGCCCATGGCGGTCCGCCTGCAAATCCTGGGTGGCACCGAGTTCGCCTCAAAAGGCTATCTGCAGCCGCTCAAACCCGAGGATGTCGGGTATTCGACCGAGGACTTCTGGCCGGGCGCAATGAAGGCCGTGACCTGGGAGGACGTGACCTACGGCATTCCCACCAACAACGAGACGATGGCGTTCATCTGGAACGCCGATATCTTCAAGCGGGCAGGCCTCGATCCGGACAAGGCTCCGGCAACGTGGGACGATGTCGTCAAGTATTCCAAACAGATCCACGACAAGCTCGGCATTGCCGGTTACGGCCTCGTGGCTCGCAAGAATGCCGGCAATACGCCGTATCGCTTCATGCCGCAGCTGTGGGCCTATGGCGGCGGCGTCTTCGACGAAGCCACCGCGAGCCCGACCTATAAGCAGGTCGAGCTCAATAGCCCGCAGAGCAAGGCGGCGCTGCAAGCCTCCTACGATATGTATGTTCGCGACAAGTCGGTTCCGGTTTCGGCACTCACCAACCAGCAGGCAGATAACCAGCCCCTCTTCCTCGCTGGCCAGCTCGGCATGATGATCTCGCACCCGTCCGACTACAACGTCATGCTCGACCTGCAGAAAAAAGCGACGGCTACCGACAAGGACAAGGCGCAGACCGTCATCGACAACATGCGCTACGGCCTGATCCCGACCGGCCCCGATGGCAAGCGTGCCGTCGTGTTTGGCGGCTCGAACATTCACATCCTGAAGCCCGAATATGTCGAGGGCGGCAAGGTGGACGAGCCGGCTGCAAAGGCGATCATCTGCATGTGGACGAGCCCCGAATGGTCGCTGAAGATGGCCTATGCCGGCTCGAACCCGGGAAACCTCAACGGCTTCAAGACCAAATGGATGAAGGAACGTCTTGATAACATCAAGTTCCTCGATGTCACGACCTCGATGCTGCCATACGGCATCCCGTTCCCGGCGCTGCCGCAGTCCCCCGAGATCATGAATATCATTGTCCCGGACATGCTGCAGAATGCCCTGACCGGAGCCATGACCGTCGACCAGGCAGCGGACGACGCGGCCAAGAAGGTAAAAGAGCTGATGGACGGCGGACTCTAGTCCAGGCCTGACCACGACCTGACCGGCTGCGCCGAGAGTGCAGCCGGTTGCTCCCAAGAATAAGGGCACGCCACAGTGACGATCTTGATCGGCAAGGCAGAGGCTCGCCGAAGACTTCAACCCGATAGGTCCGGCATCCTGCGAAAGATATGGGAGCATCGCGCTGACTACGCGTACGTGCTTCCTGCAATCGCCGTGATGCTCATCGTCATAGCCTATCCGATCTACTACACGATCGAGCTGTCGTTCTTCAATACACCGCCCGGCCTGCAGCTCCGCGACAAGATTTTTATCGGCTTCGACAATTACACTGCCATCCTCACAAGTCCGGTGTTCTGGAAGGTCACCTCCAACACTCTAATCTGGACACTGGGATCCACCTTCATCGCATTTGTCCTGGGGTTTGCCTGCGCCCTGGCGCTCCATCGGGATTTTGTCGGCCGCGGCATCCTGCGCGCCATCCTGATCATTCCCTGGGTCATCAGCGCGGTCGCCGCGTCCTATATCTGGAAGTGGATCTACCATTCGGACTTCGGGATCATCGGCGCGGTGCTGGTCGGCCTCGGATGGGCCGACCGGCCGCCGAATTTCATCGACAGCGTCAGCACGGTGCTGCCCTCGCTGATCGTCGTCAATATCTGGCGGGAGTTTCCGTTTGCCATGATCATGATGATGGCTGGTCTGCAGACGGTTCCCGACCAGTTGCTGCGCGCCGCAAAGGTCGACGGAGCCAATGCATGGCAGCGATTCTGGCACGTCACCTTTCCGCACTTGAGAAACGTCTCGACGGTGACGATCCTTCTGCTGGCCGTGGCCAACTTCAATTCTTTCATCATCCCCTGGATCATGACCGGCGGCGGGCCGTCGAACGCATCGCATATCTGGATCACCCACATCTATGAGCTCGCCTTCGGACGTCAGCGCTGGGGGGTGGCATCAGCCTATTCGGTGCTGCTGTTCCTGATCCTGATGTCGCTCGGCTACTTCTATGTCCGGGCGCTGAGCGGCAATGAGCAGAAGGACGCGAGCCAATGAGCACAATTGCGCAGACTGCTCGTCAAGGCCAGGCGCGTCGCCATAGGCGCTTCGATGGGTGGCGGTGGGGCGGACGCATCTTCCTGGTGTTCATGCTGCTTTACACCGCATTGCCAATGATCTGGATGCTGATCACCTCGATCAAGTCCGGCTTCGCGGCCATGCAATTCCCGCCACAGTGGTGGCCGGACCAGCCCACGCTGGCAAGCTACCAGAAGCTGCTCGATCCGCAAAACAGCGTCGGCCAGGACTTCCTGCGTTTCTTCTGGAACAGCCTTTTCGTCTCCATGGCTACGACCATCCTTTCGGTGATCGTGGCGGTTCCTGCGGCCTATGCGTTTTCGCGCTTCACCTTCCCGGGCCGGAACTTTCTGTTCTTCGCCGTCCTGCTTCGCAACATGTTCCCCGCGGTGATCTTTCTCGTACCGCTCTTCATCCTGATGCGGGCGATCGGGCTGGTGAACACGCATGGGTCGCTCGTTCTCACCTACCTCACATTCGGCCTGCCGCTGGCAATCTGGCTCCTCAAGGGCTTCTACGACAACATCCCGGTGCAGCTCGAGCAGGCGGCGCGCATCGATGGAGCGACGCGGTTCCAGGCCTTTCTCCTGATCGTGATGCCGCTCTCGGCGCCAGGAATCATCGCCACGGCGATCTACTCCTTCATCGGTGCTTGGAACGAGTACATCTACGCCTACACGTTCCTCTCCAAGAACGAGCAGTTGACCTTGCCGGTCGGCATCCAGCGCTTCTTCTCCGAAAATACGACGGACTTTCCGGGCCTGATGGCCGCCAGCTTCATGATGAGCGTGCCCGTCGTGGTCCTGTTCCTCGTCCTGCAACGATACTTCGTACGCGCCCTCACGGAAGGCGCAGTCAAGCACTAGGGAGTTGCCGGTGGCCCACGTGGTCCTCAAAGATCTTGTCAAGACCTATGGCAGCTTCAAAGCTGTCAACGACGTTTCGCTGACGGTCAACGACGGTGAATTCGTTGCGCTCGTCGGCCCTTCAGGCTGCGGCAAAACAACCACGCTCAATCTTGTAGCGGGGCTGATCCCCATCACATCGGGCGACATCGTCATCGGCGACCGGGTGGTCAATGACCTGGACCCCAAGGACCGGGACATCGCAATGGTGTTCCAGAACTACGCGCTCTATCCGCAAAAATCGGTCTATAAAAATCTGGCGTTCCCGCTGCAGATGCGCAAACTGCCAAGGGACGAGATCGACAGGAAGGTCAAGGAAGCAGCGCGAGTGCTCGACATGACGCAGCTGCTCGAGCGAAAGCCGCGCGAACTTTCGGGCGGACAACAGCAGCGCGTGGCCCTGGGCCGCGCTCTCGTTCGCGATCCGGCGGTATTCCTGATGGATGAACCACTTTCCAACCTCGATGCAAAGCTGCGCGTGCAGATGCGGTCGGAGATCAAGCGCTTCCATCAGGACCTCAAGGCAACGATCATTTATGTGACGCACGACCAACTCGAAGCCGTGACCATGGCGGACAGGATGGCGGTGATGAACGGCGGCTACCTGCAGCAATACGATTCACCGGCGCAGGTCTTTGCCCATCCGGTGAACATGTTCGTCGCCAGCTTCGTCGGCAGCCCGGCGATGAGCCTTGTTCCGCTGGAGGCATCCACGGTGGGCGGCAATACTGTGTTGACCAGCGCGGAGGGCTGGAGCCTCGAGCTCTCGCCACACAATGCCCAGAAGGTCGCGAGGGCGACCACCAAGAAAGTCGTGCTCGGCGCACGTCACTCGACGATCAAGCTGCACAAGAGTGCAGTGCCTGGAAGCATACCCGCCAAGGCCTACACGGTGGAGCCAACGGGAGACGTCACCTTCGTACAGGCGTTTCTGTCCGGCGCAATCGTCAACGTCAGCGTGCCGCCGACCATTGCCGTCGCGCCGGACGAAATGATTTGGCTCGAGTTCGACCAGGAGCGAATGCATCTGTTCGACGGCGAAACAGAAATGGCCCTCAAGGCCCACTGAGACAGAGTCGATACGTTCGGAATGAGGGTGTGGATGACCACGAAGCTTAAAATCACCGCTATCAAGCCCTATCCAGTATGGGTGGGAACACGCAACCAGATGCTCGTCAAGGTCGAGACCGACGAGGGCGTCTTCGGATGGGGCGAGAGCGGCTTGAGCGGTCGCGAGAAGGCCGTGGTTGGCGCGATCGAGCACTATCGGGAGTTTCTCATCGGCCGCGACCCGATGCAGATTGGTCGGATCTGGCAAGAAGCCTATCGCAGCCAATATTTCGAAGGCGGGCGCGTTCTGCAGGCGGCGATTTCCGCCATCGACATTGCCCTTCACGACATCAAGGGCAAGGCGCTGGGGGTGCCGGCCTACGAACTGCTGGGCGGCAAGCAGCGCGACCGAATTCCTACCTTCGCCTCGACCGGGGACGAGGCTGAGGGCGACGTTGCGATCGAACGAGCCCGCGAACTACGCGCACAGGGGTGGCAGGCGATCCGCTTCTTTCCCATCGGGCAAAACAGCAAGGACATCTTCGAGCCGCGCGAATCGATCGGCGTTACCGCAACGATGCTGAACAAGGCGCGCGAGGCGCTGGGCGACGACGTCGTCCTCGGCATCGACTATCACCATCGGTTGTCGGTGGCAGAGGCGGCCAGCTTCTGCAACAAACTCGGCCGTGGCGTGCTTGATTTCCTCGAGGAGCCGATACGGGACGAGACACCGGAGGCCTACGAATCCCTGCGCACGATGACCGACATCCCGTTCGCCATCGGCGAGGAATTTGCCAGCAAGTGGCAGTTCCTGCCCTACATCGAGCGCGGCATCCATCAGTTCAACCGGCTCGATGTTTGCAATGTTGGCGGGCTCACCGAAGCGATGAAGGTGGCTGGCTGGAGCGAGGCGCACTATGTGGACCTGATGCCGCACAATCCTCTTGGCCCAGTCTGCACGGCCGCGACCATCCATCTCGCCGCCGCGGTGCCGAATTTCGCTTGGCTTGAGACCAGGGTGCCCGAAACAAAACTGGGCTTCGACAATTCCGACTTCTTCCCCGTGCAGCCACGGCTCGCCGGACCTGACTATCCGGTCAGCGATCTGCCGGGGCTCGGCGTCGAGGTCAACGAAGAGGCGGTCAAGGCGGAGAGCTTTCGTTTCTGGGAAGCGCCTCACCTGAAGCGCCGCGACGGTTCGGTTACGAACTGGTAGTTTCATCCAGCGGAGATTGAAATGACGCATACTCCCGACATTACCCGTCCGCCCAAAGAGCTGATCGACGCACTGAAGGAAATCGGCGCCGCGACGGTTGCCGGCACGCTTGGCCACATGGGTTTCCGCAATCCGCACATGGTGGGTCCCGTGGCGCAGAACCACGGGAAGTCGATCGTCGGGCCGGCGCTGACGCTCCAGTTCATGCCGCAGCGGCCGGACCTCTTCACCGAGGGAGAATATGCCGATCCGGAGACGCAGTTGCACCGGCACGTGCTCTATCACGCGCAGGAGGGCGATGTGGTCGTGGTCGACGCGCGCGGCGACATGAGTTCGGGGGTCTTTGGCGATATGATGTCGACGTATTTCAAAGGCAGGGGCGGCGCTGGCATCGTAATCGACGGGTGCATGCGCGATCGGCCCAATGTCGAGAAGCTGGACCTCCCCCTATGGCTGCGTGGCTGGACTCCCAACTACCATGTGCAGACCAGCATCTATCCCAATGCCGTCAACGTTCCGATTGCCTGCGGCGGTGTCACGGTAATCCCCGGCGACATCATCGTCGCCGACGATGACGGGGTGGTGGTGCTTCCCGTCGCAATGGCCTCGAAGGTCATCGAAGAGTCGCAAAAGCATCACGATTGGGAGGAGTTCTCACGCGTGAAGCTTATGGAGGGAGGGTCGTTGCAGCGCTACTATCCTCTGCATGACGATGCCCGCGGAGAATACGAAGAGTGGCGCAAAACAAATCGCTTGGAGAACCGGAGTTAGCCTAACCTCTTTAAGGGTGGCGTGAGCGACGGCGGCTTCCGGCGGCAATGCAAGCCCGATGGCCATCGGCTGAGCGGCAAGACGGGAGCGCGGAAAATGCGCCCTCGTCGGCATATCGCAGGCTTCGATTAAACTCGACACCATTGACCATTTTTTTAACAGTTGTGACTACTGTGATGGCCTGGCGCGATCAACGACTGCTGCAGGCCAAGGGGAGGGGTCGCGCCGGAGAATGAGCCAATTTCCTGGGGCGGGGGCTAGTTTATGGCGCTGATTGATCGACTGTTGCAGCGTATGCGGATCGTGACCAAAGTCCTCTTCTTCGTGGTGCCTCTGGTCATCCTCATCGCCGGCATCGGTCTTTTCGGTTATTTCACCGCCGGTACGCTCAATGGCCAGATGACCCTGACCCGGCAGACGATCGAAACCCTTTCCAGTTTTCAACAGCTGCGATCCTCTCTGACGGCCTTTACCGATCTCCCGATATCGGCCACGCGCGAACGATTGATCGCCAGCATCTCCGATCAGCAGAAGGGAGCGGCGACGCTTGATGCCATGTTGATCGATCCGGCGCAGAAGCAGCAGATTGCTGCCGTGCGCGAACTCGGGGCTAAGATGCAGGGCGGCGCCGATGCGCTTTGGGCCGTGTCACAGGAGCGTGGAAATACCGAACAGGCGATCGACGACGCGGTGGCCGGGCTGTTCAAGGAAAGCCAGACGGCGCGCAAACAGCTCGACGTTCTCCAGGATCAGGCGAATGGCAAGGAGACCTTCGTCCGGGCGCTTCTTCTCGATGCTTCAGTCTACAAGAATCTCGCGCAACGCATTGCAAAGTTGCGCAAGGCGACCGCGCAGGCCACCGCCCCCGCGGATATCACCGGCGCTCTCGGCAGCCTCCTGCCGCCGCTCGTCAAGGAGGCCGGCGGCAGCGCCGCGCTCGCCTCCGACAAGGCCAAAAGCCAGCTTGTCGCGCTGAAGCCGGTATTGGACAAGCTCGCCGCGATAGCCAAGGACAGCGCCAGCCTTACGCTCGACAGCTACGCGCCTGTCGACCAGGAACTGCAGGGCTTCGAGGAGAAGTTTGGAAAGCTTGCCTCTGGGAATGCGGATACTGCGATCGAGCGCTTTGTCGGCATGGATGCGAGCATCGCCACCCTTCGCTCGATGGTGGCGATCGTCAATACCGCATTCAAATCGATTGACGACCTGCGCCTGCACTTAAGCGAACTGAACAGGCGAGTCGATGCCGAGGCGCGGGATGCCGTTCTCGCCGATCTCAAGGCGCTGCGTGAAAGCGCTGCACAGCTCGTACCCTTGAGCGGGAAAAACGCCGCCTTGCAGGATCTTGCCAAGAAGATCGAGCCGTCCCTTGCCTCGATCGAAAAGGATAGTTCGCTTCTGATATCGATCGCCGACCGGTGGCGCGCGGACAAGGAGGCGGCGACCGCACTGGTGGCCGATGCAAGTCACACGCTCGAGCAGTTCGTCAGCACGGCACAGGAGAGCGGCAAGGAAATCAGCCAGCGTTCGGCGACAATGTCACTTGCGGCAATGATTGCGGGCACGGTGCTTGCGATCATCGGCGGCCTCATGCTGATCGAAACGCTGCGCGGGCCGCTGAAGCGGATCACCCAGACGATGATGAGACTTGCCGACGGCGATCTGAACATCTCCATCGGTGACGGCAAGCGCGGCGACGAGATCGGCGACATGATCCGGTCCGTGACTGTCTTCCGCGACCAGGCGCTGGAGAAGACCAGGCTGGAAGAGCTTGCCGAAGCAAACAGGGCGCGGGACGAATTGGAGCAGGCCCGCCGCGCCGCCGAACAGGCGCGCATCGAGGCGGAACAGAGCGAGGCTTTGAACGCTCTGTCCGATATGCTCGGCAAGCTCGCCAATGGCAATCTCGCCGCAGAGATGAGCGAGGATCTGGCCGCCGATTATGTCGCCATGGCCCGCACCTACAATCACGCCATCGACGCGTTGCGCCTGACGGTCGCCGAGGTTCGCAACTCGACCTACGAGATCGCCGAGGGCAGCACCAATCTTTCCGGCGCCGCCGACGATCTGGCCCGCCGCACGGAACAGCAGGCGGCCTCCCTCGAGGAGAGTTCGCGGGTGCTCGGCGAACTCACAGCCAGCGTGCGGACGACAGCCGAAAACGCGCGCCAGACGTCGCTTTCGGTCGCCGAGGCGCACCGCCAGGCGGAGCATTCCGCGGCCGTCGTCGCCAAGGCCGTCGATGCCATGGGGGTTATCAACCGGTCCTCCGAAAAAGTCAGCAGCATCATCGGCGTGATCGACGAGATCGCCTTCCAGACCAATCTCCTCGCCCTCAATGCCGGCGTCGAGGCGGCACGCGCAGGAGACGCCGGCAGAGGCTTTGCCGTGGTTGCTCAGGAAGTGCGCGAGCTTGCTCAGCGTTGCGCCAAGGCTGCCCGCGAGATCAAGGATCTCATCTCCACCAGCGCATCGCAGGTCGGCGCGGGCGTCACGCTCGTCGAGGAGACCGGCCAGGCGCTGTCGGCCATCATGGAACACTTCACCTCGATCAACGGGCTGGTGCAGGTCATCTCGGCTTCCACGACCACGCAATACAAGGGCATCGACGAGGTCAACAACGCCGTTCGTGATGTCGAGCACATCACCCAGCACAATGCTGCGATGGTGGAGGAAAACACCGCTGAGATTCACCGGCTTCGGCAACAGGTCGAAGTCTTGAACGAAAGAATTTCCCACTTTCAGACTGCCGATGACCGCAGGACATCGCCCGCAGTCCGCCGGCCGATGTCGCTAGTCTCGTAAGGGATGACTTCGGGAATCTCGCCGGAGGTGATTGCCCAAGCGTAACGCGTGCCTGCCATTGCCACTTTCAGGCCAATGGTTGTGGTTCCTTGCTGCGATCCGGACAGGGATCACTTCGGCCGCCGCCGAGGTCCGAGCCGGGGTGGCCGAGCCGTTTAGAAATCGGCCACTTTGCCCCAGGCGGATCCCCCGAAGCGCTCGGGATGGTAGGGCCTGGGATCGACGATCGGCTCGTCGCCTGTGACGATATCGGCAATCAGATGGCCGGCGCCCGGCCCGATGCCGAAGCCGTGGCCGCTGAAGCCCGCAGCAAGGATGAAGCCGGGCAAGCTGGCGATCTCGCCGATCCCCGGCACGCCGTCCGGCGTGCTGTCGATATAGCCCGCCCAGGCCGCTGCGATCTTGGTCTCCTTCAAAGCAGGCAGAAGCTCAAGCGCCCGTGCATGCGTCAGCGCAACGGTCGCCTCGTCGACCACTGGATCGAGGATGCGCATGCGCTCCATCGGCGTCGGTCTGTCGAGCCGCCAGCGTGCCAGAGATTCGTGACCCGAGCGAAAGCCCTCCAACCCGCCTGGTTTGAGACTGCGCCAGCGCCGGGCGAACATCGGCACGAACTGCCGCGCGAAGCGGAACTGCTGCGGCGTCGGATCGACGCGGGCGCGGCCGCTGATCGCCAGCGTATGGCCGCCATCGCGGCGTCGCGTCACCGACACCGCTGATGTATGCAGGGCATCCGGCAGCCCGCTAGCGCCCGGGGATACGGAGAGGATCGAGGAGCGTATCGAGGCTTGCGGAAATCGAATGCCGAGTTGGCGGCAGAAGGAGGAGGCCCAGGCGCCGCCGGCCAGGATCGCGATTTTCGTCCGGATCGTGCCATGCTCAGTGACGACGCCGGAAAGCCTGCCGCCTTCGACGTCGAGGCCGCGGGCCGCACAGGACTGATGCACCGTGCCGCCAAGTTTCAGGATCGCACGCGCGACGGCCGGCGCAGCGCTCGCCGGATCGGCCGTGCCGTCGGTCGGCGAAAACACTCCGCCTTTCCATGAGACGCCGGTGGCACGCCCGCGTTCGCTCGCCTCGGCGCTGCTCAGCATGTGCGTTGTGACGCCGAGCGAGCGGGCGAAATCGCGCCAGCGTGCCCAGCCGGACAGTTCCTCGTCGTTATTGCTCAGATAGAAGAGGCCGCAGCGACGGAAGCCCGTCTCCTCCCCGGTCTCAGTGGCGAAGCGCTCCCACAGGTCGAGGCTCTTGGTCGACATCGGCAATTCTCGGGCGTCGCGGTTCTGCTGGCGGCACCAGCCCCAGTTGCGGCTCGATTGTTCGGCGCCGATAAGGCCCTTCTCGACGAGGGCGACCTTCAATCCCCGCCGGGCGAGATAATAGGCCGCGAAAACGCCGACGATGCCGCCGCCGATTACCACCGCATCGGCAGCAGCGGGCAGTTCCGGCGTGGTGTCGACGCGATTGAGCGGTGCGGGCATGGGATGGTCTCCACTTCAGGCATTAAAGCGCCGCGCTTCTTTTCAGACGCGCAAAGGACGCTCTATCACCTGGATCTGCGCATAATCTCTTCCGAAATTCGGAATCGATTTTCGGGGTTATGCGCTAGTCTAGCGGATCCGACGCCACGCCTTTGCCGGAGATCAGCCGGCGACAGCAGAAGATTCCGTCTTGTGGGGAGACCCGCAGCCGTTTGTGCTTCGGCCTGTCCCGCAACATGGTCGACAGCTCTTCCCTATGTGTTAAGGTCGGTGTTGAAAGTCGCGGCATAATCTGCTGCGTCGTTGGCGATCTCAAGCAGCGAAGGCGTGCGATGAAACTCGACCGGATCGACGTAAAAATTCTCTACGAGCTGCAGAAAAATGGCCGCGTCACCAATGTGGAACTCGCCGAACTGGTCAATTTGTCGCCGAGCCCCTGCCTGATGCGGGTGAAGAAGCTGCAGTCGGAAGGCTATATCGAAGGCTATTCGGCCCAGATCAACGTCAGCAAACTGGGGCAGACGCTGACTGTTTTCACCGAGATCACCCTGAAGAACCACCGGCAGATCGACTTTGCCCGCTTCCTGGCGGCGATCGAGAAGGTCGATCAGGTGATCGAATGCCATCTGGTTTCAGGCGGCTACGACTATCTCTTGAAATTCGTCACCGCCGGGATCGACGAATACCAGACGATCATGGAGCGCCTCACCGACATGGACGTCGGCATCGACAAATATTTCAGCTTCGTCGTGCTGAAGTCACCGATCATCAAGGCCCACATGCCGCTCACCACCTTGTTTCCGCTTTAGCCGGCGAGAAGGACCGCGGCGGAGCTACGCTCCTGAATGACGACTGCATGTTCTGTGGTTCGCAAACTCCCCTTGGCCAGGTGTCCAACGCAATCTTTCAGGGTTCCGGACCGACCTCACCCAACTGCATCTATCCGATCCATCGGGTCCTGCGCAGCTGCCGAGTCTCTCTGTCGCAGGTTGTTCTCCCCATAATGGTAAGCTTCATACTGGTTGGAAGGACTTGCGACAGAATTTCGGGCTTGTTTTCCAAAGCCATATTCGCTGCCACTTGCAGATCTCGTGCCTTGGAGCCCAGGCGTTTCAACACGACCTGACCGGGTGGGCGCTGGATGTGGCCGGCACGTCCTCTCGAAGCAGAATCGGCGCTCAGTGCCGGCAATAGGCACGCACCAGTTCCGGATCCTGCTGAAGCCCGTCGAGCCAGGCCGGATCGAGTGTCGGCACCGATGAGAAGAGCAGTTGCGAATAGGGATGTTGCGGCGCGTTCACTGTTGAGGACGTGATTTGCTCGACCTTCCGGCCTCCATACATCACGACGATCTCGTCGCAGATCGCCTCCACCACCGAGAGATCGTGGCTGATGAAGATGTAGGAAAGGCCGAGTTCGCGCTGCAACTCCTTGAGCAGGTCGATGACCGCGGCGGCGACCACCGTGTCGAGCGCCGAGGTGATCTCGTCGCAGAGGATTAGCTTCGGATCGGCGGCGAGCGCCCGGGCGAAGTTGACGCGCTGCTTCTGCCCGCCCGAAAGTTCTCCCGGCCGGCGATGGCGCAGATTGCGGGGCAGGCGCACCATGTCGAGCAATTGGTCGATCCGGGCATGTCGCGCTTGTCGATCCATGCGGTGGTAAAAGACCAGCGGCCGGGCAAGGATGTCCTCCACCGATTTTGCCGGGTTGAGGGCGGTGTCGGCATATTGGAAGACGATCTGCATCTCGCGCAACTGATCGCGCGAGCGTTCGCGGGCGTTGCGGCGCAACTCCGTGCCGTCGAAGACGATCTTGCCGACCGCGGCCGGCAGGATGCCGGCGATGGTGCGGGCGAGTGTCGACTTGCCGCAACCGGATTCCCCGATGATGCCGAGATTGCGGCCTTTCTCCACCTTCAAGCTCACATGCTCGACCGCACGAACGAGCGGGAGGCCATCGGCCTGGCGCTGCCCGTAGCCCGCGACGAGATCTTCGATCTTCAGAAGCGGCGCCGTCTCGCGCTCGATGGGGGCTGCTGCGGCGCGCAGTTTCGGTTCGAAGGCTGCGAGCAGCTCTCTGGTATAGGGGTGCTTCGCATTGTTGAGGATCTCTTCGGTGGTGCCGGTTTCCTGGGTCTCCCCGCCCTTCAAGACCACGATGCGGTCGGCGATCTGGGCGACGACGGCAAGGTCGTGCGAGACATAGACGCCCGATATGCCGCCCTTTTTCATCACCGATTTGAACGCGCGCAGCACTTCGATCTGGGTCGTCACGTCGAGCGCCGTCGTCGGCTCGTCGAAAATGACGAGGGTCGGATCGCCGATCAGCGCCATGGCGGCGGCCAGACGCTGCAGCTGGCCGCCGGAAACCTGGTGCGGGTAACGGCTGCCGATCGTCTCGGGTTCCGGCAGCGACAGCGCCCGGAAGAGCTCGACGGCCCGGGCACGCGCCTCGTCCGGCGACATCAGCTGATGAATACGCGTGACTTCGATCACCTGATCCATGATCGTCGTGGCCGGGTTGAAGGCGGCGGCGGCCGATTGCGGAACATAGGCGACTTCGGTGCCACGCACCTTGGCGCGCTGCTTTTCGCTGAGCCTGACCATATCCTTGCCGCCGACCGAAACGCTGCCGCCGGAGATGCGACAGCCCGCGCGGGTATGGCCCATCAGGGTGAGCGCGATGGTTGTCTTGCCCGAGCCGCTCTCGCCGATCAGCGCGACGATCTCACCCTCGGCAACGTCGAGGCTGACACCCTTGATGATCTCGACGCGCCGGCCGGAATCGGTGGTGGCCTCGACTTTCAGGTCACGGATTTCGATGAAATTGCTCATGACACACTCCGGTCGCGGATCTTCTGCGGCAGGTTGTCGATCAGCAGGTTGATGCTGATCGTCAGGCTGGCGATGGCAAGCGAGGGAAACATCACCGCCGGCGCACCGAAGGGCAGGCCGCCGATGTTTTCGCGCACGAGAGCGCCCCAATCGGCATAGGGCGGCTGGACGCCGAGGCCGAGGAAGGAAAGCCCGGAGAGCAGCAGAACGATGAAGACGAAGCGGATGCCGAGATCGGCAAGCACCGGCCCGACGATGTTGGGCAGGATTTCGGAGCGAATGAGATAGAGGGTGCTTTCGCCGCGGATGCGCGCGACGGTGATGAAATCCATCGCATTGATGTTGACGGCGAGCGCCCGCGCGAAGCGGTAGGCGCCGGGGATGTAGATCACCGACAGCGTCAGGATCAGAACCGGGACCGAAGAGCCGACGGCAGCAACGACCACCAGGCCGAACAGCTTGCTCGGAATGGAATTGAGGGCGTCGAGGAAGCGGCTGAGGATCGTGTCGAGCCAGCCGCCGGCGACCGCTGCGATCATGCCGAGCACCACGCCGCTGAAACAGGCGATCGTGACCGCCGCCAGCGAGATGCCGACCGTATAACGCGCGCCCATCAGGATCCGCGAAAGCATGTCGCGGCCGAGATAATCGGAGCCGAGCCAGAGTTCCCGGCTCATCGGGCCGAAATAGTCGAGATCGACGATCTCGCCGACGGGGTAGGGGATGATCCAAGGCGCGAAGATCGCGACGAGCGCCCAGGAAAGGATCACGGTCAGGCCGATCGCGCCGACGATGTTGAAGCGATAGCCAAGCCGGGTTCCGGACAGCCGGTCGGACGTGGTCTCGGAGCTGGTCATTGTCATCGGAGCCTCGGGTTGGAAAGGATGGCGATGATATCGGCGATGGTGATCAAGAGTAGATAGCCAAGGCAGAAGATCATCGCGCAGCTTTGGATCAGCGGCAGGTCGCGGGTGGCTACGCCATCCAGCATCAGCTTGGCGATGCCGGGATAATTGAAAATGGTCTCGACGATGATGACGCCTCCAAGCAGATAGGACAGCGAAAGTGCGACGGCATTGACGATCGGGCCGAGCGCATTCGGCAGGGCATGACGAAAGACGATGCGCGGCCGCGAAGCGCCCTTGAGCAGTGCCATCTCGACATAGGGCGTGGCGAGCGTCTCGATCACAGCGGCGCGGGTCATGCGGATCATCTGGGCTGAGACGACGAAGGTCAGTGTGATCACCGGCATGGCATAGACGCGCAAGATGTCGCTCAGGCTATGGACCTCATTGGCCAGGGAGAGCGCCGGCAGCCATTTCAGATAGACGGCGAAGATCAGCGCGGCGGAGGTCGCGACCATGAACTCCGGCACGGAGATGACGCCGATCGTGATCACCGTGACGACCCGGTCGTAAACCGTACCGCGCAGCATGGCGGAGGTAATCCCGAGCGTGAGCGCGATCGGCACGGAGAAGAGCGCCGTGACGCCGGCAAGTTTCAGCGTGTTGACGAAGCGGCCGGCAATGAGCGCAGTAACCGGCATTTCGTTGGCGTAGGACGTGCCGAGATCGCCTTGCAGCAACCCGACGACCCAGCGCAGGAAGCGGAAGAGGGCCGGCTCGTCGAGATGCATGGCCTTGCGCAGGCCTTCGACGGCTTCCGGCGTGGCGGCCTGACCGAGCAGGATGGTCGCAGTATCTCCGGGCAACAGCGTTGTCGCGAAGAAGACGGCGAAGGAGACGATCACCAGGGTGATCAGGGCGATGAGCAATCGGCTCAGCACCAGGGACAAGACCTGGTTGTTCACGGACGCCTCCTTGTTGCGTTTCGAGTTCAGTTCCGGAAGAACCGGGGCTTGGGCTGCAGCCCCGGTCCCTTCATTTTATCAGGCTTCGAGCCAGACGTATTCCGCGAAGGCGTATCCCATCTGGCCGCCGAGCGGGTTGGGCTCCAGACCCTTGAGCTTGGCGGCGGTGGCATCGACGTTCGAGAGATAGGCCGGGATGATAGTGCCGGCTTCGTTGGCAATCATCACCTGCATCTCGTCGTAGATCGCCCGGCGCTTCTCCTGGTCGAGCGAGCCTCGCGCTTCGATCAGCATCTTGTCGAACTTCTCCGACTTGTACTGGCTCTCGTTCCAGGGGGCCTGAGAGGAGTAGAGCAGCGAGAACAGGATGTCCGGCGTCGGACGGGGATTGATATTGCCGAAGTGGATCGGCGCCTTGAGCCAGTAATTGTCCCAGTAGCCGTCGGAGGGAACGCGCTGGACATCGAGCTTCAGTCCGATCTCGGCGCCTGAAGCCTGAATGATCATCGCCATGTCGATCGAGGAGTTGGCCGCCTCGGAAGCGATCACCGGAATGGACTGACCAAGGACGCCGGCCTTGTCGAAATGGAACTTCGCCTTGTCGGGATCGAAGGCCCGCGGCTTCAGGTCGGCATTGCGGTAGAAGTTGGCGGGGGAAACCGGCTGGTCGTTGCCGACTTCACCGAGGCCGCGCAGCACCGACTTGACGATCTGCTCGCGGTTGACGAGGTACTTCATGCCCTCGACGAAATCGCGCTTGCTGCCGGGATCCATGTCCAGCCGCATATTGAGGTTGGTATAGTTGCCCGAGGTGGTCCTCGACAGGAAGAAGCCCTCTCCCTGGGCCTCGACGAGCCGCATAGAGCGCGGATTGATCGACGCTGCAAGGTGGATGTCGCCCGACAGCAGCGCGTTGACGCGGGCATTGTCGTCGCTGATCGCGAAATATTCGAAGGAATCGACGTTCGGGCCGGATTTCCAGTAGTTCTTGTTCTTGATCCCGACCGAGCGAACGCCCGGCTCGAACACTTCCTTGACAAAAGCGCCGGTGCCGTTGGCCTTGGTGAAATCGGTCGTGCCGTCGGAAACGATCATGAAGTGATGCATCGACAGGATGGTCGGCAGGTCGGCATTCGGATCTGCAAGGGTGATTTCGACGGTCTGTTTGTCCACGACCTTGAAGCCGGTCATCTGGGCGGCGATCTTGGCGACCTTCGAGCCGACGGATGGGTCGAGATGACGCTTCAGCGAGAAGACCACGTCGTCGGCGGTCAGCGGCTTGCCGTCGTGGAAGGTTACGCCCTTCTTCAGCTTGACCGTCCAGGTCTTCGCATCCTTGGATTCGATCGCTTCGGCAAGCTCCATCTGCGGCGTGCCTGATTTGTCGAGGAAAGTCAGGCGGTTATAGAAGGAGCAGCACCGGACATAATCGGTGGAGAGCGACGCCTTGGCGGGGTCGAGCGTATCGGCCGTGGAGGACGACCAGCCGGCCGCCTTGAGCGAGCCGCCGGAAACGGGCGTGGCGGCGAGCGCCTTGCCGGCGCGGCCAAGCACGAGCCCGCCGGCTGACATGGCCACGCCGCCCGCGAGCATCATATGCAGCAGCTCGCGGCGGGTCGCGCCACGACGGATGGCGGTCTCGATCATGGCGTCGTCGGATCTGGTCCAATTGGTGATCTTGTCGTTCATCTCATTCCCCTTTTCTTGTGTGGCGGGCTGCCCGTTGCGGGCAGGCCCGATCTGCTTTCAAAGTTAGGCGCGCGCGGCGGCCACGGCATCGGCAAGGCCTGCCATGGACGTGAAATGGTAATCGGGTTTGGTGAACTCGGCCGGCTCGATCGTGCCGCCATAACCCTTCTCGGCATGGCGCCGCTCGATCCAGCAATTGGTCAGCCCGAGTTTCCGGGAAATCCCGATATCGTGGTATTGGCTCTGGGCGACATGCAGGATGTCGTCCTTCGAATGTCCTTCCGAGGCGACGTAGGCGAATACCTTCTCGAAGAATTCGGGATCGGGTTTCTCGGTCCCCGTATCATCCGCGGTGAAGGCGGCATAAAAAGGATTGCCGAGTTCCTTCTCGAAGAAATCGAATGCCCAGCGCCGGGCGTTGGTCATCGCCACGAGGCGATAATCATTCGAAAGTTTTGCCAGCGCAGCGGCGCTGTCTGCGAAACCTTTCCAGCCCTTGGCCGAGTCCCGCAGCCGTTCGCCGTATTTCTTGTCGGCGGGCAGGCCGAGCTTCGGCGCGATCGCGAGGTAGACGCGCACGAGGTCGTCGGGAAAGAGGTCGGCATTCTCGGAGTAGCGGGCCGCGCGGTAGAGGCTGAGCGCCTGCTCGCCGTCGACTGCGCCTCCCACCTCAGCCGCAATCTCGGCGAAGCAGGTCTTGAGACCGCCTTCGAAGTCGATGAGCGTGCCGACGACGTCGAAGGTCATATATTTGAATTCCGGAAGGCTCTTGCTCACGTGAATTCCCCAGTGTTCGGCTCCGGTGGGAGCGCGGCTTGTCGAAGAAGAATATTCTGTTCCCGTCGGCGGGATCGTTGTCCCGCTCTTGTGTCGAAGGCCCGTATTGCCGGGATCCGGGCCTTTCGTTGATTTCAGTGTGTCACCTGCACCGCGCCGGATTCTCCGAAAAGGCGTCATGAGGCGGCAGAAAATACCGAATCTGACCGTTTCGCGATATTCTCAGGCCTGCAGCACCCGGCGCACATCCGGGTCCTCCAGCGTCTCGTCCAGCGTGACGCGAGTGCGCTCGATGATCGCGTCTATCTCCGTTTCGGTGCAGCAGAGCGGCGGCGCATAGCCCAGCACGCCATTGCCGAAGGCGCGGATGACGAGGCCGTTCTCCCAGGCGCGGTCGAAGATGCGGCGGGCCGGTTCGGCGGATGCCGGCAACGGCGTCTTGTTCACCTTGTCGACCACCAGTTCGACGGCGGCCAGCATGCCGCGGCCGCGGACGTCGCCGACGAGCGGATGATCCCTCAGCGACTCCAGGCCCTGCATCAGCCGTGCGCCGGCCCTGACGCCGTTTTCGAGAAGGCCGTTTTCGTAAAGCTTCAGGACTTCGAGCCCGACCGCGGCGCTGACGGGATGGGCCGAATAAGTGTAGCCGTGGCCGACGGCGGCAGCGCCCGCGCCCTCGGCAATCGTCTCATAGACGTGATCGGACATGAAGACGGCGCCCATGGGGACGTAGCCGGAGGTGAGGCCCTTGGCGGTCGTCATGAAATCGGGGACTATCCCATCCTCGCTGCAGGCAAAAAGCGGGCCGGTGCGGCCAAAGCCGGTGATCACCTCGTCCGCCACGAACAGGATGTCGTGCTGGCGGCAGAATTCGTGCATGGCCTTCATCCAGCCTTTCGGTGGCACCAGCACGCCGCCCGAGCCCTGGATCGGCTCGACATAGAAGGCGGCGACGCGGTCCGGCCCGATCGCCTCGACCTTGCTTCTCAGCGCGGCAAGCGAGGCGTCGATGATTGCCTGCGGACTGTCGCCCGCCGGGTTGCGATAGGCGTAGTGAGACGGAATTTTATGCTGCCAGTCGAAGGGAAGGCCGAAGCCGGCATGGAAGGCGGGCAGCGCGGTCAAACCCGCGCCGACCGTCGAGGAGCCGTGATAGCCCTGTTCGACCGAGATGAACTGATCGCGCTGAGGCTGTCCTCGGGCATTCCAATAGTAGCGGATGAAGCGGACCGTGCTGTCCACCGCATCGGAGCCGCCGAGCGTGAAATAGACATGGTTGAGATCGCCCGGCGCGCGGTCGGCGAGTTCACCGGCAAGCCGGATCGCGGGCTCGGAGCCGAGGCCGAAATAGGCCGTCGCATAGGGAAGCTCGCGCATCTGCCGGGCCGCCGCCTCGACGATGCTTTCGTGGCCGTAACCGGCATTGACGCACCAGAGGCCGGCGAAGCCGTCGATCAGCTGCTTGCCCGATGCGTCGGTGACCGTGGCGCCCTTGGCCGAAGCCAGCACGCGCACGCCAAGCTTTTCATGGCCGCGATAGGAAGCGACCGGATGAATGAGGTGGGCGCGATCGAGTTCGATGAGGGAATTGCTGTACATGAAGATCTCCGGATCAGCCGAGTGCCTGGCTGGCGAGGGCAAAGGTGGTGGCGGTTGGATCGGCGGCGTCTTTGGCCAACGGCTGTCTCATCGTGATGCCGCCGCCGACATGGACCAGCCCCTGTTCGGCGAGCCATGGGGAGAGCCCGGTCTCGTCAGTGGTGTCGACCCTGAGGAACCGTCCGGGCCGCCTGGCGATGAAATGTTCGATGAGTGTCTTGGCTTTGCTAAGGTCGGCGGCCACCACGGGTCCAATCACTTCGCCGCGGCCGAAAGGACGCAGGCAGGCGAAGCCGGAAATGCGGCCGCCGCTGCGAATGACGGCGAATTCGCCGATCCCAGCAAGATAAGAGAGCAGTCCTTCTCGATCGGCGCCGAAGGCCAGGCGATCGAGTGTCGCGATGGCAGGGAGATCGGCGGCGGTGGCTGCTTCCGTTTCCGCCGGGGCAGCGATTTCTCCGGCAAGGCCTTGGTGCTGCAGCACGGTTCCCGTCTCGCGGAAGCCAAGCTTCTGGTAAAGCGGCAGGCCTGCCGTCGTCGCCACCAGCCTCAGCGGTCGGCCACCGGCGGTCAGCAGCGCGGCGTCCATCAGTCTGCGGCCGAGGCCTCGACCGCGCATCGTCTCGTCGACGATGACCATGTTAATAGTTGCACAATCGCCCTTGTATGGCGTGACGAGCACGGTGCCGACGACCTTGCCGTTCTCGATCGCCACCATCCCCTCGCTCAGGGCGAGCGCCAGCTGCCAGTCTTCCGTCCGGTGCGGCCAGCCCGCCTGTCGGGAAAGCGCGACGGCGGCTTCCAGATGGTCGGGGCCGAATGGGACGATTTCGATCTGACTTGCTTGCATGGGGGCGTCCTTCATGTCGTGCCCGCCAGTCTGCCGGAGCGCCGGCGGGCAGATCGTCTGAAGGCCATGGTTCAAGCAGTATCTTATGGCTTTGCTGCCATGGACCACCGCATCTTATGCTAGAGCCGATCGATATTCATCGACCCCAGATCCTGTCAGTGCATCATCGCCAGCGCTGCCGTAAAGAAATCTTCGCCTCCGAAGTTTCCTGATTTCAACGCCAGAAGCATATCGCCCTGGGCATTGCCGACCGTGCGCAACACCGGCACGCCGGGCGCAATCTCCGGGCCGATCAGAAATGCCGGAATGGCGAGCCTATCGACCGCGGCCCCTGAGGTTTCACCGCCTGCGATCACAAGGCGCCGCACGCCTCTCTGCACCAGTTCGGCTGTGATGATCGAGGTCGCGGTCTCGATCGCGTGGCCGGAGGCTTCTCGTCCATAGAGCGATTGCAGCCGGGACACGGTCTCCGGCGCAGCACTTGCGGCGATCACCACAGGGCCGGCGGAGATTCTGTCTCCGGCCCAGGAAATCGCCGTGGCGATCTCATCCGGGCCGGCAAGCAGCCGCTCCGGATCGAGCCGCAGCACGGGCATCGACCGTTCGGCAACGTCGAGCTGGCGCAGCGTCGCCTTGGAACAACTGCCGGCAACGATCGCGGACAGCCCGCCGACGGGGCGAATTGCGTCCGCCGTCGTTGCACCGCCGGAGGATATCCGGCCGGAGCGGACGAGGGCGCGGGCAAGGCCGAGGCCGAGGCCGGACGCACCTGTCGATACCGGTGTTTCCAATGCGATCTCACCGAGCGTTTCAAGATCCCGTTCGAAAATCGCATCGGCGATGGCGATGGTGACGCCTGCCGTGCGCAGGGCATCGAGCTTCGCCTTGACGGCATCAGGCCCGGCCGCGATGGCGGTGAGATCGACCAGTCCGACGGCGTTGCGCGATTGCCGGGCGAGCACCCGCACGAGATTGGCGTCATGCATCGGATTGAGGGGATGGTCCTTGAGCGGGCTTTCGTTCAGCGGTTGGCTGCCGACGAAGAGATGGCCAAGATAGACGGTGCGTCCCGTTTCCGGAAAGGCAGGTGTCACCAGCACGGAGCCGCCGCCGGCCGCCTCGCTCAACGCCTCGGTGACCGGACCGATATTGCCGGCGTCGGTGGAATCGAAGGTCGAACAGATCTTGTAAAGCACATGGCCGGCGCCCCGCTGGCGCAGCCATCGCTCGGCGCTGGTCGCGGCCGTCACGGCATCCGGGGCCGGGACGGAGCGGATTTTCAGGGAAACGACCACGGCGTCGACATCCGGCAACGCGAGTGTCGGATCGGGGATGCCGACCGTTTGCACCGTGCGCAGGCCGTTCTTCGTCAGCGTGTTGGCGAGGTCGGAGGCGCCGGTATAGTCGTCGGCGATTGATCCGAGCAAAATAGCCATCGTCTAGCTCCGTGCAAAAGGTTTGAACCAGCCAAGACCGTCCAGCGTGTGGCCGCGTGGGATGTATTCGCAACCGATGAAACCGCCATATCCCAGGCGGTCGATTTCGCCGAACAGATAGGGATAATTCAGTTCCTCCCCGTCCGGTTCGTTGCGGGACGGCACGCTGGCGATCTGGATATGACCGGTGATCGACAGCAGGCGTCGCAACGCCATGACGACGTCGCCATGGATGATCTGCCGGTGATAGATGTCGAACTGGAGATTCAGGTTTGGCAGGCCGGATTCGGCAATCAGCCGCTCGGCCGCGCCGAAGTCGTTGAGGAAGTATCCCGGCATGTTTCGCCCGTTGATCGGCTCGAGCAGCAGATCGATGCCCTTTTCCGCAAGCCGCTCGGCAGCATAGGTGACGGAGCGCCGGTAAGAGGAAGAGGCGTCTTGGTCATGAGGGTCGGCGATGCCGGCCATCAAGTGCAATCGCTTGACACCCGTCGCCGCCGCATAGTCCAGTGCCCGCTCGACATCGGCTTTCAGCGCATCGAAGCGTCCGGGAAGAGCCGCGATGCCACGCTCGCCGGCTGCCCAGTCGCCCGGCGGCAGGTTGAACAGGGCCTGCTGCAGATTGTTGCGGGCAAGCCGCTCGGCGATTGCCTCCGGCGGGGCTTCGTAGGGGAAGAGATATTCGACGGCGGTAAAGCCGGCATCGGCTGCGGCGTCGAAACGGTCGAGGAATGCCCATTCGTTGAACATCATCGTCAGGTTGGCGGCGAAAACCGGCATGTCTCGTGTTCCCTCTACAGGCTCTGCGGCTCTTTGGCGGAGCCGGGCAATTCTGCGCCGGAAAGCTGGGCATAGAGCCGCGCCAGCGAGGAATCGTCGTCGCGGCCCATGCCCGCTCCAGCGGCGGCCAGATACATCTGCAAGGCCGCTGCCGCGAGCGGTACCGGGTAGCGCTCGGAGCGGGCCATGTCCTGGACGATACCGAGATCCTTGACGAAAATCTCGATGCTGCTCAGCGGAGTATAGTCTCCGGCCAGCACATGCGGCACGCGGTTTTCGAACATCCATGAATTGCCGGCCGAAGCCGTGATCACCTCATAGACTTTGTCGAGGTCGAGGCCCTGCTTGGCGGCGAAGGTAATGGCCTCGCAGGCGGCGGCGATGTGCACGCCGGCGAGAAGCTGGTTGATCATCTTGAAGGCAGCACCTTTTCCGGCCGCATCGCCTAGCTCGTAGACCTTGCCGGCCATGGCCTCGAGTCCGGGGCGCGCCGTGTCGAAGGCCTGTCTGGAGCCGGAAGCCATGATCGTCAGTGCGCCCTGCGCCGCCTTGGCGGCGCCGCCCGAAATCGGCGCGTCGAGATAATGCAGGCCGAGAGCCTCCACCCTTTGCGCCAGGTTGCGTGCAATGGCGGGATCCATGGTGGCCGACGAGATGAAGACCGCACCGGCCTTCATCGCATGCGCGACACCTTCTGGCCCGAACAGTACGGCCTCGGTCTGCGCGCCGTTGACGACCACGGAGACGACAATGTCGGCGCCCTTTGCCGAATCGGCAGGGGTCGCCGCGCCGCGCCCGCCCTCGGCGATGAAGCGGTCCACCGCCGCCGGCGTGATGTCATATCCAATGACGTCGAGACCTGCGCGCTTCATCGACCGGGCCATTCCGAGCCCCATGGAACCAAGACCGATGACGGCTGCGACAACGGCGGAGCCCGGGTTTTCAGCAAGCGGTGACATGAGGAGGTTCTCCATCTCCTGAGGAAGGTCTGTGCCCTCCGGGTAGCGTCCCGGAGGGGCTCTAGAGCGCCGTGCGTCTACAAGACGCGCTAAGGACGCTCTAACATTTTGAATTTGCGCATAATCCTTTCCGAAAATCGATTCCGATTTTCGGGGTTATGCGCGAGTTCAGCGATTGACGGTTTTCGCCGGAACCGTCAACACGGCCAGCGAGCCAATGACCAGCGCGGCCGCCAACAGATACATGCCGGCGCTGTTGGTGCCGGTGAAGTCTTTGAGATAGCCGACCAGAAACGGCCCGAGAAACCCGGCGAGGTTGCCGACCGAATTGATCCAGGCGATGCCGGCCGCAGCGCCGGTGCCGGCAAGAAAAGCTGTCGGAAGCGACCAGAAGAGCGGCGCGCAGCTGATCGCGCCCGCTGCCGCCAGCGAGAGGCAGACAATCGACACCGTCGTGCTCGTCGCCATGGTCGCCGCGACAAAACCACCGGCGGCAATCAGAGCCGGGACGACGAGGTGCCAGCGGCGTTCACGCAGCCTGTCGGCGGAACGTCCGAGTGCCAGCATCGCGACGAATGTGCAGATATAGGGGATCGCCGAAATCAGGCCAATATTCAGGTTTCCGCTGACGCCCGCGGCCTTGACGATGGTCGGCATCCAGAAATTCAGCCCATATTGCCCGAGCACGAAGCAGAAATAGATCAGGCACATCAGCCAGACGCGACGGTCGGTCAGCGTTGCACCGATGCTGTGCGGGCTTGCCGTCTTGCCCCGGTTCTCCGCCTCGATATTGGCCGTCAGCACGCGCTTTTCCTCATCGTTCAGCCATTTCGCGCCCTGGATCGTATCATCAAGATAGAAGAACGTCGCGACACCGAAAAGAATGGCCGGAATGGCTTCGATCAGGAACATCCACTGCCAGCCGGAAAGACCATGCGTGCCGTGAAAGCTGTCCATCAGGAGACCCGAAAGCGGATTGCCGAAAATGGCGGATATCGGGATCGCCGACATGAAGGTGGTGATAATCCTGGCGCGGCGGTGGGCCGGATACCACGCGGTCAGATAAAGAATGATGCCGGGGAAAAATCCGGCTTCGGCCACGCCCAGCAGGAAACGAAGGACATAGAAGACGGTTTCCGACGAGGTGAACATGAAGGCGGCTGATATGATGCCCCAGGTGACCATGATGCGGGCGATCCACACCCGCGCGCCGACCTTGTTCATGATGATGTTGCTCGGCACTTCAAACAGAAAATAGCCGATGAAGAAAATGCCTGCACCGATGCCGTAGGCGGCTTCCGAAAGGCCGAGTTCACTCGACATTTGCAGCTTGGCGAAGCCGACATTGACGCGGTCGAGATAGGCGACCACGTAGCACAGCATCAAAAAGGGTACGATGCGCCAGAAGACCTTGCCATAGGCACGGTCTTCCGCGGCTTCAGCGGTATATTCGCCAGCGATTGGCGCCTGCGTCTGCAGCGTCATGATTTTCTCCTCCGATTGTTGCCGCGGTCCCTGTCGATCCTCCCGCGGCACGCCGAGCCATTTTTGGCAGCGCTGCCATTTTCATTAATCCATTTTGGCAGCGCTGCCAACAGCAAATTGGTAGCGCTGCCAAAAAAACCTTGCTTCTTGGCGGGAGCAGTGAAAAATGGGGACAACGCGGTGGTCGCGCCGGACGGTCAGGCCCGGGCAACCATCCTAAAAGCCGGGTTCAAACGTAACGATGGAATTCAAACATCAGGCGACGGTCACGCTTGCCGAAGTCGCGGAGGCGGCCGGTGTCGGCGAGAGCACGGTGTCGCGCGTGCTGCGCAACCATGGTTCGTTTTCCGGCAAGACGCGGGAGCGGGTGATGGCCGCCGTCGAGCGGCTGGGTTATGTGCCGAACCGGATCGCCGGAACGCTCGCCTCCACCGGGTCGCGTCTTGTCGCCTTCGTCATTCCGTCGCTCTCCAACATCGTCTTTCCCGATGTGCTGCGCGGCGCCAGCGCCGTTCTGGAGGAGAACCGGTACCAGGCGGTTTTCTCCGTGACCGATTATGATCCGGGCAAGGAGGAGGCGCTCGCCGCCGCGATGCTTGCCTGGCGGCCGGCGGCGGTCATGCTGGCGGGATACGAGCACACCGAGGGCACGGTGAAGATGCTGCGCGCCAGCGGCTGCCGGATCGTGGAACTGCTCGATCTGGATGGCGATGCTCTCGATATCGCCGTCGGCTTCTCGAACCGCGCGGCCGGGCGGGAGAGTGCGGCCTTCCTGCTGAAGCGGGGTTACCGCCGGATCGGCTATGTCGGTCACGACCTCAACCGCGATACCCGTGCCGGCAAGCGGTTTTCCAGCTTTTGCGAGACGCTCGATGCGCATGACGCACCGCTCGTCGCCCGTGAAATTCTTGCCGGCGCCTCGTCCGTGGAAAACGGCAGGCTGGGATTGGAGCGGCTGCTTGCCCGGACGACCGATCTCGATGCGGTTTATTTCTCCAACGACGACATGGCGCTGGGTGGTTATTTTCACTGTCTGGCTCAAGGGATCGAGATCCCCTCGACGCTCGCCATTTTCGGCTATAACGGCCTCGATATCGGCCGGGTAACACCGCAACCACTGTCGACCATCCGAACGCCGCGCGTGGCGACGGGACAGATAGCCGCCCAGATGGTCGTCGCCAACGCGCCGCCGCAGGCCGTCGATCTCGGCTTTGAACTGATCGAAGGGGCAACTGCGTAATATTGGAGGAACTGTCATGTCCGACGCGCGCCTGCGTGAGGAAATCTGCCGATACGGCCGCTCGCTGTTCGAGCGCGGGCTGACGCCCGGTTCGTCGGGCAACATATCGTTGCGGCTGGAGGACGGCGGCTGGCTGGTCACGCCGACCAATGCCTCGCTCGGCTTTCTCGACCCGGCACGGATCTCCAGGCTCGATGCCGAAGGCCGGCTCCTGTCCGGCGACAAGCCGACCAAGGAAATCCCGCTGCACACGGCCCTCTACGACACGCGCGGCAGCGCCCGCGCCATCGTCCATCTTCACTCCACCCATGCGGTGGCGCTGACCATGCTGCCGGAGATCGATCCGCGCGCCGCCCTGCCGCCGATGACGCCATATTATCTGATGCGCGCCGGCGAAACCGCGCTGGTGCCCTATTATCGTCCGGGCGATCCTGATGTGGCCGATGCCATCCGCGGGCTGGCGGGCAAGTATTCGTCGGTGCTTCTGGCCAATCACGGACCTGTTGTCGCCGGCGACAGCCTGGAAGCGGCGGTCTTCGCCACTGAGGAACTGGAGGAAACCGCAAAGCTCTATCTGCTGTTGCGCAACCTCAATCCCCGTTTCCTCAGCCCGGCTCAGGTGGCCGATCTCGTCAAAACCTTCGGCCTCGACCTTCCGTCGCATCACGATCATGATCACGACGGTGATTGAAAGCGTCACTTCGCCGGCCGTTGCCTGCGGGCGAATGCGCGCAACCTTCTGCCAAACCCCGCTTTCGATACGATAGATTCTGCTTCCGATGCTGCCAATTCAGGCGAGCTGCGGGGGAAGCGGTGCTTATGATTGTGACACGTCCCCAGTTCCGATCATTCAAGGATACGCAGATGACGACGTTTCGTCCGAAATACATCACCTTCGACTGCTACGGCACGCTGACCAACTTTCAGATGGCGGAAGCGGCCCGTGATCTCTACGGCGAAGAGCTCGACGAGCGGCGCATGGCGGAGTTCATCAAGAATTTCGCCGCCTATCGGCTCGACGAGATCCTGGGCGACTGGAAACCCTATGCCGAGGTGGTGCACAATTCACTCGAGCGGACATGCAAGCGCAATGGCGTGACCTTTCGCGATGAAGCGGCAAAGATGATCTATGAGCGGGTTCCGACCTGGAGGCCGCATCCGGACGTGCCGGCCGGGCTCGCCAAGGTCGCCAAGGAAATCCCTTTGGTGATCCTCTCCAACGCGATGAATTCGCAGATCATGTCGAACGTTGAAAAACTCGGCGCGCCCTTCCATGCGGTCTATACCGCCGAGCAGGCGCAGTCCTATAAGCCGCGCTTCAAGGGCTTTGAATATATGCTTGATATGCTCGGCTGCGGGCCGGAAGACGTGCTGCACTGCTCGTCCTCCTTCCGCTACGACCTGATGTCGGCCCACGATCTCGGCATCAAGAACAAGGTCTGGGTCAATCGCGGCCACGAGCCGGCCAATCCCTATTACGGCTATGTCGAAATTCCTGACATCTCGGGCCTGCCTGGCGTCGTCGGGCTCTGACGGAGGCACGCGGATGCAGTTCGAATCCTACTGGCACGACACGGCACCAGCCTTTGCCGGCGGCGCACAAGGCCCCGTCGAAGGACATTACGATGTCGCCGTCATCGGCGCCGGCTTTACCGGGCTTGCCGCGGCGCGCCAGCTTGCAAGGGCCGGCGTCAAGGTCGTGGTGCTGGAGGCCGCACGGGTCGGCTGGGGGGCATCGGGACGCAATGGTGGACACCTCAACAATGGGCTCGCCCACAGTTTCCTCTCCGCCAAGTCAGCACTCGGCGCGGAGCGAGCTGTCGCGCTTTACAGGGCACTCGACGATTCCATCGACACGATCGAGGCTGTTATCGCCGAGGAGGGGATCGACTGCAATTTCCGCCGCGCCGGCAAGCTGAAGCTTGCTTCCAAGCCGCAGCATTTCGATGCCATTGCCCGCAATTTCGAGGCTGTCCACAAAGAGGTCGATCAGGATACCGCACTTCTGACCGCCAATGAGCTGAAAAGCGAGGTCGGCTCGCCCTTCCATGGCGCCATGCTCTCGAAGAAGAGCGCGATGATGCATATGGGCCGCTATGTCGCCGGGCTCGCCACCGCCGCTGCCCGCCACGGCGCCACCATTTTCGAAAAGGCGGCGGTGACGGCACATCGGCAGGGCAACGGCCGCCACAGCCTTACGACTGCACGCGGCACCGTCACCGCCGACCACGTGCTGGTCGCGACAGGCGCCTATACGCCGTCGCTCTTCAGTTATTTCCGCCGCCGGATCGTTTCCGTCGGCAGCTTCCTGATTGCCACCCGTCCGCTGACCGACGCCGAAATTGCCGCGACGATGCCGGGCAACCGCACCTGCGTGACGTCGATGAACATCGGCAATTATTTCCGGTTGTCGCCGGACAATCGGCTGATCTTCGGCGGTCGCGCCCGCTTTTCCGCCACGTCGGATCAGCGATCGGACGCAAGGAGCGGCGATATTCTGCGCGCCAGCCTGGCTGAGATCTTTCCGCAGCTTGCCGGCGTCGAGATCGACTATTGCTGGGGCGGGCTCGTCGACATGACCAAGGACCGCTATCCGCGCGCCGGCTATGTCGACGGTGTCTGGTATGCCATGGGCTATTCCGGCCACGGCGCCCAACTCTCCACCCATCTCGGCATGATCATGGCCGACGCCATCCTCGGCAAGGCCGACCGTAACCCAATCAAGGGTCTCGACTGGCCTGCCGTTCCCGGTCACTTCGGCAAACCGTGGTTCCTGCCGCTGGTCGGGCTTTACTACAAGACGCTCGACCGCTTCCAGTAACGGGCCGGATCAGTCCGATTGCAGCCGCTGTTCCAACCGAAGCGGCGCGATGGGGCAGGATTGAGATAAGCACCTGCGCGGCGGTCAATTATCTGGCTTCGCTGACTGGATAGATCCTGAGAATCCCAAGGCGGTTATCAGTGGTGATCGCTGCAATACCGGCTTCATATGCGGCGCGGACGATTGCCTCATGCAATTTCTCGGGTTCGCTCTCTCCGGTAAGGACCTCCAAACAGATTCTCACCGCCGTGAGGAATTCCTCACCATCGTCGGTGGGCCATTCCTTCAGCAACAGTTGGGCAGCCTCGCGAGCGGTACGGATCACCCGGCGATCTTTCCCTTCGGCAAAAACAAGAATTATTGTTGGGAAGCTTCTCAACATATCGAATCTCATTGCGCCTGAACTCCGCGGGGCGGCCAGTGCCAATGCCGGGCCATGGTTTCGGACCGAGATCGACCACACATTCTCGTCAACCATCAGCTAGCCAGATTGGCTTTCAGCTCACGGGCTGCCGCCTCAAGGAGTCGCTTGAATTCTTCGGAGGTCACGCCATCGGCGCGCATCACCATGGCGATCAGTGGATCGCAAAGAGCTTCGGATATCGTCAGCTCATCGTTCTTTCCTGCGGTTGCGCCAACGGAGCAGCAATATCCCGACAAAGATAGTGTGTTCATGGACATACCTTGCATTCGGGGTGTTCGCAGCGAGAACGTAGCTCGGCCTGATTGCTTTTGAGGTCCAATATCCATCGGCGTCCCCGTGCGGCCGAGTGTCTCGAAAGGCATTCTTGGGCAACCCGCGACACGGCAAGGCCGGCGATAAATGCGTTCTCGGCAGCGGCCGGTGGAGCGAGAAAGCCGTCGTCGGTTGCGACCTGGGCGGCGCAATGGCAGACGGGACAGGCGTCCTCATGCACTGCGACCGAGGGACCTGCGATGCCATAGGCTTCGGAGCGGCCGACATGCAGATGGGGCGGCAGGCCGGCTTTCGATGCGTGGCAGGCCGTCAGGAACTCTTGGGCCGGATGAGAATCGTCGCCGGCAAGAACAACGAACGGATTGTGGGCGTAATCTGCGATCAATCGGAGCGCTGCGGCCCCTGCCGCAAATTCCGGCAAAGCGAAGACCTTGGCCGAGAAACACGCGGCCAGACAGGTCGCCAGCTTGTCCGTCTTCAACCGGCCGAGATCAGCTTCGCTCGCCCATGGGACATGGTTCAAGTTGTTCTCGTCGATACGATCCGCATCCACGAGAAAGAAATGGCGCGCGCCGTGGGCCGCAAGCTGGATGGCAATCTGCGAGCCCAAGCCGCCGCATCCGATAATCACGAAGTCGATTTCGCGAAAACCTGAGAAGTCGCGTTGACGATGGCGAAGAGGCGTGAGGAAGGCGTCGTCGTGATCCATTGCGGTGGAGACATATTCGTCCTCATCCGGCATATTGGAACCGTCCAAAGAGACGCCGAACGCAGGTCTTGTAACATTGGGGCTCCGTTCCTCGACAGGATCAGCACTATTGCCGATGAACAGAGCCCCTCTGCCGCCCCACCCCAGCCTATGGGTGAAGAAGTTCGGGAAATCGACGGGCGCGCTAGCGGCCGCCGGTAGTCGTTGAGACCGATAGTTGACCATCAGATCGCCTCCATCTCTCTGGGCGCGATCCCGCGGATCGTCGCGGCGTAGTGTCCGTAATCCTCGCCCATCGCGTGGTCGGGGGTCTTCGCAATCACGTGGAATTTGCCGTCATACCAGAGGCTGACATTGTCGCCGCTGTCATCGATCTCGCGCCGGCCCATCCGAGGATCGATCGGCTCCTTGCCGCGCAGCAGCATCTGTCCAATATCCCAGGCTTGCCGATCGAGAATGCGCTGGCGCTCGGCAAGATGCGCCTGGCGGTGCGCAATGGGCTCTTCGGCAAGCAACTGGCTCACGAGGAACAAGATCCGACTGCTCCAGAAAGGAATGGCGGCGATGTCTGGGAGGTCGAGGAGGACATCGCCGCCGAGACGTTCGATACCTTTCCGAGCGATATCGATGAGCGGGACTTGCCGTGCGGCATAGGCAATTATGAATGCCGTCTTCCCGGCGCAGCGCTCAGGATCCGTCTCGGTGGATAGGCATGCCATGCGCAAGGCGCATTCCCAGGGAATGGTGTAGGCCGTATGCAGGATGCTTTCGAACGTCTGTAGGTCCTTCTTGTATGGGGAAACATATTGGAACTCGCCAGGCAGGGATGCCGCCGCCGAGGTCGTATAAAACCCGAGCAGGATATTCCCCGCCTCATGAAGCAGTTGGGCCGCTGTCGCGGCATGATCGCCGGCGCGCAATCTCTCCCTGGAAAGGACGATGAGCGCGCTGCCCGGCAATTCGTTCGAACTCGAAAAGGAGCAGTGCGGTTCGCGCCGCACGCCAACGTAAAGCGTGTGCAGCCCGGCGATCAGACGTTGATGGCCGTACTCGTCCAAGTCCGCGATTAATGCGAAGGCCTTCTCCAGATGGTCGGCGATGCGATCCAATTCCGCATCGTCCGTGATCGCATAGCCGGGCCGGGGATAGTCCGGCATGCATTGGCGGAGGAGGGCTTGCATGATACGGCTTCGCGCTGGACTTTCGATGTGCACGAGGCCGATGCCGCAGGCGAGCCGGCACGCTGGCTGACGTTCGAGTTCAACATCCGATGCGATCAGATCCGGCTGCAGATAGCGGCCGACGACCTGCACATCGGGGCGGGCCGCCTGCCATTCCAGACTGCGCGCGATCCAGGCTGCAAGTACGGATGAACGGTAAGGGTCGGCGCCGACCGGTCCGGCAACTGCTGGCGGAAGCTCCGGCAGGCGAGTGTATCCGCCATCTGCAAGGTCGGGGAAATAACCTGACAATGCCTCTACTCCAGCCGAACAACCTGCGAGCTTCGAAGCCGCCGCAAGCGTGCGGCCATATTGGAGGCGTCGCTTCAAAAGGTTGCGTGTTGCCACACGCTGCAGGGAGACGGTACTTGCCATCAGGGGATTGCGCTTGAGCAGGCGGCGCGCCTCATCTGCCAACTCTTGTATGCGGGACGCGGACATCGGCAGCCTCCGTGAGTTTGTCTTCGGGCGCATCAAGGTTGCATCTCGGGCAAAAATGCCGGAGTTCGGGACGACTTCGTGCGACATCGGAACGTTGTGCGTCGTCGGTTGAGAGGCACTATTCCCCAAGGGCGTCATTCGCCCGCCAGTTCGGCGTTAAAAATCCGTAAAAACGACGTCAACAAAGAAAAAGCCTCCTCGATCGAGGAGGCTTAGAATTTTGGATAACGCATCCGTAGCGGTCAGATCGCCAGAGCCGCCTGTACCGCCGCCCGCGCATTCGGCAGGCCCGACCCGAAGAAATAGGCCGCGTCGAGAGCGTCCTCGCTTTCTGCATTCATGCAATCCGCCGTCAGTTTCCTCGTTCCGGGTGCGACAATGGCGTCCAGGCGCGACGCGGCTTTCAGAATGGACTTGACCTGAGGTCCCGAGAGGCGGTCACCGGGACTATGGCGGCTCTTGTAGGCCCGCTGAATCAGGGCGCATAGGCCCCCCACCTGCGCCGACGCGCCGGAGGTGCCCCCGAAGGTGGTGTAGTATCCGCCACCGATGCCCGGATTGGTTCCGAACGGCACGATCGCCGACCATGGATCGGAGCCGTGATCATAGCCGAAAATCCCCGACAGGTCCGTCGTCAGCAGCGAGAAGTGCGAATAGTAGTATTCCCGCGTTCGAAAGGCACTGTAGTCGTGCTGTGCGGCAAATGGCGAAAGCCGGTCGAGGCGTAACTGATGCCGGTTGAAGACCTCACCGTCGTCGGAGGGGGAGACAACCGTCAGTCCTTCGCCGTAATTGCTGTAGCCCGAACGGAAACCTTCGACGGTAACGGCCCCGACGGCGATGATGCCGTTGTCATCGGCGGCAAGACTTGCCGGATAGATCAGCTGGCTCTCGCCACTGTTTCCCGCGGCGCAGACGATCGGAATGTGCTTGCTGACGGCGAGGATGAGCTGTTTGAGGATATGCCACGGGCGATCGGGATTGGAGCCTATCTGCGCAGCCTTCGGCTCCAGTTCAGGCCCACCCTGGTCGGCGAAGGCAATGCGCGCGAAGAGATTGGCGGCATCCTGGTTTTTCCATATTTCCAGGTCGGCCTTCAGCTCGTTCTTTGGATCGACCACGCTGCGTTTCGGGTCAGGCAGACCGCGTGGCATGACGATCACGTCCACCTTCTGATGATAGGCATAGAGAAAGGCTGCGATGAACTGCCTGACATCGTCTTCGAAGGACGTCCTGATCGAGATGAGCCTTGAAAAGGGATCAACGCCGAAATAGGGGATGACGTTGCGATTGCCGCTCGTATGCAGCTCGTCACCATCACCGTAGAAGGCTCCTTCCGGCGGAAGGCTTGGCGTGCCTTCTTCTGCAACAACGGCGGGTTCGCCGACGATCAGCCCTGCGCAGCACGTACCATGCGATGCAAACAGCGATTCCGGATTGTAGAGCCGCCGGAGAACACCCTCCGACGCGGCATATTCCGCAACCAGGTCACTGAGATAGTCCCGGTCGTCATTCGAAAGGCCGATATTGCCGAGCGGAGTGATGTTGAGCCCCGCGAAGAAGGCATGCCGTTCCTCACGGTCAAAGGACGTGGTCGTATCGAGAATTTCGAGCACGCGCGCGCCGTAACGATGGGTCGTCAAATCGATTGACGCCTCCCGGTCAAGCCGGGTTGCCAGATTGGGATGATCCGGAGATACGCCGACATCGATCAGCGCGACCCGTGCGGGTCGCAGCGGGCCGACGGAAGCGATCGCATCCCAGACCGTGCCAGTGATGAGGGGATCGGGCAGCGCGCGTGCGGCGCTCGCATCGGGCGCTGGAGGCACCGGCGGAGCCGATCCGTATTCCGCGTCGACTACGCCAAGAGCAGTCAGGTGCCAGAGATAGTAGTAGTTGATCGGCGCGGGCTCAGGCATTTGTGTTTGATCCGTCATGGTTGTAATCCTGTTGAGCAGCAACTGGAGAATTCAGACCCATTCGTCGTGTACGGCCTGGAACAGTGGACCGAACGCGTCGTGGAGGTAGGGGGCGAAGCGTCGGGCGAGATCTCGTCCTGCCTGTGTGTCGCTCGGGTAGTGCAGGCCGGCCCATTCGCGATTTTCGGCAACGTTCTGGGCGATGCGGGCAAGCTCGTCGGTGGCCGGATGTTCCGGCAGGATCGTCGAGAACGCGAAGGCGATCGAAAAGCACTGGAACGAATGGTTGCTGGGATAGGACTCGTGGACCGGCACGGCCAGCAACGGTCGCAGCATGGGCTCAAACTGGTTTGGCCGCAGCCGGTTGAACTGGCTCTTGTAGATCAGTCCGACATATTCGCAGGCCGTCAGGATCGCCTGGAAAAGGCCCTCCGTCTGCTCGAAGCCGCCGAGATCCTCGATATGCAATGCGCGGGTGAATTCTCCCACGGAGATCGTCGACTCGATTTGGATGTCGGGCAGGCGCCGCACGCGTTCGCGGTCGCGGCGTTGCATGGAGAGGAGCACCGTCGTTTCGAGGCGGGTATAATCCGGGCCGGGCGGCGGAAGTATATCCAGCATTTCCCAGGTGAAGCGCCGCGCCGCGCTATAGGCGTTGCGTGACGGCTGCTGGTGTAGCCTGCGCAGCTCGAAGGAGGGGATAAGCTGCGACACGCCGAGGCTGGCGCCATCCATCGTCGACTTGTTTTTATTCTTATTTTTATTCTTGTTTTTGTTCTTGTTTTTGTTCAGCGACGCCTTGTTGAGCACCGACTTGTTCGCCACGCTCTTGTTGAGGACCGAGGCTGCGGCCATCGTCGCCATCATAGGCGCGGCCAGAGACGATGCATCTTCATCCGTGCCGGAAAGCGCAGGTTCGGAGGCTGCATCAGGTGCAGCTTCCGACGCACCGGTGAGAGGATCAGCACCT
This sequence comes from Rhizobium sp. BK212, assembly GCF_014197475.1. NCBI lineage: Bacteria > Pseudomonadati > Pseudomonadota > Alphaproteobacteria > Hyphomicrobiales > Rhizobiaceae > Rhizobium > Rhizobium sp. BK212. The sequence goes on from NZ_JACIFS010000005.1 coordinate 68,034, forward strand.
GCATTGTCCCTGGGTTCGCATGGAAGGACCGTATCCGGTTCAATCCTGAATTTATAATTGTTTAGAAATGAGACGATTCTTGATTGCGATTCGTGGGCGGTGTCCGCTTCCATTGCAGCCTCCTTGCGCGATGATGTGAAGAATTGTCCGGGGTTCAGCGCAGCTTGGCGCCGGCCTTGAGAAGGCCGTCGATCAAGATCTGGCCGCCGCCTGTGTCGAGCAGCGGATAGCCGCTGCCGCGGAAGGCGTTGATAGAGAAGCCGCCCTCGACCGCCTCAAGACGCTGCAGGTAATGCCGCGCGCCGACGAGATCGTTGGAATGGGCATGACTGGAGGCAAGATAGCGCAGCAGACTGTTGAAGTTCGGTCGTGTCCGCAGGGCTTCTTCGCCCGCAGCTATGGCTGCGCCATGATCGCCGGCAAGCGCTGCCGCAATGCATTTGGTCGTATCGAAGTAATATTTATGCGGGCTGTAGACGCCGAGCTCTTGTACCCAACGCGCCATGGCCACTGCCTTGTCGGGCTGGCCTGCATAGCAGTGCAGCATCGCGTAGAGGTCCCAACTGAGCGGCAGGGCCGGATTCAGGCGGATCGATTTTTCGAACAGGTTGGCTGCATAGTCGTATTCGCCGAACAGGAACGAATGGACGTGGCCGACGAGCGCAAGCGACACGGAATTCTGCGGATCGAGTTCCAGCGCCTTGCGTGCATAGGCCTGGGCTTCCTCGATCAGATGAGCATCCAATGCGTTGAAACGTTGGCCGACCTGGAAAGTCCGAATGAAGGACAGCCAGGCAAAAGTCGATGATCGCGGCTGATACTGGATCTGTTCTTCCAGGCGCCGTTCCGCATTATCGAGGTCGCCGCGCGAAAGCCGAAAGATGGCATTGACGGCGTCGATCAGGAGACCGTCTTGTGACAATCGGCTGTCGGTTGCCTGCATCTCCTGGAAATAGGCCAACTGATCGACGGCCTGGCTGATCAGCGCAGCGGCGATGCCGAATTCGCCCCGCTCGAACTGCGTGCGGTTGATTGCCTGACTGCCCAGCCAATGAATACGGTTGTTGATCAGGTGCTTCATCACCAGTTCGATCAGCACCATGTCACCATCAAACGTCAGGCGAAGCTGTAGGCATATGGGAAGGCTGATCTGCTGTTCGCTCTCTTCAATATTCGGCAAGGTGAAGGAGAGGTCGGTGACGCCAAATCCCAGCCCATCGATGATGGCTTTTGCAATGAGGTTCTGGAACCGTGTCGCAGCAATTTGTCCGCCCTCTCCGGCACCCACCACGATGGGGGACAGAAGCGCCATCATCCATTGCCACTCACCGCCAACCCGCCGCCCATTTGGGCCGCTGCTGGCGATATCCACGGGTTTGCCTGTTCTCGACGTATCCGGGGCGCCTGTTAACGGCAGCAGCGCGGAATGTTTGGCGACATCGCGGCTCGGCTGCTGTCGCGGCTCAAATACATCGTGGACTTGTCCTTCATCGAGACGGCGATACCAGTTTTGCCGTTCCAGCGCCAACCAGTCCTCGAATTCGGGATCGCGGATGTCGATACCTTCGAGCAATTCGTCGGTGACTTGATCCGGAGACCGCTCCGTCTGAACCACCAAGTCGGTATCGAGCACGAGTCGGTCCGTATCCAGCCAAACCGTATTCTTATCCGCAATCAAGAGATCACGTGCCGACCCCAGACTCTTGTGAATGTCCAAAAGCGCCTGGCGTAGACTGGCTGCTGCCTGGTCATCGGAGCGATCGCTCCATAACTTATCCCTAAGCCAGATTCTCGAGCGCGAGCCCCGGGCGGACAATGCAAGCATCGCCAGAAGAGCCTGTGCCTTTTTGGATTTCGGAGTAACCGAGCGCCCCCCGGCGTCCACAAGGGCAAAAGGCCCGAGCAGGAACATCCGAAACGGATCGTGCTCCTTGTTCATGCGATCCACCGGCCCCGCCCCCGTTGCCTCCGAAACGCTCGTTCGGCGGCCGGAAAACCTAGCATCCGGGGACCAGTCTGCCACAACTACGGCGTCTGGCAAGCAACCGGAAAGGGAAACCGGGATTGCGAAATGTAAATCTATGCTGTGACGATGATCGAATTGAAGCATAACCGGCTGAAATCCCTCTGCGTAACTTCGCAAATCGGCCGTAGCACCCTGCCGTCAAAGCAGCGTCAAAGAAATGTTGTCTAGGCACCGTAATTTGCAGCCATCCGCCAAAGGTTGCGGAGTGTTCAAAACGACTTGTCGGCGTTGCTCCAGCAGGAGGATCGACCGTCGCTCCGATCATCCAGCGCCGGGATCATGTCCCGGCGCCCTTTGCGTTCTGTCGGTCAGGCGAGGCCGCCGATGTGGAAGCTCTTCATTTCCAGATATTCATCGATGCCGCATTGGGCGCCTTCACGACCGAGGCCGGACTGCTTGACGCCGCCGAAGGGGGCAACCTCGGTGGAAATCGCCCCGGTGTTCAGGCCGAGCATCCCGAATTCCAGCGCTTCGGCGACACGCCAGGAGCGTTTCAGGCTCTCGGTGTAGAAATAGGCCGCAAGGCCGAAGGGCGTGGCGTTGGCGATGCCGATCGCCTCTTCCTCAGTGTCGAAACGGAAAAGCGGGGCAACGGGTCCGAAGGTCTCTTCGCTGGCAAGCTGCATGTCGGTGGTCGCACCGCCGAGCACCATCGGCACGGCATATTGATCGCCTTCAGGCACGAAACCTGCGGTGGCGAGGATCCTCGCTCCCTTGCCCACCGCATCGTCGACATGACGCTTGATCTTCTCGATCGCCGACTTGTTGATCATCGGGCCGATATCCGTGCCGGCCTCCGTGCCGGCCCCGACCTTCATGGCCGATACGCGTGCGGAAAGCTTGGCGGCAAAGGTCTCGTAGACACCGGACTGGACGAGAAGGCGGTTGGCGCAGACGCAAGTCTGCCCGCCATTGCGGAATTTCGATGCGATCGCGCCTTCCACGGCAAGATCGAGATCGGCGTCGTCGAAGACGATGAAGGGCGCATTGCCACCGAGTTCGAGGCTGAGCCGCTTGACGCTGTCGGCTGCGCCGCGCATCAGCAGCGAGCCGACGCGGGTCGAGCCGGTGAAAGAGATCTTGCGGACGGTCTCGTTCGCCATCAACTCGTCGCCGATCCGGGTGGGCAGGCCGGTGACGATATTGATCACGCCCTTCGGGATGCCGGCGCGCTCGGCCAGGACGCCGAGCGCCAGGGCCGAATAAGGGGTCAGGTCCGATGGCTTGATGACGACGGTGCAGCCTGCGGCGAGTGCAGGCCCGACCTTGCGAGTGATCATCGCATTCGGAAAATTCCACGGCGTGATGATCGCCGACACGCCCACCGGCTCCTTCAGAACGACGATCCGCCGGTCCGCCGTCGGCGAGGGAATGGTCGTTCCGCCGATGCGGCGCGCCTCCTCGGAAAACCATTTGATGAACGAGGCGCCGTAGCGGATTTCGCCGCGCGCCTCCGTCAGCGGCTTGCCCTGCTCACGGGTGAGGATCAGCGCCAGATCCTCGATATTGTCGAGCATCAGATCGTGCCAGGCTTCCAGCAATGCTGCGCGCTCGGCATTGGTCTTTGCCCGCCATGGACCGAAGGCCCTTTCCGCCGCGGCGATTGCCGCCCTGGTATCGGCTCCGTCCATGTCGGGCACCGTGCCCAGCACATGCTGCGTCGCCGGGTCGATCACTTCGATCGTATTCCCGGCTGCGGCCCCACGCCATTCTCCGTCGATCAGCCCTTGCTGGCGAAGCAGGCTGCTATCCCTTAATCCGTTCATTCTGTTCTCCATTGATCAGTCAAGTGCCGAAAGCACCGATGCGGTGATCGCGTCGGTCTTGTCCTTGCCGGGAATGGCGCCGATGCCGCGTGCGGTCGTCGCCTCGATTGATGCCATCACCTTTGCGGCGGCAGCCGTTTCTCCCAAATGCTCCAGCATCATCGCGCCCGACCAGATGGCGGCGATCGGATTGGCGATGCCGAGATGGGCGATATCGGGGGCGGAGCCGTGGACTGGTTCGAACATCGATGGCGCCGAGCGATCGGGATTGATATTGGCGGAGGCTGCAAAGCCGAGCCCGCCTTGGATGGCGGCGCCGAGATCGGTCAGGATATCGCCGAACAGGTTGGAGGCGACCACGACGTCGAGACTCTCGGGCGCCATGACCATGCGGGCGGCCATGGCGTCGATATGGTAGCTGGTCACGTCGACGTCGGGATATTCGGCAGAAAGCTGCTGGGTGATCTCGTCCCAGAAGACCATCGAATATTTCTGGGCGTTGGACTTGGTCACCGAGGCAAGCTTGCCGCTGCGCGCACGCGCTTGCTCAAAGCCGAAACGCAGGATGCGCTCGACCCCCTTGCGGGTGAAGATCGAGGTCTCCACAGCCACCTCGCTGTCGGTGCCCTGGTGGACGCGGCCGCCGGCGCCGGAATATTCGCCCTCGGTGTTTTCACGAATGCAGAGGATGTCGAAACCGTCGGACCGCAACGGTCCCTGCACGCCGGGCAGCAGCCGGTGCGGGCGGATATTGGCATATTGCACGAAAGCCTTGCGGATCGGCAGAAGCCCGTGCAGCGAGACGGAATCTGGCACCTTGTGGGGCCAGCCGACAGCGCCGAGCAGGATGGCATCGAAGGACCGGAGCGTTTCGATGCCGTCGGCGGGCATCATGCTGCCGTTCTCCAGATAGTAGTCGCAGGACCAGGGATAGCTGGTTGCATCGAGAGAAAATCCGTTCAGGCGAGCTGCCTTTTCGAGCACGGCCCAGGCTGCTGCCGTCACGTCACGGCCGATGCCGTCTCCGGGCAGAAGGGCGATCTTGTAGGTCTTCATCGCAGGTCCTCACAGGCTGATGAGCACACTCTTGCTCTTGCGGTTGGCGAGATAGGCGTCGCGGCCGAGATCCTTGCCGATACCGGACTGCTTGTAGCCGCCGGTCGGCAGGATATGGTCGCGCGAGCGGCCGTAGCGGTTGACCCAGACGGTGCCGGCCTGCAGGCGGCGCGTTACGCGGATGGCGCGCGACAGATCCCGGGTGAAGAGGCCGGCGGCGAGCCCGTAAGCCGGATGGTCGGCGAGGCTCAGCGCCTCCTCCTCGTCCTCGAAAGTCTGCATGGTCAGCACCGGTCCGAAGATTTCCTCAAGAACCGCCGGCGACGTTGCCGTCACGCCAGACATCAGCGTCGGCGCGTAGAAATAGCCTTCGCGGTCGAGGCGGCGGCCACCGGTGAGGCACTCGGCCCCGCCGTCGATCGCGGCGCGGATGATACCGTCCATGCGGGCGATCTGGCGTTCGGAGATGACGGGCGAATAATCGGTCGCTTCATCCCAGGTGGGGCCGGGGCGGATGGCCGCCAGCCTCTCGACAAGTGCGGCCGCGAGCGCGTCCGCCACCTTCGCCTCGACGATCAGGCGGGAACCGCAGACGCAGGCCTGACCGGCGTTGGAAAGAATGCTGCCGGCGATTGCGCCCGCAGCAAGCTCGAGATCGGCATCGGCAAAGACCAACTGCGGACTTTTGCCGCCAAGTTCGAGCGTCATCGGCTTGACGCCGGTGCGAGCGATATTGGTCATGATCGCCGAGCCGGCCGCAGTCGAGCCGGTAAAGCTGACCTTGGCGATGCCGGGATGTCCGGTGATCGCATTTCCGGTGGTCGGGCCGTCACCGAGCACGATGTTGACGAGACCGGCCGGCAGACCGGCCCGCACCGAAAGTTCGGCGAGATAGAGTGTCGAGAACGGCGTCATCTCCGATGGTTTCAACACCACCGCATTGCCCGCCGCCAGCGCCGGGCCGAGCTTCCAGCCCGCCATGGACAGGGGAAAATTCCAGGGCGTGATGGCGCCGACGACACCGTAGGGTTCGGTCATGATCATGCCGAAATTGGTATCGTCGGTCGGAACGAGGTCGCCGCCTTCCTTGTCGGCGAATTCGGCAAAGAAACGGATCTGCTCGGCAGTGACGGCGATGTCGCCGGCGACGAGATGACCGATGGGCCGTGTCGACGAGAGCGCTTCAAGCCTGGCGAGGGTCTCTGCCTCCGCCTCGATCAGATCCGCCCAGCGCTGCAACGCCACGGTGCGCTCGCGCGGCCGCACGCCGCCCCAGTTGCTCGTCCTCAACGCCTTCTTGGCGGTTTCGACAGCGTGGTCGACAACTGCTGCGTCAGCCAGCGGGCAGCCCGCATAGGCCTTGCCGTCGGAGGGACGATGCATGTCGATCACGGCTTCGGCCGGAATCAGCCGGCCGCCGATGAAATGCCCGACGGGCAGGGAAATCGTGTTCGGATCGAAGCTGAGTGTCATCGCATGTCCTCGGGGTGGGCTGAGGCAAGCCTAACCGGGGAAAGCGAGCAGCATTCATCGACCGGCGACGCCGCAGCGGCGAAAAATTGCGTTTTCGCCGCTGCGGCCAGTCAAATCTACGGCGTTGGCATTACGACACGGTCACGTAGATTTTGCGCACCGTCTCGATCGTCTTCCAGACGCCGACGAAGCCGGGCTTCATGACGAAGCTGTCGCCGGCTCTGTAGACCACCGGTTCGCCACCTTCCGGGGTGATCTCGATCAGGCCGGAAAGGATATGGCAGAACTCGAACGTCTCCCCCTTGATCGAGCGCGTCTCGCCGGGGGTGGTTTCCCACACGCCGCTATGAACCGTCTCGCCGCGGGCGACGTCCTGCGCCCAGGTCTTGAAGGCCGGGTTACCGGAGATCAGCCGTTCGGGCAGCGGGCCGGACTCGCGCGGCGTGGAGGTCGGGTTGGTGTCGATCGTCTTGAGAAGGGACATGATTTTGCTTTCCTGGGTTAAGAATTCAGTAGCCGCGGCTGCGATCGATCAGTCCGATCGGGTCGAGGCCCGCCTGATAGCGTTTGATGTTGCCGATCACGGCTGCTGCGGCGGTTTCAGCTTGGGTGACGCTCGCAATGTGCGGCGTCAGCAGGATCTTCGGGTGGCTCCAGAAGGCGTGGTCCGCGGGAAGCGGCTCCGGCTCGGTGACGTCGATAACGGCGCCGGAAAGATGCCCGGCGTCGAGTGCGGCGACGAGTGCCCGATGGTCGAGCTGAGCGCCGCGACCGGCATGGACGAGCGCCGCACCAGCCGGCATCCTGGCGAAGAGGCCGGCATTCAGGAAGCCGCGCGTCTCGTCCGTCAGCGGTAGCAGGCAGACAAGAATATCGGTGGTATCAAGCAGAGTATCGAGGCCGTCCCGACCGCTCAGGCATCGGATGCCGTCGATCTCGCGCGGGCTGCGGCTCCAGCCCGAAAGTGGAAAGCCGAAGGGTAGCAAGCGTTCGAGCACGGCGGTTCCGAGCATGCCGAGCCCGAGCACGCCGATGCGGCGGTTCGAGGCCTGCACCGGCGCGACCGCCTGCCAGGTCCGGCGCCGCTGCTGGTCGAGATAGGTCGGCAGGTCGCGATGGAGCGCAAGTACGGAAAGCGTCACATATTCCTGCATCATCCTGATTATGCCGTCCTCGACCATGCGCACCACCTTCACCCACGTAGGCACGGCATCGATGCGGAACTGGTCGATCCCGGCACCAATCGAAAAGAGGATTTCGAGATTGCGGTAGCGCGCGAGATCATCCGGCAGGGTCCAGGTGATGAGATAGCGCACGGCCTCGGCTTCGACCGACTTGGGATCCATGGAGAAGGCGATGTCCGGCAGTTCGCGCGCGAAGGCTTCGGCGAAGATGGCGCCGCGCTTCGCGTCCGAATTGAAGAGAAAGGTCATTGCGTCGGCTCCTTGATCTCGTGCTTCAGGCGCAGCGGCGACCGAGCGCCTCGACCATCGCCTGGCAGGCGAGCAGTTCACCAGCACGGATGAATTCATCCGGCTTGTGGGCGCGGCCGATGTCGCCCGGTCCGCAGATGATCGCATCGATGCCGGCGCGCTGGAAAAGCCCGGCCTCCGTGCCGTAGCTGACGGCGGCGAGCGGCTCGATGCCGGTCAGTTCGCCAAGCAGCGCCGCAAGCGGCGCGTCGGCGGCAAGCGACAACGCCGGATAGGCGCTGAGTTCGCGCCATTCTACTTGGAAACCACGCTGCGACAGCGTCTCGGCCGATGCTCGCAACGGCGCTAGCAGCGTTGCCGGATCGACGCCGGAAATGGCCCGCGCTTCGAACTCGGCCTCGCAAATGTCGGGAATGATATTGACCGCCTGGCCGCCCTTCAGCGTGCCGACCTGAAGGGAGGAGTAGGGCGGTTCGAAAACATCTTCGAACGGCCCGGAGGTCAGCCGGTCGGCTTCGGCGCTGGCGTAAACCAAAACGCTGGTGATGGCATGGATCGCATTCAGCCCCTGATCCGGGCGCGAGGAGTGGCCTGCCCGGCCTCTGACCGTCAGCCGGGCGGCGGCCTTGCCCTTATGGGCGCGGATTGCCCGCATGCCGCTCGGCTCGCCGATGATCGCTCCAAGCGGAGTTGCGCAGAGCTCCGGCAGGCGGGCGATCATATGCGGCGCGCCGCGGCAGCCGGCCTCCTCGTCATACGAAAAGGCAAGGTGGATGGGCCGGCGAAGCGGCATGGCCGCAAACGCCGGGACGGCGGCGAGCACGGCGGCCAGGAAGCCCTTCATGTCGGTGGCGCCGCGACCGTAGAAGCGGTCCGCTTCGGCCCGCAGGCGGAACGGATCGCTGGTCCAGCCGCCTTCGGCGGCGGGGACCACGTCCATATGGCCCGAGAGGATATAGCCCGGCGTTTCCTTCGGGCCGATCGTGGCGAAGAGGTTCGACCGGTCGCCCTCCGGACCGGGAAGCTCCGTGACAACAACGCCGTGGCTTTGCAGGTAGTGCCGGATCCATGCGACGATCTCGGTGTTCGGCGTGCCGACGACCGAGGGAAAGCCGACGAGCCTTTCGAGAATTTCAATTGCCTGCATGGGATTCTTCACAGCGCGGCGGGATTTTTGGGGTGCTTGTAACTGGGCTGACGGGAGGCGACATTCCGGGTCCTCACGGTGAACGGCGATTGGCGGCCGATCCGGGCCTGGTCAATGACTTTAAAGGCAGGCGCAGGCGTTATTTGCCGAATGCGCATCGGGATTTGGTCGATTGTTGTGTTTGCGCGCGCTTCCCCAGTGAATTGTATCGAACGATCTGTTCTAGTCTGGTCACAGAAGTTTCCGAGCGCAGGCTGGGCGAGACAATGCGGCAGGAGGGCCGGGTGAGTGAACTGACATCCGAATCCAGGATCGTCGACAGTTTCGAGATGCGCCTTGTCGGGATCGACAGCGTCGATCTCGACAAACTGCACGCGCTTTCGATGACCGTCGCCTGGCCGCATCGCGCCGAAGACTGGCAATTCATGCGTGAGTTCGGCGAGGGCGTCGTGGCGATCGATGAAATCGGCCGCATTCTCGGCTCCGCGATGTGGTTTCCCTATGATGCGCAATTTGCCACGGTCGGTATGGTCATCACCTCGCCGCGCCTGCAAACCAACGGTGCCGGGCAATGGCTGATGGGCCACGTGCTGGATCAGGTCGCCGGGCGCCACCTAGGGCTGAACGCGACGCGTGCCGCGCGACGTCTCTATCGTTCCCTGAATTTCATTCGGGAGGCATCTGTCTTTCAATGCCAGGGCGAAGCGATATCGCCGCCGGATGTGGAGCCGCCGCCCGGCGCCGTGATACGGGCAGTCGAGGCTGGAGATCTGGACGCGATTGCGCAATTGGATTGCGTGGCCTTCGGCACGGAACGCAAGCTGCTCCTGGCCCGGCTCATGGCTAATTCCAAGGGTATCGTGTTGAGCCGCGCCGGCAGGATCGAGGCCTTCTCGCTTTGCCGGCGGTTCGGGCGCGGCCATGTCATCGGTCCGGTCGTGGCGGGCAACGATGCGGACGCGATCGCCGTCATCCGTCCGCACGCAGGCGAGCATAGGGGGACGTTCCTGCGCCTCGACACACGCGAAAAGGGCGGAACGTTTTCCGATTTCCTCTCCCGCTGCGGTCTTTCGGTCTACGACATCGTCACGACCATGTCGTTCGGTGGCCCATGGCTCCCGCATCCGGAGCGTCAGGCAGCGCATGCGCCGAAAACCTATGCGCTCGTCAGCCAGGCGCTCGGGTGATTTAGAGCCTTTCCGGTTTAGATTGCAGCATTCTGTTGGCTCAAACGGAGTCCGATGGTCGACCGGCCGGCGCGCGTCGTCGCCCAGTTCTACGGCCAAGCCGGCCGGTCGATCAGCCGGCCCGTTTCAGCCAACCCTCCCGCAGATTTGCCTTGCAAATCTGCAAGACTTTAGAATCGCCGGACGCACTTATCGCTTCGCCACGGCGAGGCGGTGCGGCCGATGGGCCCGGCATCTTTCCGTCAGGGCAAAGGCGATCGGCTCGGGCGTACCTCGGGGTACTCCCGAGCCGATCGCCTTTGCCCTGACGAAAACCTGCTCCGGCAGAATGCTGCAATCTAACCCGGAAAGGCTCTAAGCGCCGGGACAGACGGGCATGTCGGTCAGAGCCTGCCGGCGTTCGAATTCCGGCCGGAACGAACGATATTGCCAGAGACCCTCTGGGCCTTGCCTCCGGTACACGGTTTCGAGCCAGAATATCGTATCGTCGATCGGCAAGACGGGATGCCACGCATACCATTCCGACCAAATTTTTCCTGCCGGATCGCTGTCCATGATCGCCGCTCGCCTCCTCACCGACGCAATTCGAACATCCTCACGGCACGGGAGCCGCTGGTCTCGATTTCCTGGAGTCGAGATCGACACCGATCGTGAGAGGTCTGATTTCTGCTTCCTGCGATCCCAGCGTGCCCCGGAAAATGTTCTATGATGGAGAATAACAGTGAGGAAATATTCTTCAATAGAGATCATTTTCCCGTATTGCGCGAAGTCTTCCTTATCGCCCGTCGGGAGATGTTTCAGGTTGCAGGATGTGGCTGCGTTGACGAATGATTTTCGTCGATGGATGCAAGCTCGATTGGGCGTCGACACCGGCGATGAGTCGCCGTGTTCCGTGACCCCTGATCTGTTTGGGTGATGGTTGGATGCTCAGCCGATCGAACGCAGCCCGAGATAGGCCGCCAGACTGACGGCGGAAAGGGCGATCGTCAGCTTGGGTCTCGCGTCGTCAAACATTGCGGCCAGTAAAAGGCCGAGCATCAGAATGACGGATTTTGCCCAAAGATCCTGGTCGGAGACGGTGAAAGCGATCGCTGCCAGAAAGACGGCACTTGCGACGACTGTCACAGGGGCGGACTTCTCGGCGAGATCGCCGCCGGCGAAATACGGCAGCAGAAAACGCCGCATGCTCAAGCCTGAAGCGACGCTCAGAAGAAGACAGGTCAAGACAAGGTGCAACATGAGGTCGTCGCCGATCGATCTGCAGATAGGTTTGCGGATGCAAACCGTGTGCCAAGCTCAAACCCTCAAAACGTCGTCCGACAGAGGCAATGTCGTAGGTTGCATGGCTATTTCCGCGGCGACCCGACCCTTTTTTCGGCAATCGCCTGCCTGCCGGCTTGCGTTTTTTTGTCCGGTGCCGAAACCGGCTTGAGCAATGTCGATGATTTTTATATAGAGAATTATCTCTAGCCTTAATTCCGAAAACGAGATCTTTTCATTGGACCTTTCGTCGATCGACATATTCCTCGCCGTCGCCAGCGACCGCAGCGTTACCAAGGCCGCCAAGGCTGTGGGGCGGGTGCCGTCGAACGTGACGACGCGCATCCAGCAATTGGAGGAGGACCTCGGCGTTTCCCTCTTCAGCCGCGATGGCAAGAAGATGACCCTGACGCGGGAGGGCGAGACGTTTCTTTCCTATGCCAACCGGCTCAAGGCGCTGGCGCTGGAAGCGCGCCAGGCTGTGCGGCCTCTCGCCCCATCGGGGACGTTGCGGGTCGGCACCATGGAGAGCACGGCGGCAAGCAGGCTGCCGGCGGCACTGACGCAATTCAACCAGATGTGGCCCGATGTATCGCTGCATCTGACGATGGGGGCGTCCCGCGATCTGACCCGCGATGTTCTCTCCGATGTGCTCGATTGCGCGCTGATTGCCCGCCTGCCGAAGGCGATGCGTGAGGAAGACTCGGGCTTCGATGCCGAACTCAAGGCCCTGGAAATGGAGCCGGTCTTTGTCGAGGACCTGTTGATCGTACTGCCGTCCGGCCATCCCGCCATCAAATCCGCCGCCGACCTGCGTGTCGGGGCGCTCGCCGCTTTGGAGCCCGGCTGCACCTATCGCCGGATCGCCGAAAACTGGGTGCGCAAATCGAGCGCCCTGCCGACCAGCGAGCTCGGCTCCTACCACGCGATTCTGGCAAGCGTTGCGACCGGCAATACGGCCGGCGTCATGCCGAGATCCGTTCTCGATCTGATGCACTGGCCGACGTCTGCCCAGACTTACCAGCTGGGACCTGTCGAGACGCTGCTCGTCTACCGCAGGAATGACCGCCCGAGCGCGTTCAATGCGTTCCACGAAGTGCTCAGCGCGACAAAGGGCAGAGATATCAGACTGGCAGCAAACTAACTCGCACCTGCTCTTCCTTCATCCGCCAGATAATCCTCGTTCGAAATTGGTCTTGTCATGCAGTTTCCCGTTTCCCCGAAGGTGGGACCGAGCCGCTTCCGCCGCTTCCGTCTGTTCTCACCGATCCTGGCCGGTGCGACCTTGCGGGAGCGATTGATCGCATGCCTCGGCGCTTTGCTGGCCATTGGTCTGACCGGCGTCATCAGCGGCTATCTGTTCGGGCAGGGGCCGCATCTGCCACTGATCGTCGCGCCGATGGGGGCGTCCGCGGTGCTTCTTTTCGCGGTGCCGGCAAGCCCGCTGGCGCAGCCATGGTCGATCATCGGCGGCAATACGATTTCAGCGCTGATGGGGATTGTGGCCGCCTATTTCATTCGCGATCCGATCATCGCGACCGGTGTCGGCGTTTCGCTTGCGATCGGCGCAATGTCCTTCACGCGCTGCCTTCACCCTCCGGGAGGAGCCGCGGCCCTGACCGCCGTGCTCGGTGGTCCTGTCGTTGCCGGCTGGGGCTTCCTCTTTCCCTTCGTGCCCGTCGCTTTGAACTCCTGCATTCTCGTCGGCCTTGGCCTGCTGTTCCACAAGCTTTCCAAGCGGAATTATCCGCACGTCGTTCTCAAGGCGGAGAACACCCATCAGACGATCGACCTGCCGTCGGCCGCGCGGGTAGGGTTCCGCGAGGAGGACGTCGATGCGGCTCTCGAAGCGCTCGACGAAACCTTCGATATCGACCGGGCAGACCTCGGCCGACTGCTGCAGCAGGTCGAGCTGCAGGCGGCCATCCGCTCGAACGGCAAGATCAGCTGTGCCGATATCATGTCGCGTGACGTGATCGCCATCGGGGAAACGTCGGAACCGGATGCCGCGCGTCACCTTCTCTTGAAGCATAATATCCGCACCCTGCCGGTGAAGGACCCGGAGGGCCGTCTCATCGGCACCGTCGGCCTGCGGGAATTGTCCGGAAGTACCGAGACGATCGCACACGCGATCTCGAGGCCGGCGGTGGCGAGACCTTCGGATGCCGCTCTTTCACTGTTGCCTGTGCTGACCGACGGGCGCACACATGCCGTCATCGTCGTTGATGACGATTACCGAATCCTCGGCCTGATATCGCAGACGGATCTCCTGAGCGCCGTGGCGCGATTGCTGCCGAACGACAGCGCGCCGGTTCCGGTTGTGGCCTGAGAAAGCCGTCGGCGTCATGCGCCGGCATTACGCGCCTGGCAAATCCGCTTTATGCCGCGCCACCCGATTGCGGCCCGCCTGTTTGGCGAGATAAAGCGCCGCATCGGCCTGGCGCTGGAGTTCCTCTACCGAAATTGCCTGACTGTTCGGCGCGTGAGTGGCCACTCCGATGCTGAGGGTGACGTAGGGAGCGACGCGGGATGCGGGGTTCGGAAGGGAGGCGGCTTCAACCCGCTTGCGAATATTGTCGGCGACGGCAACCGCCTCCTCACCATCCAGTCCAGGAAGCAGGACAAGAAATTCTTCGCCGCCATAACGGGCCACGTGATCGCGACCGTGCCTCACGCTGCTCTGAATAATGCCGGCGACCTTCACCAGACAGCGATCACCCTCGGCGTGCCCAAGGCTGTCATTCAGGTTCTTGAACTGATCGATGTCGCACATCAGCAAGGAAGCGCCTTCGGGACAGGGCTCGTCGATGCCCCAGAGGCGATTGAGCATCTCCATCATCCAGCGCCGGTTGGCGATGCCGGTCAGGGGATCGGTTCTCGCAAGCAACTCGAGGCGCGCATTTGCGTCGGCCAGTTCCGCCACGCGGCTTCGGTCCCGAAGTTCGAGAAGGAAGGCCTTCTGGGCCAGGATCGTCATCGTGCGTCGCGCCACGACGGTTGCAACGACACCACTTGCAAAAAACAGCGTCGCAGCCACGGCGCTTCCCAAGTCAAGCCCCGGATTATGAAGCTGGAAAAACAGATAGAGACCGAGCGCCGATGCTGCGATCATCACCGTCCAGGCCATCGGGACGGCGAAGATGATCATCGCGGTAATCGCCACGACCAGCATGATGTTCAAATGCCGCTCATAAAACGCGCCACCGGCGCTGACGCCCACCAGGGCGACCGAGAGCAGGATGAAGAACATGCCGGCGATCAGAGAGAGCCCCTGCAGCCAGGATGCGCGCGGTTTTCGCCAGACGAAGGCGGTGGCCAGGGCTGCAGGCGGAAGGATGCAGGCGGGCAAGAGCATCGACAGCACGATCGGCAGTGGAAGCAGGATGGCGTTGAGGCCCAAGGTCACGCCGTCCAGCAAAGCGACCCAGATCATCCAGGCGCGAATGATCTTGGCCGCCTGCGACCACGAACGTTTCCGAAAAAGTCCGTGAAGCTCGCCTTCCAGGCGGATGTCGCGTGTGCGGCCCGCCAGGAGGCGCTCGACCTCCGCCATGACAGCTGGACTTCGCACCTGAAGCGGCGTCCGCGTGGATGCGCTCGCCGGGTTCACCGAAACTGCGTTCTCCTGAACGTCCATCTGAGCGGATTTAGTGGAGCATCTCCCGCAGGCAAGAACAATGAAGCTTCAGACCGTGTTTCCGTGCGCCCCAAAGTTGTCGAAATGATCGGTTTGCATCGATGTGGCACACATCGCTCTTCGTCATCTCCAAGGCCGGTACCGGGTTGTAAGCGGCTTTAGAAAATCTTGCTGCTCTTCAGGACATGCTCCACGCCGCTTTGAACGTGCTGCCTGAGAACAGCCTTTGCACCTTCGCCATCCCTGCCCAGCGCGAGCTCGAACAGCAGCTTGTGATCGTCGACCACCGCCTTGCCGCGGAAGCTCTCGGCCAGCAGGTGATAGCGAAGGAAGCGGTCGAAGACCGAGGAAAGGCTCGCCATCAACGTCGCCGAATTGCAGGCAGAAACGATCGCCTGGTGAAATTCCCAGTCGTAGCGCACCCAATCGATCGTGCGCGAGGCATCACCAGAGAGCAGCCGGCGCTCCGCAGCCGCGAGCTTGTGATGCGCGGCGACGATCCGGCCTTCCCATTCCAGATCGCCGGCCGCAAATGCAAGGTCCATCGCATGGGTCTCCAGCACGATGCGCAGATCGGCGAGTTCCATCAATTCCTGGCGTGAGGCGGGACTGACCTCGAAGCCCCGTTGCCCTTCGGCGATTACCAGATTTTCTGTCGTGAGGCGGCTCAGGATCTCGCGCAGCGACGACACGCTGATCGAATAACGCTCCTTGGCCTGCTCGAGCTTTATCTTGGTGCCGGGCGGCAATATGCCGACGATGATATCCTGCCTCACCTGGCGAAAGACCACGTCACTGATGGTTTCGCCTGTTTCGCCCGATCGCGCGAGCACGGCTTCTCCTGATTTCACTTCCGTTCTCCGCGATTCATGGTTCGAGCCGTCACTACCGCAATGCGTTGCGGGCGAGTGCATGCGCCACGCCGTCCTCGATGTGGACGGTCAGGACCTGCTTCGCCATCTGCTGGTCCCGCCTCAAGGCAGCATCCAGAAGCTGCTGGTGTTCCTTAGCCGCGATTTCGCCGCGATAGGACAATGCGACCATCTGATAGCGCAGATATTTGTCGAACACGACGGAATGCATTTCCATCAGAAGCTTCGACCCGCAGGCGGAGATCAGCGCCTGATGGAATTCCCAATCATATCGCTTCCAGTCTTCCGCCTGGCCGGTATCGCCGGTGGCCATCACCCGCTCCATGCGCGACAGCTTGTAGTGAGCGGAAACCAAGCGGGCTTCCCATTCCACGTCGCCGAATTCGAAGGACTGTTCGAGCGCGTGGGTTTCCAGCAGCAGACGGAGCGCCGCAATCTCCCTGAGATCGGTGGCCGACACGGGCGAAACCTCGAAGCCGCGCTGCCCTTCGGCAACCACCAGGCCTTCGGACGAGAGCCGGTTCAGAATTTCCCGCAGGGTGCTGACGCTGGTTTCGTATGTTTCTTTGAGGCTTTCCAGTTTCAGCTTCTGCGCCGGCGCCAGGCGGCCGAATATGATATCCGCACGAATGCGCCGGTAGCTGCTTTCCGCCACGGTTTCATTGGTTGTATTCAGCAACTTCGATTCTTCTCTGACATTTTTTCGATCCTCCTATATAATTGGCTATCCTCGTCACATTCAATCGCGCGTGAGTGCCTGCGGAAACTAATTTTTCTCATAGGATCGCGGTAACGCGAGTTATTTACATTTTCGGCAATCCTTCCGGCCGCATCAGCTTCTTCAGGGCGGCAATACGGAAGATGGCGTTCGGTGCGCCGTAGCCGCGATAGTTCCGCCGCTCGACGATCTCGAAGAAGAAGCCTTCGCCATAGGTGCCGCTGTAGAGCTGGAAATATTCGCCGTGCTCATCGCGGTCGTAGAGAATGTTTTCCGCCTTCAGCCCCTCGGTCAGGTCGGGGTCCAGGCCGAAGCGGGCTTCGACATCGCGATAATAGTTCGGCGAGATGTGCAGCGGCCGGAAGCCGTTTTTGCGAAGTGCTTCGGCGGTGGCGAAGATATCATCGGTATCGAAAGCGAGATGCTGGATGCCCGATCCGAATGTTTCCGCGATGAAATGCCCGGCGAGTGTCCGGCGGTTTTCCGCGCCGTTCAGGGTGATGCGCAGCGAACCCGATGCGTTCTCGACCACCTGGCTGCGGACCACGCCGGCCGGATCGATAATATCGACCATCGGCGTTTTATGGGTTTCGAAGATCGAACTATAGAAAAGCAGCCAGGTCAGCATTTCGTCATAGGCCACGGTCTGGGCGACGTGGTCGATCCTGAGCAGATGCGCAGGCACAATTTCAGCCTCGTCTTCGACGGGCATGAAGTCGATTTCGGAGAAGCGGCCGAGATCGCTTTGGTCATCAAGCAGATAGATCAATCCACCGCCGACACCGCGTATCGCCGGGATTTCGACTTCACCGGCGGCGACCGGCTGGCTGAATGGCTCGGCGTCAAGCGCCACGGCCCGCGCGAAAGCCTGTTTCGCATCGTCCACGATCAGCGCCATCGCATAGGCCGAGGTGCCGTGGACGGCAAACGACGCGTTGGTGAAACCCTTTTCCTCGGTATTGACGATGAGGCGGATGTCGCCCTGCTGGAAAATGCTGACTTTCTTCGAACGATGCGCCGCCGTCTTGCGGAAGCCGAGCGTGCGCAGGATCCCGATGAGGTCGGCAGCATCTTCCTCGTCGGTGGAGAATTCCACGAAACCGACGCCCCTGACCGTCGCCCGGTCCGGCATGGAGGCAACACTGAGAGTTTCCGTGCCGGGAGCCCGGCGTACCTGGTCGCCGAGATAAATCAGCGAGCGATGGCCGTCTGCCGCGATCGAGCGCGCCTGCCCGCCGCGGAACTGGTCGTTGAAGATTTCCAGCGAGAAATAGCCGTCATAACCGGTCGCGGCGACGGCGGCGGTAAAGGCCGTGACCGGCAGGTCGCCTTCGCCCGGCATATTGCGGAAATGCCGGCTCCAGTAGAGCAGGTCCATGTCGATCAGCGGCGCATCGGCGAGTTGCACGATGAAGATCTTGTCCTTCGGGATGGAGCGGATCGAATTGATGTCGATCTTCCGTGACAGCGTGTGAAAGCTGTCGAGGATCAGGCCGACATTCGGATGGTCGGCCCGCCGGACGATCTCCCACGCGTCCCGGTGGTCGTTGACATGGCGGCCCCAGGCGAGCGCTTCGTAACCGATCCTCAGGCCGCGCTTCGCCGCCCGCTCTCCGAGGTCGTAAAAATCCGCCGCAGCGCGATCGACGCCGCCGAGGGAGACCGGCGAGACGTTGGAGCAGACCAGCACAAGATCGGTGCCGAGTTCCTGCATCACATCGAACTTGCGCTCCGCCCTGTCGAAGGTTCTCTGCCGGTGGGAGGCCGGCATGCCCTCGAAATCGCGGAAAGGTTGGAACAGGGTGATTTCCAGCCCGTGATCGCGCACCATCTTTCCCACATCGGCAGGACTGCCATCGAAGGCCAGGAAGTCGTTCTCGAAGATTTCGACACCGCCGAAACCGGCCTTGGCGATTGCCTCCAATTTTTCGGGCAGCTCGCCGCTGATTGAAACCGTCGCTATCGAAGTCTTCATCCCAGTCTTCCTCCTTTTTGGAAAGCCGTTTCCACACCTGCTGGTGCAGATTGATTTCATAATTTAAGCCTGGATTTCCATGTCGAAATCGATTTTATCATATATTATCGAAAAACTCTGTTGATTTAAAGATACTCCCATGGCAGTTTTGCATGGTCGTCAGCAAACGGAGTGCTGACAGGGTCCCCATGGGATCATGAGAGGAGGAGCACGAAATGTTCGAATTGAAAGTGAAGCGCCGTCACGCGTTGTTTGGAGCGGCAGCGCTTGTGGCCGCGTTTTCCATGGCGCAGCCCGCTGCCGCCGTCACGCCCGCCGAGATCAAGGCAAAGGGCAAGCTGGTCGTCGGTATCCAGGGCGACAACCCGCCGTGGGGCTTCGTCACCAGCGCCGGCAAGCAGGATGGCCTCGACGCCGACATCGCGACGCTGTTCGCCAAGGAGCTCGGCGTTGAAGTTGAATTCGTCCCGCTCGAAGTCAATAACCGCATTCCGGCGCTGACCACCGGCCGCGTCGACGTGCTCTTCGCGACCATGGCCATGTTGCCCGATCGCGCCAAGGCCGTGCAGTTCAGCAAGCCTTACGCTGCCAATGCGATTGTGTTGATCGGTCCGAAGGACAAGTCGATCAAGACCAATGAAGATATGGCTAATCTGACGATCGGCGTCGCCAAGGGCGCAGCCCAGGACACCCAGGTCACCAAGAACGCGCCGGCGACGGCAACCATCCGCCGTTACGACGGTGATGCGCCGAGCATCCAGGCTCTCGCATCCGGCCAGGTCGAGGCTCTGGGGGGCAATATTTTCTATATGGACCGCGTGGAGAAAGCCGTTCCCGGCAAGTTCGAGAACAAGCTCGAATTCCAGAAGCTCTACAACGGCGCCTGCACCCGTCTCGGCGAGAAAGAGCTCAACGCCGAGCTGAACACCTTCATCGACAAGATCAAGGCCAATGGCGAACTCAAGAAGGTCTACGACAAGTGGATGAAGGTCCCGGTTCCCGAATTCCCGGCGAGCCTGGAAGGCATTCCGTTCACCGTGAACTGATCCGCGGTTCTCGGCCGTACTGACCACTTGCAAGGCGGCATCCGCACGACGCGATGCCTGCGCCGGTGCTGTGCAATGCACGGTACCGGTGCACCTGGAGCTTGAAAATGAGCAACACGATCTTTGTCCTGAACGGGCCGAATCTCAACCTTCTCGGCGAGCGCGAACCTTCGGTCTACGGCACGACCACACTTGCCGACATCCGGGACCGGTGCCATGCCAAGGCCGGTGCGCTCGGTTTTGTCGTGGATTTTCGACAGACCAATTTCGAGGGCGAACTGGTCGAGTCCGTGCATCAGGCGCGCAAGGAAGCCTGTGGCATCATCATCAACCCCGCCGGATACACCTTCACGTCGGTCGCCCTGCTGGATGCGCTGAAGACATTCGATGGGCCGAAGATCGAGCTCCATATCTCGAACGTGCATGCCCGCGAAAGCATCTATCACAATTCGCTGATCTCCCGCACCGCGACCGGCATCATGATCGGCTTCGGCGCCCGAGGCTACGAGTTGGCCATCGAGGCGATGGCCGGAATGGCGAAGGCATCCTGATCTCCAGGGAAGAACCATGAACTACACATTGGATTTCACCCCCGTTATCGATGGCCTGCCCGATCTCCTGGCCGCCTGTCTCGGCACCTTCCTGCTTGCCATCTCAGGCATGATCCTGGCCATTATCATCGGCATCGGCGGCGTGGTGCTCCGCCAGTCCCGTTTCAAGCCGGTCCGCTGGCTGGTGATCGCTTTCATCGAGATCATCCGCAACACGCCGTTCCTGGTGCAGATCTTCTTCATCTATTTCGCCCTGCCGCTGGCAGGCGTGCGGCTGGATCCGACGCCGACGGCAATCATCGCGCTCGGCATCAATGGCGGTGCCTACGCGATCGAGATCATTCGCGGCGGCGTGCAATCGATCTCCAAGGGGCAGGTGGAGGCAGGGCTGGCGCTCGGCCTGCACAAGGCCCAGGTCTTCCGTCTGATCGTCCTGAAGCCGGCGCTTCGGGCAATCTTCCCGTCGCTGACCAGCCAGTTCGTGCTGCTGACGCTGTCCACCAGCATCGCGTCGGCGATCTCGGCCTATGAGCTGACCTCCGTCTCCCAGCGGATCGAGTCCGACAGTTTCCGCAGCTTCGAGGTCTATTTCACCGTGACGGCGTTCTACCTCGTCATTTCCTGGCTGATGATGCGTCTCTTCGCGTTCTTCTCGGCCCGCTACTTCAGCTATCCGGTCAAGTGAGGGCGCTTCATGGGTCGCGATGAATTTTTCTTCCTGCTCCTCGGCCTGAAATGGACGGTCGCCCTGTCCGCCGTCGGGTTCGTCTGTGGCGGCATCGCCGGGCTCGGCATAGCGCTGGCAAGGACGTCGGGCATCCGGTCGATCGAGCGGATCACCGCCGGCTACATCGCCGTCTTCCAGGGCACGCCCCTGCTGATGCAGCTCTTCGTCGTTTACTATGGCCTGGCTCTCATCGGCATCAGGCTCGACGCCTGGGCCGCTGTTTCCGTCGGGTTGACGCTGCATGCAAGCGCCTATCTCGGCGAGATCTGGCGCGGCTCGATCGAGGCGGTTCCGCGCGGCCAGACGGAGGCGGCCAAGGCGCTTGCCCTCAGCTATGTCTGGCGGATGAAGAATGTCATCCTGCCGCAGGCGCTGCGCATCTCGCTTCCGGCAACGATCGGCTTCCTCGTCCAGCTCATCAAGGGCACATCGCTTGCGTCGATCGTCGGTTTCACGGAGCTGACCCGTGCCGGCAACATCGTTTCCAACCAGATCTTCCAGCCGCTGACGGTCTTTGCCGTGGTCGGCGCCCTGTACTTCCTGATGTGCTGCCCCCTGACGATCTACGGCGCGCGTCTCGAGCGCAGGTTTGCGGCATCGGCGCGGTAGGCAACGCTCATGACGCGCAAGCCTCCCACAATTTCTGAAGACGGAGTTTAACGATGAGCGACCGCTCGACTACGGCGAATGCCGCTGAGATGATGATTACGATGGCGGGCGTCGAGAAGTGGTATGGCGCCTTCCAGGCGCTTCACAACATCGACATCTCGGTGCGTAAAGGCGAGAAGATCGTCCTGTGCGGACCATCCGGCAGCGGCAAGTCGACGCTGATCCGCTGCATCAATCACCTGGAGACATACGAGAAGGGTGAAATCCGCGTCGGCGGCATCCTTCTCGGGCATCAGTCGAAGACGATCGATGCGGTGCGCCGTGAGGTGGGCATGGTCTTCCAGCAGTTCAATCTCTTTCCGCACCTGACAGTGCTGCAGAACTGCATGCTGGCGCCGATGAAGGCGCTCAGGCTCGGCAAGGCGGAAGCCGAGGCGAGAGCCCGGCAGCTGCTTGAGCGTGTCAAGATTTCCGAGCAGGCGGAGAAATATCCCGCCCAGCTTTCCGGCGGCCAGCAGCAGCGTGTCGCAATCGCCCGGGCGCTTTGCATGCGACCCAAGGTGATGCTCTTCGATGAGCCAACATCGGCGCTCGATCCGGAAATGGTCAAGGAAGTGCTGGACACGATGATCGACCTCGCCAGGGAAGGCATGACGATGATCTGCGTCACCCATGAAATGGGTTTTGCCCGTCAGGTCGCCGACCGCGTCATCTTCATGGCGAGCGGGGCGATCGTCGAGGAGGCGTCGCCGGTCGAGTTCTTTTCCAACCCGAAACACGAGCGCACGCGGAAATTCCTGGGCGAAATCCTCGGCAGGCACTGACGTGTCGCGGATCTCAGCGCAATGCCTGCCGGCGCCGCGTCATGTCGCGCCGCCCTCACGAAAACAGCCTTTGCCCAGCCGGTTGGCCGGCCGGGCGTTCGAAGCCGCCCAAGGTGCTCCCATGCCGCAGCCAAAGCGAAATCCAGAAGGTTCAAGCCGATGATCAGCGGCACTACGAAGCTCATCGCGCATCTCGGCTATCCCACGCATTCGTTCAAGGCCCCGCTGATCTACAATCCCTATTTTGAAAAGAACGACATCGATGCGGTCGTGGTCCCGATGGGATGCCGGCCGGAAGACTATCCGGCGTTCCTGAAACTGGTCTTCCGGCTTTCCAACATCCACGGCGCGCTCGTGACCATGCCGCACAAGATTTCCACCATGGCCTTGCTCGGCGAAGTCTCGAAGAGCGCCCAGGTGGCCGGCGCCTGCAACGCGGTGCGGCTCGGCCCAAACGGCACGCTGATCGGCGATATGTTCGACGGCGAAGGCTTCGTGCGCGGCGTGCTGCGCCGCGGCCGCCAAGTCCGCGGCAGCCGGGCGATGATGATCGGCGCGGGCGGCGTCGGCTCGGCGATCGCCGCCTCGCTCGCGCAGGCAGAGATTGCCGAACTCGCGCTCTATGACGCCCATGTGCCGATGATGAACGGCCTGGCCGACCGGCTCCGTCTCCACTATCCCACTCTCAAGGTAACGACCGGTTCGGCCGATCCCGCCGGCTACGATATCGTCGTCAATGCGACGCCGCTCGGGATGAACGACAACGACCCCCTGCCGCTTGACGTGTCGCGCATCTCGCCCTCCGCATTCGTGGGGGAGGTGGTGCTGAAGCAGGAGATAACGCCCTTCCTGGCCGCGGTGCGGGCGCGCGGTTGTGAATTCCAGGTGGGGGTCGACATGCTGTTCGAGCAGATCCCCGCCTATCTCGAGTTTTTCGGCTTTCCGACGACCACCGCAGAAGAACTTCGGGCGATCGCCAAGGTGTGAGGCGGTCTGCCCTTAAGCAAGGAGCGAATTTCGTGTCCCAGAAAATTGTGCTGATGGGAGCAGGGCTGATCGGGCGGGAGCATGCCGCGCTGCTGCGCGCCAATCCCCGCGTCGAACTGGTCGGCGTCGCCGACGTTTCCGAGGCGGCGAAAGCCGTTTCCGACGAGTTCGGCGCGCGGTTTTTCACCGACATTGGCGAAATGCTCGATCGCATGAGACCGGACGGCGCCATCATCGCCCTGCCGAACGCCCTGCACGTGGAAGCGGCGCTCGCCTGCGTCGAGCGCAATATTCCCTGCCTTGTGGAAAAACCGATCGCCGACTCGCTCGATGCTGCGATGCGGCTCGTCGCGGCCGCCGAGAAGACTGATGTGCCGGTGTTGATCGGCCACCAGCGACGCCACAGTCCCGATATCGCCAAGGCTCGTCAGATCGTGGCCGACGGCATCCTCGGCCGGTTGGTCGCGGTCAACGCCATGTGGATGACGGACAAGCCCGCTGCCTATTTCGACGCGGCATGGCGCCGTGAGCCAGGCGGCGGGCCGCTGCTCATCAACCTCATCCACGACATCGATTGCCTGCGCTTCATCTGCGGCGATATCGACGAGGTCATGGCGTTTACCTCCAACGCCGTTCGATCGTTCGAGGTTGAGGATACGGCGAGCGTCAGCGTCCGCTTCGCAGGCGGCGCCCTCGGGACGCTTCTGATGAGCGACACGGCGGTGTCGCCGTTCAATTGGGATACAGCGGCCGGACAGGCGCTCTATTTCCCGCACCAGCCGGAAAATTCCTACCATCTCGCCGGCACGAAGGCCGCATTGTCGATCCCGTGCATGGATGTCTGGCGACACGAGACCGAAGCCGGCCACTGGCAGCATCCCCTGGTGCGCCAGCACATCACGCTCGACGGCAGCCGCGCTTACGAAAACCAGCTCAACCATTTCGTCGATGTCATCGAAAGCAAGGCCGAGCCGCTCATTTCCGCCCGGGATGGCGCGATGACACTTGCCACCGTGCTGGCAATCGCCCGGGCCGGCCGGGAGAACCGCACCATCGCCGTTTCGGAAATGCTGGCCTGAACCTGCTTCGAGCGCCCGGCGATGACACGGCTCCAAACATGACAAGGACTCGAGCATGAGCACTATCTACGTTCTCAACGGACCGAATCTGAACCTCCTCGGCAAGCGCCAGCCGCATATCTACGGGCATGAGACGCTTGCCGACGTGGAGAGGGATTGCCGCCGGGTGGCGGACGAACTCGGGCACCAGATCCGCTTTCACCAGAGCAATCGCGAATACGAGATTATCGACTGGATCCATGAGGCGCGTGAGGATGGCGCCGGCATCGTCATCAATCCCGCGGCTTTCACCCACACCTCGGTCGCCATCCTCGATGCGCTCAACGCGTTCGAGCAGCCGGTCATCGAGGTGCACATTTCGAACGTCCATAAACGCGAGAGCTTCCGGCACCATTCCTACGTGTCGCTGCGCGCCGACGGCGTTATCGCCGGTCTCGGCACGGAGGGGTACCAGCTGGCGATCCGCCGTATCGCCACGTTGATCAAAATGTCAGGCCCAAGTGCAGTTTAGCGCCTCCAAGTCGCCTGTTTTCAGTTGCGGCATAGGTTGTCGCCGACAGTGTTCGAATGCAGCCTGCGACCAGTCGGCGCTCCCCTGTCGTCGGAGGCGAATCATGCGGAGGTGAGCGCGACGTTGTGTTTGGCTTGCCGCGCCTCCACGCTGTTCAGAGCGCCTTTTGCAATTCCGGCAGGACGTCGAAGAGATCGGCGACCAGTCCGTAGTCGGCGACCTGGAAGATCGGCGCCTCCTCGTCCTTGTTGATGGCGACGATCACCTTACTATCCTTCATCCCGGCCAGATGCTGGATGGCGCCCGATATACCGCAGGCGATATAGAGCTGCGGCGCCACCACCTTGCCGGTCTGGCCGACCTGCCAGTCGTTCGGCGCATAACCGGCATCGACGGCCGCACGGCTTGCCCCGACGGCAGCCCCGAGCTTGTCGGCAAGCGGCAGGATGACCTCCCGGAACTTCTCGGCAGAGCCGAGCGCCCGGCCGCCGGAGATGATGATCTTCGCAGACGTCAGTTCCGGCCGGTCGGAGGCCGACAGCGCATCGGCGACGAAGCGCGACAGAGCGGGATCGGAAACCGCTGCAACCGTC
This sequence comes from Rhizobium sp. BK212, assembly GCF_014197475.1. NCBI lineage: Bacteria > Pseudomonadati > Pseudomonadota > Alphaproteobacteria > Hyphomicrobiales > Rhizobiaceae > Rhizobium > Rhizobium sp. BK212. The sequence goes on from NZ_JACIFS010000005.1 coordinate 93,511, forward strand.
TCGATCGGCGCGGAGCCGCCTTCGGCTGCGGAGGCGAAGGAGGCGGTGCGCACGGTGATGACCTTCTTGGCATCGGTTGCCTGCACCGTCTGGATGGCATTGCCGGCATAGATCGGCCGCTTGAAGGTATCGGCAGAGATCACCTCGATGATCTCGGAGACCTGGGCGACATCGAGCAGGGCAGCGACGCGCGGCAGCACATTCTTGCCGACCGACGTCGCAGCCGAGAGGATCGTGTCGTAGCTGCCGGCCAGCGAGACGATCAGCTCGGCCAGCGGTTCGGCCAGGTTGTTGGCCAGCGCATCGCTTTCGGCCAGCAGCACCTTGGAGACGCCGGCAAGCTTGGCAGCCGCATCGGCAGCAGCCTTTGCGCCCTTGCCGGCGACCAGCACATGCACGTCGCCGCCGATCTTGGACGCTGCCGTCAGCGCCTTGGCGGTCTGGTCGGAGAGGCTTGCATTGTCGTGGTCAGCCAGAAGAAGAATGGTCATGATTTGATTGCTCCTGTTCCCAGCTGATTACAGCACGCCGGCTTCGTTCTTGAGCTTGTCGACCAGCTCGGCGACCGACTTGACCTTGACCCCGGCCTTGCGGCCGGACGGTTCCTCGGTCTTCAACACCTTGAGGCGCGGTGTGGTGGAGACGCCGAAATCGGCAGGAGACTTCTTGTCGAGCGGCTTCTTCTTCGCCTTCATGATATTCGGCAGCGAGGCATAACGCGGTTCGTTCAGACGCAGGTCCGAGGTGACCACCGCCGGCAGCTTGATCTCGATCGTCTGCAGGCCGCCATCGACCTCGCGGGTGACGGTCGCCTTGCCATCGCCGATCTCGATCTTCGAGGCGAAGGTCGCTTGGGGCATGCCAAGCAGTGCCGCCAGCATCTGGCCGGTCTGGTTCGAATCGTCGTCGATCGCCTGCTTGCCGACGATAACAAGGCCGGGCTGTTCGGCATCGGCGACAGCCTTGAGGATCTTGGCAACCGCCAGCGGCTCGACCGCATCGTCGGTCTCGACCAGGATCGCCCGGTCGGCGCCCATGGCAAGGGCCGTCCTCAGCGTCTCCTCGGCCTTGGCAGGACCGATCGACACCACGACAACTTCCTCGGCCTTGCCGGCTTCCTTCAGCCGCAGCGCCTCTTCCACCGAGATCTCGTCGAACGGGTTCATCGACATTTTCACATTGGCAAGCTCGACACCCGTGCCATCCGGACGAACCCGGATCTTCACGTTGTAGTCGACAACCCGTTTGACGGGCACGAGAATTTTCATCGGTTTTCCCTATGCAAGCGTGTAGGCGGTTTTGACCGAGGTGTAGAATTCCGCGGCATATCGGCCCTGTTCGCGCGGGCCGAAGGACGAGCCCTTGCGGCCGCCGAACGGCACGTGGAAATCGACACCGGCCGTCGGCAGATTGACCATGACCATGCCGGCTTCGGCATTGCGCTTGAAATGCGTCGCATGTTTCAAGCTGGTGGTGGCGATCCCGGAGGAGAGGCCGAAGCTGGTATCATTGGCGACGGCGAGCGCCTCGTCGTAATCCTTCACCCGGATGACGGCGGCGACCGGGCCGAAGATTTCCTCCCGCGCGATCCGCATCTGGTTCGTCGCTTCGGTGAAAAGTGCGGGTTCGAGATAGAAGCCGGGTGTCGCCCGTTCCAGCCTGTTGCCGCCGAAGGCGAGCCTTGCGCCTTCCTGTTGGCCGATATCGATATAGTCGGTGTCCTGCCTCAACTGGCCTTCGTCGACGACTGGACCGATATGCGTGCCGCTCTTCAGAGCATCGTCGACGACAAGCCCCTCAAGACGTCTGGTAAGTGCCGCCACGAAGCGGTCGTGAATGCCTTCCGTCACGATCAGCCGTGAGGATGCCGTGCAACGCTGGCCGGTGGAGAAGAAGGACGAATTGGCGGCCGCCTCGACGGCGACCTCGAGATCGGCATCGTCAAGGACCACGAAGGGGTTCTTGCCGCCCATCTCCAGCTGGAACTTGCGATTATGCTCGATCGACGCGAGCGCGACACGCTTTCCTGTCGCTGCCGACCCGGTAAAGGTCAGGGCGTTGATATCGGGGCTGTCGAGCATCGTCTGGCCGACCACGCTGCCGCGTCCCATGACGAGATTGACGACACCGGCCGGCGCGCCCGCCCGATGAAGGATCTCGACGAGGGACCAGGCCGAGCCCGGCACGAGATCGGCGGGTTTCAGGACGACCGTATTGCCATAGGCAAGGGCAGGCGCGATCTTCCAGGCGGGGATGGCGATCGGAAAGTTCCAGGGCGTGATCACCCCGACGACGCCGACCGGTTCGCGGGTGATGTCGATGCCGACGCCGGGGCGAACCGAGGGCAGCGTTTCTCCCGACAGCCTGAGAACCTCGCCCGCAAAGAAATCGAAGATCTGGCCGGCGCGGGTAACCTCGCCGATCGCCTCGGGCAAGGTCTTGCCTTCCTCGCGGGCCAGCAGGCGTCCGAGCTCCTCCTTGCGCGCCAATATCTCGTCGCCGGTCTTCTTCAGAATGGCATGGCGAACCAGGATCGGCGATTGGGACCAGGCTGGCAGAGCCGACTTCGCGGCCGCGATGGCAGCCCTGACGTCATCGGCGCCGGCGCGGGCAAATTCGCCGACGACGTCATGGGTGTTGGACGGGTTTATGTTCGCCGAAGCGTCGCCGGCAACCCATTCCCCAGCGATCAGGTTCTTGTGCAGCATGGAAATCCCTGAGTTCAGTGCAGTCCGAGATAGGCCTTGCGGACGTCTTGGTTGTCGAGAAGGGCGGCGCTGTCGCCGGAGAGATGAATGCGACCGTTGACCATGACATAGGCCCGCTGGGAGAGCTTCAAGGCGTGATTGGCGTTTTGCTCGACGAGAAATATCGTTTTGCCCATTGCAGCAATTTCCCGCAAAACCTCGAAAACGCGCTTGACGATCAACGGCGCCAGGCCGAGCGAGGGTTCGTCGAACAGGATCAATTCGGGACGCGCCATCATGGCGCGGGCGATGGCGAGCATCTGCTGTTCGCCGCCGGACATGGTGCCGGCGGTCTGGTTTCGACGCTCCTTGAGACGCGGAAAGAGCTCGAACATGGTGTTCCGGTCTTCTTCGAAATGGGCCATGCCGATCGGCGTCGTGCCCATCATCATATTCTCCTCGACGGACATCTCCTGGTAGATCTGCCGGCCTTCCGGAACGAGTGCGATGCCACGCCGGGAAATCCTGCTGGTCAGCATATGGGAGATATCTTCGCCACGATGCAGGATCTTGCCCGATGAGGCGCGCGGCGCGCCGAAAATGGAGGAAAGCAGCGTGGTCTTGCCGGCGCCGTTTGCGCCGATCAGGCTGACGATCTCACCGGCTAAGATATGGACGTTTACCGCCTTCAGCGCTTCGACCGCGCCGTAATGGGCATGGACGCCGGCGAATTCGAGAAGCGGTACCTGCGTGTCGGACGACTGGCTCATGCTGATACCTCTTCTTCGCTGACACCGAGATAAGCGGCGACGACGGCCGGATCATTGGCGACGTGCTCAGGCGTGCCGTCGGAGATTACCTCACCATGATCGAGCACGACGATGTGGTTCGAAATGCGCATGACGAGACCCATATCGTGTTCGATGACGAGAACCGTCTGATCGTGATCGGCACAGAGCCGCTGGATGACTTCCGCCAGATCCAGCGTTTCGGAGGGGTTCAAGCCCGCGGCTGGTTCGTCGAGGCATATGAGGCTCGGGCCCGTGCACATGGCGCGAGCGATCTCGACGCGGCGCTGCCGGCCGTAAGGCAGTTCACCGGCCAGGCGGTTGGCGTCGTCGGCAAGCTTCATCTGCCCGAGCCAGTAATAGGCACGATCGATGGCCTCTCCCTCGGCCTTGCGGAACGCTCCAGTCCGGAAAACACCGCTGAGGATGTTGTTGCGGGTGGTGAGGTGCTGGGCGATCAGAAGGTTCTCGATAACTGACATTTCCTTGAACAGGCGGATGTTCTGGAACGTCCTGGCAATCCCGGCGCGTGTCACGAGGTGCGAGCCGCCGGTAATCGGTTTCGTCACCAACTGGCCGATATCGGTCGGGCCTTCGCGTCCGTTCAGCATGATGCTGCCTTCGCTGGCGCGATAGAAGCCGGTGATGCAGTTGAACATCGTCGTCTTGCCGGCGCCGTTGGGACCGATCAGGGCGGTCACCGCGCCGCGTTCGACCGAGAAGCTGACGTCCCGGTTGGCGACGATGCCGCCGAACCGCATCGTGACATTCTGCACGTCGAGAATAGGGCCGTTCATCGTCCCGCCTCCGCCTTGCCCTCAAAGGACAGTTCGTTGCCGATGCCTTCTTTCATCGAGCTCGGAAAGAAGGCCGGGCGCTTGATGCGGACCAGGCCACGCGGTTTCCAGATCATCATCACCACCATCAGAATGCCGAAGACGAGAACGCGGTATTCGGCGAATTCGCGCAGAAGTTCCGGAAGAATGGTGAGAACGAGCGCTGCCGAGATGACGCCGGCCGTCGATCCGAGGCCGCCAAGGACGACGATGGCCAGGATGAGGGCGGATTCGAAGAAGGTGAAGGATGTCGGATTCACGAAGCCCTGCTGTGCGGCAAAGAAGACGCCGGCCAGGCCACCTGTGGAGGCGCCGAGCATGAAGGCCGTGAGCTTTGTGAAGACGTGATTGACGCCGAGCGAACGACAGGCGATCTCATCTTCGCGCAGCGCTTCCCACATGCGGCCGAGAGGGATGACGCGCAGCCGCTCCACGGCGTAGATGACGAAGCAGACGACAAGAAACAGCACGAAATAGAGAAACCAGAACCGGTAGTCCGCGCTGTAGGGGATGCCCAGATATTCATGAATGGGAACGCCGCCCTGTTTGGCGGTACGAGTGAATTCGAGGCCGAGGAAGGTGGGTGCCGGAACCGGAGCGCCGTTCGGCCCGCCGGTGAAATCAAGCCAGTTGTTCAGCACAAGACGAATGATCTCGCCGAATCCGAGCGTGACGATGGCAAGGTAGTCGCCATGCATCTTGAGAACGGGAAAGGCGAGGACCATGCCGAAGAGGCCGGCCAGGAATGGGGCGAGCACCAGAGCGCCCCAGAACCCGATGCCGAGATATTGCGATCCGAGCGCCAGGAGATAGGCGCCGACGGCGTAGAAGGCGACGTAGCCAAGATCGAGCAGGCCAGCAAGCCCGACGACGATGTTGAGCCCCAGGCCGAGCAGGCAATAGATCAGGGCGAGGATCGCGATACCCAGGAGGTATTTGTCGGCAAAAAACGGTAGGCTCAGCCCTGCGAGAAACAGCACGGCAAGGAGCAGCGCCGGCGACCTTTCCTTGCCGGTCATGACGGTCACGCCGGCACCGTTGCCTGCGATGCGCCGGATGAGTTTTCGGCCGGGGCTGCTCATCTGGAACAGCGAGAGTGCTAGACGTCCTGCCGTGACGACGGCAGCCAGCAACACCGCGCGTATCAGTTCGTTGGTGAACGAAAATCCCTCGAGCACCAGTCCCGAGATCGGACCGAACAGGATGAGGGAGACCGTAAAGGTGAGGAGCGCTTGCCTGACGAGCGCGCGAAGGCGATTGGATTCCATGGTTTCTTGCTCCTCTCTCAGACTTTCTGGATTTCCGGCCGGCCAAGCAGGCCATACGGTCGGAAAAACAGGAGGGTGATGAGCAACGCAAAGGCGAAGACGTCCTTGTAGTCGGTGCTGACATAGCCTGCGAACAGAGCCTCGGTCAGGCCGAGGACGATACCGCCGAGCACGGCGCCGGGCAGTGAACCGATCCCGCCGAGCACTGCGGCCGTGAAGGCCTTGATGCCCATGACGAAGCCGATGAAAAAGTTGAAGGAGCCGTAATTGAAGGTGACGAGCGTGCCGCCGACGGCGGCCGTGGCCGCGCCCATGACGAACACGGCCGAAATGATCCGGTCGGTGTTCACCCCCAGTATCGCGGAGATCCGGATATTCTGCTGGGTGGCACGGCATTCGCGGCCGATCCTGGTGTAGTTGATCACATAGGTCAGTATGCCCATGGCGATCAGCGACGCGAACAGGATCACCGTCTGCATATAGGTGATCTGTGCGAAGTGGACATCGCCACCGATGCGAAACGCACCCTGGATGAGTGTCGGCACGCCCTGGTCGCGTGCGCCCTGAGCGATCTGGACATAGCTCTGCAGCATCAAGGAGATGCCGATGGCCGATATCAGCGGAGCAAGCTTGGTCGAGCCGCGAAGCGGCCGATAGGCGACGCGTTCGATCACCCAGCCATAGACGGCCGTGATCGCGCAGCTGATCACCAGCACGGATATCAAGGCGAAGGGAACCGACTGAACGCCGAAATAGCCAAGCACGGCGAGTGTGATGGCGGCGATATAGGCCGATACCATATAGACGTCGCCATGGGCGAAGTTGATCATCCGGATGACGCCGTAGACCATGGTGTATCCGACCGCGATCAGACCGTAGATCGTCCCCAGCGTGATGCCATTGAACAATTGTTGAACCAGGATGTAAAAGTCCATGGTGAACCCCTCTTATGGTTTTCGGGGATGGATAAGCCGGCCGAACCTTGCGGTCCGGCCAACTCGGGCAAAATGCCTTACTTCACCAAGACAGGGGTTCCCTTGTCGTCGAAGTTGTAGAAGACGAACTTGAAGTCCTTGATGTCGCCCTTGGCGTCCCAGGTGATTTTGCCGATGGCAGAATCGACCGTGTTGTTGCGGAGATAGTCGGCCTGGGCCTCCAGCTCGTCGCCGGCCTTCAGCGCAGCGACGATGGCCTGCGCATTGGCGTAGCCATAGAGCACGTAGTTGGCCGGCGTGATGTTGGCTTTCTTCAACGCATCCTGGACGCCCTGCGTGGAGGGATCGGCCAGCGGATCGGGCGTCGCCGAATAATAGACGTTCTTCAGATTCTCAGGCCCGCCGGCGGCTGCGACGAGTTCCGTCTGCGCGAAAGCATCGCCGCTGACGACGACTACGTCGACACCCTGTTCCTTCAGCTGGCGGATCAACGGGCCGCCTTCGGGAATGAGGCCGCCGAAATAAACGGCGTTGGCGCCGGAGCTCTTGATCTTGGTGACGAGCGCGTTGAAGTCACGTTCGCCACGGGTCAGGCCTTCGTACATCACCGGCTTGATTCCGCGTGCTTCGATCGTCTTCTTGACGGCGTCCACCAGGCCCTGGCCATAGGTGTCCTTGTCGTGGATGAGCGCGATCTTGTCCCGCTTCAGCGTATCCAGGATGAAGCTGCCGGCGACGACGGCCTGCTGGTCATCACGGCCGCAGCCACGGAACAGATTGTCGAAACCGCGATCGGTGACGGTCGGATTGGTCGAGGACGGCGTCATTTCGAGGATGCCGGCATCATTGTAGATTTCCGAAGCCGGGATCGTGTTGGACGAGCAGAAATGCCCGATCACGGCCTGAACCTTGTCCTGGTCGACGAAACGATTGGCGACGGCCACGGCCTGCTTCGGTTCGCAGGCGTCGTCACCCTTCACCAGTTCAATCTTCTTGCCATTGATGCCGCCCGACGCATTGACGTCGCTGACATAGGCGGACACGCCGCTGAACACCTGCTCGCCGAAGGTCGCATTGGCGCCGGTAAAGGGGCCGGCGACGCCGATCTTGACCGTGTCGGCGGCCAAAGCGCTGGAAAACAGCAAGGCGGAGGCCACAGCGGTGGCGCTCAGAAGTTTCGAGATGGATTTCATGTGCTTTTCCCTCTGGTTGAAGCTCTCTGGTTTTTAGTGGTTCTCGACGCGGTTCAGTCCGCGTTCATGCTTCGCATCAAAGGCGAAGCTATTATTTTTGTTAGGTAATTTCTCTGCTCCGCAGTTGCGGAGAAGAGCGGATTTCGAGATTTTCGATCCTTTTCTTAATTGACACTTATATGATAAGTGACATATACGAAGATCGTCAAGCGGAAATGTTGCAGTGTCGTTTGCAACAGTGAAGAATGGCACGACGCATGGCTGCGCGAGCGCGGCCTCCAACGTTAAGAAAGCGGGGAACAAGACGGTGAGCAGCACGCCACGAAACTGCCGGGTGGGCGTCGATATCGGCGGCACCTTTACGGATATCGCTCTCGACCTCGATGGGACGCTTCACTCGACGAAGATCCTGACGGATTATACGGCACCGGAGCGGGCGATCCTCAAGGGCGTGAAGGCCGTCGCCGACATGGCGGGTATCGCTCTTTCAGAGATCGGCATCCTGATTCATGGCACGACGCTCGCCACCAATGCGCTCATCGAGCGGCGCGGCGCCAAAACCGCCTTCGTGACGACGGAAGGTTTTCGTGACGTGCTCGAGATGCGCACTGAGAACCGTTTCGAGCAGTATGATCTCAATATCTCCCTGCCGCCGGCGCTCATTGCCCGCGCCGACCGATTCGTCATCCGGGAGCGTATCGATGCGCAGGGCAAGGTTCTGCTCGCTCTGGATGAGGCTTCGGTCGCAGCCGTCGTCGAGAAGGTTGCCGCAGGCGGCTATGAAAGCGTCGCGGTCGGCTTCATTCATGCCTATGCGAATGGCGCGCACGAAGTCGCCGTCCGCGATGCGATCCTGAAGCGCCTTCCCGGCATTTCCGTTTCGATCTCGTCGGAAGTTTCGCCGCAGATGCGCGAGTTCGAGCGCTTCAACACGGTTTGCGCCAATGCCTATGTCAAGCCGGCGATCAAATCCTATCTCGACCGTCTCGTCGTGTCGCTGAAAGAGATCGGAGTCGGCTGCCCGGTCTTCATGATCCATTCCGGCGGCGGGATCGTCTCGGTCGAGAGCGCCTCCGAGTTTCCGGTGCGTCTGGTCGAATCCGGTCCGGCGGGCGGCGCGATCTTCGCGGCCGACATTGCCCGTCAATATGGTCTCGATACGGTTCTTTCCTTCGATATGGGCGGCACGACCGCCAAGATCTGCCTGATCGAAAACCAGGTGCCGAAGACGGCCAAGACGTTCGAAGTCGCGCGCACCTATCGATTCCGCAAGGGATCCGGCATGCCGATTTCCATCCCCGTCGTCGAGATGGTCGAAATCGGCGCGGGCGGCGGTTCGATCGCTTCGGTCGACGCAATGCGCCAGATCCGCGTCGGGCCGCACTCGGCGGCCTCGGAGCCCGGCCCGGCCTGTTATCAGCGCGGCGGCAAGAACCCCACCGTCACCGATGCGGACCTGATCCTCGGCAAGCTCGATCCCGCCAATTTCGCGGGCGGCGCCATCCCGCTTTCCGTCGAGGCGAGCCGCCGGGCAATGAGCGACGATATCGGCTCGGTCATCGGCCTCGATCCCGAAGCATCAGCTTACGGCACGTGCGAAATGGTCGACGAAAACATGGCCAATGCCGGCCGCGTCCACACCGTCGAGAACGGCAAGAACATTTCCGATTTCACCATGATCACCTTCGGCGGCGCCGGACCGCTGCATGCCGCGCGCCTCTGTGAAAAAATGGGCATCTCGACCTTCCTCGTTCCGCCGGGCGCCGGCGTTGGTTCGGCGATCGGATTCCTCAAGGCGCCGTTCGGCTATGAGTCCGTCCGCAGCGCCGTCTTCAACCTGTCGAATTTCGAATATTCCGAGGCCAACCGGCTCCTCCAAGCCATGAAGGCTGAGGCGTTGGGCTTCGTCGAAGGCGGGCTCGACGCGGGCTCCCCGGTGATCGAACGCACGCTGTTCATGCGTTATGCCGGGCAGGGCTGGGATATCCCGGTCCCGCTTGCCGATGACAATTTCGACGCCGCGAGTGCTGAGACGATCGCCGCCTCGTTCGAAAAGGAATATGAGCGTTTCTTCGGCCGCGCCATCGAAGGTCTCGATATCGAGATCGTCAGCTGGTCGGTCAAGGCGAGCTCGCCGCTGCCGCCGGTGGAGCGCGTATCCTCCATCGCCGAAGGCAATGTCGTGCAGCCGGGCAAGACCCGCCGCCTGTTCGAGGCTGCGCAGGGCGCCTATCTCGAAGCGGGCATTCACGAGCGTACCGGCCTGACGCCCGGCGACGTGGTAAAGGGCCCCGCCGTCATCGTCGAGCGCGAGACCTCGACGGTTCTCACCGCCTCTTTCAAGGCCGTCGTTCAGCGCGATGGCTGCCTTCTCGTAACCCGGATCTGAGGATAGTCACATGAACCAATCCATGATCGATATCCATATGCAGGTCATGTGGAACCGGCTGATCTCCGTCGTCGAGGAGCAGGCGCAGACGCTGATCCGCACGGCCTTCTCCACCTCCGTACGCGAGGCGGGCGATCTGTCGGCCGGCGTCTTCGACCTGGAAGGCCGCATGCTGGCGCAGGCGGTTACCGGCACGCCCGGCCACGTCAACGCCATGGCGGAATCCGTCGCGCATTTCATTGCCGATATCGGGCCGGACAATATCTTCGAAGGCGACGTCTACATCACCAACGATCCATGGAAGGGAACGGGCCATCTGCACGACATCACCGTCGTCACGCCCTCCTTCCATCACGGCAAGTTGGTCGGTTATTTTGCCTCGACCGCGCATGTCGTCGATGTCGGCGGTCGCGGTTTCGGCCCGGATGCCCGTGAAGTCTATGAAGAGGGCATCTTCATCCCGATCATGAAATTCTTCGAGCGCGGCGAGCTGAACCGGACGCTGATCCATATCGTGCGCAACAATGTCCGCGAAAACGATAAGGTCGTCGGCGACTTCTATGCGCTCGCCGCCTGCAATGAAACGGGCCATCGCCGGCTCGTCGACATGCTGACGGAATTCAATCTTCCTGATTTGTCGACGATCGGCGGCTTCATCCTCAAGCACAGCCGCGAGGCAACGCTGGAGCGGCTGAAGAATCTTCCGCACGGCTCCTGGGATTATAGCCTGGATCTCGACGGCTATGATGAGCCGGTGCATCTCGCCGCAAGACTTACCATCGGTCCCGAGGGAGTCGTGGTCGATTTCGATGGCACCTCCGGCATGAGCAAGTTCGGCATCAATGTGCCGCTCGTCTACGCCAAGGCCTATGCCTGCTACGGCATCAAATGCGTCGTGGCGCCGGAAATTCCCAACAATGCGGCCTCGCTAGCACCCTTCGACGTCGTGGCGCCGGAAGGCTGCATCCTCAATGCCAAGCGGCCGGCGCCGGTCGCCGTCCGCCACGTTCTCGGCCATTTCGTGCCGGACCTCGTGCTCGGCGCGCTGCATCAGGCGCTTCCGGGCCAGGTTCCTGCGGAGGGTGCCAGCGCACTCTGGAACCTGCATATGAGCGTGCGCTCCGTCTCCGATCAGATCGGCGGCAAGGGCGCGGAAATCCTGATGTTCAATTCCGGCGGCTCCGGCGCGCGTGCCGCTCTGGATGGCTTGAACGCCACCGCCTTTCCGAGCGGCGTGCACACGATGCCGATCGAGGCGACGGAAAATGTCGGCCCCGTCATCATCTGGCGCAAGGAGTTGCGCGAGGGGTCAGGGGGTGCCGGCGCGCAACGCGGCGGTCTCGGCCAGATGATCGAGATCGAAGCGGCCGAAGGTTTCAGCTTCCGCTTCTCCGCCATGTTCGACAGGCTCGGCCACCCCGCACGCGGCCGCGAAGGCGGACGGAGCGGCACGGCCGGCGCCGTTGCGCTCGACGACGGTACGGTTCTCAAGGGCAAGGGGCTTCAATTCGTGCCGGAAGGCCGGCGCCTCGTTCTGTCGCTTCCGGGCGGCGGCGGTTACGGCGATCCGGCAAATCGCCCGACTGACGCGATCGAACACGACCTGAGGCATGGATACATCACCGAAGAACAGGCTGAAGCCTACGGCAGGGGCCGGACCCAGGGAGGCAAGGCATGAATATGATTGCATTCGAAAGCAAGCGCGTCGCGACGATCAAATCCTCGCCGTCCATGGCGGTGTCGATCGCCGCCAAGGCGATGCGGGCCAAGGGAGAGCATGTCGTCGACCTCTCGCTCGGCGAGCCCGATTTCGATACGCCCGATCATATCGTCCAGGCGGCGATCGAGGCGATGCGCAAGGGGCTTACCCGCTATACCGCGCCGGACGGACTGGTGGAACTGCGCGAAGCGATCGTCGCCAAGTTCAAACGCGAGAACGGCCTCGACTACGCCATGGATGAGATTTCCATCGGCAACGGCGCCAAGCAGATACTCTTCAATGCGTTCCTGGCAACGCTGGAGCCCGGCGACGAGGTGGTCGTGCCGGCGCCTTACTGGGTCTCCTATACCGACATCGTCATCCTGCATGGCGGCATTCCCAAAACCGTGCCTTGCGGTGTCGAGGATGCCTTCAAGATCACAGCCGAGCGGCTGGAAGCAGCCATCACGCCGAAGACGCGGTGGTTCTTGTTCAACTCTCCCTCCAATCCGACAGGGGCGATCTATACGGCGGACGAACTGAAGGCGCTTGGCGCGGTGCTGGCGCGCCACCCCCATGTGGCGATCATGTCGGATGAGATCTACGAGCATATCGTCTGCGGCGAGGTGCCTTTCACGTCCTTCGTCGTCGCTTGCCCGGAGCTGAAGGACCGCACGCTCATCATCAACGGCGTATCCAAGGCCTATGCCATGACGGGATGGCGCCTCGGTTATGCGGCCGGCCCGCGGGAACTGACCAGGGCCCTCAACAAGCTTCAGTCCCAGAGCACGACCTGCCCGTCCTCCATCACCCAGTTTGCCGCCGCCGCAGCGCTCAACGGTCCCCAGGACTTCGTGACGACAGCGGTTGCCGAATACAAGGCGCGCGGCGAACTCGTCGCAAGGGGCTTCAGCGCGATACCCGGTCTTGAGGTGCGGGCACCGGAAGGGGCCTTCTACCTCTTTCCGAAATGCGCCCACTATATCGGCAAGACGGCGCCCGACGGCGCCGGGATTTCCAACGACACCGAATTGGCCTCCTATCTCCTCAGGGAAGGCAAGGTCGCAACCGTTCCGGGTGCCGCTTTCGGTGTCGAACCCTATATTCGCCTTTCCTTCGCGACATCGCGCGACAATCTTGCCATTGCCATCGAGCGCACCGCCGATGCACTGGCTAAACTTCGCTAAAGGGAAAATTCGATGACCGATTATCAGCGCACGCTTCTGACCGGCGCGGCCGGCGCTCTGGGAACCCAGTTGCGCGAATCCGGAACAAGGCTCGGCAAGATCGTCAGGCTGTCCGCACGCAAGCCCTGCGACAACCTCGCGCCGCACGAGGAAGATTTCCCGGCGGACCTTTCCGACTTCGACGCCGTTTCCAAAGCCGTGGAGGGTTGCGACGCCATCATTCATATGGGCGGTCAGGGGCTGGAAGCTCCCTGGAACACCATCCTCAACGCCAACATCGTCGGCAGCTACAACATCTATGAGGCGGCGCGCCAGCATGGCGTCAAGCGCATCGTCTATGCCAGCTCCGTTCACGCCATCGGCTTTTACGAGCGCACCGAGACGATCGACGGCAACGTACCGACCCGCCCCGACAGTCTCTACGGCGTGTCGAAGACCTTCGTCGAAAACCTCGGCCGTTACTATTTCGACAAGTTCGGGATCGAGACCGTGAGCCTGCGCATCGGCTCGTCTTTCCCGGAGCCGACGGACCGGCGCCATCTCATCACCTGGCTTTCCTATCGCGATTGCCGCCAGCTCGTCGAAAAGAGCCTGTCGGCCGAACGCGTCGGCTTCATGGTCGCCTATGGCATGTCCGACAACAGCCAGGCCTTCTGGGACAACCGCACGGCGGCATCGCTTGGATACAAGCCGGAAGACAGCGCCGACGATTACGCGGACAAGGTCTTTGCGAAGACGAAACAAGGCGATCCCAACGATCCGGCGGTGCGCTTCCAGGGCGGCAGCTTTGCGGCTGCCGGCCATTATGAAGACGAGAAGAAGTGAGACGCACCGATGCAAGCTTCCAAGTCGTCCTATGACGTGGTGATCGTCGGCGGTGCAGTGGTTGGCAGTTCGACGGCATATTTTCTGGCGACCAACCCCGATTTCAACGGATCGGTCCTGGTGATCGAGAAGGACTGGACCTATCAGCGGTCGGCCACCGCGCTCTCTTCCAGCTCCATCCGTCACCAGTTCTCGAATGCGATCAACGTCAAAGTCTCGCAGTTCGGGACGGAGTTCATCCGCAACTTCAAGGAAAACGTCGCCGTCGACGACGATACGCCGGAGATCGGTTTCCATGAGGCCGGGTATTTGTTCCTCGCCGAGGACGAACGCGGCGATCAGGTTCTCCGGCGCAACCACGAGACCCAGATCTCCTGCGGGGCTGATGTCACGCTGCTCGATCCTGACGGCCTCGGCCGGCGGTTTCCCTGGTTGAACCTGGAAGGACTGACGCTCGGCAGCACCGGCGAACGGGGCGAAGGCTGGTTCGACAGCGTCGGCCTGCTCCAGGGCTTCCGCAAGAAAGCGCGCTCTTTGGGCGTCGAATATATCGAAGACGAAGTCGTTGCCGTCAACAGAGAGGGAGACCGCATCGTTTCCGTGTCGACGAAGAGCGGCCAGACGATCGCTTGCGGCACGATGGTCAACACATCGGGCACCAACGGTAAAAAGGTCGCCCGCATGGCCGGGCTCGACGTTCCCGTCGAGCCACGCCGACGCTCGCTGTTCGTCGTCGATTGCCGCACACCGCTCGAAGGAAAGGTCGGCCTGACGATCGACCCCACCGGCGTTTTCTTCCGGCCCGAGGGCAAATTCTATCTGATGGGTACCTATCCCAAGCACGATCCGGAGGTCGATCCCAACGATTTCGACGTCATGCACGACGAATTCGATGAGGAAATCTGGCCGATCATGGCGAACCGGGTTCCGGCCTTCGAGGCGATCAAGGTCGTCAATTCCTGGGCCGGCCACTACGATTATTGCACCCTCGATCACAATGTCGTCCTCGGACCGCATACTGAGGTCAGCAATTTCCTCTTCGCAAACGGCTTTTCGGGGCACGGTCTCCAGCAGTCGCCGGCGATGGGACGGGGTCTCTCGGAACTGATTGCCTATGGTGGCTTCAAGACGCTCGATCTTTCGCCATTTGGCTATGAACGAGTGACGGCACACCGGCCCTTCCTCGAAGACGCCGTCATTTAACGTACAAGGAGAGGGGCTCCCGATGAGAAATGAAACATTGAAGCGCAGTGGCGGCCAGGTGCTCGTCGATGCCTTGCGCATCCACGGTGTCGAGCGCGTGTTCGGCGTGCCGGGCGAAAGTTATCTTGCCGCCCTCGACGCCTTTCACGACATGGAAGACGCTATTGAATTCATCGTCTGCCGGCAGGAAGGTGGCGCTGCCTATATGGCGGAAGCCTACGGCAAGATGACCGGCAAACCCGGCATTTGCTTCGTCACCCGCGGGCCGGGCGCGACCAATGCTTCCGTCGGTGTGCATACGGCTTTCCAGGATTCGACACCGATGATCCTGTTCATCGGCCAGGTGGCGCGTGATCAGATGGAGCGCGAAGCATTCCAGGAGATCGATTATCGCCGCATGTTCGGCCAGATGGCGAAGTGGGTCGTCGAGATCGAGGATGCCGCCCGCATTCCCGAGCTCATCAGCCAGGCGTTCCACCGGGCCGTCAACGGCCGGCCCGGGCCGGTGGTCGTCGCTCTTCCGGAAGACATGCTGACCGATATGGTCGATGTCGCCGACACCCCGACTTACAAGAAGGTCGAGGCCTTTGCCGGCGAACCGCAATTCGAAGAATTGCTCGGCCTTCTCTCCGAGGCGAAGCGCCCAATGGTCGTCGTTGGCGGCGGCGGCTGGACGCAGCAGGCTGTTGTCGACCTGAAGGCGTTCTCGGAAGCCTTCAGCCTGCCGATCGCCGCGTCCTTTCGCTGCCAGGATCTGTTCGACAATAGGCATGAGAATTATGCCGGCGATCTTGGCCTTGCCGCAGGGCCGAAGCTGATCCGCCATGTGAAGGATTGCGACCTGCTGATCTCCATTGGCGCCCGTCTCGGAGAGATGACGACGGGCGCCTATACGCTGATCGACATTCCAGTGCCGAAGCAGTTGCTCGTTCATATCCATCCGGGCGCGGAAGAATTGGGGCGCGTTTATCACGCGCGATTGCCGATCAATGCCAGCGTTGCGGGTTTCCTGTCGCAGGCGGCAAAGTTGAATCCATCATCTGCGCCGGTGTGGAAGGATTGGACCAGAACGGCTCATGCCGACTACCTCGAAAACCTCGCGCATCCCGAGGTCCCGGGTCCCGTGCAGATGGGCGACATCATGGAATGGTTGCGCGGCCATCTCAAGCCCGACGCCATCCTGACCACCGGCGCCGGCAACTATTCCGCCTGGGCGCATCGCTTCTATCAGTACCGCACCTTCCGCACCCAGCTCGGACCGACGAACGGTTCCATGGGCTACGGCGTACCGGCGGCGATCGCCGCCAAGATCACCGATCCCGCGCGCACGGTCGTTGCCTTTGCCGGCGACGGATGTTTCCTGATGAACGGCCAGGAGCTTGCAACCGCCATGCAGTATGACGCTCGGGTGATCTTTCTCGTCATCAACAACGGCATGTATGGCACGATCCGCATGCATCAGGAGCGCAGCTATCCCGGCCGTGTCTCCGGCACCGGCCTGACGAACCCGGATTTTGCCGCGCTGGCGCGGTCCTATGGCCTCCACGGCGAGACCGTGGAAAAGACCGAGGACTTCGCCGGCGCCTTCGAACGCTGCGAGGCGTCAGGCAAGCCGGGCCTCATCGAAATCCGGATCGATCCGGAAGCGCTGACACCGAAAATGACACTGACGCAAATTCGCGAACAGGCGATCGCCCAGGGAAAGTGATTACGGCTAAGTGATTGCGGGGAAGTGATCGCAGGAAAACGCACCGCCTGAAAAGCAGGCGGTGCGCATCAATCCTCTGTTTCGCTGCTCGCCGGCTCATTGAGCATCGTGCGGTAGCGATGGAGGCTTTCCTCCAGATGGACGATCAGCGCAGCCTTGGCAGCCTTGGCATCACCTTGGGTGATCGCGGCCAGAATAGCGGCGTGTTCCTTATTGATCTTCTTCAGGTAGGTGCTGTAGCCGCGCGCCGATTGGCGATGTTTGAGCACGAGTTCGAAATTGATGCTCTCTATCACCGCTTCCAGAAAACTCGGGAAGTGGGGATTGCGGGTGGCGCGGGCGATCGCAAGATGGAATTCGAAGTCGGCGCGCGCCTCGACCTCGGCATCGTCCGTCACCAGGTTTTCAAGGTTGTCATAGGCGCGGGCGATCTCGGCCAGCGCCTCCGGCGTCCGCCTCGACGCTGCAAGGGCAACGGATTGGATCTCGACGCCGAGCCGTAATTCCAGGATCTGCATCGCCGAGCGAATGTCCTCGATGCGGCTGATCTCGAAATTGAGGGTCTTTGCGTCCTTCTCGCTGACATAGACCCCCGCACCCTGCCGCGCTGTCACCCGTCCGCCCACCTTGAGGGAGGTGAGCGCCTCGCGAATGACAGTTCGGGAAACCCCGAACTCTTCGCATAGCTGGGCACTTGACGGAATTTTCTCGCCCGGGGCATAAAGACCGGAATCGATCCGTTCCATCAGCTTTGCAACGACGATTTCCGCGAGATTGCCTCGTTGCGTGATGATTGACACTGGTTCGCTCCGGTTTTCACGATCAAATTTAGCACATATCACATATCATGCCACGTCTGATTGTGGGATGCCGGGGTTTTCAGACATTATCTTATCGATGACCTGAAAGGGGTGCGGGATGCGTTTGTTGTCGATTTCCTTCACCTGGGAGCGGCACGAATATCCGGTGGCCATGAGACTGTCGGTATCGCCTGATGCATCGACCTCCGGCTTCCAGCTCATCGCATAAAGGCGCTCGGAGATCGGCCGGTTGCGCGCCTCGTGGCCAAAGGTGCCGGCCATTCCGCAACACCCCGTTTGTGCCGCCTGAAGGTCGATGCCGAGGCTTGCGAACACTTGTTTCCATTGTGCGACGGAAGAGGGCGCATTGGTGCGTTCGGTGCAATGGGCCATCAGTCGGAAGTTTTTACCCTTGGCGGCGGAGGGTGACGCGGCAAGCCGGTCAAGATTGGCGACCAGCCATTCCTGCGGAAGAAGAATGGCAGCCTTCAGCATGCCCTTGTATTCGCTGCGAAAGGCGAGCGTCATCGACGGATCGAGCCCGACGAGCGCCACACCCGCTTCATCCAGCCGCTGAAGATAATGCGCGGTCCGCCCGGCCGCAGCCTCGAAACGTCCGAGATAGCCATGAACGTGCAGCGCTTTGCCATTAACGTGGGACGCGGCGAGGAAGGGCGAGAGCCCCATTTTCCGCGCAAGCCTGATTGCGGCGAGGGCGACCTCAGGATCGAAATAGGCGGTAAACGCATCGGCGACGAAGATAACGCTCTGCTCCCTCTGGCGCGGCGACAAGGCCTCGATCCGCGACGGGGTCGCAAGCGGTACCCCAAGGCGGGCGGCCTCTTTCGCCAGAGAGATCCGCGGCAGGCGGGGCAGGGACGTCAGTCCGGCGACGCGCATCATCATCCTGCCGGCGCGCGTGCTGACGATAAGGTTATAGGCAGGTCGTATCCGCTGAACCAGGGGCAGGGTGGTCTCGATGGCGGCGACGAGCGGATCCTTCAGCGGACGGAGGTAACGTCCGTAATAAAGTTCGAGGAATTTGGAGCGGAAGGCCGGGACGCTGACTTTCACCGGACATTGCCCCGCGCAGGCTTTGCACGCCAGACAGGTGTCCATCGCAGCGCGGACCTCATGGGAAAAGTCGTCACGATTTTGGGGGTTCAGCGAGTTGAAGGCGCGCCGCGCCAGGTTCGCCAGCGGACCGCTCCGCCGCAAGCGTTTTGCCTCCTCGCGAGCATCGATGCCCTTCTCGGCAAGCAGCTTCAGCCATTCCCGCATCAAAGCCGCGCGGCCCTTGGGCGAAAAGCGCCGATCGCGTGTCGCCTTGTAGGAGGGGCACATGGGGCTGGTTTCATCGAAGTCGAAACAGGCGCCGTTGCCGTTGCAATAGGCGGCGTTGTCGAAGGCGGAGCGGATCTCGTTGCCGATGATGCGGTCGGTCTCTCCCCGCAGCGGCACATCGTCGATCTTCAGCAGCGCCTGGCCGGCAGGGGCTGCAATCTTGCCTGGATTGAGGCGGGTTTCCGGATCGAAAGCCCGTTTGATCTCCTGCAGGCTGGGATAGAGATCGCCGAAAAATTCCGGCACATATTCGGAACGCACGCCTTTGCCGTGCTCTCCCCAGAGCACGCCGCCATATTTGCGCGTCAGCGCCACGACGGCGTCGCTGACCTCCCGGACCAGCTTGATATGGTCGTCGCGGGTAAGGTCGAGTGCCGGCCGCACATGCAGGACGCCGGCATCGACATGGCCGAACATGCCGTAGGAAAGGCCCGCGCCATCGAGAAGCGCGCGGAATTCGCGGATATAGGGCGCGAGATTCTCCGGCGGTACGGCGGTATCCTCGACGAAGGCAACCGGCCTGACCGGGCCATCGACACTGCCAAGCAGGCCGACCGCCCGTTTGCGCATCGACCAGATCGCCTCGACCTCGGCATGATCCCGCGCGATCGTATAACCCAGGTGACGCGCATTTGCGCCTGTGGCAAGCGCGGCGGTCACCTCGGCGAGTTTGCGTTCGAGTTCGGCTTCATCGTCGGCCAGCACTTCGGCGATATTGATGCCGTTGGTCGCTCCGCCCGCGTCGTCCGGAAAAAAGCGGGCAATGCCGGTCCAGACGATGTCGCCTCTGGCGAGGCCCAGGACTTTCTCATCGACCGTTTCCACCGAGGCGACGTTCAGCGCCACGAGGCTGCGGGCATCCTCCAGGGCGGTGTTGAAGTCGCCGTAGCGGATGTTGATCAGGGCCGCATGGGCGGGGATCGGCAGAAGGTTGAGTTCGGCTTCGGCGATCATCGCCAGCGTTCCCTCCGAGCCGCAGAGGATGGCATTGAGATCGAAGCGCCCGTCGCTGCGGAAGATGTGAGCGAGGTCGTAGCCGGTCATGTAGCGGTTGAGTTTCGGAAAGATCTCGGCGATCCGGTCGCCCTTTTCCCGCG
This sequence comes from Rhizobium sp. BK212, assembly GCF_014197475.1. NCBI lineage: Bacteria > Pseudomonadati > Pseudomonadota > Alphaproteobacteria > Hyphomicrobiales > Rhizobiaceae > Rhizobium > Rhizobium sp. BK212. Next base: position 113,470 of record NZ_JACIFS010000005.1, read on the forward strand.
CGATCCGCTCGACTGTCCTGTGGATCTCGCCGACACGGTCCTGGCGCGCGACGATCTCCGTGAACGCCTCCGGATCGAGCGGGCGCGACCACCAGTCGGAGCCGTCGGCAAGCACGATGCGCAATCCCAGTACATGGTTGCTGGTCTTGCCGTAGAGGCATGACCCCTGGCCGCAGGCATCGGTGGAAACCATGCCGCCGATGGTGGCGCGATTGGAGGTGGAGAGTTCGGGCGCAAAAAACAGGCCGTAGGGCTTCAAAGCCTGGTTCAGCTGATCCTTGACCACGCCCGCTTGGACGCGGGCAATTCTCCTGACCGGGTCGATTTCGAGAATGGAATTCATGTGTCGCGAGCAGTCGACGACGATGCCCGATGTGAGAGATTGGCCGTTCGTGCCGGTTCCGCCGCCGCGCGGCGCGACGGTGATCCCGCGAAACGCCGGCTCCGACAAGACGGCCGCCGTGATCTGCAGGTCTTCGACGCCTCGGGGGAAAAGGATGCCGGTCGGCTCGATCTGATAGATGGAGTTGTCGGTCGAAAAAACCGTCCGGCTCGCCGCGCCGGTTTCGATGTCGCCATCGAACCCCGCCTCGATGAGCCGCTGGAAGAATCCTGCAGGAGGAAGGGGGATTGAACCATGCGGCCGGAGGCGCGGAATCATGTCGAAACCTTCAGAATGCACTTGAGCTTTGTCGAAGTTGGCATATAAGTGATAACATACAATGTCAGCGGCGCAACGCAAAACACTGAGGTGGAACTTTGAAGAACCAGACCGCAATCATCGTCGGCGGCGCTTCCGGGCTCGGCTTGACGACGGCCAAGCTGATGATCTCGCATGGGGCGACCAGGATCGGGCTCATCGATCGCAATGAGCAGCTGCTTGCCTCTTCGGCCGAGGCGCTTCGTGCTCTCGGCGCCGAGGTTGCGACGGCCGCTGCCGACATTTCCCGGGCGGAAACGGCTCATCGTGGGTTCAACGAGATCGCCGGCAAGCTCGGCCGGATCCATGTGCTCGTCAACAGCGCCGCCATCTATCCGAGACGTCCTATCCTCGAGATCACCGACGAAGAATGGGACCTCGAAAATGCGATCAACGTGAAGGGTACCTATCATATGATGGTGGCTGCCGTTCTTCATATGCGCCAGCACGTGAACGCGCCCGAGGTTACGGGGCGGATCGTCAACGTGACCTCGGTCGATGCTTTCAAGGCTCATCCCCAGAATGCGCATTATGCCGCAACCAAGGCGGCTGTCGTCAGCCTGACGAAATCCTTTGCCCAGGAATGCGCCAAGGACCAGATCCTTGTCAATTCCGTCGCGCCCGCCGGTTTCGCAACGGATCGCGCCAAGGAACTCGGATTCCTACCGGAGCTGGCCAAAGCCAGCGCCCTTGGCCGCGCGGCCGAGCCGGTCGAAATGGCGGAATGGATCGTCATGATGGCATCGAGCCGCAACACCTATGCCACTGGCGAAAACGTCGTCGTCAGCGGAGGCTACATCTATGTCTGAGCCGCTGCCCTATCGGGTCGCCCTGGTCACCGGCGCGACGAGCGGCATCGGTCGCGCCACCGTCGGCAAACTATGCAAGATGGGGCTGACGGTCTATGCCGTCGGCCGAAACGCCGAGGCTCTCGAAGAACTCGCTGGGGAAAGCGGGGCGAAGCCGGTCCGGGCCGATGTGCGCGATACCGCCGAAATCGTCAAGCAGCTTCACGGAACTGAGGTCGATATCCTGATCAACAATGCCGGCATTCTCTCGACGCGGGCGACATTCAGCGAGATCGAACCATCCGAGATCGATGCCATGATCGACATCAATCTCAAGGCGCCGATGCAGCTGACCCGTGCATTCCTGCCTGCCATGGTCGAGCGAAAGCGCGGCCACCTGATCTATATCGGCTCGAGCGGCGGCCAGGCGCCGTATCCGAATATGGCGGCCTACGGCCCGTCGAAGGCCGGGCTCAGCCTGTTTTGCGACAATTTGCGCTGCGACCTGCTCGGGACCTCCGTTCGGGTGACCGAGGTGGTGCCGGGCCGCGTCCAGACGGAACTTTATCGAACCGCAATGGCGGGCAATCAGGCGCGGACGCTGCTCTATGACGGCTACCGTCCGATACAGCCTTCACACATCGCCTCGATCATCTCGAACGCCATCGAGCTTCCCGTCTTCGTCGACGTGTCGCGGATCGAAGTCTTCCCGACGGACCAGGCGACCGGCGGCGGCACCATGGTCAAATTTCCCGAGCCGTAGGCGGGCGCTCGCTTGTTTCGAAGAGACCGCGGGCCGCCTCGACCATCGATTGCAGCTGATTGGGGTCGCGTACGCCCTGTCGGTAGATCTCGATGATGATGCTCGCCATTCGTTCTGCTTCATCGCTGTCTCTTGCTATCGCGTAATCGGCGCGGAGCTTGTCGAAGACGTGCTGGCAGGTTTCAAGATCGCGGGAGTCCAGCGGTACCTGCGATCGGCTTTTGATCGTTTGAACCATCTCTATTCCCTTCGAAAGGCCCGCCAGCGAGGCCGGCGGGCCGGCAGATGTGTTAGAAATCCATGCCGGGGCCGGCGGGCAATGGCGGCGGCGCGTCCTTCTTGGGTTTCTCGGCGATCATGGCTTCCGTCGTGACGAGAAGACCGGCGATGGAGGACGCGTCCTGCAGCGCGGTGCGAACAACCTTTGCCGGATCGATGACGCCCTGCGCATAAAGGTCGCCATATTCGCCGGTCTGAGCGTTCCAGCCGTAGGCGAAGTCACTTTTCTCGCGCAGCTTGCCGACGATGACCGAGCCTTCCGCTCCGGCATTTTCGGCGATCTGCCGCGCCGGCGTCTCGAGCGCGCGGCGAACGATGTCGACACCGACACGCTGGTCGCTATTGGCGGTCTTGAGGTTGTCGAGCGCCTTGACGGAGCGCAGCAGCGCCACGCCGCCGCCCGGCAGAATGCCTTCCTCGACCGCCGCCCGGGTTGCATGAAGCGCGTCGTCGACGCGGTCCTTCTTTTCCTTCACTTCGACTTCCGTCGAGCCGCCGACGCGGATGACGGCAACGCCGCCGGCGAGCTTGGCAAGACGCTCCTGCAGCTTCTCGCGGTCGTAATCGGAGGTGGTTTCTTCGATCTGCGCCTTGATCTGGGCAACACGGCCTTCGATGTCGGACTTGGCGCCCGCGCCGTCGACGATCGTGGTGTTCTCCTTTTCGATCGACACCTTCTTGGCACGGCCGAGCATGTCGAGCGTGACGGATTCGAGCTTGATGCCGAGGTCTTCGGAGATGACGGTGCCGGCGGTCAGGATGGCGATGTCTTCGAGCATGGCCTTGCGGCGGTCGCCGAAGCCGGGCGCCTTGACGGCAGCGATCTTCAGGCCGCCACGCAGCTTGTTGACGACGAGGGTTGCAAGAGCTTCGCCTTCGACGTCTTCAGCGATGATGAGGAGCGGCTTGCCGGACTGGACGACGGCTTCGAGAACCGGCAGCATCGACTGCAGGTTCGACAGCTTCTTCTCGTGGATGAGGATATATGGGTCTTCGAACTCGGCCCGCATCTTGTCGGCATTGGTTACGAAGTAGGGGCTGAGGTAGCCGCGGTCGAACTGCATGCCTTCGACGACTTCGAGTTCGGTTTCGGCGGTCTTGGCTTCTTCAACCGTGATGACGCCATCATTGCCGACCTTTTCCATGGCTTCCGCCAAGAAACGGCCGATTTCGGCATCGCCATTGGCGGAGATCGTGCCGACCTGGGCGATTTCGGCATTGTTGGAGATCTTGCGGGCGTTGGCCTTCAGTTCCGCAACGATGGCGCCGACGGCGAGATCGATGCCGCGCTTCAGGTCCATCGGGTTCATGCCTGACGTGACGGCCTTGGCGCCCTCTTTGACGATCGCCTGGGCAAGCACCGTTGCGGTCGTGGTGCCGTCGCCGGCGATGTCGCTGGTCTTCGAGGCGACTTCACGGACCATCTGGGCGCCCATATTCTCGAACTTGTCTTCGAGTTCGACTTCCTTGGCGACGGAGACGCCGTCCTTGGTGATGCGCGGCGCGCCGAAGGACTTGTCGATCACGACGTTGCGGCCTTTCGGGCCGAGCGTCACCTTCACGGCGTTGGCCAGGATGTCGACGCCGCGCAGCATCTTCTCCCGGGCTTCGGTGCTGAATTTGACTTCTTTAGCGGCCATGTCCTCACTCCTTCATAGGCAGCCAGAGCAATTCCGGGAAAGGTGCGAAGCGGTTTTCCCTTCGGAATTGCGTCAGAAATAAAATGTTGGAGCTGTTCTGCTTTTCTACGACAAGCTGAAGCGCTCCAGCGTTGACGAATGTTCGCAGGGACCTCAGGCGGCCTGCTGCTGTTCGCCCTGGGTTTCGATGACGCCCATCACGTCACTTTCCTTCATGATCAGCAGGTCTTCGCCATCGATCTTGATCTCGGTGCCGGACCATTTGCCGAACAGGATGCGATCGCCGGGCTTGACGTCGAGCGCCTGGATCTGGCCGGCATCGTTGCGTGCACCAGGGCCGACGGCGATGACCTCACCTTCCTGCGGCTTTTCCTTCGCAGTGTCGGGAATGATGATGCCGCCCTTGGTCTTGTCCTCTGACGTGACCCGGCGGACGAGAATGCGATCATGAAGCGGTCGGAACGACATGTCTTCCTCCATCGACAAACAGTGATGATGTTGCTCCCCCGGGCCGGACCGGACGACCAATCCGGGGCGGGCGCAAGGTTCCGCGCGAGCGCGCCTTGCGCGACTGATCTGGTTCGACGGCACTGCAATTTCAAGAGGGATGAGAGAAAAATTAGCACTCCCCAACGGCGAGTGCTAACGTATTGCAGGGAACAGAAAATCGGCTCCCGCGTTCGGACTACGAGGTGGATGGCACTGTGTCGAAGGCGCGTTCAAGCCGCATCGAGGCTTGAATCCGGATTTGGACATTCCCAACTGTCTCATGATCGAGGCTTGACGAGCTCGATCACCGTCCCACGTCTTTTGGAGTGAGTGACATGGAAGAAAAGACCAATATAATCAGAGACCTCAGCATTGAGGAACGTGAGGAAATCTTCGTCGATATCGCTCGCACGCTGGAGGATAAGGCGCGTGAGGCTCTTGTCGAAGGCAACATGCAGTTTGCGGCACTGTCCAACAACATGGCTGAAGCGATCCGCGTCAATGCCGACGAACTGGCCCGTGACGATCCCCACAATGCCGAGCTTCGTGTTGCTGCAGGCGACGGCGATGATTTCGCAGTTCGAGGCCGTGCACCCCTATCGAATGGTGAGTATGGCCGTTCATTGATTGCCGCCGGCGCGTGCGGCTCGATCGCGCGCTCAAATCAATCGCCGCCCACGCGGAACTCTCACTGCTTGCGAAGGTTATTGGATCACAACATCGAAGGGTGATCCATGATGACCGACAAATCCAACGTGCCGCCCGAGAGCGGGACCGACGACGCGCGTTCCGCCGACACCGAACGGACCGAAGCCGATCGCAAAAGGGCATTGGAAACTGCCCGGCGCAACGTCAGTTCGACATTGGATCGCCACAGCGGCACCGAAACCCTAAGCCTCAAGCGTGCCAAAGAATATCTCAGCCTCGGCGGCCACCGCCGGTCGATGATCGACGACAATATCACCGACGTTCGTCAATGGGATGAAGATCCGCCGGAGGCCGAACGCTTCTGGAAGGAACGGGTGGAGACGCTTTCAAAGGACGAGCGCAAACGGGTGGAGGATTTTCTTCCAACCATCAACACACCGTGAAAGTGGCTGGGCCTGTTCTTCGGACGGCTTATTTAAATGCGCTTGGAGGAGATCATGGCGATAGACAAGCATGAGCAGATACGTCGCCGTGCCTACGAAATCTGGGAGGCCGAAGGCCGCCCGGATGGCGCCGACCAGCGTCACTGGCTGCAAGCCTGCGACGAACTGGCGGGCGAGGATGAGCATGAAACACTGCAGAACCTGCTCGATGAAGACGACAGGGATGATGCAGCACTGCTCCAAGGCGCCGGCGAGAGCGGCGATTTCGATCGGCGACGAACGCCTGTCCAGGCCGCGGCGGTTCCAGTCCGTGACATCGAGATGACGACGGGCGAGAAGCCTTCCCGACAGAAGATCAGGAAGACCGAGGGCCCGTGATCACCATGCAGCATCTCGACCATGCCATCCAAGTGGCTCTTACAGCCCATGAAGGTCAGGCAGACAAGACCGGCCGGCCGTTCTTCGAACATTGCCAGCGGGTCGCACTTCTCGTTTCCGGCGATGAGCGGCGAACGATCGCCTACCTTCATGACGTGGTCGAGAAAGGAAGCGGCTGGACGCTCGACAGGCTGAGGGAAGATGGCTTTGCGCCAGCGATCATCTCCGCCGTGGACGCTCTGACACGGCGGCCGGACGAGCCGGACGACGACTTCGTCAGACGCGCGGCATCCAACCCGCTGGCCTTGCCGGTCAAGCAGGCCGATCTCGAAGACAATCTCCGGCAGGCCGAACAGACCGGCAAGAACACCGAAAAGTACCAGCGCGGCCTGGATCTCCTGCGCGACATCAAGAGCCGACAATAGGAACTCGGACAAATTTGCGCAGTTCGCCTGGCCGCCAAGATCGATAATCGGCCGATGGCGACCGTAACCTGACTTCCGCTGGTGCAGCGAAGGTTCTGTGCCTCATTTCATGTTTTGTTGGTAAACCACACTGTCGGGACGCCGAGCACGCCTCCCGTGCGCATCGCCGTCTTCAGTTCGTCCAGCTTGCTGAACGCCTGAGCCGCTTCAAACGTCGCAAACTCATGGGTGACGGTAATATCGTTCGGGTTGTCGATGGCGCGATAGACGGCTTGCGCTGTCACCCCATTGGCCTTCTGAACCTGATGAAACGCATCATATACCTTGCGCCAGGCGGCGTAGTCGGAGACCTCGTGCCTCACGAATAATGTCGTCATATCATCCTCCCCGATTGCATTTCCAAGTCTCGTGGATGGCTATTACGATTGAACCAGGAACATCATGGTCTCGGGCAAGACGCCGTCACTCGCCATCGCATCGGCGGCGGCCTTGGTCTGCATGAAGGCCATCAACTTTTCCATGTCTGCGACGTCCATGACCAAACCGACGCGGTTGAGTTTTGCGGGTCTGTAAACGTACGAATGTTCGTGACGCCGATGGGTTCCAATACCTGTTTGCGGATGGGTGAAGCGAGCCAGTGTTTCGTGTCCTTGACGTCGTGACAGATCATTATGGTAGGCATTGTGTCCTCCTCTCAAGATCTCGGAAACTGAAAGCTAAGTATGCTGTTGCGCTTTGCCGGATTTCATTACAGCAATGTTGCGAAGAGTGGGTTTTTCTTATTCATTAGTTGGAGATGTAAATATAACTATTGAGTAATTCGAAAATGTTATGCGACGGCGGCGTCTGGCGCGCATTGGGTTTTGCAATAGCTTTGGTGACGGTTCCGGAGTCAGTGAGTGTCATTGGCGCTAATGACTTGGTCAATTTGACTTCCCTCCGATTGTCGCATCAATCTGACAATAGGATACGCCGCGTGCGAGATGGCAGAGGTTTGGAATGATCGAACGCCAGCCATTTGATCTCAAAGCCTATGTCCACGACATCGGAACAAGGCCGTGCTTTATCTGCGGCTTGCTCAAGAACGACCCCGCTTTCTTTCATCATCGCGTTTTTGAAGACGATGAGACGATCATTTTCCTGAGCAAATATCCCACGTTACCCGGCTATTGCCTTGTCTGTCCGAAGGAGCACCGTGAGCATCTGGCGCGAGACATGTCGAAGGATGAATATCTTCGACTACAGGGCAAGGTGCATGTCTTGTCGCGCGCCCTCAAAAGCGTGTTCGACGCCGAGCGAATTTATGTGCTTTCGCTCGGCAGCCAGCAAGCCAATAGTCACCTGCATTTTCATGTCGTTCCCTTGCCTTCAGGCGTGCCTCTCGAAGAGCAGCAATACCATGCGCTGATGGCGGAGTATGGGGTCCTGCACATACCTGACGATCAAATGTCAGAGTTGGCACAGCGCATCGCAGAAGCATACCGTGCCGAGTTGACCGCACGATAGTCACTCCTGTTCCCCCAATCCCAGGCTATGACTGGAGGGCGAATGCCGGCACCCGCTCGCCGTTCTCGCGAAAGAGCCGCTCCACCTCTTCGAGGCGAGGGCAGGCAGGCGGATTATCGAGCGCTTGTGCCCAGTTCTCGCGGCTGGGCAATGCCATTGCCGCGGTCACGAGCACGGTGGTTCCGGGGCCGATTTCGCCGCGCAACTGCGGCAGCAGGGTCTTGGCGTGGATGAGATTGGTATTCGGGATCGGGCTCATCGCATGGCCAGCCCTCGGACCGGGCGATAGATCCACGATCGCGCTGACATCGGTCTGTCCGTACCAGACGGCTCGGCCTTCCCCTGCATCGGAACGGTCGGCATTGAAGTCCGCGCGTTCGATCGCAAAGCCGCCCTCGATTGTGCTGAGGGCGCGCGGCGTGGCAATGCGGTGGATGCGGATATGCCAGGGGTTTTCGGGAAGCAGCCAGGTTTCGATGGTGACATCGTTCCAGGGGCGCCAGCGCGAATAGAGGCGATTGTCGGCGATGAGCGCCTCTTCCATAGTTTCGCGCATGCGAAAATGGACGCCGTCGTCGGAGAGGCCGAGCATGCCGTCGAAGCTTGCGGCGGCAAAATTCCGGTCGTCGGCTTCGATGTTGAAGGCGTAGCGCGTGGAATAGACGAATTTCGAATATTTCTCGTTTGCGCCGAGCATCTTGTCATGCTGCTGTCCGGAGGAGAGCACGACCACGTTTCCTGGCGTGTGCATGGCGACCATGCCCGCCGGTTTCAACGCAACCGGCTCCGGAAATTCCGGCTGCGGCGCCTCGTCGGCGGTCCAGAATGGATGATCCCCGGGAAGAGCCAGCGGTAGGAAGAATTTCAGCGCCCAATAGGGCGAACCGGGCGAATTGTAGCTCTCGCTCATGAAGAGATTGGGATAGCCGTAGCCGACGGAGAGAACGCCGTCGCGCTCGGCAATCGGCATCGCCGACCACCAGCGGATATGGCGCATGTAATAGCCCTTGATCTCGGCCCAGGGCAGCGCTTCGACGCCGGCAAAGGCAAGCGCGCCCCAGAAACCACCGGCCGCGAAGCGGTAGGTCTGGCTGCGGCCGAAGGTAAGGGCTGCGCCATCGGGGCCGAACCAGTGGCGGATATCCCCGGCAAAGGTCTGGGCGCGATCCCGGAAGCGGTCTTTGCGCGCTTCGTCGCCGCGCGCCAGCACGGTATAGATCAAGCCGTAGAAATGCATGGCGAAGGGGATGTAATGATCGACCCGACGCACCGGCCCGTCGCGATACCAGCCTTCCCCGAGGTCGAAGGCTTCCAACTCGTTGAGATAGGCAAGGGTTTTCCCGTGGTCGAAGGCGACACCAACGCGCTCCAGCCCGAGGTCGATGAGGACGCGGAAGAATTTCCAGTTGTTGTCGATGAATTCCAGTTCGCGCGCGCTGAGAAGGTAGGCGGCGACGGTCTTCTTCTCGCTATCGCTGAGCGGTTTCCAGATGTGTTCGGGGACAAGTGCCAGCGCGAAACCGACGGCGGCGAGCTCGACCAGCCGCTGATTGCGGTCGGCAAGATCGCCCCAATATTCGAGATGAGCGGGGTTCGTGCCGTTCGCCAGCCCGCGCCGATAGAGGTCCCAATGCGGGAACGCGCCGCCGCCTGCAGCGAAAGGAACAATGCCCCAGAGCGGCCGTGCAAATCCTTCCAGATCCGCCGCCGCCCGGTCGAAGATCGCGCCGGCCGCACCGAGGCGCACACGGGCGCCGCCTTCGGAAAAATACGGCAGGAGCGGCTCGAAGAGGTCGGTGACGGCCTTGGCGAGGTCGTCGCGGGTCTTCAGCGGATTGCCGAAGAGCGGATTGGCCCGGGCGGGATCATATATCATTGTCAGGCTCGAAATTCATGAAAAACAGGATCGGCCGCGGGCAGATATTGCCCGCGGCCGTCGACATTTCTTGACGTCTACTTGATGGCCTTCACGCCGTCGGTCATTTCCTTCAACCCGTCGTCGACGGACGTGTTGTCGGTCATGATTGCGTCATGCGCACGGTTGAGCACGACCTCGATCTTGGCGGCGTTCGGGTTGACCGCCATCTCCAGGTAGGTTTTCGTCGGCTTCAGCGCCGCCTTGCTGGCCTCGTCCTGCGGGAAGCCGGGCGTTGCCGCGATCGTGGCGCTGACGTCATCCGTCTTGAGCGCGGGGAACGTGCCCGTCGAAGCGATAACGGCCGCACCCTCGGGACCGGTGACGAACTTGATGAAGTCGAGTGCGGCATCCTTGTGGTCGGAATTGGCGTTGACCGCCAGGCCGGAAATCTGGGCGGCCGTCGTGCCGGCCGCGACGCCGTCGGGATGCGGGAATTTCACGATGCCCCAGTTCTTGCTCTTCGATTCACCTGATTTCACCTTGGTGATCTGGGTGCCGACGAACCAGGTTCCCATCGGCAGCATGCCGATCGTACCGTTGAAGAAGAGCGCCGAATAATGCGTATTCGACGTCTTCAGGAAGGCGTAGGAGGGAATCGCGCCATCCTTCTGTAGCGTGAGCGCCCTCTCGTACCAGGGCTTCAGGAAGTCATACTCACCGTCGACCAGCGTGTGTTTTCCGTCGAGGACGCCGGGCAGCTGGACGGTCGACCGCCAGGTATGCAGGAGCGCGCCGTAGGTCTTGTTGGTACCCATGCCACCCGTAAGCTTCTCGGCGGTCGCGTCGAATTGTGCCCAGGTCATGTCATTCGTGGGGTAGGGCACGCCGGCTTTGTCGAATATGTCCTTGTTGTAATAGACGATCCAGAAGTCGGAGCGGAACGGCAGCGAATAGATCTTGCCGTCTATGGTCAGTTCCTCGATCAGGCCGCCATAGGGAGCCGGGTCGATCTTCTGATCCTTCACGAAGCTGCTGAGATCGGCGATGTTGCCGGCGCGCACCAGATTGGTGTAGCCCGGCACGTCCTTGATGGTGACGATGTCGATGTCCTTGGAGCCGCCGGTCAGCTGCGTCGAGATCATCTGCTGATAGTCCTGCGAGCCGAGGTCCATCTGCTCGAATTTCACGTTGGGGTGTTTGGCCTGATAGGCCTCGATCAGGGGCTTGTAATAGGCAGTCTTGTCCCAGTCCCACAAAGCCCATTTGAGCGTCACGGCGTCCTGAGCAAATGCTGCCCCGGCCGTCGTTGCAGCCAAGCTGAAACCCGCCAAGGCAAGTTTCATCGTCCTCCCAAATTTATCCAAATACATTCCCGTTCTCCTTCCCTGGATCATCTCTGGATCAGTTATTTATGAAGCGTTTCGTGCATGCGGTTTGCGGTACGGCGGCAGCTCGAGAACCATCACCGCCGCCCGATGGGCGCCGAATACGACGGCGAACATTCCGAGTGAAAAATTGAAGGTTGCCGGCATGAACACGGAAACCGGATAGAAGAGGATATGCGCCAGCCAGAGGCTTGCAACGAAGGCGAGCGCTGCAAGCGCCGGGAGCGGACGGATGATGGAGGCGAGCGCGGCGAGGCGCAGCAGCCTGGGAGCCGGCAGATCGCGCATCACCATCAGAATGATGAGATGGCAGGCGAGAACCGTGACGAAGGCGGTGACGACGAGGGCAATCGCCAGCGGCACGCTCAGCAGCAGGTTGTCGCGCGCGCCGGCGGTATAGGCAACGATCGCATGGATGCCGATTGCAAGCCCGCCCGCGAGCACCAGCCCCCAAGCGGTGGCGCGCCAGAAATAGCGCAGAAAAGCTTCGGTGAAGTCCCGCAGCAAGTAGGTGTTGCGATCTTCCACAAAGGTCACCGAGACCCGGGCCATGGCGACCAGGGCTGCCGGTAGCGTCACCACGAGGAGCGAGGCCAGGATGAACAGGATGTTGAGCTTGACCATCTCCCACCATTCGCGGACGAGGATCTCGGCGAACAGCGCAAGGCCGGTCTTCTTCGGAGCATCCTTCGGAATGCCCGGTCCCTCCCTCGTCCACATCTCCCGCAACCACTGCATAGCCGTCTCCCGCAGGCGCCTCAGTATAGAATCGAACGTTCTGTTTCCTTGTCGAACAGCTGCGCGTTGGTCATATCGGCGACCAGCGTCGCCTCCTCGCCGATATCAGGCCGGTAGCGCGGCGAGACGCGGGCGATGAGATTGCGTCCGCCCGCCACCATGTTCAGGTGCACTTCAGAGCCCATGGGTTCGGCAAGCTCGACGATCGCCTTGAGGGGCGCCAGGTTCTCCGGTGCGATGTCGGCCGGCGGCAGTTCGTGGAAATTCTCGGGGCGGATGCCGAGCACCAGTTCGCGGCCTTCGTAAGGAGCGATCCTGCTCCGGTCGAAATGGGCAGGCAGCGGCAGTTCCCGGCCGTCGAAGACGGCGACGTAGCCGTCGCCACGGCGCAGGATGGTCGAGGGCAGCATGTTCATCTGCGGCGCGCCGATGAAGCCGGCGACGAACATGTTGACGGGGCGGTCATAGAGGTTCTGCGGTGTGTCGACCTGCTGGATATGCCCGTCCTTCATGACGACGATCCGGTCCGCCATGGTCATGGCCTCCACCTGATCGTGGGTGACATAGATGAAGGTGGCATTGAGGCGCTTGTGCAGCTTGGTGATTTCGGAGCGCATCGTGCCGCGCAGCTTGGCATCGAGATTGGAAAGCGGCTCGTCGAGAAGGAAGACGGCGGGATTGCGCACCATGGCGCGGCCGAGGGCGACGCGCTGACGCTGGCCGCCCGAAAGCGCCTTCGGCTTGCGGTTCAGGAGATGGCTGATGTCGAGGATCCTGGCGGCATCCTGCACCTGGGCATCGATGTAATCGCGCGACACCTTCCTGAGCTGCAGGCCGAATGCCATGTTCTTGTAGACGGTCATATGCGGGTAGAGCGCATAATTCTGGAAGACCATGGCGATATCCCGATCCTTGGAAGGAACGTCGTTCATGACGTCGCCGCCGATCTTGAGCTCTCCTCCCGATATTTCTTCGAGGCCGGCGATCATCCGCAGCGTCGTCGATTTGCCGCAGCCGGAGGGGCCGACCAGGATGATGAATTCCTTGTCTGCGATCTCGAGGTCGATGTCGTGGACGACGGTAAGCGCACCGTAGCTCTTGTTCAGCTCTTTAAGCGAAATGCTGGCCATCGGGTTCTCCTGAATTCACCAATAGGAAGACCAGCTGCGCGAAAGGCGCGTCAAAGCTTCCATGTAATAATAGTCTCCCCAGGAGACGCATTCATCGATGCCCTCGCCGCGGCAGGTGTTGAAGGGCGATTTCTTCGAATAGGTGGCATGCAGCACCAGGCCGTTCGAGACGGTGGGATCCTTGACCGCATAGTGATCGGCAAGGCTCTTCATCATGCGCCGCGCCAGTATGCGATAACGCTCGGCGGCTTCGGCCTCGACGAGATCGGCCATCTCCAGAAGACCGCAGGCGGCGATCGAGGCCGACGAGCTGTCGCGCGGCTCGCCGTCGCCGTCGGAAAAGACGAGATCCCAATAGGGCACCATGTCGGCCGGCAGCCGGTTGAGATAGAAGGCAAGCAGCCGGTCGAAGGTTTGGCGATATTCCTCGATCCGCTCATAGCGATAGGAGAGCGCCATCCCCGAGATTGCCCAGGCCTGTCCGCGCGCCCAGGCGCTGTCGTCCCTGTAGCCCTGCTTGGTCGCGCCGCGCACCGGCGCGCCCGTGGCCGGGTCCATATAGAAGGTGTGGTAGGTGGAATCATCCGGCCGAACCGAATTGGCGAGCGTGGTGCGGGCGTGGGTGAGAGCGATCTCGCGGTATTTCGGATCGCCGGTCTCGCGGCTTGCCCAATAGAGAAGCGGCAGGTTCAGCAGGCAGTCGATGATATAGCGGTATTCTTCCGCCACCCCCTTGCGGCCCCATGCCTGGATGAACTGGCCAACGGGCTGGAAACGCTCGATCAGCTGGTCGGCGGCGAGCAAGGCGGCCCTGCGGCCATCCTCGTCTCGGACGAGCTTCCAGGCGGCGATGCAGGACGGCGAGTAGAGGAAGCCCATATCGTGATGATCGGTCTCGATGCGGTTCACGATCCGATGCAGGAACGATTGGACCTGGATCTGCGCCGCATGTCGGAAGACCGGATCGCCACTATGCTCGAAGGCGAGCCAGAGTTCGCCGGGCCAGAAGCCCGCGGTCCATTGAGTGTTCGCTACAGCCGGATAGAAATTCCCGACACTCGAATGGTTCTGCGAAGCATAGGTGAAAGTAGGAAGGTTGCGGCGGATGTGCGCGACGGCAAGATCGAGCGCGGCTTTCACTTCCTCGTCGGTGATCGGTTGCGGGGCGACGGACGGAACGGCGTTCATGGATTTAACCCTTCAGTCCGGTCGAGGCGATGCCCTCGACGAAGAAGCGCTGGAGAGAGAGGAAGACGATGAGGACCGGAATGAGGGCGACGACGGAGGCCGCCATGATCAGCCCGTATTCGGCCGAATATTGCGAGATGAACATGCGCAGGCCGATCTGAACGGTCTTCAGCTCGGTCTTGGTCAGATAGATCATCGGCCCGAGGAAATCGTTCCAGGTGGTGACGAAGGTGAAGATCGTCAGCGTCGAGAGCGCCGGCTTGGAGAGCGGCAGCATGATGCGCGCCCAGATCTGGTACTCGTTCATGCCATCGATGCGGGCCGCTTCGCAAAGCTCGGTCGGGATCGACATGTAGAACTGCCGCATCAGGAAGACGCCGAAGGCGGTAAAGGCCTGCAGGCAGATCAGCGCCAGATGGGTGTTGTTGAGGCCGAATTCGCGCATCAGCAGGAATTGCGGCACCATATAGACCTGCCAGGGCATGGCGATGGTGGCGATATAGCCGAGGAACAGCGTGTTCTTGTAGGGGAAATTCAGCTTGGCGAAGGCGTAGGCGGCAAAGCTGGAGGTCAACAGCTGCAGCAGCGTGACGATGATCGTCAGCTTCGAGGTGTTGTAGATGAAGAGGGCGAGCGGGATCTTCGTCCAGATATCCACGTAATTCTGCCATTGCGGCTCCGACGGTATCCACTCGATGGGGAAGGCGAAGACGTCGCGGCTGAGCTTCAAGGATGCCGAGAGCATCCAGGCGAAGGGCATCAGCATGACCACCGTGACGGTGATCACGATGGCATAGAGGAGGACCGTTTTGGCGGTGACTCTGCGTCCTGCGATCCTCATGCCTCGTCCTCCCTCTGGCGCCGGAACTGGAAGACGGTGACGGCGAGCACGAGGAAGAACAGAACGAGCGCAACCATGCTGGAATAGCCGAGATCCCAGGAAATGAAGGCTTCGTTGTAGATGTGGTAGACGAGGACGAGCGTCGAAGTGCCGGGGCCGCCCTGGGTGATCATGTAGATCTGGTCGAAGACCTTGAACGACTGGATCGTCAGCATGACGGTGACGAAGAAGGTCGTCGGTCCGAGCTGCGGCACGGTGACATGGATGAACTTCTGCCAGGAATTGGCGCCATCGAGATCGGCGGCCTCATAGAGCTCCGAATTGATGCCCTGCAGGCCGGCCAGATAGATGACCATGTAATAGCCCATGTTCTTCCAGATGCCGAAGAGGATCACCGTCACCATTGCCCAGTGGCGATCGGCAGCCCATCCCGGCATGTTCTTGGGATCGAGGCCCAGCGTGTAGAGGATCATGTTCACCGGTCCCATTTCGGGATTGAAGATCATGTTCCAGACGACCGCGACGGCCACCAGCGAGGCGACATAGGGAAAGAACATCGCCGTGCGGAAGAAATCGCGTCCGACAATCTTCTGGTTGAGGAGGACGGCGAGGCCGAGCGCGCAGAGCAGCGTCGCCGGCACGGAGGCGACCGTATAGATGACTGTGTTCCAGAAGGCCGCGATGAAGGCCTTGTCCTCGAAAAGTCGCCAGAAATTGTCGAGGCCGGCGAAGGTAATCGCATTCGAGCCGTCCCAATGCATGAAGGCGAGCACGAAGGCAAACAGGATCGGGCCGAGCGTGAAGACGGCAAAGCCGAGGAAGTTCGGGGCGATGAAGGAATAGGCGACGAGCGCGCTGCGTATCCTGCGCTGGCGCTTGGACAAGACGGTGGCTTTCCTGCCGGAAGTTGCCAGAGCGCCATCTCCAGCGATGGCCGAATTCGATATGGACACCGATGCCTCCTCTTCCTCTCGCAACCACATAGCACAGTTCCGATACTGGTCAAACAAGTTCTGAATAGATCATACGAATTTAATAGAAAGCGCAAAATACATATGATAGGTGAGCATGCAGGCCAAACGCTCATCAATGCTTTCCGGTGCGGGGAGGGACATGTTCAGCGAGATTTCAGGGGAGCTGCCGGATGTGCTGGGCGATTTCACGCCTGGGTCGGTTTGCTCAGATCGCGCCAGATGGAACTCCGTGCCGCAGACGGTCCGGGAACGGATCATTCGCGACGCCGAAGAGACGCTTGCGCGCGCCTTTCCGCTCATCACCGCCTCGGATTACCGGGAGTTCACCGCAACGGGCAACCGCTCGCGCTTCGAGGAGCTTTATTTCACGCGGCGCCGGATGCTCAACAATCTGGTGCTCGGCGAACTCGTCGAAGGCGGGGCGCGGTTCCTGCCTGGGATTGTCGACGGCATCTGCCTGATTGCCGAGGAGAGCGGCTGGCAGCTCCCGGCGCACAACGCCTATGAACGAAGCGGCGCGCGGCTGCCGCTTCCCGACAATTCACAGCCTGTCGTCGATCTCTTCGCCGCCGAAACGGCGGCGCTGCTTGCCACCGTCGTCGCCTTGCTGGGCGACGCGCTCGACGACATCAGCCCTGAAATTACCGCCCGGGTGGAACGCGAGATCCAGATCCGCATCCTCTCGCCCTATCTCGGCCGGCATTTCTGGTGGATGGGCCGCGGCGAGGAGCGAATGAACAACTGGACGGCCTGGATAAGCCAGAATGTCCTGTTGACGGTCTTCTCGCTGAAAACCGACCAGCCGACGCGCCGTGCTGTTGTCGAAAAGGCGCTCAGCAGCCTCGATGCTTTCCTGAAGGACTATGCCGAGGACGGGGCCTGCGAGGAAGGCGTGCTCTACTATCGCCACGCAGCACTCTGCCTGCATGGCGCGCTGACCATTCTGGATGGCGTAGCGCCGGGCCTGTTCGGCAAGCTCTGGCAACAGCCGAAAATCCGCAGCATGGCTGAATATATCGCCCATATGCATGTGGCCGGCCGCTATTATTTCAACTTCGCCGATTCCTCCGCGGTGGTCGAACCCTGCAGTGTGCGGGAATATCTGTTCGGACAGGCGGTCGGTTCGCAGGTGCTGGCTGAGTTCGCCGCGGCCGACAGGGCGGCCTCCGGAAGCTCGCACCTGCCCGGAGAATGGAACCTCTGGTATCGCGTGCAGGAAGTGCTGATCGGCCCGACGCTTCCCGATGCCGCCCCGCCGCATCCTGCGTCCCGACGCGATATGTTTTATCCCGGCATTGGCCTGTTCATCGCCCGCGACGAACAGTTTTCGCTCGCCGTCAAGGGCGGCAACAATGGCGAGGGCCACAATCACAACGATGTCGGAAGCGTGACGCTCTACAAGAATGGGCGCCCGTTCCTGATCGATGTCGGTGTCGAGACCTATACCGCAAAGACCTTTTCGGCGCGGCGCTACGAGATCTGGACGATGCAATCGGCGTTCCACAACCTGCCGACATTCGCAGGCGTCATGCAGTCGGCCGGCGACACATTCGGCGCGCGAGACGTCGAGGTCGGGTTTGACGAGGAGCGCGCGCGCATATCGCTCGATATAGCAGGCGCCTATCCCGCTGAAGCAGAGCTGCACAGCTACCGGCGCGTCGTTTCCCTGCTGCGCGGCCGCCATGTCGAGATCGTCGACAGCTATGACGGCGGCAAGCCGGCGGTGCTGTCGCTGATGACGTGCCTGGCGCCGACCGTCGCCCCGGACAGGATCGATCTCGCCGATCTCGGCAGCATTTTCGTCGATGGCGGTGGCGAGATCGAAATCGACGAAATCGACGTGGAGGACGCCCGGCTGAGATCGGCCTGGCCCGGGAAAATCTACCGGCTGCGCGTGCCGTTCGCCGGCAGGGTTCTGAGATTGCGGATCGTATGAGGAAGGCGAGCATGGAATTGACGCTGAAGATCGTGGATGCCGATGGGCTGGTGCTGGCAAGCTCCACAGGGCGGGAGGAGACCTTCCTGGTCTATCGACAGAGCTATCGCGAAGGCGATCGCGTGGTCTTGGAGGTCTCCGAGCCTGGACATGTCTTCCTCGCCCTCGATGGCGCGATCCAACCCGGCCTGGTCTATATGAAGGAATGCGCCTATGCCCTCGCCGTGCCCTTCGGCGACAAGCGCAAGCCCTATTCGCCGAATGCCTTCCGGGGTGATCTCCACCGGCTTTCGGCGCGAAGCGCGCGCCCCGACGAGATCGTGCAACGCCGTAATCTCGCTCTCAACCCCTGGGACGATCATGCCAACCGGGCGCTGTTTCCGCATGCGCGCGCCAATGTGGAGACCCGGGGCGAAGCTGCCTTTGCCGCGCGCAACGCGATCGACGGTGAAAAGGCCAACGACGATCACGGCTTCTGGCCCTATACGAGCTGGGGCATCAATCGCGATCCGCAGGCGGCGCTGAAGCTGGAATTCGGCCGGCCGGTCAGCATTGACGAGATCGTCTTCTATCTCCGGGCCGATTTCCCGCATGATTCTTGGTGGAATGAGGCCAGCGTCACTTTCTCGAACGGCAGGACCTCCCGCTTTCCCTTGGTGAAATCGGGTGTTGCTCAGAGCTTTTCCATAGAACCCTGTATCGTCGAATGGGTGGAATTGCATGGGCTGATCAAGGCCGAGGATGCCTCGCCCTTTCCGGCGCTGACCCAGATCGAGATCTGGGGAACGGAAGTGCCGGGCGCCGTCGATCGGGACGTCGCAGTTGCGGCTGAAGATAAACCAGAGCCGGCCGCTCTTCCTCTCAACTTATGACCCCACGGATGCGCTTCCGCCAAGCACTCTGCACATGCTAAGGAGGTCGGATGCGACTGCTTGTGGTGGAGGACAACAAGGATCTGGCGGCCTGGCTGGGGAAAGCCCTGCGACAGGCGCAATATGCTATCGATATTGCCCACGATGGCGAGGATGCGGAGCACATGCTCAAGGTGGCGGAATATGCCGCGATGATCCTCGACCTGGCGCTGCCCAAGCTTGATGGCTTGACGCTCTTGAAACGATTGCGGCAGTCCGGGAACAAACTGCCGGTCATCATCTTGACCGCGAATGCGAGCCTGGACGGTCGTGTGGCGGGGCTCGACAGCGGTGCCGACGACTATCTCGCCAAGCCCTTCGAAATTGCCGAACTCGAGGCGAGGATCCGTGCGGTGGTCCGCCGCGGCCAGGATCGGGCATCCTCCGAGATCACCGTCGGCAATTTGCGCTTCTCCGGTGGAACGCGGCAGTTTTTCGTCGCAGGCGAACCGCTGCAACTGACGCCGCGCGAATATGCCGTTCTTGAACAGCTCGTCATGAAGCTCGGCAACACGATCTCGAAAGCCGCTCTTTCCGAAAGCGTGTTCGGTTTCGACGACGAGGCCGATCCGAGCGCCATCGAAATCTACATCCACAGGCTGCGAAAGAAGCTCGAGAGCAGTTCGGTTCAGATAGCGACGTTGCGCGGGCTCGGTTATCTCCTCCGACATGTCCAGTAGCCTCGTCACAAAGCTGGGCGCCACGATCGCGCGGCTCAGCCAGAGCCTGAGGGTACAGCTGCTCTGCTGGGTGCTGCTCACTCTCTTCGGCGCGATTGGTTTCAATCTTTACGACAGCTTCTGGACGGCGGATGCGACAGCAAAGCTGGTGACGGATCGAACGCTTCTGGCCTCTGCCCGCGTCATAGCTGAAGCCGTCCGCGTCGATGAGGGTGGCAATGTTCAGGTGGACGTGCCGCCTTCCGCGCTGGAGATGTTCGATACAGGCTTCGGCGACCGGGTATTTTACCAGGTCATCACTGTATGGGGCAGTCTGGTGAGCGGTCTTCCCGACCTGCCGTTGCCAGCCGTACAGCGGGCGGGCGAGGATCGTGCGTTCCATGGTGCCGATGTGCGCGTCCTGATGCTCGACCATCCTGTCGTCGGCCTTCCCGATGATGGCACGATCTCGGTCACCGTCGCCGTGACGCATAACAGCCAGTATGCGATGCGAAGGCAGCTATGGCTTTCGGATTTTTCGAAGCAGTTCGTGCTCGTCTTCGTCGCAAGCCTGGTGACCATCCTCGGGCTTCAGCGGGGCTTGGCACCGGCTCTGAGACTGCGGGACGCCGTGCGCCAGCGCGGGCGCAACCGTCTCGATCCGCTGCCGCCCGAGATGGTGCAGAGCGAACTGCGACCGCTCGTTCATGCCCTGAATGACCATATGGAGCGTGTCCAGAACCAGATGGCCGCACAGCGACGCTTTGTATCGAATGCCGCGCATCAACTCAGAACGCCGCTCGCGCTGATTTCGACGCAGGCGAGCGTGGCGGCCCGCGAAGCCGATACGGCTCGCCGCGACGAGGCGCTTTTCGCCCTTCGCACCAGCACGAAGCAGATTTCGCGTCTTGCCAGCCAGCTCCTCACCTTGTCACGGGCCGAGCCCGGAAGCCGCCGTCCGCGCAGCGATACGACCGATCTCAGCAAGGCTGCCCGCGAGATCCTGGAAGCGCATGCCGAAGAGGCGCTCAAGCGCAACATCGATCTCGGACTGGAAGCGGACCGACCGGTCATCGTCGAAGGCGACGCTACGATGCTGCGCGAGATGCTGGTCAACCTCATAGACAACGCCATACGCTATACCTGTGCCAATGGACGGGTGACCGTCGCGATCGGCCAGGCGAACGGCAACGCCGTCGTCACCGTCGAGGACGACGGACCGGGTATTCCGATCGGCGAGCGCGAGCAGGTTTTCGAACGCTTCTACCGGATCATGGGGACCGAAGCCGAGGGGAGCGGTCTGGGGCTTGCGATCGTGCGGGAGGTTGTTGAAGGCGCCGGAGGTTCAGTCTCGCTCGATGACGCGGAAGGCGGTGGGCTGGTCGTGACGGTGCGGCTTCCGCTTGCTTAAACCTCAAGTGCATCAAATGACAGAAGGCCGGGCATGCACCCGGCCTCCTGTTCGATCTGCCTTGGGAGGAGGTCGGATTGGATCACTGCGTATCGAGATGCTGCTGCGGGCGCCACTTCGCCAGGCGGTTCTCGATCAGCGTCATGATATATTCGGCAAAAAGCGTGACGACCATGACGAGGAGGATTGCCGCGAACATGCCGGCGGCATCGAACGTACCCTTGGCGATCGAAATCAGCTGGCCGATGCCGAACCGGGCACCGACGAATTCGCCGACGATTGCGCCGATGATCGCGAAACCAAAGGAGACGTGCAGACTGGCGAAGATCCAGCTCATCGCCGAGGGGATGACCACCGTGCGGGTGACCTGCCAGTCCGAGGCGCCAAGGATGCGCGCATTGGCGATCATGTTGCGGTCGGCCTCGCGCACGCCCTGGAAGGCGTTGGCAAAAACTACGAAGAACACCATGATGAAGGCGAGAGCAACCTTGGACGGCAGGCCGAGACCCATGATCATGATGAAGATCGGGGCGAGAACGACGCGCGGGATCGAGTTGATCGCCTTGATGTAGACGGAGAAGATGTCCGACAGGAAGCGGTTGCGGCCAAGACCGATGCCGACGAAGACGCCGGTGATCGAGCCCGCGAAGAAGCCGATCAAGGCCTCCTCCATCGTCACCCATAGATTATACCAGAGCGAACCTTCCGTGGTGCCTTCGGTCGCCCATTCGTAGAGGCGCTCAACGACGCCGCTCGGGCTCGAATAGAAGAACGGGTCGATCCACTGCATGTTGGAAGAAAGCTCCCACATGCCGATCACGAAGACCAGGATGGCAATCTGCCAGAAGCGCACCGCGGTGTTGCGCCGGCGCATCGCCTTCAGCGCCGACGCCTCGATTTCCGAGTCCGACGTGCCCGGCCGAAACAGGGTGGCCGAACCGGCCTCAAGAGTGGTGTGTGCCATGATATCCTCCCTCAGGCCGCTTCGCTCGCGCGCCGGTAGCTGGTCTCCACCTCCTCGCGGAGGTCTTCCCAGATCGTCTTGCAATAGTCGATGAAGCTCTGCTCGTAGCGGATTTCCGACACGACGCGCGGGCGCGGCAGATCGATCGTATAGACCGACTTGACCGTCGCGGGGCCGGCGGTCAGGACATAGACCTTGTCGGCGAGCGCGACAGCCTCTTCGAGATCATGGGTCACGAACACCACCGAGGCCTTTCGCTCCGCCCACAGCTTCAACAGCTCTTCATGCATGACGGTGCGGGTCTGGACGTCGAGGGCCGAGAAAGGCTCGTCCATCAGCAGAATTTCCGGCTCGTTGATGAAGGTCTGTGCCAGCGAGACGCGCTTGCGCATGCCGCCGGAAAGCTGGTGGGGATAGTGATGGACAAACTTCGAAAGGCCGACGCGGGCCAGCCAGTCGCGTGCGCTCTTTTCCGCTTCAGTGCGCGACTTGCCGCGAAACAGCGGGCCGGCCATGACGTTGTCGATGACGTTTTTCCAGGGAAAGAGCGCGTCGGTCTGGAATGCGAAGCCGACACGCGGGTCGATGCCGGTGATCGGGCCGCCCATCAGCCGGACTTCGCCGGCGCTCGGGCGTGCAAGACCCGTCACGAGGTTGAGGGTCGTCGATTTACCGCAGCCGGTGGGGCCGACGACGGCGACAAACTCTCCGCGGGCGACGGTCATGTTGAAATCGCGCAAGGCGGTAAGGGACTTGCCGGTCGGCGAGACGAAGCGGCGGCTGACATTGATCAGCTCGATCGCCGGAATCTGGTTGTTGTCATGTTGCATGATGATACCTGAAGCGTGCCTTTGGGCGCGTGCACGCAATGCCCATGGATCGATCGGTTGGCCGCTTCCGGTTGGTGCCGGAAGCGGCGTGACGCCCTACTTGACGTTCTTGACGAATTCCGTCGTGTAGGTCTTGGACAAGTCGATCTGCTTGCCCTTGACGTTCTTGGAGAACTCCGAGAGCACGGCAAGCACGGTTTTCGGACCGTCTTCCGGCATGACGCCATCGGGCGTGAACATGCCCTTGCCCTCGTCGAGAGCCTTGATGTAGCCGTCCTTGTCGCCGACGTAGAAGTCCTTCGGCATCTTGTCGGCGATCTCGGCGGCGGAATGCGTGTTGATATAGCGCAGCGTCTTGACGAAGGCGTTGGCGAGCTTCTGTGCCTCTTCCTTGTGCGCGTCGACCCAGGAGGCCTCCATGTAGAGCGAGGCGGCCGGATAGGTGCCGCCGAGCGCTTGACGGGTCGACTCGACCGTGCGCATGTCGACGAGCACACTCGCTTCGCCTGTTTTGACCATGCGCGAAATCGTCGGCTCGGTGGTCATGCCGGCCTGGATCTGGTCCTGTTGCATGGCGGCGATGAAGGTGCCGCCGGCGCCGACTGGAACCGTCACGACGTCGCCGGGCTTCAGGCCGGCCTTCGAGGCCATGAAGAGGGTCAGGAAGTTGGTGGACGAGCCGAGACCGGTGACGCCGAGGCTCTTGCCCTTGAAGTCGGCCGGCGACTTGATGTCGGGATGTTTGCTCGAGACCATCTCGACTTCGCCCGGCGCCTGGCTGAACTGGACGATGGATTCGACGAATTTGCCTTTGGCCTGCAGGTCCACACAGTGGTCGTAGAAGCCGACCACGCCCTGGACGGCGCCGGCCAGAAGCTGGTTTTCAGCATCGACGCCGGCGGCTTCGTTCAAGAGCTCGACGTCGAGACCCTCGTCCTTGAAATAACCGAGCGATTCGGCAAGTTTGGCGGGCAGATAGATCTGCTTCTCATAACCGCCGACCATGATGGTGATCTTGTCGGCTGCGTTTGCGGCACTCGTAGCGAAAGATGCTGCGGCGAGAAGCGTCGAAAAGGCGACGGTGTGAAAAAGGCTGCGTGAAGAACGCATGGAAATCTCCTCCTGTGGTTTGCTCGCATCGTCGTCTCGCCACCCTTGACCCGTGTCTCCTCCACGATGCTGCCCCTTCCTATGACGTCGAAGCTTTCAACTAGCTTTCAGCTGCAGCCGCGACCGTGCCGTGCTCGGCGGGCCATCATTCAGACGATTCCAGGCTCGGCGCAGCTGCCGCGCCGAGCCGAAGCCGGCGCGCATGGCGACGGCCTCCATGTCCAGTCGCGAACCGGCGAGCATCTCGCGGGCAAGAGCCACGCGCATACGGTTGACGAAATCCGTAACGCTCATGCCCGTCTGCTCGTTGAACAGCCGTGAAAGGTTGCGCGGGCTGGCGCCGCTGAGGCGGGCGAGCAATGCCACCGACCAGTCCCGAGAGGGGTCGGCGACCACTGCATCCTGCGCACGATGAATGACCGGGTGGATATGGTTGCGACCTTCGAGCCAGGGCGAAAGTTGCGGATCCGAGCCGCCGCGCCTGAGATAGACGACAAGGTATCGCGCCACCGCAAGCGCACAGGCATGTCCCGCCGCTTCGGCGACGATATGCAACATGAGGTCTATGCCGGCGGTGATGCCGGCGCTGGTGAGGCGGTCTCCATCCTCGACATAGAGCCGGTTGTCCCGGACGCGCGCCGTCGGCGCGAGCCGGGTCAGATCTTCCATGCAGCCGTGATGGGTGGTGCACTCGCGGCCGTCGAGCATTCCGGCCTCGGCAGCGAGCAATGCGCCCGAGCAGATCGAGACCAGTCGAATTCCTGGACGAATGGCGCGCTGCAGCCATGCGACAATGGCAGCCTGGTCGGCGCGTTCCTGTTCGTCCCGCCGATGGCTGCTTTCCATCGGAACGTCGGTGCTGCCGGCAATGACGACAAGCGCGCTATCGGGCAAGCATTCCGGCAATGCTGCGACGCCCGTAACGGCAAGGCCGATCGAGCTGCCGACCGTCGCCGACGGGCCGATATAGGTGACGGTGAAGCGCACTGTGGGCTGTTCGAGGTTTGCCTTGCGCAGCACTTCGATCGGACCGGCCACGTCGAGCAGCAGCACGCGCGGCGGCACGACGACGAAGACCGGAATATCGAAGGGCTGCGCGGCGTCTGTCATGCGGCGAGTGGCTTTTCACGCCCCGCCAGGGCCTGTTCGACGGTCGCGATCCGAGCGAAACGGCCTGACAGGACCAGTTCGGTCCGGTCCCGGATTTCTCTCGCACTCCAGGTGCGCCCTGTGGCGTCGGTCATCGGGAAGGTCAGGGTCGCTTCGCCGACATAGTCGACTTGATAGCCGAGATCGGAGGCGTGGCGGGTGGTGGTCTCGCAGCACTGTTCGGTGCGGATGCCGGAGACGAGGAGACGACGGACGCCGTTCTCGGTCAGCCACACGTCGAGACCCGAACCGACCAGGGCGCTATGGCGGTTTTTCCTGAATGTAGCCTTCGGCGCGATCCTGAGCGGTGCGAGTGTCCTGACGAACCCGGATGCCTCCGAAAACGGCGCGTTTTCATCGACATGGAAGATCTGGATGACGGGTATTCCGTCGGCTTCCGCGCCGTCGATCAACGCCTGCTGACGATCGATGTAGGCGGATGCCAGGTTTTCATCCCAGTAATCGCGTTGTCTGAAAGACTCTTGGGCGTCGATAACGAGAAGGACAGTATCATGGCCGGACATTTTTTGCTCCATGGCGGTTGATCATGAAGCCATATTCGGCAATTTGATGGCACGGGAAAATGCGCGCGCCGGACAAATAGCGGACAATTCGCGCCAATCGCTACGGGCGCTTTCAGACAGTTCCTCGACCGACTATCAGCTGGTAAAGCTTCGCAGATCCTTCAGCAGCTTGCGGTACCTTGCCTGGCTGCCGACCAGATGCTCGCGCATCGCATTTCGGGCGGCCTGATCGTCCCTGTCGGAAATGGCAACGACGATCGCCTCGTGCTCTCTGTGGATCAGCCTTCGGTAGGCGGTCTGTTCGGCTGTCCTTGTTTCCGGGACCAGCCTGGACTGCGGGATGATCGCCGAGCCCTGGGACTCCAGGAACTGCCGGAATAGCGGATTGTTCGTGGCTTCGGCGATGGCGGCATGGAGTTCGAGATCGGCCTCGCGAATGGATTGGTCGCTCTCGATGCACTTGAGAATTTTCCGGTGGCATTCGAAAATCGCCTCCTCCTGCGCGGGCGAGCGGCGCAAGGCCGCAAGACCGGCAGCTTCGATTTCGACAGGCGTTCTGATCTCGAGCACTTCCAGATCGGAAACAACGCGGGCCTTGTCGGCTTTCCCAGCGGAGACAGCCGGATCGGCGCCGAGGACGAAGATGCCTGCCCCCTGGCGCACCTCGACAAGCCCGTCGGAGCGAAGCGCAGCCACCGCCTCGCGCACGACGGTCCGGCTGACGCTATGCGTTTCGGTCAGTTCATGCTCGCTCGGAAGCTTGTCGCCGGCAGAATACTGGCCGCTCAATATGGCTTGCCGAAGGCTTTCGCCGACCTGTGAGACCAGCGACCCGGAGCCTTTGCTGCGATCCTTCATCTGCATAGCCACGCCTGCCCCCGCATCGGCTTGATCCGAATGCCGTCCAAACGCACGGCACTGCGAAACTCATGATTCATCACACATGTATGACAAATTTCGCGCTCTTTCAATGGTCGCGGCAGTCGGGCTTGTTCCTTGGCGGTTTTTACTTGGAGATCAGCCGCTGTGTTTTAGCGCAAACTCTCGGCATTCCGTCAGTCCGCCGACATGTTTCGAGCTTTTCTGAGATATAGGTGACTGGATATAATCAGAATTAATCGCTATGATTATAAGTGATTGACAAGGAGTTTTCGATGGAGACCAAAGTTCTGACTGCCCATGTTCCACTGCCGCTTGCGCAGAAGGTCGATCAACTTGCATCGCGGCTCGAACGCTCGCGCGGCTGGATCGTCAAGCAGGCACTGACTGCATGGATCGACCAGGAAGAGGAGCGTCGGCGTTTGACGCTTGAGGCGTTGGCCGACGTGGATAGTGGAAACGTTGTCGATCACCAGGCTGTTCAGGCCTGGGCTGATAGTCTTGACAGTGACGAGCCGATTTCGTTGCCCCGGTGATGGAAGTCAAATGGACGAACAAAGCGGTTTCGGATGTTACCCGCTTATACGACTTTCTCTCTCCGGTCGACCGGCGGGCTGCGGCCCGAACCGTACAGGCGCTGACGGCAGCCCCTGCGCGGCTGCTTGAGCAGCCACGTCTCGGCGAGCGACTCGAGGAGTTTGATCCTCGAGAGGTTCGCCGCATTCTCGTCGGCCGTTACGAGCTCCGCTACGAAATCCAGCAGTCGACAATCTATGTATTGCGGCTTTGGCATACGCGGGAAGATCGGTAGAAGCCCTCACAGCCGCCTGGTCGATTCCCCGCGCACGAATCTCGGCGTCAGGATGAAATCCTCAGGCGGCGCGGCGGCGCCCTCCGGGCTTGCTATTCTTGTCAGCAGACGTTGTGCCGCCAATTCCCCGAGCTTCTGCGCATCCTGCACCACCATGGTGATGCGCGGCGTGATGACATTGCTCCATGGCACGTCGTCGACCATCGCCAGCGACACGTCGTCAGGGCAGCGGAAACCCATCTCCTGCATCACCTGCAGTGCGGCCAGGCCCGTCATGTTGTTGGCGCCGATGATGGCGGTCGGCCGGTCGCGGCGGGTCAGCAGCCGCATCGCCTGCGCATGGCCGCCGGTCCTGGTGTAGCCGCCCTCGACCACCAGCGAAGGATCGATCTCCACACCGGCGCCGGTCATCGTGTTCAGAAAGCCTTTCAGGCGCTCGTCGGCGGTGTGCAGACCGGAAGGCCCGGAGATGAAGCCGATACGCCGGTGGCCGAGTTGCAGCAGATGTTCCGTCAGGATGGTGGTGGTCAGCGGATTGTCGGAGCCGACGAAATCGCGCTCTGCACCCTCCACCTTCTGGTCGAACATCACGATCGGCGTCTTGAAGTCGCGCAGGAACGTGGCGTATTCCTCGCCGCGCCCGTTTGCCGCTAGCGCAATGCCGGCGATCTTCTGCGCCTCCAGCCGCTCCAGCAGTGCCCGCTCGAGGTCGGCCCTGCCGGAGGAGTCGGCGATCAGGACGAAATAGCCGTGATCGAGCGCCTGGTGCTCGATCTCGCGGCGGATGTCGCCGAAGAACATGTTGCCGAGATTGGCCGAAACGAAACCGATCAGCGAGCTGCGTCCGCGCGCCAGCGTCTGGGCCACCGGGTCGATGCGGTAGCCCGTCGAATTTATCGCCTGCTGGATGCGGTCGAGCGTCTCGGCGCCGACCCGCTTCGGGCTGTTGAGCGCGAGCGAGACGGTCGAGATGGAAACCCCCGCAATGCGCGCTACGTCTCGTATCGTGGTCATGTCTGTCGAACCGGTTCTAATGCATTATTATGTCCGATTTTATTGATCGGCGCAACATCCATGCCTCAAACTGGTTATTCCGTAGGGCTTGCATTTCTAAAACTGCGACCGCGAATTTGGCTTGACAGGCGCTGGATCAAGTAAGATTGTTACTCACCGAACCGGTTCGATATGATGTTGAGCCGGAAAGCAGGGAGGAGAAACCTGTGATGAATTCGGAACGCCTGTCGGAAAATCCGGCATCGGAAGGAGCGGGCAAGCACGCCTGGTTCAGCCACGACCGCCTTGGCATGTTCATCCATTGGGGCCTCTATGCCTTGGGAGCCCGGCATGAATGGTTGAAGAACCGCGAAGAGCTGACCGACGACCACTACCAGCGCTATTTCGATAATTTCGATCCTGATCTCTACGACCCCAAGGAATGGGCCCGCCGGGCACGTCTTGCCGGCATGAAATATGTCGTGGTGACGACCAAGCATCACGAGGGTTTCTGCCTCTGGGACAGCAAGGTGACGGATTACAAGGCGACGAACACGCCCTGCGGCAAAGATTTGCTGACGCCGCTGGTCGAAGCCTTTCGCGCCGAAGGACTGAAGATCGGCTTCTATTATTCGCTGCTCGACTGGCACCATCCCGATTTTCCGATCGACGTCCACCATCCCTTGCGCAACCATCCGCAGGCCGAGGCGCTCAATGCTGGCCGCGATATGGCCAACTATGCCGCCTATATGCGCGAACAGGTGCGTGAACTTCTGACCGGTTTCGGCCGCATCGACATCATCTGGTTTGATTTCAGCTATCCCCAGCGCGAATATCGCGGCCTGCCCGGCAAGGGGCGTGCCGATTGGGAGAGCGAGCGCCTGCTCGCACTGGCGCGTGAATTGCAGCCCGGCATCATCGTCAACAACCGCCTCGATCTGCCGCCCGGCAATCTGCCCGACGTGACGACGCCGGAGCAATATACGCCGCGCGTGGCGCCCGCTATCGCCAGCCGGGGGGTGCTCTGGGAAGCCTGCCACACCTTCAGCGGCTCCTGGGGCTATCACCGCGACGAGGATAGCTGGAAAAGCCCGGAACAGATCATCCAATTGCTCATCGATTCCGTCGCGCTCGGCGGCAACCTCCTGATGAATGTCGGCCCGACCGGCCGCGGCACGCTCGATGCGCGCGCCATCGGCGCGCTCGAAATCTACCAGAACTGGATTGAGGTCAACGCACGCTCCATTTATGGGGCCGGGCCATCCGACTATCCGGTGCCGGCCGGCTGCCGCTATACCCAGCGCGGCAACCGCCTCTACCTGCATGTCTATAATTGGCCTTATCGCCACATCCACATCGAAGGCCTCGCCGACAGGATCGCCTATGCGCAATTCCTGCACGACGCCAGCGAAGTGCGCTGGCTGAGCCACACCAAGGATGTGGATTCCAATATCGGCGTGATGGTGCCGGAAGGCATGATCACACTCGAACTGCCGGTCCGGCGCCCGGACGTTACCGTGCCGGTGATCGAGCTCATCCTGAAGGCGTGAGCTCGATCGCACTCGCGTGTCCTTTGCGTTCATGGAGGGAGGAGAAACCCATGACGGTTCTGAAGAAAACGCTTTTGCTTGCCGCAATCGGCAGCAGTCTTTTTGCCACAGCCGCATCGGCCGAACAGGTCAACCTGACCTGGCAGATGTGGACCGGCTCCGAAGCCGACACCAAGGGCTGGCAGCACCTGGCCGACATGGTGACGGCCAAATATCCCGATATCAAGGTGACGCTGACGACGACGGGCTGGGTCGATTACTGGACGCGGCTGCCGGTGTTGGCAGCGTCGGGCCAGCTCGCCGACATCGTTTCCATGCAGTCGTTGCGCATGCCGAATTTCTATTCGCTGCTCGAGCCGCTGAATGACCGAATAGCGGGCGACAAGTTCGACGTCGGAGCCTTTACCCCCTCGATCATCGGCGGGATGTCGGTCGACAAGCAGCTTTACGGTCTGCCCTATGATGTCGGGCCGTGGGTCATCTACTATAACCAGGATGCGCTCGAAGCCGCCGGCATTCCCTTGCCGAAGCCGGGCTGGACGCTGGCCGAGTTTACCGATGCCGCCAAGAAATTGACGAAAGACGGCAAGTACGGCTTCGGCATCACCCCGGTCAACTATTCGGTCCTGGCCTCGGCCTGGGGCGATAAATACGTCAACGACGCCGGAGAGCTCGACCTGACCAATCCTGGCGCTGTTGCCGCTGCCGACAGGCTGATCGGCTTTGCCGCCAAGGATAAGATCGCGCCGCTGGTGCCGCC
The DNA here is from genome assembly GCF_014197475.1 of Rhizobium sp. BK212. NCBI lineage: Bacteria > Pseudomonadati > Pseudomonadota > Alphaproteobacteria > Hyphomicrobiales > Rhizobiaceae > Rhizobium > Rhizobium sp. BK212. Next base: position 144,130 of record NZ_JACIFS010000005.1, read on the forward strand.
GAGTGCCGATGTCGGCACGGTCGTCCAGGGCCGGTTCAATTCGGGCAACGTCGCCATGTATATCGATGGCCCCTGGTCGATTATCGGCATGAAGGACCAGGCGAAGTTCAAGATCGGCCTCACCACTCTGCCGCGCGCCGAAGGCGAACTTTCAGCCGTGACCGCGGGCTCCGGTTTCGGCATTGCCACGACAAGCAAAAACAAGGATGCGGCGTGGAAGGCGATCCAGGTGCTGACCAGTCCCGAGGCGCTGCAATATCTCGCCGAACAGGGGCGCGCGCTGCCGGCGCGCACGGCCTCGCAATCCTCCTGGTATAAGGTGGCGGCCAAGGACATCACCAATGGCGGCGAGGCGCTCGATTATTCCCTGGCGCATTCGGTGCCCTATGTGATCACCAACAATTGGGCGGCGGTGGAAAACCTCTTCAACCAGTATTTCCCACCGGCTTTCGCCGGCAGCGCCGATGCCAAGCAGACGATGGAGTCGATCCAGAGCCTCGCGCAGCAATAGGATGGCGCGGCAGGATTGCCGCGCATGGAGGAAGACATGTCGCAAAGCGCCGTCGCCGAAATTCCGTTGCAGCCCGGTCAGCCACGGCGCTTTCTGAAGCCTGAGACGCAGACGGCCATGCTGTTCCTGCTGCCGAGTTTCCTCGGCTTCATGATCTTCATGGCCCTGCCGATCCTGGCGTCGCTGGCGCTCTCCTTCACCAACTGGCAGCTGCTTTCGACGCCGTCCTTCGTCGGCTTTCAGAATTATATCAAGCTGTTCACCGTCGATCCGGCCTTCTACACGATATTGAACAACACGCTGTTCTTCGCCGTCGAGTATCTGGCCGTGAATATCATCGTCTCGCTGACGCTGGCGGTGTGGATATCCAGCCTGAATCACGGCAAGGCGATCTTTCGGGTGATCTTCTTCCTGCCGACCTTCACCCCGACCATTGCCGCCTCGGTGGTTTGGCTCTTGATCTTCACGCCGGACGGGCTCGCCGACAGCGTCATCCGCTCGCTCGGCCTCGGCCTGCCGAATTTCCTGCTGAGTTCGAGCTGGGCGATGCAGGCGGTCGTGATCGTCACGCTCTGGGCCAATGTCGGCTACAACGTCGTGATGTTCAACGCTGCGCTCGATCTGGTGCCGAAGCATTATCTCGAGGCGGCGACGATCGACGGAGCCAATGCCTGGCAGCGCTTCTGGCGCATTCGCCTGCCGCTCATCTCGCCGACCATCTTCTTTGCCACTGTCATGACGGCGATCACCTCGCTGCAGGTCTTCGACGAGATCTTTGCCATGACGCGCGGCGGCCCCGGCTCGGCGACGTCGACACTCGGCTTCGCCATCTACCAGAAGGGCTTCGCCAATTTCCAGATGGGCTATGCCTCAGCTCTTGCCTGGGTGATGTTCGTCATGATCATGGCGCTCACCATCCTGCAGTTCCACATGCAGCGCAAATGGGTGCATTATGACGATTGATCCGAGCTCACGGCACCCACATTCCGTCTCTGCGGATCGCCGCCGCATCTTGCGTGGGATCGGCACCGTCTTGAGCTATGCGGGCCTTTCGCTGGTTGCGCTGCTGTTCCTCTTTCCCTTCTTCTGGATGGTGTCGAACGCGGTGCGCTCGAATGCCGAGGTCATGGCCGTGCCGGTCCGCATCCTCCCCGAGGAATATCATTGGGGCACCTTCGTCGAGGCTTTGGTGTCGCTGCCGTTCGGCACGTTCCTGTTGAATTCCTTCATCGTCGCCTGCGGCGTCACCGCGATCGTGATCGCGGTATCCTGCCTTTCCGCCTATGCGTTCGCACGGCTGCGGTTTCCCGGCCGCGAAGGACTGCTTCTGACCTTTCTCAGCACGCTGATGATCCCCCAGGTGATGCTGGTCATCCCGCTCTTCCTTCTCGTCAGCAAGCTCGGCTGGATCAACACCTATCACGGCATGATCCTGCCGGTCGCCTTCTCGTCCTTCGGCACCTTCCTGCTGCGCCAGTTCATCCTCGGCATTCCCAAGGATCTCGACGAGGCGGCGATGATGGACGGGGCCTCGCGCCTGCGCATCCTGGTCAGGATCATCGTTCCGCTTGCCATGCCGGCCATCGGTCTCCTGGCGCTCTTCACCTTCATCGCGCAGTGGAAGAGTTTTCTCTGGCCGCTGATCGCTACCAGCGGCCTCGAAAAAGCCACGCTGCCACTCGGCCTCACTCTGTTTCAGACGCAGCAGGGCACCGCCTGGAACTATATCATGGCGGGTGCGACGATCTCCATGCTGCCGGGCGTCGTGCTCGCCATCGTGCTGCAGAGGGTGATCTACAAAGGCATCAGCGTCGGCTCCGGCTTCGGCGGGCGCTGATGTCTATAAGTACAAGGACTTAAGCGCATTGCGTCAAGTTCGATGCGATGTCCTTGAAGTCCGGCCGATTGCCGCCGAAGAACGCGCTGCTCGCGTTGCAAGATCATATCCCCTGCTTAACGTTTGTTTCCGGTCGAAAAGTAAAATTTAACCAAAATTTGAAATAACGCAGTTGTATCCGAATTGCGCAGGGGAATTCATGAAAACGGCCACGCTTGCATCCATCGCTCTGGCGATATCGGTCTCTGTTGCCAATGCGCAGACGATCGCGGTTTCGATGACCAATCTCGACAAATTCAGAGAGATGCTTCTGAACGGCGTCGTCTCGCACGGGAAGACGATATCAGGCCTCAAGCTCGTCACCGCGAATGCCAAGGGCGACAACGAACTGCAGAAGAAGCAGGTTCAGCAGTTCGTCGCCGACAAGGTCGATGCCATTATCATGATGCTGTCTGATGGCGATCTCGGGCCGCAAATGACCAAGATCGCAGCGGATGCCGGCATTCCGCTGATCTACATCAACACGACGCCCTCCAATCTTTTAGACTTGCCGGACAATCAGGTCGTCGTCGCCTCCGATGAGAAAGACTCCGGTACGCTCGAGACGAAGCAGGTATGCTCTCTCCTCAAGGGCAAGGGCCGCGTCGTCGTGCTGATGGGGGAGGTCTTCCATGTGGCTGCCCGCACCCGCACCCAGGACATCACCGATGTCATTGCGACGCCGGAATGCAAAGGCCTCGAGATCGTCGAGCGGCAGGCGGCCTATTGGTCACGCGATTATGCCGATCAGCAGATGCAGGAATGGCTGGCGGCCGGCGTCAAGTTCGATGCGGTTATCGCCAATAATGACGAGATGGCGCTTGGTGCGATCCGCGCCATGAAGAGGGCCAATATCCCGATGAAGGACGTCGTCGTCGGCGGCGTCGACGCGACCGACGACGCGCTCGCCGCGATGGTGGCCGGCGATCTCGACGTCACCATTCTCCAGAGCGCCGTCGGGCAGGGCGCTGCCGCTGTCGACGCCGCCGTGAAGCTGATCAACAAAGAGAAGGTGCCGCGCGAAAACAACGTTCCCTTCGAACTCGTCACACCTGAAAACATTGCCGCCTATCTGCCGAAGAGCCAGTAAGCATAAGAGGACTATCATGTTGCATTTCTGGAATAAATTCGGCATTCGCGCGCAGATCACCTCCGGCTTCGTGCCGCTGATCCTGTTGATGAGCCTGCTCACGGTCAGCGCCATCTCGGGCATGAACGGCCTCGCCGCGATCTTCGCATCCTATCGCGTCACGGCCGGTCAAAGTCTCGCCATCTCGGACTACAGCGAGCAGTTGAACGAAATTCAGATGTCGGCCGAAGCGTTCCGCTCGACGCCGACACAAGCCGTGGTCGACAGCTTTCGCGCCGGCGTGAAGGCCTTCGAGGCGGATGATCCGCGTTTTGCCGGCAACAAGGACCTGCAGTCCGGCCTTGCGGCGATCCGTCAGGAGATCACCGCCTATGGCAAGGCTTTCGAACAGATCGTTTCCCTCCAGGCCCGGCGCGACATGCTGATTTCCAAGGTCACCGAATTCGGCCCTTGGACCAGCATCGCGCTCAACGACGTCGTGCGAAGCGCCTGGCGGCAGAACGACGTGGCCCTGCTGCAGATGACGGCGGCGACGCTGGAGGCCCTGAACCGCAGCCTCTATTTCTCCGAACGCTTCGTGCATTCCGATGATTTCGCCGCCTATGATACGGCGCAGGCAGCACTCGCCGAAGCCGTGGCGCTCAACGATGCCGCCGCCAAGGCCGCAAAGAACGAGCTGCAGAAGAAGCGCCTGATGGGCGCCGGCCAGCTCATGCAGAACTATACCGCCCGTCTCGGCGACATGAAGGAGGTGCTGCAGGCTGCCGGCAATATCCGCCAGACGCAGCTGAACGTGCTGGCGCCGAAGATATCAGGCGAGTTCAAGAATCTGCAGGCGGCAGTGACCGGCGCGCAGAAGAACCTCGACGGTTCGGTCGACGCAACGGTTGCCTCCGCGACCAGCACGACGCTGGTTATCAGCGGTCTACTGATCGTCATCGGCCTAGTGCTTTCCTATTTCGTCGGCCGGCTGATTTCCTCGGCGGTGCGCAACATGGCCCAGTCGATGGAACAGCTTGCCCGCGGCGAGGAAGGGATCGTCATCACCGGCGTCGAGCATCGCCACGAATTGGGCGCCATGGCCCGGTCGCTGAAGGTCTTCCAGGAGACAGGCCGCGCCAAACTGATCGCCGAGGCCAATGCCGAACGCGCGCGCCTCGCTGCCGAAGAGGAACGGCTCCGTCAGGAGGCCGAGCGGCTCTCCGACGCGCAGGTGATGGAACATGCCTTCCGCCAGATCTCCGTCGGGCTGGACGCATTGTCGAAGGGCGATCTCACCGTCCGCGTCGGCGAAGTCGATCATCGCTACGTCAGGATCCGGGATCATTTCAACAACTCGGTTGCGAGCCTCGAAGAGGCGGTGGATTCCGTCATTCGCGCGGTCGCCACCATTCGGTCCGGCCTTGCGGAAATCTCCACGGCGTCCAACGATCTCGCCCGCCGCACCGAGCAGCAGGCAGCGTCCCTGGAAGAAACGGTGGCGGCGCTGGGTGACGTGACCCGTGGCGTCAACGGAACGGCGGAGGGCGCAAGCCGCGCCCAGGGTGTCGTGGCAACCGCCCGCACCAATGCCGAAAAGGGCGGCGAGATCGTTGCCCGCGCCATCGACGCGATGACGGAAATTCAAAATTCATCGTCGAAGATCGGCAACATCATCAGCGTCATCGATGAGATCGCCTTCCAGACCAACCTGCTGGCGCTGAACGCCGGCGTGGAAGCGGCGCGTGCCGGCGAGGCCGGCAAGGGCTTCGCCGTCGTCGCTCAGGAAGTCCGCGAGCTCGCCCAGCGCTCCGCCAACGCGGCAAGGGAGATCAAGCAGTTGATCTCCACTTCCTCGGCGCAGGTCAAGACAGGCGTCCAGCTGGTGGGTGAATCCGGCCTGTCGCTCGAACAGATCGTCGAGCAGGTCACCGCCATGAATGCGACCGTGGCCGAGATCGCCGTTGCCGCCCGCGAGCAGGCGACGAGCCTGCGCGAGGTGTCGGCCGCCGGCGACCAGATGGACAAGGTGACGCAGCAGAACGCCGCGATGGTTGAAGAGACCACGGCGGCCGCCCAGAGCCTGACGCATGAAACCGAAAGCCTTGCCGAATTGCTGCGGCGCTTCAGGACGAGCAGCGGCCGGGCATCGGAGCATCGGCACTACGCCTTGGCATCCTGACCTTCCATCGATGCACGAAAGTAAGCGCCGCCGCCCGAAAGGGCGGCGGTCGCGTCAGTGGTTGTCGGATGCCGGACCGTGCGGTGCGCCGGCAATGCTCTTGCGAACGTGACGGACCGCCGTCCAGACGGCAAAGAGCACGAGCGGGATGGCGCCGAGTACGGCGAGCTTCGCCACATGCGGATCGACACCCAGTTCGGAAATGCTTTCCAGGCAGATCTTCGCCAGCCCGACGGTGTAGTAGGTGATGGCGATGACGGAGAAGCCTTCGACCGCCTGCTGGATATGCACCTGGATGCGCGCCCGCTCTTCCATCGACGTCAGCAACGACGCGTTCTGATCCTCGAGCTGGACCTGCACGGTCGTCCTGAGAAGGTCTCCAGCCAGGCTCACGCGTTCGGCGAGTTCGTCGAGCCGGCGCTCGGCGGCTTCGACCGAGCGGACGGCCGGTTGAAAGCGCCGGTCGATGAAAGTGCCGAGCCTCTGGCGCTGCTCGACGCGTGCCTCGCGAAGCTCCGACACTCTGCTCGCGACAATTTCGGCATAGGCTTTCGTCGCTCCGAAGCGGTGGCGGGCCAGCGCCGAGAAGTTGAGAACATCCGACGAGAGCCTGGTCACCTCGGAAAGCAGCGCCTTGTCGACCTTGATCGCACTCTGCATATGCGCGATCAGCAAGTCGAGGCGCCGGTCGAAGACGGAGAGCTTCGAGACCGTCTCGCGCGCCATCGGCAATGCCAGCAGCGCCATCATCCGGTATGTCTCGATCTCCAGGAAACGCCTGACCATGCGGCCGGTGCGATAGGCGTTGAGGTTGCGGTTGAAGAACAGGAATTCGACGAAACCGCTGTCGGTCAGCCGGAAGTTCGAATGCACTTCCGCATCGCCGCCGCCGACCTGAGAGGCGACATAGTCGAGTTTCGGTTTTTCCGGACGCTGTCCGTCCTTCTCGTCCCGCACCAGCACCCGAACGGCTGCAATGATCTTTCCGTCGATCTGGCGGCAGCAGGCCTGAAAGGCTTCCGGCGGCTGGCTGCCGGGTTCGGCCGATGCCGGAACGACGAAGGTCAGCGTCAGGAACTCGGTATGGGCCTCCCACTTCAGCCGGCCGTCGCCGAAACGGCCGATGCCGTGGTTACCCTCGCGAGTCGTGGAGACATCTTCCAGCCCCGGCAGCGAGACTGGGATTGAAGGAGGAGCATTCTCGCCGACGATGGCGACGTGCCAGACATCGGTGTCGCCGTCGAAATAAAGCGACGGCCGCGCGTGCAGCTCGTTGTGAAGTTCCCTTCGCAGCGGATGCTCGGAGCCCATCGGCATGGAAATGCACCTCTATACGGTAGGCAGTCGCTGGGTCGCCGGACGTAACCGGGTTGCCGGCACTTGTGAATTAACGGACCCGCAGGCTGGCGCAGACCGACAACGCCTATAGCCTCTCGCGGGGCTCGTGTCACGAGACCTTCGCCGGCGGATGCGGAGGCTGCGCATGACCGCGACATCCGGCCGCGCGTTCAAAGCAAGCGCCAGGCGATAAAGCTTCCAAGCAGCTGCGCGCTGCCGCCCGCCGTCATCGCGACGATGAAGGCAGCTTCCGCCCCCCCCAGGAAGGCGAAGATCGCCCCGAGCAAAGCGACGCCTATCGTCGCCCCGACCATGCGGGCAACATTGATCAGGGCGCTTGCCGTGCCGGCGCGATCGGCGGTGACGGTCGAAACCGCAACCGCCGTCAGAGGCCCCGTCGCCATGCCCATCCCGATCCCGGTCAGCAACAATCCGATCTCTTCGGCGATGAGCCAGTCGGCCAGAAAGGATGAGCCGAGCAGGAGGTTGCCCAAACCCATCAGCGCCAGTCCAGCAGATATGGTGCGGTTCTTCCCAAGGTGTTCCGAAATCGAGCCGGAGAAGGGTGAGATCGCGATGAAGCTGAGAGCCATCGGCAGCAGCGACAGTCCGACCTCCACCGAGGCCAGGCGTCCGAGGCCGAGGGAGGCGAGCGGAAAAAGAAAAAGCGTGCCGTACATGCCGAAAGTCATTGCGGCCGTTCCGGCCATGGCACCGCGGAACTGCCTGCCCGAAAACATCGAGATCGGAACCAGAGCCTTCTGCTCCAGGCGCTTCTCGACGATGATGAAAAGCAGCAGAAGCAGCGCGCCGGCGATTGCCATGAGTGCCATCCATAAGGGCGGCAGATGCGATGATTCGATTGCGGCGAGGGTCAACACGGTGAGAGATACGATCCCCAGCAATTGCCCCGGCATGTCGAAGGACCGGCCTTGCCGATCGGCACTTTCCGGAACGAAAAACCGTGCTGCCGCCGCCGCGATCAGCGCGATGGGAATGACGACGAAGAAGACGGATCGCCAGCCGAAATCACGGATGAGGAGGCCGCCGAGGCTCGGACCGATCGCCAGCGACATTCCATTGCAGCCGGCCCAGATTCCGAGCGCCCGGGCACGGACCTTCTCATCCCGGTAGATGACCCGGATCAGCGAAAGAGAAGCGGGCAGGAGGAGGGCAGAGCCGAAGCCGGTCAGGGCCCTCGCCGCAATGAGGACCGCGATGGTCGAGGCGAAAGCGCAGCCAAGGCTCGCCAGGGCAAAAACAGCGCAGCCGATCACGAACATCAGGCGCCGGCCGTAAAGATCGGCGAACAGGCCGCCGCTGATGAGAAGTGCGGCGTAAACGAGATTGTAGGCGTCGACGACCCACTGCAGCTCGGTGACGGAGGCCCTGAGATCGAGCCCTATCGGCTGAACCGCCAGATTGACGACCGATGTATCGACCTGCGCTACGATCACGCCGAGGCAAAGAATGGCGAGAGCGGCCGGCTTCAACTGCGAGTAAGCTTGGGTGCCTTGTTCGATTGAGTGCATGACGCTGCCTTTCCAGTACGGCGCCGTGCGTCTTTTCAGACGCGCAAGGGACGCTGCAACACTTTGAAGGCAGACGTAGCGTGGTTCAGGCCGTCGACAATTCGAAACTGGTCGAAGTGTCCGTAGGGAAAATGAAAAGCCACGGCCCTGTTGCGAGGCCGTGGCTGCTGCATGCGCATTTTGCGGGACAACGCGTGACCGGGTTACTTGGCGGCGAGCGCCCCGTTGACCTTGTCGACGTCGGCCCTCATGGCCTTGAAGGTCTCGTCGAGGGAAAGCTCGCCGACGATCAACTGGCTCATCCTCTGGACGATCAGCTGATAGATGGCGGAGGATCCCTTGAGACGTTCCAGGTCCCAGGCTGCCTGCGGCACGCTATTGCGGCTTCCGAGGAAGACGGCCATGGCGTCCTTAGCATTCTTGCTCTCGAGCTTGTATTGCGGGTCCTTGATGTCGGCGCCCGTCAGGATGACGTAGTTTTCGGCGATTTCACGCTGGACCTTTTCGGAGCCGAGGAACTCGATGAACGCCGCCACGGCTTCCGGATACTTGGTGCGCTTGAAGCCGACGATCGCGGTGCCGCCCGGCATCGCATAGCAGCCGGCATCGCCGCAGGGGGCGCTGATCGCCGTCCAATCGAAGGCGTCGCCGATCTTCTTCTGGAACGGATTGACCATCCAGTTGCCGGCGAGATAGGTCACGACGTTGCCGTTGACGAATTCGTCGCCCATGTTCTTGTACTGGGTTCCGCCGGCAGCGCCCCACATTTCCTTGGGGAAGGAGCCGTCCTTCGTCCAGCCGTAGAGATCCGTGACATAACGCTTGGCGGCATCGTCGGGGAAGAAGAACTTGCCGTCCTTGACGTAGTTCGATCCGTAGGAGAATGCCGCGCCGGAGAAGCGATGGCCCGAGCGATCCATCGTGAAGGGGATCTGGGCGCCGGTCGCCTTGGCGACGCGCGCCGAGGCTTCGACGATGTCCTTCAGCGTGGCGGTGGGCTTCGGAAGCGGTTCGCCGGCCTGTTCGAAGAGCGTCTTGTTGACGAAGGGCAGGTTGAAGGTCTGCGAGGCGATATAGCCGTTGATCGACTTCGGATCGTTGACGCCGGGGAAGCGAAGCGTGTTCAGGCTGTCGCCGTGCAGCTTGGCAAAGCCGTCCGGGTCTTTCATGTAGGGACGCATGTCGAGGTAGTAGGGCGCAAGCTGCCAGTCGGTGATCTTGGCGATGTCAGGACCTTCGCCGACGGCGAGCTGCACCGGCAGCTGCTTGGCGACCGCATCATAGCCCGACGAGACGAAGTTGACCTTGACGTCGGGATGCGCCGTCTCGAATTCCTTGCTCAGCGCTTCCATCCGCTCGACGTAAGCCTGGTCGTCGTCGGTAAACAGAAAGGTGATCGTCTTGGTTTCCGCCATGGCCGCGCCGGCCCATGCGAAAGAAACGGTAGCCAGCGCCAGTGCGAGGGCTCCTGAGAGATAGGTTTTCATTTTCATCCTCCCATGAAAACATTTTCATCAATCGCGGCGTCAGCCATCGATAAATGAATTTCATATACTTGACATTCGTCCCGTCAAGCTATTTTCTGAGGCAATAGCGATGTTTTTGAGCATTTTTCAAAAACGACGCGCCCAAATGACCTAATGAAAATATTTTCATAGGATTGCGGAGGAGGCGGTCTGTGAAAACGGAATGCATCAAGCGGCCGGACGATATGGCGCCAGCATATGGCGTGGCCGCGGGCCAGACGGTAACGGCATGGGCGGTATCCGGCCTCATCGCCAGCTATTTTCCGGGCGAGCCGGCGTCGGCCGAAGACCGCGTAAACTATCGTTTCATCAACGGTTTCGTCGATGTCGGCGACCTGCCTTGCCGCAAAGCCTTCTGGTCCACCATGGTGGGGCGGCCGCTCTCGCCCGACACGTCCTGGCCGACCGAGAGCCTCTATCTTCCCGGTTCGAACCGCCGCGTCGAGTTCACCGGCTTCTGGCATGTGCCGACGCATCTCAGGCGATGGCTGAAGGGCACGTTCAGGACCGAGACGGCGCGAACGCTCAATCTCAGACTGAAGACCTGCGGCGGCGTTCGCATATGGGTCAACGGACAGGAGGCGGTGCGCTTCGAACCCTTCAAGCGTAATGTCGAGAGCGCAACCGACATCAGGCTGACGCTCGAAGCCGGCGACAACCACATTCTCGTTCACACCGAAGACCTGGCCGAGCGCGACACGACGTGGTTTTTCGAGCTAGAGCTGCTGGATGAGGAGCCGCTCTGCGTGCTGTTGCCGGTATCACTGGACCAGGATGAGGTTCGCGAGCTGGAAGCCCTTGTGCGCGGCGTTCGCCCGGCCCGCGACGTCTTCGTCAACCAGCCGCTGGAGATCATCTTCGACACGGCGCCGGAGCGCGACCTGCCTGTAGAGCTCAAGGTCATCGGCCATGGTCACGAGCGGCCCGTTCTCGCGCATTCGAAACTGACCCTGCGTGCTCATCAGGACCGTCTGGTCGCCGAGAATGTCTCTGGCATCGCAGATGGTTATCACGGCATCCACATGACGATCGGTTCCGGTACGGGCTCGGTCACCCGCGTCATCGATGCCGCCTTCATGAGCTGCATTTCGCCGTTGCCGGCCGAGACATCGCTTTCTGCCCGCAAGCGGCAGGCGCTGGAATACAGCGCCCGCTTCGGCGCCAACCGCGTCGGGCGTCTCATTGCGATGATGGAAACCGGTCACCACGACCAGGAAAGCTTCGACCGCATCATCGACGCAACGCTCGTCTCCATCGATGCGCGGGAGGATTGCTCGGATTTCATCATGGTGCCGCTGTTGTGGCTGTTCGGCGCCTATGCCGACCGGATGCCGGCGGCGGTGGTCGATCGCATCCGGCATTCCGTTCTCTCTTATCGTTACTGGGTCGACGAGCCGGGCAACGATGCGATGTGGTTCTGGAGCGAGAACCACGTGCTCTGCTTTCATACGAGCCAGCTGCTGGCCGGACTTCTTCTGCCCGACGAGGTGTTTTCAACCTCGGGCAGGACGGGCCGGCAGCAGGCGGAACTTGGCCGCGCGCGCCTCGCGCGCTGGTTCGACAGCGTCGAAGCCCACGGATTGGCGGAGTGGAACTCGGCGGCCTATTACCCGATCGACTTCATCGGCCTGCTGGCGCTGGAGCGCTGGGCCGAGACGGCGATTTCGGAGCGCGCCCGCGGCCAGATCGATCTCATCTTCCGCATGATCGCCCTTCACACGCTCGCAGGCGTTCCGGCCGGATCGCAGGGCCGCGCCTACGACAAGGAACTGCGCGCCGGCCCGCTGACAGAGCTTGCACCTTTCGCCCAGGTCGCCTTCGGAACCGGCTGGCTGAACAATGGCGTGGCGGCATTGACCATGTTCTGCGCCGGCGGCTACGAGCCGCCGGCCGATCTCGCCGAGCTTGCGTCGCTTGCCAGGACCAGAAGCGTCGAGGCGCGTTACAGCCAGGGGCTCGAGAGCGGAAAACTCGTGCTGTTCAAAAACGAGGCGGCGCAGCTTTCGACCGTCGTCGATCACAAGACCGGCCAGAAGGGCCATCAGCAGCATGTGCTCGACATCCGGCTCGCCGGCCACCCCATGGCGAGGCTCTGGGTCAACCATCCCGGCGAGGACGATCCCTGGGGCAATCAGAGGCCGTCCTATTGGGCCGGCAACGGCATTCTGCCGCGCGTTGCCCAGCATCGTGACGTTGCCCTGCTGATCGAGGACACAAGCGATGCGCGGCACGCATGGACGCATGCCTATATCGGTCGCGACGGCCTGGACGATCTTATCACCGAAGACAAGTGGCTGATTGCGCGATCGGGCAGGGGATTTGCCGCCCTCTGGGCGTCGAACGGCCTGGAGCTGATCACCGACGGCCCGACCGCCGGGCGCGAGGCGCGCTCCTACGGGCCGCTTTGCGGCTGGGCGGCCGTCGTCGGATGCGGCAGCGGCGATGCCTTCAAGGCGTTCATCGAACGCCTGTGCCAGACGACGGTTTCCTTCGATCCCGGGCTTCGGCGGCTCGCATTGACGCCGCCGGGCGGCCCGGCGCTCTGCCTGTCCTATGCCGACGGTCTTTCGATCGCCGGCAAGGCGAGGCCGTTCACGCACGATCAGCCACACCCGATCCTCACCCACGACAGTGCAGCCTCCGGCGCCGGCACTGACGGGCCGTTCTACTCCTGAAACATAGGTCTCCAAGCATGAACACAACATCTGTCGATAACGCCGCTCTCCTGACGACGATCGATCGCGTTGCAACGGCTTTCAGCCGGCTCAAGGGCATCAAGGAAGGTCTCGTGACCGGAAATTCCGCCTCGGGAATCCAGTTCGACGAATGGGACTGGGAAGTCGGCGTCGGTCTTTACGGCTTCCTGCGGCGCGCCATTGCCACCGATGACCAGAAAGCGCTGCAGGAGCTTGTTGCCTGGTATGCCGGCCAGATCGAACGCGGCCTGCCGCCGCGCCAGATCAACAGTACGGCGCCGATGCTGCCGCTTGCGATCCTCGTCCAGCATGTCGACCGGCCCGATTTTCGGGCTCTTGTCGAGGACTGGGCCGAATGGCTCGTCAAGGAATTGCCGAAGACCGAAGACGGCGGCTTTCAGCACGTCGTCAAGGAGCGCCTCAACGACGGCGAATTGTGGGACGACACGCTTTTCATGGCCTGCCTGTTTCTCGCCCGGGCCGGCGTGCTCTGCGAACGCAGCGACTGGATCGACGAGGCCGTCTATCAGTTCGTGATCCACACCCGCTACCTCTCCGATCCGGTCAGCGGCCTCTGGTATCACGGCTGGACCTTCAACGGGCGGCACAATTTCGCCAATGCCTTCTGGGCGCGCGGCAATGCCTGGATCACCGTCGCCATCCCCGAACTCTTCGATCTCGTTCCGACACTCGGCGAAAAGGACCGGCGTTTTCTGTCGAACGTCCTCGTCAGCCAGGTGCGCTCGCTGAAGGAATGCCAGCGGCCGGACGGGATGTTCACGACGCTTCTGGACGACCCGTCCTCGCCGCTGGAAACCTCGGCCACGGCAGGCATTGCCTATGGCATATTGCGCGCCGTCGATGCCGGCATTCTCGACGATAGCGACAAGGCCTACGCGGAGCGGGCGCTTGCGGCAGTGCTGGCGCAGATCGACGAGGAAGGTGTGGTCCACGGCGTCTCGGACGGCACGCCGATGGGGCATGACCTCGATTTCTACAGGCGTATCCCGAACGTGCCGACGCCTTACGGCCAGGCGCTGACCATGCTGCTGCTGACGGAAGTCGTCCTCGAGAACGGCGATCGCCAATGAGCCCCGTGTCTCTTGTCGCGATCGAGCCGGCGGAGGGCGACGATACGGTCCGCCTGCAGGCGGCCATCGACGGTCTGTCGGCTTCGGGTGGCGGACGCGTGGCGCTCATGGCCGGCATCCATGTCTGCCGGGGGCTCCAGCTCAAGTCCGGTGTCGACCTTCATCTCGCCGCCGGCGCGATCCTGCGTCCCGTTGCGGATTACGAGGCCTATGCGCATACGAGTGTTTCGGTGATCGCCGAAAAGTCGGACCGCGGCATGATCGTCGCTAGGGATGCACGGCGGATCAGCCTGACGGGGGCGGGGCGCATCGAAGCCGGTTGCGACAGCTTCATTGTGGGAGATGACGAGACCGTCGGAACCTTCATTCCGGCCGAGTTTCGTCCGCGCGTCGTCGTCTTCGAGGGCTGCGACGAGGTCGAGATCAGCTCTGTCCATATTAGCCGCTCGCCGATGTGGACGTTGCATTTCGTCAACTGCACCGATGTCGTCGTCAGGAACGTAACCATCGACAACGACCGCCGCCTTCCCAACACGGATGGTATCGTGCTGGATGCCTGCCGCGGCGCCGTGATCGAGGACTGCCGGATATCGACGGCCGACGACGGCGTATGCCTGAAGACGAGCATCGGCCCCGATCGTGTCGCCATCGGACGATGCGAAAACATTCTTGTGCGCCGCTGCTCCGTTCAGAGCCTCAGCTGTGCGCTGAAGATCGGCACGGAAACCCATGGCGACGTCACCAACGTCGTGTTCGAGGATTGCAACGTCTCATCCTCCAACAGGGCGCTCGGCATATTTTCCCGCGATGGCGGCCGGATATCGAATGTGAGGTTTTCGCGAATTGCGGTGGAATGCCGCGAGACCCCCGATGGTTTCTGGGGCTCAGGCGAGGCGCTGACCGTCAATGTGGTTGACCGCATCGCGGAGCGCACGGCAGGCGCCATCGAAAATCTCATCGTCGAGGACATCACCGGCCGGATGGAGGGGGCGATCACGGTCATTTCGACCTCGTCGGCCGGCATCCGGAACGCATCACTGGCGCGTATCGCCATCGACCAGCAGCCCGGGCAACTCGGCACGGCGCGGTCCTACGACCTGCGCCCGACGAACGCCGACCTGTCCCCGAAAGCCGATGGCGGCGGCCGCGCCAATGCCTGGACCCGCGGGTCGGACGGGCGGGTGATCGGCCTTGAGAATTATCCGGGAGGAATGCCGGCCGTCTACGTGGCTGATGTCACCGGGATCTTGATGAACGAGGTGCGGATCACAAGACCGACACCGCTGCCGCAAGGCTGGAACAAAAACGACGCCGTCTTCGAAACGGCGGCACCTGATGGGAGTGGGGCATGGCAGAACTGAAGCTTTCCAACGTCAACAAGTCGTATGGCTCTGTCAAAGTCCTGCATGACGTCGAGCTCGATATCAAGGACGGCGAGTTCGTCGTCTTCGTCGGTCCGTCGGGATGCGGCAAGTCGACCCTGTTGCGGGTCATCGCCGGTCTCGAAGAGGTGACGACGGGCGCAATCGCGATCGGGAGCCGCGACGTCAGCGCGCTCTCGCCGGCCGAGCGCAAGATCGCGATGGTCTTCCAGTCCTATGCGCTCTATCCGCATATGAGCGTTCGCAAGAACCTCGCTTTCGGCCTGGAGAACCTGAAGTTCAAGCGCGCCGAGATCGAGGCGCGGATTGCCGAAGCCGCCAGGATGCTGGCGATCGAACCCTACCTGGACCGGCGTCCGAAGCAGCTTTCGGGCGGCCAGCGTCAGCGCGTGGCGATCGGCAGGGCCATCGTGCGCGAACCGGACATTTTCCTCTTCGACGAGCCGCTGTCGAATCTCGACGCCGCCTTGCGCGTCCAGACCCGCGCCGAGATCACCAAGCTCCACCGCGACATCAAGACGACGATGATCTATGTCACCCATGACCAGGTCGAGGCGATGACGATGGCCGACAAGATCGTCGTGCTGCGCGCCGGGCGGGTCGAGCAGGTCGGCGCGCCGCTGGACCTGTTCGATAGCCCACGCAATCTGTTCGTCGCCGGCTTCCTCGGTTCGCCGCGCATGAACATCATCAAGGGCAAGGTATCAGGCATCGGCGAAAACGGCGTCGCGATCGATGTCGGCAACGGCGGCAAAATCGTCAGCGATGTCGATCCTGCGGGGATTGCGGTCGGGCAGGCCGTTCTCGCCGGCATCCGGCCCGCGCATTTTTCACGCTCCAGCGAGCAAGGTCTGCCGTTCATCGTCCAGTATCACGAGGGCCTCGGCACAGAAACCTATGTCTACGGCAACCTTGCAGGCCAGGATGAGCAGATCATCATTCATGAGGCCGGCCATTTCGCGCCGGCGCCGGGTGATCACATCCTGATCGACGCCGCCCCGGGACGGGTTCACCTGTTCGATCCCGAAAGTGGTCTGGCTTTTGCCCGGCGGCCCGGACAGGGGAGGCGCTGAACATGGCGGCGCTCAAGGCAGGTGCATTGCTGTCGCAGGCAGGCGAAACGGCGATGCGGGTGGTCGAAGCCCCGATGAATGTGGTCGAGCGCATCTTCGGCCGCAAACGCATGCCATGGCTGTTCCTGGCGCCGAACCTCGTTCTGTTCGCCATTTTCACGTTCCTTCCGATCGCGATCGCGATCGGTTACGCCTTCACCGGCGGCACGAACCTTTTCGTCTCGGAGCGGCCCTTCGTCGGCCTGGATAATTTCCGCACACTGCTTTCCTGCGGCAATTATCTGCAGCCGGGAACCTGCCAGGAATCGCTGTTCTGGACGGCTGTGTGGAACACGCTCTGGTTCGTGGCCCTCAATGTCGTCGCCACCTTGCTGGTGGCGCTGATCACGGCACTGATCCTTAATCGGGCGATTGTCGCGCGCGGCTTCTTCCGGGCGATGTTTTTCTATCCCGTTCTGCTGTCTCCCGTCGTCATCGGCCTCATCTGGAAATGGTTCCTCGATCGCAACGGGCTCCTGAACGCCTTCTTCCAGATGATCGGTGTTCCCCCCGAGATCTTCCTGCTCGACGTCGGCTGGTCACGCTTCTTCGTCGTCGTGGTCTCGGTCTGGTTTCACATGGGTTTTTATACCCTCATCCTGCTCGCCGGCCTTCAGGCTATTCCGAAGGAGCTTTACGAGGCTGCCTCCATCGATGCTGCTTCACCGCGCCGCACGCTTTTCAGGATCACGCTTCCCCTGCTGGCCCCGAATCTCTTGGTCGTGTTCATTCTTTTGATGATCAAATCGGTCCAGATCTTCGACGAGGCCTGGGTTTTGACCAATGGCGGCGGTCCCGGCACGGCCAATAGCTTCATCGTCCAATATATCTACCAGATGGCATTCGGCAGCGATCTCCGTCTCTTCGGTCTTGCATCCGCCGCATCGGTTCTGATGGGGCTGGTCCTTCTGGTTCTCACCCTCATACAGCTGCGCATCGGCAAGCGAATGGAGTCCTGAGATGAACAGCCGTATGAATCCGATCAGTTTTCTCACGCGCACCCGCCGGGCCGGACGCATCGATATAACCGACATATTGTCATGGGTCTGGCTGATCGGCGGAACCTTCGTGGTGCTGGTTCCCGTCCTCTGGGCGGGCCTCTCCTCGCTGAAGCCGGCGGCCGAAATTACCCGGTTTCCACCGACCCTGCTTCCCCGGGCCGCCGTGGAGCAGACCGTACCCGGCTTCGACAAGCCGCTCAGCCTCTGGCAGGTCACCGTTGACGGCCAACTGCGCGAAATGGCCATGGTTCGGCGCATCGGCCTCAAGGCCCAGATGGTCGACCCCGCAAATCCGGGACAGCCCGTCAGCGTCGACGTGAAGGGGCTGACGCCGGTGCAGAAGCTGACGGTCGCCACGGAGAATTATACCGATCCGCTGACGCGCTTCAACTTTCTGACCTTCCTCAAGAATTCAGTGTTCGTCACCTTCGTCGCAACGTTGCTGACGCTGATCGTCAATGCGATGGCGGCCTTTGCCCTGTCGAAATACAAATTTGCAGGCGACACCGCGGTCTTCGTCATCATCATTTCAACCCTGATGATCCCGCTCGCCGTCGTCATGGTGCCGGCCTATCTCGTTATCGTCGGGGTCGGGCTCGCCGATAATCTCTGGGGCGTCATCCTGCCGACGGTCGCCTCTCCGACCGCCGTCTTCCTGCTGCGGCAATATATGCTGACCATACCCGATGAGCTGATAGAGGCAGCGCGCGTCGATGCGGCGAGCGAATTCTGCATCTTCTGGCGTATCATCCTGCCGCTGACGGCGCCTGCGCTGGCGGTGCTGGCGATCTTTTCCGTGCTTTGGCGCTGGAACGATTTCCTCTGGCCGCTCATCGTCCTCAACAGCCGCGAGAATTTCACGCTGCAGGTTGGTCTGAACGCGTTCCAGGGGGAGTTCTCGGTGCAGTGGCACTATATCCTGGCGATGACGTTCCTCAGCCTGCTGCCTGTCACCGTCGTTTTCCTGTTCCTGCAGAAATACATCACCACCGGCATTGCCGGAACGGGGATGAAGTGAACGAGCCCGGCGCATAGCCCGAAATCGGGTCGAGACGGGAGGCTTCCTCCCAAGCGTTGCAAACCGCATTCCCGTCTCGCTGCTCCAACTGAAGCGCGCCGCATCGATGCTGATCGATGGGGCGCGCTTCCGCTTTGTCTTTGCGCATGACTTGCGAGGCTGATGCCTATTTTCTGAGCGAAATTTATGAGGTGGAACTGTGCAATTTGCGCGCCTTTATCCGAAGGGCGCAAAATAGCGAGTGCGGCGGGCAACGCTATAATATCGTTTACACCATCTTAATTTCCACATGCAATTTCTTGCATAGGCGGAAATAACAACAAGATCGGCTATGAAGGTCGAAAATAATTCTGTCATTTTCCTGAAAGCTATAAGTATAGTTCTCGGATTACTGGGGGCGGTAGCGCTTTGCATTGGCAGAGCCCCGAGGATTGTCATTCGGATATTCCTGAACGGTCGTTATTATTTCGGTGCGCCGAATAGGGCGCTTCTGCCTGGCTGTTCTGAACGTCGGAATGCGAAGCAAATACGATTTTGGATTTCAGTCAAATTCCAAGACACATCAGGCTGGAACAATACATGATCTCTCTGAATTCTCTCAAAATAGGCCCGAAACTGCTGGGATTGACGGCTTTCACCGTCATCGTCGGGGTCAGCGTCAGCGTCTACGTCTCCACCAAACTGCGGTCGATCGACGACACCTACAGCACACTCCTCGATATCGATGCGACCGGCACTAACAAGCTCGCGGAAATCAACGGCAATTCCGACTCGATCGGGCGCCTTCTCTATCGTCTCATTGCAGAACAGAACCAGGACACCAAGAAAAAGTCTGCAGGTGAACTGACGCAGTCATTTGATGAAACCTTCGCATTCATCGATACGGCGGTAAGCCTCTATCCAAGCCAAAAGGTGAGATTTGAGACGTTGAAATCGGATTTGCGCGCATTGCAGGAAACCGCGCCGCCCATCGTGAACGCGTCAATTACGGGTGACAATGCCACCGCTCTAAAGCTGGCAATTGACAGCTTCAAACCTGCCAGATTGAAATTCGACGCCGGCGCGGGCGAACTCTATGCCTGGGCAAAAACGGAATTGAAACGGAAGAACGATGCTGCAAGCGCCGTGACGAACCAGACGATCGCCACGAGCTATATCGTGCTTCTAATCGCCGCGCTGGTTTCTCTGACTGTTGCGACCGTTTTCAGCCTTGGACAGATCGTTCGGCCGATCCGCCGGCTGACCGAAACGATGAGTGCCATCGCCGGGGGCAATCTCGCCCTCGAAATTCCCGGAGCCGATCGCGGCGACGAGATCGGTGCAATGTCGGCAGCCGTCGCAGTGTTTCGCGCCAATGGATTGGCCAACAAGCGGCTGGAGGAAGAGGCCGCGGCCAACCGCAACATGTCAGAGGAGGAGCGTCGCCTGAAGGCCGAAGCGGACAGGCTGCGTGCTGAGCAGATGGCGCAGGCGACCACAGGCCTTGCAGACGGCTTGAAACACCTCGCCGGCGGAGATCTCGGCTTCCAACTCACCCAGTCCTTCGCGCCGGATTTCGAAAGCCTGAGGGCGGATTTCAACGCAGCCGTCGCGCAGCTTGAACAGACGCTGCGGGCGGTCGCGCAATCGACGGGCCAGATCGACAGCGGCACGCGCGAGATCAGCATCAGCACCCAGGATCTTGCCAAGCGTACCGAGCAGCAGGCCGCCTCGCTTGAGGAGACCGCAGCCGCCCTCGACCAGATCACGGCGAATGTGTCGAACTCCTCGAAACGCGCAGAGGAAGCCCGCACCGTCGCGGTGCAGGCCAATGCCAGCGCCGTTCAGTCCGGCAAGGTCGTCGCTGACGCGGTCCATGCCATGCAGAAGATCGAGCAGTCGTCGAACCAGGTTTCCAACATCATCGGCGTGATTGACGAAATCGCCTTCCAGACCAACCTTCTCGCCCTGAATGCCGGCGTGGAAGCGGCGCGCGCCGGTGATGCCGGCAAGGGCTTTGCCGTCGTCGCCCAGGAAGTGCGTGAGCTTGCCCAGCGCTCGGCGCAAGCCGCCAAGGAGATCAAGGATCTTATCCGCAACTCTTCCGTCGAGGTGGAAAGCGGCGTCAAGCTCGTCAGCGAAACCGGCGTGGCGCTGAAGACGATCGAGGACTATATCGTCACGGTCAACCAGCACATGGATGCGATCGCCACATCGGCGAAGGAACAGTCCCTCGGGCTCTCGGAGGTCAATACCGCCGTCAACCAGATGGACCAGGTGACGCAGCAGAACGCGGCGATGGAGCAACGCGGCGAGCGCCACGCTTGCCACCGAGGCCGGCCGCCTTCGCGACCTGATCGGCCGGTTCCAGCTGGGCGAGACCGGCGCATCGCAGGCCGCCGCCCTACGCAAGACCGCATCGACCATGGCAGCGTCGGCCCGTAACCCGAACTTCAGCGCCAGCCGCCCCGTCGCGCGCGGTAACACGGCCCTAAAGCAGGACGAATGGGCCGAATTTTGAGATAGCCACCGAAGACGGGTCGGGATTTCCGACGCGTCCGCTTTAAACAGGAGTGGTTCAGGCTCGATCGCCTGAGCCGCTCCAATTTCGTCTTATGCAAATGTTGGGGATTCGGCGGAATCCTCAGGGCTAAACATCTAGCGCGGCGGCGCGACGCTACCCCTCAGGACGAGATGGCATCCGAGTTCCAGGCGATGGGCCGGCCGTTGCGGGTCGTTGGCGATCAGCCGCTGTTCGATGAGCGCCAAAGCGGCAGCACCGAGCCTGTCGGTGGGAACGCTGATCGTCGAAAGCGGCGGACGGCTGAATTCGCCAGGGACGATGTCGTCGAAGCCCAAGACTGAGATCGCTTCGGGCACGCGGATGTCGCGATCGGCCAGGGCCTTCAGGCAGCCGAGCGCCAGATTGTCGGCGGCGCAGAAGACGGCAGTCGCCCCTTTCATCGTGGGATCGCGGTCGAGCAGCGCGTTGATGGCAGCCTCGCCGTGCCTCGGCTCATATCCTTTGGCGTCGACGATCATATCCTCCGGCACGGGAAGCTGGGCGGCGAGATAGGCATCGGAAAAGCCGTCATACCGGCGCTGGATCGTCGTGCGGCCCTTCCAGGTCAGGTGCAGGATGCGGCGATGCCCGAGCCCCAGCAGGTGCTCGATGCCGAGCCGCGCGCCGAAGCGGTTTTCGGGCGTGACCGTATCGACCAGCATGGCCGGATCTTCACCGTTGACGAGGACGACGGGCATATCGGGGAAGGCGAGGCTTCGGATCAGTTCCGGCTGATCGTCGTTCAGGATCACGATGCCGTCGGCGCGCTCAGTGAGCGCGATCTGCCTGACCTGAGCGCCGTCGATGCGCCGGCCGGTGCTGACGAAAGGCACGATCCTGATGCCGCGGCGTTCGCACTCCCGTCGAAGACCGTTGAGGATCGTCCAGCTCACCAGGTTGAGGTCGCTCTGCGGCGCGGCGTCGTCGGGAATGGCAAGCAGCAGAACGCGCAAGGCCGCGATCGTCGCCTTCTTCCTGCGGCGGTCGAGGTAACCCAGGCGTTTGGCCGAATCGAGAACCCTCTCGCGCACCTCGATCGTCAGCGGCGCGGTTCCGTTCAGCGCGTGCGACGCCGTGCTCAGCGACACGTCGGCATCGCGCGCGACATCCTTGAGATTGACTTTGCGTTCCACTTTTTCCGTCACGAATTGAGGTCATGCCTTCGAAGGCATCGCTAACTCGATGTTTTCACATAAAAACTTGAAAAAAGCTATGCGCTTTGCGCGGTATTTTCGTCATTCTGAGATCAGTGAGGCTTGGCCAGCAGGCCATGCAGCAGCAGGTCGAAATAGGCCCGCAGGAAGGCCTCCTTGTTGGGAGGTGGCTCGCGGCGGTCGTCGAATATCAGCCTGAGAACCGTCGTCGTCAGGATGGGTGCGACCACGATGTCGGAGAATTCCACCGGAATTGCACGAAACTCCCCCGACGCCACGCCCTCCAGAATGAGGCCGTCGACCTTGGCGATGATCGGCGCAATGAACTCATCATGGTGGCGGTCGATCAGATCGGGAAACCGCTGTCCTTCGGAAATGACGAGCCGCGTCAACTCGCGGGTCGTGCGATCCTCGGCAATTTGCTCGTAAAGCAGGCCGAGAATGGAAAGCAGCCTGTCGGTAGCGCTGCCGCTGAGGCCCTCGGCCGTCTCCAGCAACTCCTGAAACGGCACGGAGAAATGGTGGATCATCGCTTCGAAAAGCTTCTCCTTCGTCTCGAAGTAGACATAGACCGTGCCTTTGGTGACGTTTACCCTTTCGGCGATGTCTTCGACGCGCGTACCCGAAAAACCGCTTCTGACGAATTCTTCGAAGGCCGCATCCAGGATCTGGATGGGCCGCAGCGCTTTCTGTTCCGCGCGTGTGAGTTTCTTCGGAGTTGTCATTTTTTTCCTTGCCTCCCGTGTCGTGCGCGCCTCGTCCCCTGCGGCACAAAGTTTCATTGACTAATGCGTCAGTCAATTATATAGCAGCTGCCGTTGAGAGCAAGAGGTCAACTATGAGAACCATTCTGGTCGCCACAGCGATCGTATGCGCCATCGGTCTCGGATCATGCAGCGATGCGGGCGGGCCGACTGAGTCCACCCCGCGGCAGGTCACCGTCGTCGTCGCCAAACCCGAGCCGCTGGTTGAGGGCGGTGCGATCACCGGGGAAGTTCGCGCACGTGTCCAGACCGATCTGTCCTTCCGTGTCAGCGGCAAGATCATCGAACGGCTGGTGGAAGTCGGACAGTCCGTAAAGGCGGGGCAGTTGCTGGCGCGGATCGATCCGGAAGAGCAGAAGGCCGAACTGGATGTGGCGGCTGCCAATCTTCAGTCGGCTGAAGCCCAGCAGACCCAGGCACAGCTCGCCTATGACCGGCAGCAGAGCCTGTTTCGAACGCAGGTGACGACGCGCGCGGCACTCGACCAGGCGCAGGAGGCGCTCCTGACCGCGCAGGCATCGACGAAGTCGGCGCAGGCGCTGTTGGAAACGGCCCAGGACACCTTGTCCTACACGGAGCTGAAGGCGGATGCCGACGGGATGATCACCGCCCGCAATGCCGAGGTCGGGCAGGTGGCGCAGGCCGCGCAGGTCGTCTTCACCCTTGCCCATGACGGCGACCGGGATGCCGTCTTCGAGGTTGTCGAAAGCGCGTTCCTGCGCCCGATCGACGGCGACGGAACCGTGACCCTTCTGTCGGACCCTTCACAGAAGATCGCGGCGAAGGTGCGCGAGATTTCGCCGACCATCGATTCCTCCACCGGAACCATCAAGGTCAAGGTTGCGATATCGAGCGACGCGCCCATTCCCCTCGGCGCTCCCGTCGTCGGGAGATTCAATTACGTCTCGCAGGACGTCATCCAGCTTCCCTGGTCCGCCATGACGTCCAAGGACGGCAAGCCGGCCGTCTGGATCGTCGATCCCGCATCCTCTGCGGTTTCGGCAAGGGCTGTGGATGTCGCCGGCTACGAGACCGGCAGCTTCATCGTTAAATCAGGCGTGTCGGCGGGTGACGTCGTGGTGACCGACGGGACCAAGTTCCTCAGGCCGGCTGAAATCGTGTCTTATGTCAAGGAAGCTTCCAAGTGAGTATTCGTCCCAAGATAGTCGCCCTGATGATGGGTACGGCCCTGATCTCCTCCTGCACGAAGCAGG
Organism: Rhizobium sp. BK212; assembly: GCF_014197475.1. Classification (NCBI taxonomy): domain Bacteria; kingdom Pseudomonadati; phylum Pseudomonadota; class Alphaproteobacteria; order Hyphomicrobiales; family Rhizobiaceae; genus Rhizobium; species Rhizobium sp. BK212. The sequence continues at coordinate 168,138 of NZ_JACIFS010000005.1, forward strand.
AGGAAAGCAAGGAGGAGGCGCCCCGTCCCGTGCTGTCGATGACAGTCAAGCAGACGTCCGTTTCGAGCCTCAGCCTGACCGGCACGATCGAACCGACGATCGAGACCGAACTCGGCTTCCGGATTCTCGGGCGGATGATCGCCCGCAATGTCAATGTCGGGGATATCGTCAAGCGGGGCGACGTCGTCGCCGCCATCGATCCGCTGGCGCTGGAGCTTGCCGTGCGTAACGCACAGTCGGACGTCGAGAACAGCGACGCCCAGCTCAGAAACGCGGTGACCACGGAGCAGCGCCAGCGGGCGCTGGTGGAGTCGCGTTCCGGCACGGAAGCCTCGCTCGAAGAGGCCGAGCAGGCGAGACGGACGGCCGCGGCTGCCGTCGCCAAGGCGCAGGCCAACCTCGACAAGGCCAAGGAGCAGCTCGGCTACGCGCAGCTTCAGGCGGAATTCGATGGGGTGGTGACGGCGACCTCGGCCGAGGTTGGACAGGTCGTCTCGGCCGGCCAGACGGTCGTGACCATCGCCCGGCCGGACAGGCGCGACGCCGTGGTCGATGTGCCCCAGGCAGCCGCCCAGAAACTGAAAATCGGCGCGCCTTTCGAAGTGACGCTGCAGCTCGATCCGACCATCCGCACATCCGGGGTGGTGCGCGAGATCGCGCCGGAGGCGGAGACCGCCACCCGCACGAGCAGAACCAAGATCGCGCTCAGCGATCCGCCTGAAACTTTCAGGCTCGGCTCCGTCATTTCGGCCTCGGCAACCATTGCCGCCGATCCGCAGATCGTTCTGCCTTCCTCTGCCATCCTTGTCGGCAGCGACGGCCCGAGCGTCTGGATCGTCGACGCGCCGGCCAAAAAGGTATCGCTGCGCCGCGTGACGATCGACGGCGACGTCGAAGACGGCGGTACCGTCCGCGTCACCGAAGGGATCGCCGCTGGAGAACGGGTGGTCGTGGCAGGCGTGCATAAACTTGAAGATGGCCAGACCATCAGGATCGACCAGGAGATCAGCCAGTGAAGTCCTTCAACCTTTCCGACTGGGCGCTCGAACACCGTTCGCTCGTCTGGTACTTCATGATCGTCTTCATTCTCGCAGGCACCTTCTCTTATCTGAACCTCGGCCGAGAGGAAGACCCGAACTTCACGATCAAGACGATGGTGATCACCGCCCAGTGGCCCGGCGCCTCCGCCGAAGAGGTGACGCGGCAGGTGACCGACAGGATCGAGAAAAAGCTCCAGGAACTGGAATCGCTCGACTACACCAAGAGCGAGACCGTTGCCGGCCAGACGACCGTCTTCGTCGAACTGCTGCCGACGACCAAGGCCAGGGATGTCGCACCGACCTGGCTGCGCATCCGCAACATGATCGCCGACATCAAGGGCGATTTCCCGAGCGGGGTCGTCGGTCCCTTCTTCAACGATCGCTTCGGCGACGTGTTCGGCAACATCTATGCCTTCACGAGCGACGGACTGACCCAGCGGCAGCTTCGCGATCTCGTCGAAAATGCCCGCTCCGAGGTTCTGACCGTGCCCAACGTCGGCAAGGTCGATGTGATCGGCGCTCAGGACGAGGCGATCTATCTGGAATTCTCCACGCGCCAGATCGCAGCACTCGGCATCGACCAGCAGTCAGTCATCCAGACCCTGCAGGCGCAGAATGCCGTCACCCAGTCCGGCTTCGTCGATGCCGGGCCGGAGCGCATCGCCCTGCGGGTGAGCGGGCAGTTCACCTCCGAGGAAAGCCTTCGGGCGATCAACCTCAGGATCAACGACCGCTTCTTCCCGTTGACCGATGTCGCCACGATCAAACGCGGCTACGTCGATCCGCCCTCGTCGCTGTTCCGGTTCAAGGGCCAGCCCGCCATCGGGCTTGCCATCGGCATGAAGCAGGGCGCCAATCTCCTTGAATTCGGCGAGGCGCTGGACGCACAGATGAAGCGCGTCGTCGCCGATCTTCCGATCGGTGTGGACGTCCACCGCGTTTCCGACCAGCCTGCTGTCGTCGACGAAGCGGTGTCCGGCTTTACCCGCGCACTCTTCGAAGCAATCGTCATCGTGCTCGTCATCAGCTTCATCAGTCTCGGTCTTCGCGCCGGCATGGTGGTGGCGATCTCCATACCTCTCGTGCTCGCCATCACCTTCGTGGTGATGGAATATTCCGGCATTTCGCTTCAGCGTATCTCGCTCGGCGCGCTCATCATCGCGCTCGGACTGCTCGTTGACGACGCGATGATCGCCGTCGAGATGATGGTTGCCCGCCTGGAGGCGGGCGACGATCTCAGGAAAGCGGCCACCTACGTCTACACGTCGACCGCCTTTCCGATGCTGACGGGAACGCTCGTCACCGTCGCGGGCTTCATTCCGGTTGGTCTCAACAGCAGCGCCGCCGGCGAATTCACCTTCACGCTGTTCGTGGTCATCGCGGTGTCGCTGATCGTTTCCTGGGTGGTGGCGGTGTTGTTTACGCCGCTTCTCGGCGTCACGATCCTGCCGAAGACCATGAAGTCGCATCATGAGAAGAAGGGGCGCTTCGCCTCGATCTTCTCCTGGCTTCTGGGGCTGGCGATGCGCTGGCGCTGGGTCACCATCATCCTCACGGTCGGCGTCTTCGGCCTTTCGGTCGGCGGCATGGGGCTGGTGCAGCAGCAGTTCTTCCCGAACTCGGACAGAACCGAGCTCGTGATCGACTGGAATCTTCCCCACAACAGCTCGATCGCCGAGACCAACAGGCAGATGGCCAAGTTCGAAAAGGAGATGCTGGCCGACAATAAGGATATCGATCATTGGACGACCTATGTCGGCCAGGGTGCGCCGCGCTTCATCCTGTCTTTCGACGTGCAGACACCCGATGTCACCTTCGGACAGACGATCATCGTCACGAAGGGGCTCGACGTGCGCGACAAGGTGCGGGCGGAGCTGCAGGACTATCTGACAAAAACCTTCCCCGGCACCGACGCCTTCGTGAAGCTTCTCGACATCGGCCCGCCGGTGGGCAAGCCGGTTCAGTACCGGATCAGCGGCCCCGATATTCAAAAGGTTCGCGACATCTCGCAGCAATTTGCCGGCGTCGTCGGCTCGCATCCGCTGCTGTCGAACATGGTCCTGGACTGGAACGAGCCGTCCCGCGTGGTGAAGGTCGACGTGCTGCAGGACAAGGCGCGCCAGCTCGGCGTTTCCTCGGAGGATATTGCCACCGCCCTCAACGGCATCGTCGAAGGCTCGACGGCAACGCAGGTGCGCGACGATATCTATCTGGTCAACGTCATCGGGCGGGCCAGGGCATCCGAACGCGACTCCATCCAGACGCTGCAGAACCTGCAGCTTTCCACCTCCAACGGCAAGGTCGTGCCTCTTTCGGCCGTGGCGAACTTCCGCTACGAGCTCGAGCAGCCGACGATCTGGCGTCGTGACCGGCAACCCACCATCACGCTCAAGGCTGCCGTCATCGGTTCGACACAGCCGGCCACGATCGTCGAACAGTTGAAGCCGAAGGTCGAGGAGTTCCAGAAAAACCTTCCGGTGGGATACAAGGTGGAAGTGGGCGGTGCGGTCGAATCCAGCGCGGAAGCCCAGGGGCCGATCGCCGCGGTCGCTCCGCTGATGCTCTTTACGATGGCGACGATCCTGATGATCCAGCTGCAGAGCTTCAGCCGCCTTTTCCTGGTGTTCGCCGTCGCGCCGACGGCCCTGATCGGCGTGGTCGCAGCACTCTTGCTAAGCAACGCCCCCATGGGCTTCGTCGCGATCCTCGGCGTGCTGGCGCTGATCGGCATCCTGATCCGCAACTCGGTTATCCTGGTCGTGCAGATCGAGCATCTGCGCGCCGAAGGAATGGCGCCATGGAAGGCGGTCATCGAAGCCACCGAACACCGCATGCGGCCGATCATGCTGACGGCCGCGGCTGCCACCCTCGCGCTGATCCCGATCTCGCGCGAAATCTTCTGGGGGCCGATGGCCTACGCCATGATGGGCGGCATCGTCGTCGGCACCGCGCTCACCCTGCTGTTCCTGCCTGCGCTCTATGTCGCCTGGTTCCGGATCCCGCGGGATGAAGACCTTCAGGCCGATGCCGTTGCAGAAGCATGAGCACGCGTATAGCCGAATATCGCATGCGGCTGCCACGGCGGCCGCTGCATCTCCTGGCCTCCGAGGGGACCGCTCGATGACGGAACTGCGTTTGAGATGGCTTCCGAAGGGCGCTCCGGCGATGCTGGCCACGATCGGTCTGGCAATGCTTGCCGGTTGCGCCACGAGGCCGTCGCCAGAGGTCTTGAACCCGGTCCATCTGGCGGTTCATCGCGATGAAGCCGCTCATGCGGATGACGTCGCACCGGACCGCGTGAGCGTTCTTGCCGCGACCAACAGAACCCCCGACAGTGTGCGGGGCGGCTTCGGCAGTGCATGGGCTGACAATCTCACCTACGAGCAGTACGCATTTTCGGTCCCTTCCGGCAGGAAGAATACCGCCATCACTTACCCCAGCGCAAAACCGGATCCCGAACGCCAATTTGCGGTCGTCGAGCGCAAGCAGCTGCCGAAGGACGCCTTCGTGCACCAGGCGCTCGCCTCCGTGCAACCCGACGGCACCGTCGGCATCTTCGTGCATGGCTACAACTACAGCTACCAGGAGGCGCTCTATCGCACCGCCCAGATCGCCGCGGACGCCAACATTCCGGGTGCACCGATCCTGTTTTCCTGGCCCTCGGCTGCGGCCGTTGCCGGCTATGTCGCCGACCGGGATGCGGCGCTCTCCTCGCGGAGCGACCTCGACGCCCTCGTCAGATCGCTTTCGGCTTCCGGGAAGGTGAAACGCATCATTCTTTTCGGCCACAGCATGGGCGGGTTCCTGGTCATGGAAACGGTGCGTCAGCTCAAGCTGGAACATCGCGATGACGTCATCGCCAAGCTGGCGGTAATCCTGGCCGCCCCTGACATCGACGTCGATGTCTTCCGATCCCAGCTGAAGGATATCGGGCGCATGCCGCTCCCGATATCCCTTCTCGTCTCGAAGGACGACCGGGCGCTCGTGGCTTCGAGCTTCATTGCGGGGGAGCGGCCGCGCGTCGGGCGCCTCGATATCGACGATCCCGTCATCGAGGAGGCTGCCTTGAAGGAAAGGCTTCGGGTCATCGACATCACTTCGATCCAGGCCTCCGACGGGCTGGGGCATGACCGCTATGCATCGCTCGCCAAGTTCGGCGCGCAGCTCGCCTCCTTCGAAAGCGGGCGGCGTTCGACCGCCGGTGATGTTGGTGCCTATGTCTTCGATGCCGCCGGCGCCGCGGTGGCAAGTCCGTTTCGCCTGGCCGGACGTGTCGTCGGCGCGCAATGAATGGACTGAAGTAAGAGCCGGCGGCGATGGCTAATCCTCAGGCATCGCCAAGAGATGTGTACAATGTGACTATCAAATTGTCAGATGCCCAAATGAAGAGCAGACTTCCGCCTGTGGTCAAATTGACCTCGAGGATATGGGAGGGCATTCATGAGCGTACGAAATCCGTCTCCCTCGTTGTATAACGAGGATCTTGCACCCGCCGAGGAGCGCAAATGGGGTGCATTCAGCATCTTCAATGTCTGGACATCTGATGTCCACAGCCTGTGGGGCTATTATCTGGCGGCGAGCCTGTTCCTGCTGTGCGGCAGCTTCGTCAATTTCGTCATCGCCATCGGCATCGGATCCCTCGTCATCTTCTTTCTGATGAGTCTGGTCGGCAATGCCGGCGTGCGTACCGGCGTACCCTTTCCGGTTCTGGCGCGCGCCTCCTTCGGCACATTCGGGGCGAATGTTCCGGCACTGGTCCGCGCGGTGGTCGCCTGCTTCTGGTATGGGGCGCAAACCGCGGCCGCGTCCGGCGCTATCGTCGCCTTGCTGATCCGCAACGAAAGCCTGCTCGCCTTCCATCAGAACAGCCACCTGCTCGGCCACTCGACCCTCGAAGTCATCTGCTACGTCATCGTCTGGGGTTTGCAATTGCTGATCATCCAGCGGGGGATGGAAACGGTTCGCAAATTCCAGGATTGGGCCGGTCCCGCCGTCTGGATCATGATGCTGATCCTCGCAGTCTATCTGGTCGTCAAATCCGGCACCTTCTCTTTCGGTTCCGAAATCCCGCGCGAAGTGCTGATCGAGAAGACCAAGGATGCCGGCGTGCCGGGTGAACCCGGCTCGATCGCGGCGCTTGCCGCCGTGGCGGCCACCTGGATCACCTATTTCGCGGCGCTCTACCTGAACTTCTGCGATTTCTCGCGCTATGCCACGAGCGAAAAGGCGCTGCGGAAAGGCAACCTCTGGGGGCTGCCGATCAATCTCCTGGCGTTCTGCCTCGTCGCGGGTGTTACGACCACGGCCGCCTTCACAGTCTATGGCGAGGTCTTGCTACATCCCGAAATGATATCGGCGAAATTCGAGAGCTGGTTCCTGGCGCTGCTTGCGGCGCTGACATTTGCGATCGCAACGCTCGGCATCAACGTCGTCGCGAACTTCGTGTCGCCGGCCTTCGACTTCGCCAATGTCTTCCCGCGGCAGATCAACTTCAAACGCGGGGGATATATCGCCGCCCTGATCGCTCTCGTGCTTTACCCGTTTGCTCCCTGGGAGACGGGTGCGGCGCATTTCGTCAATTTCATCGGATCGACGATGGGGCCGATCTTCGGCATCATGATGGTGGACTATTACCTTATCCGGAAAAGCCAGCTGAATGTTGAGGCGCTCTACCATGAGAATGGCGAGTTCCGGTTCCAGAGCGGATGGCACGGCAGCGCCTTCATCGCATTTGCCGTGGGAGCGCTGTTCTCCTCGATCCTGCCGACCTTCACGTCCATCCTGCCGGACTGGTGGGGCACCTACGGCTGGTTCTTCGGCGTCGCCATCGGCGGGGCGATCTATTTCGTGTTGAGAATGGGCGCGCGCCGCAATCCCGCCTTCGCGTCATGACCGAATGAAAAGGCGCCCGGCAATTGCCGGGCGCCTTTCATATCCGATTTCCTGCCGCCATGTGTTTTAGCGGCGTGCGGCGACCGCATGCATGGTTGGACGGGCAGAGGGCTGCGCCATCGTTCTGGCCGTCGAGCGAAGGGCTGCGGACTGGCTGGAGGCCCCATCGTCGAGCCTGAACTGGGCGATGAGTTCGCGAAGCTTCTGGGCTTGCTGCGCCAGCGAATCGGATGCCGCCGTCGACTGTTGCACCATGGTCGCATTCTGTTGCGTCGTCTGGTCCATCCGGTTGACCGCAACATTGACTTCGCTCAGCCCGATGGACTGTTCCTTCGCAGAGGTGGCGATCGAATCCATATGGTGATTGATCTGGGTGATGAAGCCGCCAATGGTCTTCAGGGCCTGGCCGGTATCGCGCACCAGCTTGACGCCACTTTCCACTTCCTTCGAGGAGTTCTGGATCAGGCCCTTGATTTCCTTGGCAGCGCTTGCCGAGCGCTGGGCGAGTTCGCGCACTTCCTGGGCCACGACGGCAAAGCCCTTGCCGGCCTCGCCGGCTCTTGCCGCTTCGACGCCGGCATTGAGCGCCAGAAGGTTGGTCTGGAAGGCGATTTCGTCGATGACGCTGATGATGTTGGAAATCTGCTGCGACGAGGTCTCGATCCGCTCCATCGCCTCCTCGGCGTGGGAGACCACTTCCGCGGAGACCCCGGCACTGCGATTTGCCTCCGTGGCGACCGTACGCGTCTCCTCGGTTCGCTTGCTGGAGTTCGAGACGTTTGCCGTGATCTCTTCCAGCGCTGCCGCCGTCTCTTCGAGCGAGGCCGCCTGCTGCTCCGTACGCTTCGAAAGATCGCTCGCCCCTGAGGAGATTTCCCGCGTGCCCTCGTCGATCGTGCCGATGCTTTCGGAAATTGCTCTCAGCGTCGCGCCAAGCTGGTTGACGGACTGGTTGAAGTCATGGCGCAGCGCCTCGAAGTCGGGGGCGAAGGCCTCGTTGAGCTGGAAGGCGAGGTCGCCTGCGGCCAGTCGCTTCAAACCGGCGGCGAGACCCGAGGTGGCGATGCGCAGCCGCTCCGAGGCGTCGGCTTCCGCCTGCTGCTGAGCGGCAATGCGATCGCCTTCCGCCCTGTTGCGGCTTTCCTCGGCTTCCGTTTCCATGCGCTTGTTCGTGATCGCGGCCTGGCGGAAGATCTCCACCGCGCCCGCCATCGATCCGATTTCGTCGGCGCGGTCGGCAAACGGAATCTTCGAAGCGGTGTCTCCCTCGGCCAGCCGCCGCATCGCGTCGGTGATGCCGGTAATCGGGTTGGCGATGCCTGTCAGCACGAACGCGACGGCGCCGAGAACGAGCAGTCCTGCAACGCCGATTGTGGCAAGCAGGTAGAATTCTATGGAGTCGAAGGTTTCCTTGCTGAGTTCGGCAGCCTTGTTGCTGCCGCTGACGTCCAATTCGACCAGGGTCGTCGTGGCTTCCTTGAGCTTCTCCGAATAGGAGCGCATCTCCCCGCCCAGATATTGCCCGGCTTCTTCGGTCTTGTTGGCGCGGGAAAGGGCGAGCAACTGCGAGCTGCTGGCGATGTAGCCTCCAACGCTCTCTTTGATCGTCTTGATCAGGTCGCGCTCGTGCTCGGATGAAGCCAGCGAAAGATAGGCGTCCACCGATTTGCCGACGGTATCCTCGGCGACTTTGATGGCCTCTTCGCGGGTTTTCTTTTCCGCATCCGATTGCGCGATGATGTGATCACGATAGGCGAGACGCAAATTCGTCATGGCGAGATTGATCGCCTGCGAAGCCTGCACGCTCGGCAGCCAATGGGCAGCAATTTCTTCGGTGGAGCCGTTCGTCTTTCGAAGGCCGTCGACCGCGAGATAGGCGACAAGGCCGAAAAGAAGAGCTATGCCGCTGAAAATCAACAGCAAACTCGATTTTATGTTTGGACGACGCATTGAAAGTCCCCATCGAAGGTCCGGCCTCATACCGGCTTGGCTGAGAACTTTTGTATCGAAAAAAATTTAACGATTTGTTCCGGGATGTAAAAAAGCCGTTTACCAGTTTTCCGGAATATCGCCGCTGCCTTCGGTCTCGGGATCCCGCTCAGACTGGAAAATGGCTATCCATGCGTCGTCGGCGATGCTGGGAGCCAGATAATGATGAAGCGCATTTTTTCCGCCTTTCTCGCACTGATCCTGCCGGTGCAGGCAGCCGTTTCGCAGCCCGCTGACGAGGCGGGAGCGCGCAAAGCCCGGTCTATCGCCCAGCTTCGATCGGAAGGCGTTCCGACCATCGATCATCTGCCGACCATCGAGCCCGAAAACGAGAGCACCCGCCGCAATACCAAGGCTGTCGTTCAGCGCACGATCGCCCTTGCAATCGTTGCCGTCAAAGGCGAGACCGGCGACCACGCAATGGGTCAGGCTCTCATCCGCCAGTTTAACGCCGCAAGTTTTTTCACCCCGAAGGAACGGGCGTTCATGGACGATCCGGATCCTTCGGATCAGGAGCGGACGAATTTCGCCTGGCGGTACGAGGGTGTCCACGTCATGCTGTGGGCGCTCGGAATCTCGCCGGACCTCGAGCGACCCGACCATATTTGCGATGTGCCATTCATTGCGAACACGCTTCGCGAACTGGGGACGGAAAGGCTCATGCGGCGTGCCAGGCTGCGCCCGCAGAAAGAGCTGCTCGACGCCGCCGACCTTGTCTACCGCTACGATTGGGCCGCCGTGAACGCGCGGCTGAAGGGCGAAGAGCCACCCGCCGGATTGGATAAGGGCGTGGTTTACGAACGGCATTACGCCCTCAACTGGCTGACCGGTTACATGGATCAGGACTGGGACGATATATCCACGGACACATGACGCGGCCCGGGTCCGGTCACGAAAAGCGCCAAGTCAGGCCCCCACCGAGGCAGATGATGCATGTTTTACCAAATAGCATTATGATCGGCTGCGCGCCGGGCCGGCGGACGAGTTGGCCGCGGATATGTGATGCGTAGGGATGGGAGGGTGGCAGGATTGGAACAGCTGAAGGATCTGGACAGTATTCCCAAGCGGGGAGGGAGCGGTTCGACATCGCCGCCGTTTGAACGGCCCGGTGTCGTGGCTGCCGCCGTTTACCAGCATGGGCAACGCATTCGGGACATCAGGATCGAAGAGGCCGGCGAATGGCGAGGCCGGGAGAATGCCATCGTCTGGATCGGCCTGCACGAGCCGGATGAAGTGCTGCTGCACCAGGTTCAGGCCGAGTTCAATCTCCATCCGCTGGCGATCGAGGACGCAGCACAGCCCCACCAGCGCCCGAAACTGGAGATCTATGGGGACGCGATGTTCATCGTCGCCCGGACTGCGCATATGAAGGATGACGAAATCGTCTTCGGCGAAACGCATCTGTTCGTCGGTCGCGGCTATGTCGTCTCCGTTCGCCACGGGGACTCGTCCTCGTACCTTGCGGTGCGGCAACGATGCGAGGCCACGCCCACGGCGCTTGCCCACGGCGAGAATTACATTCTCTATTCCATCCTCGATTTCATCGTCGACAATTACATGCCGGTGATCGAGGTCGTGCAGGAGGAGGTTGAGAAGCTCGAGGATCTGGTGCTGCGCGAACAGCTGGCAAAATCCGACATCGAGCGGCTTTACCTGTTGCGGCGCAAGCTGCTGCGGCTGCGCAACGCCGTGGTGCCGCTGGTCGACGTCTGTCGGCGCTACGAGCATATCGATCTTCCCGGCATGGATCCGACGCTCCAGTCGCTGTTTCGCGATGTGACGGATCACGTGCGCCGGGTCCAGGAGGATATCGACGCGCTGCGCGAGGTCCTCGCTTTCGCCTTCGAGGCCAGCGTGATGATTGGCCAGACGGAGCAGACGGCGATTGCCCGCCAGCTCGCCGCCTGGGCGGCGATTCTCGCCGTCCCCACCGCAATCGCCGGCATCTACGGGATGAATTTCAGCGATATGCCGGAACTGAAATTCCAGTATGGCTATTTCGTCGTGCTAGCCGTCATCGCCTTCTTGTGTCTGTTCCTCTTCACTTTCTTCCGTCGGAGGAAATGGCTCTAGATACGTGAGCGCTGCGGACACGCGGCAGACGGGACGTCTGCATTGGCGAGGCGCGTCAGCACAGCGCCTTCAGCAGTCGATCCCGATGGCTCCCGATATAGTCGATATCGCTGAGATAAAGCCGGGCGTCTCCTGCATTCACGTCCTCGACGAATGTCTCATCTCCGGTTGAGGCGCTCGCCAGCATGAAATCGACGAGCGCCTGAAGGCGCCGGCAGATCGTTTCGGGGAGCTGGAGCCGTTCCTCCGCCGTCGCCCCATAGGCCATGCAGAAGATGTCCGCCCGCCGCAGTTGTTCGTCGAGGTCGAATGGCACATGCGGATTGGCGGGATCGGATAAGGGCGCCCAGCGATAAACCGAATAGGCCAGATCCCATACCCGCGGTGCGGGATGGGCGGCGTCGAAATCGATGATCCCGACAGCCTCATGCTCTGCCGTGGCGACATTATAGGGCGCATAATCTCCGTGGCATATGATCTCGCACGGCTCTTGCGGCGGCAGCATCCATGTCTGGACCTCGCGATCCCTCTGCAGAAACCCTTGAGATGCCGAATGAAAATCGCGCAGGAGCCGGGCTGCGGAAACCAGCATGCGCTCCGATCCGACAAACGGATCGTTCAGGTCTTCGCAGACACGCCCGGCGACATAGCTGACGACTTCCTGATTTTCGCCGGTTATCTCAATGGGATCAGGTGCTCTCGCAAAGCCGCTGCTCCTCAGATGGCGTAAAAACCGATGCACCGTCGGCGTCCATGCGCCCGATGGTCGGATGACGGTATCGCCGTCGCGCCAGATCTGCGCGGTTCGCCCGCCCTCCAATGGTTTCACTTCGCGATCTCCAAAGATATTCTAGGCGGATTTCAGTCTTTCGATATGGGCCTGAACCGTCGCGCCGAGGTTTGTCTCATGACAGCTCCGGTAGAACGTCACCGTGTCGGAAGGCATTCCGTCGGGGATGGGGACGAAGTCTTCCAGCCGCAGGCCGCTTGAGCTGCCGAGTTGCTGATCCGCCAGCCGGCTTTCGCTCAAACTGCCGACACGATCGGCCAGGGCCTGGAAATAGGCCAGGTTCTCATCGACTGCCGAAGGAGAGTACGTGTGGCCGTGCGCAGGGATGACCAGTCTGGCTTTGAGGTCGCGTATGCGCTCGAGCGAGGAACGGATCAGGCGAAGGTCGCCAGCAGCTCTGCTCCAGACTTCGGGAATGGGGTATTCCACCGCGTCGACGGCCAGGCAGGTGCGAAGTTCGGGAATCCATATGGCGATATGGTCGGGCGTATGTCCTGGCGTATGAATGAGCTCCAGCGTCAGATCGCCGCCGTTGAGGGTCATCGAGCCTGAGAAGGTAATATCGGGACCGATGAGGTCGACGTTCCGAAATCGCGATTCCTGGCTCGCCTTGTCGCTGAGGACTTCTCGTGTGGAAGGGTCGCGCAAACGGTCGAGCGCGGCGGCATGCGCGATAATCGGCGCGCGCCCGGCAATGGCGGCATTTCCCCAGAAATGATCCCAATCCATATGCGAATTGACGACGACCAGCGGACGAGCCTCGGCCCTTTCCTCGAGCAGATCCAGCGCCATCCGGCACAGCTCGGGCGTGCCGAGCGTATCGATCAGGACGTTGAATCTCTCGGTCCGGACGAACACGGCATCCACTTCGTCGCCGACCCGGACGATCACGATGCGCTCGTCGAGTCCGGGGTAGGAGCGCAATTCCACCGATGCATTCACGTCTGGTCGCCTCTGTTGCAATCGCAGTGATCTCATCCGGATATATCAAATCACGTTCGGACGCCTGCTCTTTCAGGGGGAGGCGGGATCTGTGGCGGCTTTCGTCTGATTTGGTTCCTGCTTCACGGGGACGTGTACGTCCCAGCGTTTCATCACAGAGTTCGGCACGGTGACCGTGCATATCGCCATGACGCTCGGCTTCGAGCGGCCAAGACTCTTCGGCGTCCACTGTGTTTCCAGTGGGACCGCACATCGGGGAACCAGCGTCTTCAGATTGGGCTCCAGCACTTCCCATTGCTGATCCCCCCTGGCGTTCTCGTGCGAAATGAAGCGCCTGGCCTCCTCGCGGATTTCGAACAGGCCATGCGTGTGCTCCGTGGAGTGATCGGTCTCGATGCTCCAGGAAGCCAGACCCAAGGCGCAAGCCGACAGGGCTGCGCCAAGTTGTATCGATCGAAGCAATGGTACGTCGTCAGCAGCCAAATGGGTCACCCTCCCGGGAGGCAGAAGACTACCCAAAAACGGCACGAACCTTCAAGGCTTCGCCGCAGTGCGAGCGCCTTGGAACGCGCCCCATCGATCCCGCGCCAACGCGGCCGACGGTATCTGGCGCATCGCGAATTGCCAGTTTTAGTGGAACAACCGCCGCCAAAAAAAGTTTGCCTCTAAACCAACTCGAGGCGGCGGACGATGTTATTCTCTGCGAACCAGGGTGTGTTGAGCACCCCACCCCGGATTTATTATGTCAATCCACTCCTTCTTCAGGGTGTCGATGCGTGGCGCGAGGTTTTCGACCATGCGGCGGAGATGGGCTTCGACCGTGTGCTGACCGCACCTCTCTTCGACCGGGGCGGGGAGCGCAGCGTCTTCGCCTCCCAAGATCTGGATTGCCTCGATCCTCAACTGTCGCTCGGACGCGAGGTCGAGGATGGAGTGGGGCTTCTGGCGGAGGCTGCCCGCAAGAGCGGTGTCGCCTTGATGATGGACTTGATGCTCGACGGCAAAGTCCGGGCTTCCCAAGCGGACTTTCATCCCGTCGACCCCAGGCGCTCGCCATTAGACCCCGAGAACCCGATATCCGCGATGGGCGCAGAGCGCCAATCGCAGCTGTTGGCGGAATGGACTGAACGGCTGCGGTTGCTGACCGAGCTCGGCCTCGCCGGTTACCGGACGCTCGGGATTGATCGCGTCGCGCCGGCGATTTTCAGATCGCTGATTTCGGCAATCCAGGAGAAGGCGGACGCGCAATTTCTCGCCTGGACGCCCGGTACTGATTTTGGCGTGAGGCACGCGGTCAGGGATACAGGCTTCGATGGATGTTTTTCATCGATGGCCTGGTGGGATCTCGACGAGAGATGGTTCATCGAAGAATACCGCGTCCAGGCACCGCTCGGCTGGCAGATCGCTTTTCCGGAGCCGCCATTCGCCCGGCGGATCGCGCACGGAACCGAGAGCCGCGAAGTCCTCGAACGGCGCGCGGTCAGGGCGCTGCGTCTTGCTGCCTCGCTCGGCGGCGGCCTGATGGTTCCGATGGGCTTCGAATATGGTGCAACCACGCCACTCGATCCGACCCATGGGAATGGAGCCGGCTTGCGAGGGATGCGCCATGACCTCACTTTTGATCTTTCCTCCGAAATTCGCCTTGCAAACGATGAGATCGGCAAGAACCCTCATGCGCGTGCCGCATCGCTGCGGCTGATCCGCAACGCCAATGGCCCGGTCTCGGCACTTCTGCAGTCCGAGGCGGAAGACCTGCGCAGCGCCGAGAATGTACGCTTCATCCTGCTCAATAGGGATCTTCGGAAGAGCGCACCCGCGCCGGTGACGGCCCTTCGCGAAGCGGCTTCCGGTTTTCTTCCCGTCGCGACCGACGGCGCGCCGCTGCGGCTGCGGGCAGGGGAGGCCCGGGTGGTTGAATGTAAGGCGCCGTCGCCGATCACATCCCAGCCGATCCTCGAGATCGAGCAGGCGGTCGCGTCGGCGCGGCTCGCCATCGAAAACATCATGCCGAGGGTCGACGACGGGCGCTTTCCCGTCAAGCGGGTGGTCGGCGACATCGTGGCCGTCGAGGCGGATATAATTGCCGACGGCCACGACCCGCTCGTCGCAGTCCTGCTCTGGCGGCCGGTCGATGCTGCGGACTGGAACGAGACGGAGATGCAACTGGTCGAAAACGACCGCTGGCGCGCCGAATTCCTGCTGGAGCGCACCGGACGCTACGAATTTGCCATCGAGGCATGGAAAAACCCGTTTGCGATCTTTCGTTACGAACTGACGAAGAAGAACGATGCCAGGCTGGACCTGAAGCTCGAACTGCAGGAGGGCCTGAACCTCGTCCGCTCGGCTGAGACGCATGCGGGTGCTGCGCTCCGCACCGAATTGCAGGCCCTCGCCGACAGTCTCGAAAGGGCGTCCGATGTCGAGCGCACGGCGATCCTGCTCGATGCCGGGACATCCGGATTGATGGACAGGGCGGACAGCCGGCCGTTTCGGCTTCGCTCAGAGGCAAGCACCGTCGATGCCGAACGGAAGGCGGCCGCCTTTGCCAGCTGGTATCAGATCTTCCCGCGCTCGCAGAGCGGCGATCCGGACCGGCACGGCACTTTCGACGACGTCATCCCCAGATTGCCCGCCATCCGCGATATGGGCTTCGACGTGCTCTATTTCCCGCCGATTCATCCGATCGGTTCGACCAACCGGAAAGGCCGTAACAACAGTTTGAAAGCCGCGCCGGGCGATCCCGGAAGCCCCTATGCCATCGGCTCGGAGGACGGCGGCCACGATGCCATCCATCCCGAGCTCGGCGAGTTCGAGGATTTCCGCCGGCTGGTCGAGGCGGCAAGCCGGCATGGTCTGGAGATCGCTCTCGACCTCGCGATCCAGGCGTCGCCGGATCACCCCTGGCTGAAGGAGCACCCCGGCTGGTTCGACTGGCGTCCCGACGGCACGATCAAATATGCCGAAAACCCGCCGAAGAAATACGAGGATATCGTCAACGTCGATTTCTACACGAAAGACGCGCTGCCTTCGTTATGGGTGGAGCTCAGGGATGTCGTCCAGCTTTGGGTGGATCAGGGCGTCAAGCTGTTTCGCGTCGACAATCCGCACACCAAACCCTTTCCGTTCTGGGAATGGCTGATCGGCGATATCAGGGCGCGTCACCCCGATGTCGTCTTCCTGTCGGAGGCCTTCACCAAGCCGAAGGTCATGTACCGGCTGGCAAAGATCGGCTTCTCCCAGTCCTACACCTACTTCACCTGGCGCAATGCCAAATGGGAGCTCGAGCAATATATGCGAGAGCTGACCGAGACGCCGGCGAAGGAGTTCTTCCGCCCGCATTTCTTCGTCAACACCCATGATATCAATCCGGATTTCCTGCAGAATGCGCCACGTCCGGCCTTCCTGATCCGCGCAGCCCTTGCCGCCACCCTGTCGGGTTTGTGGGGCGTCTATAACGGTTTCGAACTTTGCGAGGGGCGTCCTGACGCTAAACGCAAGGAATATGCCGACAGCGAGAAGTACGAGATCCGTGCCTGGGACTATGACCGGCCGGGCAATATCATTGCCGAAATCAGGACGCTCAACCGCATCCGGACCGAAAACACCGCGCTGCATTCGCATCTCGGGCTGACGCTGCTGAATGCGCGAAATGACAATATCCTGTTTTTCGAGAAGGCAAGCCGTGCCCGCGACAATGTCCTGCTGATCGCCATCAGCCTCGACCCCTACAATTTCCAGCAAAGCGACGTCGAACTGCCGCTCTGGCACTGGTCGCTCGGAGACGGCGGCACGCTGGATGCCGAAGATCTGATCGTCGGGCATCGTTTCAAGTGGACCGGCAAATGGCAGAGCCTCGGGTTCAACCCCGAGGTCCTGCCCTATGCGATCTGGCGTATTCGCTCAAGGGAGGCATGAATGGACGCGATGAATGCCGATGGCTCGCACCAGCCGCTGTGGTACAAGGATGCGATCATCTACCAGCTGCACATCAAGTCGTTCTACGACGCCAATGGCGACGGGGTCGGCGATTTTGCCGGCCTGCACCAGAAGCTCGATCACATCGCGGCCCTCGGCGTCAACGCCATCTGGCTGCTGCCGTTCTTTCCCTCTCCGCGCCGCGACGACGGCTATGACATTGCCGATTATGGCAATGTCAGCTCCGATTACGGGACGGTGGAGGATTTCCGCGCCTTCGTCGATGCTGCTCACCAGCGCAATATCCGCGTCATCATCGAGCTCGTCATCAACCACACCTCCGATCAGCATCCTTGGTTCCAGCGCGCCCGCCAGGCGCCAGCGGGATCACCGGAGCGCGACTTCTACGTTTGGTCGGATACCGATCAGAAATTTCCGGAAACGCGGATTATTTTCATCGACACGGAAAAATCCAACTGGACATGGGACGCCGTTGCCGGCGCCTATTACTGGCACCGCTTCTATTCCCATCAACCCGACCTGAATTTCGACAGCCCCCTCGTCATGGAGGAATTGCTGAGGGTGATGCGCTTCTGGCTGGAAACCGGCATAGACGGATTTCGTCTCGACGCGATCCCCTACCTCGTCGAGCGCGAGGGAACGATCAACGAAAACTTGCCGGAAACCCATGCAATCCTCAGACGCATTCGCGCCGCTCTCGACGCCACCCATCCCGGCGTGATGCTGCTTGCCGAGGCCAATCAGTGGCCGGAGGACACGCGCGAATATTTCGGGGACGGCGACGAATGCCACATGGCCTTCCACTTCCCGCTGATGCCACGGATGTATATGGCGATCGCCAAGGAGGACCGGTTCCCGATCACCGACATCCTGCGTCAGACGCCGGAGATTCCCGACAACTGCCAATGGGCGATCTTCCTTCGCAACCACGACGAGTTGACGCTCGAAATGGTGACCGACGCCGAGCGGGACTATCTTTGGGAGACCTATGCATCCGACAAGCGCGCCCGCATCAATCTCGGCATAAGGCGGCGCCTAGCGCCGCTGATGGAACGCGACCGCCGGCGGATCGAACTGATGAACGCGTTGCTTCTGTCGATGCCGGGAACGCCGGTGATCTATTATGGCGACGAGATCGGCATGGGGGACAATATCTATCTCGGCGACCGGGATGGGGTGAGGACGCCGATGCAATGGTCTCCGGACCGCAATGGCGGCTTCTCCAGGGTAGACCCGGCGCGTCTCGTCCTGCCGCCGGTCGCCGATCCGCTCTACGGTTTCGAGGCCGTCAACGTCGAGGCGCAGAGCACGGACGCGCATTCGCTGCTGAACTGGACGCGTAAAATGCTGGCGCTGCGCGGCAGGCATCCGGCTTTCGGACGTGGTTCGCTGCGGTTCCTCTCACCGGAGAACCGCAAGATCCTTGCCTATCTCCGGGAATATGAAGACGAGACCCTGCTTTGCGTCGCAAACCTCTCGCGGCTGCCCCAGGCCGTCGAACTCGACCTGTCGAGCTTCGAGGGCCGCGTGCCCATCGAATTGACCGGCATGTCACCCTTCCCGCCGATCGGTCAACTGACCTATCTGCTGACACTGCCGCCCTACGGCTTCTTCTGGTTCCAATTGGAGGCCGATGCCGACCCGCCGGCATGGCGCACCGCGCCGCCGGAGCAGCTTCCAGATCTGGTGACGATGGTCATCCGCCGCGGCCTGCTCGATCTTGTCGATGAACCCAAGCTTGCGCGCGCCCTCAGCACTGAAATCCTGCCTGCCTATCTCGCGAAACGGCGGTGGTTCGGGGCGAAGGACCAGGCGCTTCAGGCAGCACGTCTGATCTCCGCAACCCCGATCCCGTTCGCCGACGGTATCGTCCTCGGTGAATTGGAAGCCGTGCTGCCGAACCATAGCGAATCCTATCAACTGCCGCTGGCGGTCGCCTGGGACGATGCGCAACCCTCCGCGCTGACCCAGCAACTGGCGCTCGGACGGATTCGCCAGGGCAGGCGCGTCGGCTTCCTGACGGATGGATTTGCCGTGGAGGCGATGGCGCGCGGCATCCTGCGCGGACTTCGCGACCGCTCGCGCATCACCGGCCGCACCGGCACCCTCGAATTTCTCGGCACGGAGCGGCTCGATCGCCTTGAAGTCACTGACGACCTTGCGGTCCATTGGCTTTCGGCCGAGCAGTCCAACAGTTCGCTGATCGTCGGCGACCTCGCGATGATCAAGCTGATCAGGCACATCTTTCCGGGTATCCATCCGGAGGTCGAGATGACGCGCTATCTCACCCGCGCCGGCTATGACCACACGGCGCCCCTGCTCGGCGAGGTCGCGCACACCGATTCCAGCGGACGCCGTTCGACCTTGATCATCGTCCAGGGCGCGATCCGCAATCAAGGCGACGCCTGGAACTGGATGTTGAACAATCTGCGCCGTGGGGCAGACGAACTCGTGCTGAACGACCCGGCCGTCCAGCCCGGCGACGACGTCTTCCGGTCGCTGATCAGTTTCGTCGCGATGGTCGGCCTCCGGCTCGGCGAACTGCATGTTGTACTCGCCGGGGAGACCGATGACGAAGCCTTCAGTCCGGTGGTCGCAGGCGACAGCGAGCTCGAGGCGATGAAGAACGCCGTTGCCGGCGAGGTTGCCTATGCCCTGTCGAAACTTGCTGAACGCGAGGAGAATGCCGATCCGGCGATCGACCTGCTCGCAGCACCGCTTCTCAAGCGCCGTTCCGAACTCGCCGAGCTCGCCGCGACGCTGGCGGCGAGCGCCCGGCATACGCTGATGACGCGCACGCATGGCGATTTCCATCTTGGCCAGATCCTCGTCAGCGAGGGCGACGCCGTCATCATCGACTTCGAGGGGGAACCCGCGAAAAACCTGACCGAGCGCCGCGCCAAGACCAACCCGCTGCGCGATGTCGCCGGGCTTTTGAGATCGCTGAGCTATCTCGTGGCCACCGCCCAACTCGATAACGACGCAGTCATCGAACACGAGAACGAAGTCCGGCGCGAGGCGATCGCCCGCTTCGGGCGCCATGCCGAGGAGGCTTTTCTCGATGCCTATTCGCAGGCGGTCTCCGTATCGAAGGAGCTTGATATGCCAGCCAATCAAAGACGGAGGGTTCTCGATGCCTTTCTTCTCGAAAAGGCCGCCTACGAGATCGCCTATGAAGCCCGCAACAGGCCGAAATGGCTTCCGATCCCATTATCCGGCTTTACCGAAATCGTATCCCGTCTGGCGGGGGTGAAGGCATGAATGTCGAACGTTCGGAACTTCTCTCAGGCATCGGACAGGATGCGTTATGGGCCCTGATCGAGGGACGTCATGGCGATCCGTTTTCGATCCTCGGTCCCCACGAAAGCGGTGGCATGACGATCGTGCGGGTCTACCTGCCCGGCGCCGAAGCGGTCGATCTCATCGAGGCGGCGAGCGGTCGGGTGGTGACGCCTTTCAGCATCGCCCATCCGTCCGGCCTGTTTGCGGCAGTGGCCGCGTCGAGGACGGGATATCGGCTGCGGATCACCTGGCCGGATGCCGTCCAGATCACCGAGGATCCATACAGTTTCGGCCTGCTGCTGGGAGAACTCGACCTCCATTTGATATCGGAAGGCACCCACTACAGCCTGAGCCGGACGCTCGGCGCTATGGCGATGTCGATCGACGGCATATCAGGGGTCCGCTTTGCCGTGTGGGCTCCGAATGCGCGCCGTGTCTCGGTCGTCGGCGACTTCAATGCCTGGGACGGGCGGCGAAACCCGATGCGGCTGAGACCGTCGGCGGGCGTCTGGGAACTGTTCGTTCCGCGCCTCGCCCCCGGCGAAAGATACAAGTTCGAGATCGTCGACGCGCAGGGGACCTGCCTGCCGCAGAAGGCCGATCCGGTGGCAAGGGCGAGCGAGGCCGCCCCGTCGACCGCATCCATCGTCGCATCGTCGACGCCGTTTCGATGGGGCGATGACGGCTGGATGAAGGGCCGATCCCTGCAAGACAGACTGGAGGGCGCATTCTCCGTCTACGAGGTGCACGCCGGCTCCTGGCTTCGCGATCAAAAGGATGGCAACAGGTCACTCGACTGGGTCGAGCTCAGCCAGCGGCTCGTTCCCTATGCCCGCGACATGGGTTTTACCCATATCGAGCTCCTCCCGATCATGGAGCATCCCTTCGGCGGCTCCTGGGGTTATCAGCCGCTCGGCCTGTTTGCGCCCACCGGCCGATACGGAACGCCTGAGGATCTCGCCTATTTCGTCGACCGGTGCCATGGCGCCGGGCTCGGCGTCATCCTCGACTGGGTGCCGGCCCATTTTCCCACAGACGTCTGGGGGCTTGCTCGCTTCGACGGCAGCGCGCTCTACGAGCACGAAGATCCGCGCGAAGGCTTTCACCGCGACTGGAACACGCTGATCTACAATCTCGGCCGCAACGAGGTGAAAGGGTTCCTGATCGCCAGCGCGCTCGAATGGCTCGAGCGTTACCACATCGACGGTTTGCGGGTGGATGCCGTTGCCTCGATGCTTTACCGCGACTACAGCCGCAACGAGGGTGAGTGGATTCCCAACCAATATGGCGGTCGCGAAAACCTGGAAGCGGTCGAATTCTTCAAGCACCTGAATAGCATCATCCACGAGCGCTGCCCGCACGCGATGATGATCGCCGAGGAATCGACGGCCTGGCCCGGAGTGACGAAACCGCCGGAGCAGGGAGGACTCGGATTCGACATTAAATGGAACATGGGCTGGATGCATGACAGCCTGAGCTACATCGAGAAAGATCCGGTCTACCGGAGCTATCACCACGGTACGATGACTTTCGGGATGATCTATGCCTATTCCGAGCGCTTCATGCTGCCGATTTCCCATGACGAGGTCGTCTACGGAAAGGGCTCGCTGCTGACCAAGATGCCGGGCAACGAATGGCAGAAATTCGCCAATCTGCGCAGCTATCTTGCCTTCATGTGGGGCCATCCCGGCAAAAAGCTTCTGTTCATGGGCAGCGAAATCGCCCAGCCGGGCGAGTGGAACCATGACGGTTCGGTGACCTGGGATGTGTTGGACCGGCCCCAGCATGTCGGGATCCAGCGGCTGGTGCGGGATCTGAACAGCCTTTACGGGCAAGAGCCGGCATTGCAGTTCGGCGACTTTCACCCGGAGGGCTTCGAATGGGCGGCAGCCGACGACGCCGTCAATTCCGTTCTCGGGATGCTCCGTTACGCGCCCGCCCGCGCTTCGTCGTTCCTGGTCGTGTCGAATTTCACGCCGGTGCCGCGTTACGGTTACAGGATCGGTGTGCCGAGCGACGGTGTGTGGATCGAACGGATAACGACCGACGCACGGGAATATGGCGGCTCGGGTCTGGTCAATGGCGCGGTGTCGACTGAACCCGTGGCGGCCCACGGCAGGGCCGCCTCCCTGTCGCTGACGCTGCCGCCGCTGTCGACGATCTTTCTGCAAGGGCCGTCGCCTTGACGAGGTCTCAGTCCCTTGCGGCTTCGCGGTCGTCTGGCATCATTCGGCATGCGGAGCCGCATGAATGAAAGGCCAGGGGCTCGCCTCGGATCCCTTCTCGACCGGAACCTCGATGAGAACGGGTTCGTCGAGTGATAGGGCTTTCTCGATCGCGTCTTTCAATGCGCCGGGGCTCGTCACCCTGAACGCGCGAATGCCGAAGCTCTCGCCAAGGGCGACGAAATCCGGATTGGTGAGGTCTGAGCCAAGATAGCGGCCCTTATACGCCTGCTTCTGGTCGCGCAGCACGTTGCCAAAGGCAGAATTGTTGAAGACGACAGCGATGACATTGATCTTGTGCTGGACGGCTGTGGCAAGTTCCTGAACGCCGAACAGGAAGCCGCCATCGCCGGAAATGGAAATAACGGCTTTGTCGGGATGAGCGACCTTGACGCCCAAGGCCGTGTTGAAGCCGAAACCCAGATTGTCCTGATAACCGCATGTGACGTATTGGCGAGGGCCATAGACCGGGAATGCAAATCGGGCGGTAAAGCCCATCTGGCAGATTTCCTCGACGAAGAAGCCGTCCCTTGGCAGAGCTTCGCGGATGGCATCGAGATAGGCGAGCTGCGGCTGCACTGCCGAGAAGCGAGACCTGGCCTCTGCGTTGAGTTCGGCAAATTCGCGTGTGCGATCCTCGCGGCTGGAACCTGCCACGGCATCGAGCAGAGCCTGTGCTCCCGCCTTGGCATCCGAGACGATGCCGACATCGGGCTTGAGGCGGACCATTTCGGTCGGATCGATATCGATGCGGATGACCTTGAGACCTTTGGGCAGCCACTTCCATCGCATGAACTGCAATTCGAGCCGGCTGCCGATGCCGATCAGGACGTCCACCTTCTTCCAGTATTCGTAGGCGGCGACGAAATTCAGATAGTTCGGATGGTCGTCGGCGACGATGCCCTTGCCGGAGCGATGGGCGGTGACGGGGGCCTGCAGCAGTTCTGCAAGTGCTGCGATCTCGGCGCCGGCATCTGCCGCACCGCCGCCGACCATGATCATCGGGTTCTTGGCACCTGAAATCAGTGCCGCTGCGGCGGCGATCGCATCGGGGTTCACGACCGGAGAAAGCGCTCTCGAACCGACGGGAAGGTCGATTTCAGGGCCCGATTGTCCAAACACGTCCCATGGCGCTTCGACCGCTCCCGGACCTTGGCGGCCCGAGAGCATTTTACTGACGACCCCGGCCATGACAGGACCGGTTTCGGACTGGTGATTGATGCGTTCCGCCGTCTTGGTGATTCCGCGCATCGTGGCGAGCTGATCCGGCAATTCGTGCAACTGCCCTCTGCCTTGGCCGATCAAATGGGACATGATGTTGCCGGTAATGCAAAGCACTGGCGCGTTGGCGCCATAAGCGGTGCAGAGAGCTGCGCCGGAATTGAGGACGCCCGGCCCAGGCACGACGGTATAGGCGCCGATCCGGCCGGTGGACTTGGCATAGCCGTAAGCCATATAGCCGGCGCCCTGCTCGTGCCGGGTGTGAATGAACCGAACCTTATCGCCGGCGCCGTAAAGGGCATCGTTGAAATCATACATGTGGGCGCCGGGGATGCCGAAGACCGTGTCGATCCCATGGGCGACGAGGGAACGGGTCATCGCCTGACCGGTCGTTTCTTTCCTGCTCATCTGAAGACTCCAATGCGGGCGTTCGGCTAGGCGACCGTCGATGATTTCAGGCAGCCTTCGGCTCGAAGCGCCGCGACAATGGCGCCGGCGTCGGCCGGTTGCATGCCGGCAAGGTTCATGCGCCCGGAATCCGCCATGTAGATACCGTGGCTCGCTCTGAGCGCTACGGCCGTATCCTTCGACATGGAGAGATTGGAGAACAGACCGCGCTGCCGGGCGATGAAGGCCAGATCAGGGGAGGCGGCGGCGAGCGCTGCCCGGTTGCCGTTGACACGCTGGCACATCTCGTCGAGCTCGGCGCGCCACATGGCCGTCATCTCGGTGCTCTCGAGAATGGTCCTGACGATGGCGGCGCCATGGTCGGGCGGCATGGACCAGTTCACACGGGCAAGTGCCGCCATGTTGCTTTCGGCTTTCCTCAGGTCATCTCCATTACGGGCCATGACATAGAGTGCGCCGACACGCTCGCGATAGAGACCGAAATTCTTGTCGCAGGAATAGGCGATCAGCGCCTCATCGACTGCGTCGAGGACCATGCGTGCCGGCGCGGCATCTTGTTCGAGGCCGTCGCCAAGCCCCTGATAGGCGAGATCGATGAACGGCACCAGCCGATGCGCGACAAGGAGCTCGGTAATCTCTAGCCACTGTTCCATGGTGAAGTCGATACCGGTCGGATTATGGCAGCAACCGTGAAGGAGAACGACGTCGCCTTCCCGAGCGGAAGACAAGGCGTCGATCACGCTTTCGAATATCACCTGCTGCGACGCCAAGTCGACGAAGGCGTACTCCTTTACCGGCAAGCGCGCCGAGCTGAAGATCGGCGCATGATTTGGCCAGCTTGGCGTCCCGAGCAGAACCTTCGCCGATGGATTTGCCGCCTGGATAAGCTCGGCCCCGAGACGCAAGGCGCCGCTTCCACCGGGTGTCTGAATGCCGACGAGGCGTTGCGTAAACGTCGGCGATTTTCCGAAGATGATGGGCTGCAGCAGGCGCACGAATTGCAGGTCGCCTTCCGGCCCGAGATATTTCTTACTGTCCTGGGTCTCCAGGAGAAACTGTTCCGCCGCTTTGACGGCACGCATCACCGGCGTGCGTCCCATGGCGTCACGATAGACGCCGACGCCAAGGTCGATTTTTCCGGGGCGATCGTCGGCCTGGAAGGCCTTGATGAGTGCAAGCAGGCTGTCGGCCGGCCGACTGTTCAGTTCGTCAAACACAAGTCCACCTCGTTTCTTGAATTCTGGCTCGCAGACTAGCTGAACTTTCACGACGAATTTCTGCGATTATCTCCCTGAAACCGCGCCATCATGCAGACAATCGGCGCGATATGGCTATGATGTGCAGAAATTCACCGTTCGAGGAGGGCGGCCATGCTTGATCCATTCGATATCAAATTGCTTGCCGCCCTCCAGCAAAACAGCGAGGTGACGCAGAGCGAGCTGTCTCAGAAGGTCAATCTCTCTGCGACCCAATGCGCTCGCCGTTTGGAAAGGCTGCGCAACGAGCAATATATCCAGAGTGTCGTCGCCATCCTCAATCCCGTGAAACTGGGTTTTACTGTCGTTGCCCATACGCTCGTCAGCTTGAGAGCACATACGGAAGGCGGCAACGAGCGGCTTCATCGCTTCATCGAGACCGCGCCGGAGATCCTGGAGTGTTATTCGCAGACCGGCGACGCCGACTTTCTGATGAAGGTCATGACGCGCGACCTCGAACATCTCAGCCAGTTTCTCGAAAGAATGATCCGGGTCACCGACAATCTGGCGTCGGTCAAGTCAAGCATCGTCCTCAAGACACTGAAAAAGACGACCGCTTTGCCGCTGCAGATCGTGACCTGAGCCGCTCTCACCTGAGATAATGGATATGCGGGCGCGAGTGATAGGGTGAGGCTTCGATGCGGGCTTCGACGGAGAAGACGTCGCGCAGAAGGGCCTCGCTCAATACGTCCTGCGGTGCGCCGTTGGCGACGATCCTGCCCTGCTGCATGATGATCAGCTGGTCGCAGAACATGGCGGCATGGTTGAGATCGTGCAAAGCGACAATGCTGGTGATCGGCAGGCCGGAGACGAGCCGCATCAGGCCGATCTGGTGCTGGATGTCGAGATGGTTCGTCGGCTCGTCGAGGATCAGCTCCTGCGGCGACTGAGCGAGTGCCCTTGCGATATGGGTGCGCTGCCTTTCGCCGCCCGAGAGATTCTGCCAGCGATCGTCGCGTTTCTCCGCCATGCCGGCGCGCGCAAGCGCACTTTCGACCGCCTCTTCGTCGGCCTTGGTCCAGCCCGAGAACATCGAACGGTGCGGGAACCTTCCGAGCTTGACGACGTCGACCACCTTCAGATTGGCATTCGTCGTGGCATGCTGCTCGACAAAGGCGATGCGCCGGGCGATCGAGCGACGGCTGATCGTGCCGATATCGCTGCGGTCGAGCGTGACGCGGCCGGCATGCGGCCGCTTCAGGCCGGCGAGAAGCCTGAGCAGCGAGGTCTTGCCCGAGCCGTTCGGCCCGAGCAGACCGAGCATCCGGCCGGGCTGCGCTTCCAGGGAGACGCCGTCCAGAATGGTCTTCCTGCCAATTTTCCAGGTGAGGTTGTCGGCCTTGATGCTCATGTCGCGCGCTGGAACCGGTAGAGGATGAGGGAGAAGAAGGGAACGCCGACCAGGGCCGTGACGACGCCGATCGGCAGGATCTGGTTGGGAATGAGGGCGCGCGCGGCGATGTCGGCGAGCACCATGAAAATCGCTCCTGTTATGGCGCAGGCCGGCAGCAGCCGGATATGGAGCGGTCCGACGACAAAGCGGGCGACATGCGGCACCACGAGGCCGACGAAGCCGATGGAGCCAACCATACTGACGATCGTCGCCGTCATCATCGCGGTCAGCGCGAAGAGCACCATGCGGGCGCGGCCGACATTGACGCCGAGCGAGGATGCCGCCTCGTCGCCGAAAGCGAAGGCGTCGAGCACGCGGGCGTAGAACAGACAGGCGGCGAGGCCGAACCCGACGACGATCGAAACCAGCGCGAATTCCGGCCAGCGCACGCCGCCAAAACTGCCGAGCAGCCAAAACATGACGTCGCGGGCCTGCTGCGCATTGGCCGAGGTGGTGACGATATAGGAGGTCGAGGCGTTGAAGAGCTGCGATGCGGCCACACCGGCGAGAATGGTGCGGTCCGCGCCGCCGCGCGTGCCGTTCGACAACAGCGCGACGAAGAAGAAGGCCGCGAAGGCCCCTGCAAAGGCGCCGGCCGATAGCGATACCGCGCCCGAGCCGACGCCCAAGATGACGATCGCGACGGCGCCGGTGGAGGCGCCGGCGGAGATACCGAGCACATAGGGTTCGGCAAGTGGATTGCGCAGCAGCGACTGCATGATCGCGCCCGACAGCGCAAGGCCCGCGCCGCAGAAGGCGGCGACGAGCGCGCGGCTCAGGCGATAATCCCAGATGACGGTCTCGTGGATGCGGTTCAGTTCGACCGCGGTCCATCCGAGCCGGTTGGTGACGGCCGAAAAAGTGGTCGCCAGCGGGATCGGCAGGTCGCCGATGCCGACGCTGACGCCGACGGCGACAGCGATGAGGCAGAGGGAGGCGAGCAGCAGTGCGGTGGCCGCTCCCAGCTGCCGGAAGAGACTGCCCGCTTCCGTCACTTCAGCAGACCGAGAGCCTTCAACTGCTCGGCCACCTGCTCGGCGCCGTAGATCGTGCGGATGGTCGGGTTCATCGCCTGGCCGTCCATGACGACGATCGCCTTGTTCTTGACGGCTGGGGTCTGGCTGACGGCCGGGTCGGTGTTCAGGAACTTGATCTTGGCCTCCGGCTTGTCGAGTTCCCAACGGTTACGGTCGAGGCTGGCCACGACGATCACGTCAGGATTGGCGGCGATGATGCCTTCCCAACCGATCGTCGGCCATTCGGCTTCCGCTGATATCGCATTATGCCCGCCGAGCAGGTCGGCGATGAAGCCGGAGGCGCTGTTCTTGCCGCCGACATAGGCATCGGCCGATGGGCTGGGACTGGAGAACCAGAAGACATAGGACAGGTTCACGCCGTCCTTGGAAACGCCGGAGCGAAGCTTGGCCTCACGCGCCTTGAAGTCGGCGATCAGCGCCTGGCCGCGGTCGGCGACGTCAAAAATCTCAGAGAGTTCGTCGATCTCCTTGTAGAGAAGATCCATGTTCCACAGCTCGCCGCGGCTGCCGTACTGGTCCTTGACGTCCTTGGTGCTGAGGCAGGTGCTGGGCGAGAGATAGGTGGCGACACCGACCTTGTCGAAATCGTCGCGCTTGGCGACCTTGCTGTTCGGCCCGACCAGGCTCGGCAAGGCCGCCGCCACGAAGTCGGGATTTTCGGCGAGGATCGACTCGAAGGTCGGCATTTCGACAGTCAGGAGCTTGACCTTGGCATTGGCCTCGGCGAGCTGCGGCAGGACCTTGCTCGGCCAGAAGGCGGTGCCGACCATCTTGTCCTGGAGGCCGAGCAACAGCAGGATTTCCGCGCTGTTCTGGCCGAGGCCGATCGCCCGCTCGGGCGCCTTCTTGAAAGTTACCTCAGCACCGCAGTTTTCCAGCGTCAACGGGTAGGTCGTCGAACCGGCCAAAGATGGATTTGCGGCAAAACCGATCAGGGCGGAAAGGCCGCAGGCGGCCAGAATTGATTTGAGGCTGGTCACGAAGAAATCCCCGGTGCGTGAGTGTATGCGGCCGGGGTATAGCCTTGGGAGTAGCCAGAAAACAAGACAGAATAAATCAACTTATCGCAAAATTCGAGAGCAGAGCACATGCGCCGGGGCAACGCCGGCTCCTCAGGTTGCCTCGCTCGTTTCGATGCGCGCGGTCTTGCGGGTGGCGTGGAGGAAGACTCCAACAAAGGCGATCGCGAACAGAAGAACGATGGTCGGAGCGGGTGCGCTATCGATGAAGAAGGAAAGATAGACGCCGGAAAAGGCCGTGATCACCGCGATTGCGACCGACAGAGCGAGCATCGCACTGAAGCGGCGCGTCAGCAGATAAGCGATGGAGCCTGGTGCGATCAGCAGCGAGATGGCGAGAATGATCCCGACCGACCGGAGGGCTGCCACGATCGTCAACGAGAGCAGGCAGAGCAGGCCGTAGTGGAGGAGGTTCACCCTCAGTCCGACCGCTCTTGCCTGCGCCGGATCGAACGCATGCAGCAGCAGGTCACGCCACTTGACGGCGATGATGGTGGCCGTCAGCATCGCAACGGCTCCCGTCTCCACGATGTCGGGAAACCCGATGCCGAGCATGTCCCCGAAGAGGATGTGGTCGAGATGCACCTCGGACTGGATCTTCACATAGAGAACCAGGCCGAACCCGAACATGCCCGAAAATACGATGCCCATCACCGTGTCCTGCTTGATGCGGCTGTTATCCTTGAGGAAACCGGTGGCAAGCGCACAGACCATCCCGGCTGCAAAGGCGCCGATGGCGAAGGGAAAGCCCGCGATATAGGCAATGACCACGCCCGGGAATACGGCATGGCTCATGGCGTCTCCCATGAGCGCCCAGCCCTTGAGCACAAGGAAGCAGGAGAGCAGCGCCGTCGGGATGGCGATCAGCACCGAGATGATCAGGGCGTTGATCATGAAATCGAACTGGAACGGCGCCAGCAGGGCGGTGAGACCATTCATGGGGATACCTCCAGAGCTTGTGCGGCTCTGCGCCGGCTTGCCAGCATTCCGTGCTTCGGCGCCAGGAAGAAGGCGGCAAGGAAGATCAGCGTCTGGAGGACGATGATGATGCCACCGGTCGCGCCGTCGAGGAAATAGCTCACATAGGCGCCGATGAAGCTGGTCGCTGCCCCGATCGCCACGGCGATGACGAGCAGCCGCGGGAAGCGATCCGTCAGCAGGTAAGCCGTCGCGCCCGGCGTCACCACCATGCAGATGACGAGAAAGGCGCCGACGGTCTGGAGTGCCGCGACCGTCGATGCCGACAGCAGCGTGAAGAACATGATCTTGAGCCGCGTCGGGTTAAGTCCGATTGAACGGGCATGGGTCTCGTCGAAGAAAACGACCATCAGGTCCTTCCATTTCACCAGCAGGATGGCGAGCGAAACGAAACCGATGATGGCAAGCTGGAGCGTGTCTTCGGGCGTGATCGCGAGGATATTGCCGAGCACGATCGTCTGGATGTTCACGGCAGTCGGCCTGAGCGATACCATGAACAGGCCAAGCCCGAAGAATGAGGAGAAGATCAGGCCGATGATGGCGTCCTCCTTCAGCTTGGTGCGCTGGTTGAGGAAGAGCATCGCTGCGGCAGCCAGGCCGCCGGAGAAGAAAGCGCCGATCGAGAAGGGAAGTCCGATCATGTAGGCGCCGGCGACACCCGGCACGATGGAATGGGAAAGTGCGTCGCCAATCAGCGACCAGCCCTTGAGCATCAGGTAACAGGAGAGGAAGGCGCAGACACCGCCGACAAGAGCCGATACCCACATGGCGTTCAGCATGTAGTCATAGGTGAAGGGTTCGAGAATGCCGGCCATCAGGCTTGTCCATCGCTTTTGTTCGCCGGGGCCGGCGCGAGCAGCTTGCCCTCCCGCAGGACCAGCGGCCGCTCGTCGTCAGTGAGGATGCCGACGGGATATGGCTTGCCGCCGGAGCCATTCAACACGAGATGGCGAAGCACGCCGCCGAAGGTTCTTTCGAGATTTTCCTGCGTAAAGGTCTCGTCTGTCGGTCCGTAGGACAATACGGTGCCTTTGATCAGCACCGTGCGGTCGCAGAATTCCGGCACGCTGCCGAGATTGTGCGTCGAGACCAGCATCACCCGGCCTTCGTCGCGCAGCGAGCGGAGCAACTTGACGATGGCCTCTTCGGTCTTGACATCGACACCGGTGAAAGGCTCGTCGAGCAGGATGACGCGACCGTCCTGCGCCAGCGCCCGAGCGAGGAAGACGCGTTTCTTCTGGCCGCCGGACAGCTCGCCGATCTGACGCTTGCGGTATTCGCTCATGTTGACGCGGGCGAGCGCCTTGGACACGGCTTCGTGGTCGGCCGCCTTCGGTATTCGCATCATCCCCATGTGGCCGTAGCGCCCCATCATGACGACGTCCTCGACCAGCACCGGAAAATTCCAGTCGACTTCTTCCGATTGCGGCACATAGGCGACGAGATTTTTCCGCAGCGCTTGTTCGACCGGCATGCCGAGCACCGAAATCTCGCCCCTGGCCAGACGCACGAAGCCCATGATCGCCTTGAACAGGGTCGACTTGCCGGAACCGTTGACACCGACGAGCGCGGTGATGGTGCCAGTGGGTGTCTGGAAGCTGGCGTCGCGCAGCGCCGTGTGGCCGTTGCGATAGGTGACCGTGGCATCCCTCACGGAAATGCCGGCCCCCACATCCGAAGATGCGGGGGAAACCGGGGAGACGATCGCATTCATTGCGACAGGCCTTCGGCTAGGCCCTTGACGACAGTGTCGGAGGTCACGCGCAACAGATCGATATAGGTCGGCGTGGGACCGTCGGCGTCGCTTAAGGAGTCGACATAGAGAACACCGCCATACCGGGCGCCGGTCTCGCGGGCGACCTGGCGGGCCGGCTTGTCCGACACCGTGCTCTCGCTGAACACGGCAGGGATCTTATTGGCCCTGACGGCATCGACGACTTTGCGGACCTGTTGTGGCGTGCCCTGCTGATCGGCATTGATCGGCCACAGATAGAGCTCCTTCAAGCCGAAGTCGCGGGCGAGATAAGAGAATGCGCCTTCGCTCGACACCAGCCAGCGCTTGTCCTCGGGAATGGTATCGAGCTTCTCGCGGATCGGCGCGATGGTCGCCTCGATCTCCTTCTTGTAGGCCTCGGCATTGGCCTTGTAGATCTCGGCGTTCTTCGGGTCGTATTTGACGAAGGCGTCGCGGATGTTGTCGACATAGATGATCGCATTCTTCGGCGACATCCAGGCATGCGGATTGGGTTTGCCGCTATAGGGACCTTCGCTGATGCCCATCGGCTCGACGCCGGTCGAGACCACGACGTCGGGAACATCCTTGAGATTCCGATAGAATTTCTGGAACCATAGCTCGAGGTTGAGCCCGTTCGACAGGAGGATCTGCGCGCCCTGCGCCCGCTGGATATCGCCGGGCGTCGGCTGATACTCATGGATCTCGGCGCCCGGCTTGGTGATCGATTCCACGATCGCCGCATCACCGGCCACGTTCTTGGCCATGTCGGCAATAACGGTGAAGGTGGTCACAGCTTTGAACTTCTCCTGCGCGGCGGCACTGCCAGCCATCACGCCGAGTGCGGCGATGGCCGCCAGCCCGGTTACGACCCGGCGTCTCATTCGACTAAGCATGAACTTTCCTCTCTCTTTGCGTCATCCATCGTTTCCCGATCTCGCCTTGGCGCAGCGTCGACCGCAATCAGTCCGCTGATGCAAATGCGACGCATTGGCAATTGCTGCTGATAAGCCTGCCCCTATCTATTCTGCAATTGCGACTGATTTGCAACAAGGATTTTCGAGAAAGGAGCGGAACGAGAATTGTTCCCGCCGACACGCGTCGAACAACGCGTTGGTTTCTATCGCGGATCTATAGAGGAACAGACCGAGCCGGTTGCAACCGCTCGACTGATTTCAGACCATCTAAGCCTGCCACTGAGGCGCGGAGCGGGGACCGCGACTCGAACATGGTCATCAGCTCATCTTTCCCACGAGCTTGGCATAATCCGAAAACGTCAATTGTTCGCCTCGCCCGCTTGCCTCCTCGGCGAGTTGCAGCACCCGTATGGGAAACAGGATCGCGGCGCGGTTGGCATCCGAGAGCTCATGGTCGTCGTCGTCCTCGATGGCCTTCTTGGCTTTCGAGAGCGCGGCATTGAGTTCCTGACGGGTGAGCAGGTCCTTCTCGACGATTGCGTCGCATATCGACGCCATTGCCATGATCAGGCCCTTGAGCTGAAGGTTGGCCGTATTCATGAGAGCTCCGAGGAAACGAGGGGCCACTTGATGACGCTCCGGCGCGTCGCCGATTGCGCCGGGACATTGCTACGTCAGTCCGGTTGAACCGGCCGGATCGTGTCGACGGTAACTTCACCGTCGACGATCCCGCGCGTGACATCGCGCCGGTTCCGATCGATCTCGATGACGGTGTAGAGCTTGTCGTCCCGAAAGGCGCTCGCATTGACGGTTGTGACATCCTCGGCGGGCGCCGCATCCACTTCCATGAAGTCGAGCTCACGAGCCGCAGCGACGATCCTGGCGTCGCCCGCCGTCCTGGCGGCGACGACGACAATACCGTGCCCCGGGGAATTGTCCCATCGCGGATCGTCAGGCGCCGCGACGGGCTCCAATCGGTAGATGTTGAGCATTTCGCCGCCAGCGCCGGCCGCCGCCTGCGCAGCCGCGTCCTCGATTTGCGCCTGGCTCTCGACCGACTTTCCAAACGTGTTCGGGTTGGTCGCGTTGTTGATCTCTTCCTTGCCTGTTCTCGAGACGTTCGACATGTCGCTCTCCATTCGGGGTGGAAACGACGGCCGGCGGGAAACTGTTCCCGCGCAGGCGAAGTTTACGGCTGACGGCAGGACATATCGGTCTGTACAACCGCGCGGTCCGGCCATACCCTTTTTCCACTCGAGCACTAAATTATCTCCAGTCGAACAGGGGGGATTTTCGTGAGTAATCAAGCCAGTGAATTTTCGCGGGATAGCGTCACGCCGGACAGCATCAATGGGCACGACCACAAGACGATGGCGTTCGACGACGCCAGCGCGCTTCTGGAGGTCCTTGTCGCAGTCAGGCGCGGCGATTTTTCCGTGCGGATGCGGTCGGATCTCACAGGCGTCACCGGCAAGGTCGCCGACGCTCTCAACGACATCATTGCCGCCAATCAACGCATGGCCCAGCAGCTCGAGCATGTGGGTCAGGTCGTCGGCCGGGACGGGCGAACGAGCACGCGCGTGCGCTTCGGCCTGTCTGATGGTTCCTGGTCCGAGATGGAAGGATCGATCAACGGCCTGATCGACGATCTCCTGTGGCCGACGACGGCCGTGACCCGGACGATCACGGCCGTTGCCAAGGGCGACCTGTTGCAGACCGTGCCGCTCGATGTCGACGGGCGGGCGCTCAAAGGCGAATTCCTGCGCTCGGCCGATATCGTCAACACGATGATCAAGCAGCTGAGCGTCTTCACATCGGAAGTGACGCGCGTTGCCCGTGAGGTCGGCACGGACGGAAAGCTCGGCGGACAGGCGCAGGTGCCCGAAGTGACGGGTGTCTGGAAGGACCTCACCGAAAGCGTGAACTCGATGGCGTCGAACCTGACGGCGCAGGTGCGCAACATCGCTGAGGTGACGATCGCCGTTGCCAATGGCGACCTCTCCAAGAAGATCACCGTCGACGTGCGCGGCGAGATCCTGCAACTGAAAGAAGCGATCAACACGATGGTCGACCAGCTCAGGTCCTTCGCCTCGGAGGTGACGCGCGTCGCCCGCGAAGTCGGCACCGAAGGCAAGCTTGGCGGACAGGCGCTGGTGCCGGGTGTGGCCGGCACCTGGAAGGATCTGACCGACAGCGTCAACGCCATGTGCGGTAACCTCACAGCCCAGGTGCGTAACATCGCCCAGGTGACCACTGCCGTGGCGCGCGGCGACCTGTCGCGCAAGATCACCGTCGACGTCTCGGGTGAAATCCTGGAACTGAAGGAAACCATCAACACGATGGTCGACCAGCTCAACGGCTTTGCCGGCGAAGTGACGCGTGTGGCGCGTGAAGTCGGCACCGAGGGGCGGCTCGGCGGCCAGGCGCAGGTGCCGGGCGTGGCCGGCACCTGGAAGGACTTGACCGACAACGTCAATTCCATGGCCTCGAACCTGACGGCACAGGTGCGCAACATTGCCGAGGTCTCGACCGCGATCGCCAATGGCGACCTGTCGAAGAAGATCACCGTGACGGTGTCAGGCGAAATCCTCGAGCTGAAGGAGACCATCAACACGATGGTCGATCAGCTGAACGCCTTCGCTTCGGAAGTGACGCGTGTGGCCCGCGAAGTGGGTACGGAAGGCCGGCTCGGCGGCCAGGCCAATGTGCGCGGCGTCGCCGGCACCTGGAAGGATCTGACCGAAAACGTCAACTCGATGGGCGGCAACCTGACGGCGCAGGTCCGCAACATCGCCGAGGTCTCGACCGCGATCGCCAATGGCGATCTGTCGAAGAAGATCACCGTCGACGTGAAGGGCGAGATTCTCGAATTGAAGGAAACCATCAATACGATGGTCGACCAGCTGAACGCCTTCGCTTCGGAAGTGACACGTGTGGCCCGCGAAGTGGGAACGGAAGGGCGACTTGGCGGCCAGGCCAATGTGCGCGGCGTCGCCGGCACCTGGAAGGATCTGACCGACAGCGTCAATTCCATGGCCTCCAACCTGACGGGGCAGGTGCGCAACATCGCCGAAGTCGCGACCGCCGTCGCCCAGGGAGACCTTTCCAAGAAGATCACCGTCACCGTGTCGGGGGAAATCCTCGAACTGAAGGAGACCATCAACACCATGGTCGACCAGCTCAACGGCTTTGCCGGCGAGGTGACGCGTGTGGCGCGCGAAGTCGGCACGGAAGGGCGGCTTGGCGGCCAGGCGAACGTGCTTGGCGTCGCCGGCACCTGGAAAGACCTGACCGACAGCGTCAATTCCATGGCGGGCAATCTGACGGCACAGGTGCGCAACATCGCCGAAGTCTCGACCGCGATCGCCAATGGCGACCTGTCGAAGAAAATCACGGTGTCGGTCTCGGGGGAAATCCTCGAGCTCAAGGAGACGCTGAACACCATGGTCGATCAGCTGAACCGGTTTGCCTCCGAAGTCACGCGCGTCGCGCGCGAGGTCGGCACCGAAGGCAAGCTCGGCGGTCAGGCGCAGGTGCCGGGCGTCGCCGGCACCTGGAAGGACCTCACCGAAAACGTCAATTCCATGGCCTCCAACCTCACCGGCCAGGTGCGCAACATCGCCGAAGTCACGACCGCCGTGGCGCGCGGCGACCTGTCGCGCAAGATCACCGTCGACGTGAAAGGGGAAATCCTCGAACTGAAGAATACCATCAACACGATGGTCGATCAGCTGAACGCCTTCGCCGGCGAAGTGACGCGTGTGGCGCGCGAAGTCGGCACCGAAGGCAAGCTTGGCGGCCAGGCGCAGGTCTCCGGTGTCGCCGGCACCTGGAAAGACTTGACCGACAGCGTCAACTCGATGGCCGGCAACCTGACGGCGCAGGTGCGCAACATCGCCGAGGTGGCGACCGCGATCGCCAATGGCGACCTGTCGCGCAAGATCACCGTCGACGTGCGCGGCGAAATCCTGCTCCTGAAGGATACTTTGAATACCATGGTCGATCAGCTTCGCTCCTTTGCCGGCGAAGTGACGCGTGTCGCCCGCGAAGTCGGTACCGATGGCAGGCTCGGCGGCCAGGCCGTCGTTCCCGGCGTCGCCGGCACCTGGAAGGACCTCACCGACAACGTCAACCTGCTTGCCGCCAATCTGACGACCCAGGTTCGAAACATCGCCGAAGTGACGACGGCCGTGGCGCGCGGCGACCTGTCGCGCAAGATCACCGTCGACGTGAAGGGGGAAATTCTCGAACTGAAGAACACCATCAATACGATGGTGGACCAGCTCAATGCTTTCGCCGGCGAAGTGACGCGTGTTGCCCGCGAGGTTGGCACCGAAGGCAAGCTTGGCGGCCAGGCGCAGGTGCCGGGTGTCGCCGGCACCTGGAAGGACCTGACCGACACCGTCAACGTCATGGCCGCCAACCTGACCGAGCAGGTCCGCGGCATCGTCAAGGTGGTGACGGCGGTGGCGAACGGCGACCTCAAGCAGAATCTCACCGTCGCATCCAAGGGCGAGGTGGCCGCCCTTGCCGAAACCATCAACAACATGACCAACACGCTTGCGACCTTTGCCGATCAGGTGACCACGGTGGCGCGTGAGGTCGGCGTGGAAGGCCGCCTCGGCGGTCAGGCGAATGTTCCGGGCACAGCAGGCACCTGGAAGGACTTGACCGGCAACGTCAACCTGCTGGCCGCCAACCTGACGACGCAGGTGCGCGCCATTGCCGAAGTGGCGACCGCCGTCACCAAGGGCGACCTGACGCGCTCGATCAAGGTCGACGCGCGTGGCGAAGTGGCCGAACTCAAGGACAACATCAACACGATGATCGACAATTTGCGCCTGACCACAGAGCGCAACACCGAGCAGGACTGGCTGAAGACCAATTTGGCGCGCTTCACCAATATGCTGCAGGGCCAGCGCGACCTGACGCTGGTCGGCAAGATGCTGCTTTCGGAGCTCGCACCTCTGGTCGGCGCCCATCAGGGGGTCATCTACCAGGTGGATGCCGACGAGCGGCAGCCGGTCTTGTCGCTGCTCTCCGTCTATGCGCAAGGGGTCGAGGCGGCGCATCCGGCCCGGCTCGAATTCGGCCAGGGACTTGTCGGGCAATGCGCCAGCGACGCCCGCCGCATCCTGGTCACCGACCTTCCCGATAACGTCGTTCCAATCAGTTCCGGGGTGTTCACCACCCTGCCGAGAAGCGCCATCGTGCTGCCGGTGCATTTCGAGGGGCAGGTGAAGGCGGTCATCGAGCTTGCCTCCGCCGGCGAATTCACTGAGCTGCAGCTGTCCTTCCTCGACCAGCTGACGACATCGATCGGCATCGTCCTCAACTCCATCGAAGCGACCATGCAGACCGAAGGCCTGCTCAAACAGTCCCAGCAGCTTGCCGCCGAGCTTCAGACGCAGCAGCGCGAGTTGCAGCAGACCAACGAGCAGCTTGGGCAGAAGGCGCAGCAGCTGGAGGAACGCAACGTCGAAGTCGAGGCGAAGAACCAGGAGATCGAGCAGGCCCGGCGCGCGCTGGAGGAAAAGGCAACCGAGCTCGCGCTGACGTCGAAGTACAAATCCGAATTTCTCGCCAACATGTCGCATGAGCTGCGCACACCTTTGAATTCGATCCTCATCCTCGGCCAGCAGCTGGGAGAAAATCCGGATGGCAACCTGTCGGGAAAACAGGTCGAGTTCGCCAAGACGATCCACGGCGCGGGCACCGATCTGCTGAACCTCATCAGCGACATTCTCGACCTGTCGAAGATCGAGTCCGGAACGGTCTCGGTCGATGCCGAGGAGATCTTCGTCAGCAATCTGCTCGAGATGATGGCGCGGCCATTCCGGCACGAGGCCGAAAACCGCAACCTGTCTTTCGCAGTCGATGTCGGCGCCGATGTCGCAAAGAGCCTCATCACGGATTCGAAGCGGTTGCAGCAGATCCTCAAGAACCTGCTGTCGAATGCCTTCAAGTTCACCGCGCAGGGCGGCGTGACGCTTCGCGTCGCTGCGGCAACGAGCGGCTGGTCGTCCGATCATCCCTCGCTCAAGCACGCGCCTTCGGTGATCGCCTTCGAAGTCGTCGATACCGGCATCGGCATACCGCCTGAAAAGCAGCGCATCATTTTCGAGGCCTTCCAGCAGGCGGATGCTTCGACGAGCCGCAAATATGGCGGCACGGGCCTCGGCCTAGCGATCAGCCGCGAACTGGCAAACCTCTTGGGCGGTGAGATCCAGCTGCGCAGCACGCCCGGGGTCGGCAGCACCTTCGTCCTTTACCTGCCGCTCACCTATGTCGGCGCCGGCGCGGTTGCGCCGAAGTCCGTTCCGCCGGCAAATGTCGTGGAATTCGCCGAAGCCGCCGCCAGCCGCCGGGCCGAAAAGCCTGCAGAACATGTCGAAGACGATCGCCACCAGATAGCAGCCGGCGACTCGGTGCTGCTCGTCGTCGAGGACGATGCGCATTATGCCCGCGTCCTGGTGGATCTCGCCCGCGACAACGGCTTCAAGGTTCTGGTGGCGATGCGCGGCAGCGATGCGCTCGCACTGGCCCAGGACTACAGGCCGGCGGCGATCTCGCTCGACATCTTCCTGCCCGACATGCTTGGCTGGACGGTGCTCAGCCAGCTCAAGCAGAATCCGCAGACGCGGCATATTCCGGTCCAGATCATCAGCCTCGACGAGGATCGCCAACATGGGCTGACCCGCGGCGCCTTCGCGTTCATGAGCAAGCCGACGACGCCGGAAGGGCTTGGCAAGGCGCTGTCGCGACTGAAGGCCTATGCGCAGCCGCGCCGCAAGCACCTGCTGCTCGTGGAAGACAACGAGGCCGAGCGTCTGAGCGTCACCGCCCTTCTCGGACATGACGACATCGACATCACCAGCGTCGGCTCCGGATCGGAGGCTCTCGCCGTCCTTCGGCACAATGCCGCCGACTGCGTGGTGCTCGACCTTTCCCTTCCCGACATGTCCGGTTTCGACGTGCTGGAGCAGATTCGCGACGACGCCGAGATCGGCGAGGTGCCGGTGGTCGTGTTCACCGGCCGGGAGCTTTCCGCCGAGGAAGACGCGACGCTGCACAGCATGGCCCGCAGCGTCGTGGTCAAGGGGGTCGAGTCGCCTGAGCGCCTTCTGGATGAGACGGCCTTGTTCCTGCACCGGGTCGTCGCCGACCTGCCGGCCGCAAAGCAGGCAACGCTGCGGGATTTGCACAGCTCGGATGAGGATCTGGTCGGTGAAACCGTCCTGCTCGTCGATGACGATGCCCGCAACATCTTCGCCCTGAGCAGTGTCCTCGAACGCCGGGGAATGAAGGTGCTGACCGCGACGACCGGCAGCGAAGCCATCGACGTCATCAACAACGAACCTTCAGTCGCGATCGTGCTGATGGACATCATGATGCCTGGAATGGACGGCTATGAGACGATGCAGGTCATCCGTTCGGAGCCCCGGTTCCGGCGGCTGCCGATCCTGGCGCTGACGGCCAAGGCGATGAAGGGCGACCGCGAGAAATGCCTGGAAGCGGGCGCCTCGGACTACCTGGCGAAGCCGGTCAATACCGAACAGCTTCTGTCGGCTCTTCGCATGTGGCTGCATCGTTGAGGATCTGGCCATGAACCCCGTCAACATCCTCCTCGTCGACGACCAGCCGGCCAAGCTCCTGAGTTACGAGGTCATTCTCGAAGAACTCGAAGAAAACCTCATCAAGGCGCAATCCGCCCGCGAGGCCTTCGA
Organism: Rhizobium sp. BK212; assembly: GCF_014197475.1. Taxonomy (NCBI): domain Bacteria; kingdom Pseudomonadati; phylum Pseudomonadota; class Alphaproteobacteria; order Hyphomicrobiales; family Rhizobiaceae; genus Rhizobium; species Rhizobium sp. BK212. Next base: position 207,995 of record NZ_JACIFS010000005.1, read on the forward strand.
GCACCTGTTGCGCACCGAAATCGCGGTGATCCTCGTCGATGTCTGCATGCCTGAACAGGACGGGTTCGAGCTCGTCAGCATGATCCGGCAGCATCCGCGCTATCAGAACACGCCGATCATCTTCGTCTCCGCCGTCATGCTCGCCGAACCGGATCGGCTGCGTGGCTATGCGGTGGGCGCGGTCGACTACGTCTCCGTCCCGATCGTCCCGGAGGTGCTGAGAGCCAAGGTGCGGGTCTTTGCCGATCTCTACAGGAAGACGCGGGAGCTCGAACGCCTGAACGCCGAGCTGGAGGCCCGCGTTCACCAGCGTACCGCCGAGCTCGAGGCTTCGGCAGCGCAGTTGCGTGAACTCAACGAAGAGCTCGAACATCGGATCGATCAACGGACACGGGAGCGCGAGGAGGCGCTCGCACAGCTGTTCGAGGCGCAGAAGCTCGACACGATCGGTCACCTCACGGGTGGCGTCGCCCACGACTTCAACAACCTCCTGATGGCGGTTCTCGGCAGCCTCAATCTTCTGAAGAAACGGCTTCCGCCGGATGAACGCAGCGAACGCCTGGTGACGAACGCGATCCAGGCGGCCGAGCGCGGCACGGCGCTGACCCAACGCCTGCTTGCCTTCGCGCGCCGCCAGGAGCTCAAGCCGCAGGCGGTGGATTTCCTCAGGCTGTTCGAAAACGTCGAAGATCTCCTCGCCAAGGCGGTGGGGCCGCGCATCGAAATCCGCAAAAGCATCCCGGCCGATCTCGCGCCCCTGCTGGTCGACAGCAACCAACTGGAACTGGCGCTGCTCAACCTGTTCGTCAATGCCCGGGACGCACTCGAAAGTGGCGGCGTAGTGACGGTTGCCGCGGCGGCCGAAGAGAGCCGGCCGGCCAGCCTCGCGGGCGGGAATTACATCAGGATATCGGTGTCGGATGATGGCGAGGGAATGGACGAGGCAACGGTCTCGCGTGCCGCAGAACCGTTTTTCACCACCAAAGGGGTCGGCAAGGGCACCGGTCTCGGCCTGTCGATGGTTCATGGCCTGGCGGCGCAATCCGGCGGCTCGATCCAGATATCGAGCGTAAGGGGCAAGGGCACGACCATATGCCTGTGGCTGCCCGTCGCCGAAACCTTCGTCAAAGTGCTGCCGGCCGTCGAGCCTCCGGCGACGGAGCCGTTGAAACCCTCGTCTCGGCCGCTTGCCATTCTCGTCGTCGACGACGACGCGCTGGTCAGGACGGGAACCGTAGCGATGCTGGAGGATCTCGGGCACCTGCCGCAGGAAGCTTCTTCCGCGTCCCAGGCTTTGGAATTCTTTGCCGGCGGACAGGATTGCGATCTCGTCATCACCGATCATGCCATGCCGGGTATGACGGGCGCGGAGCTTGCGCGTCACCTTCGCTCTTCCTTTCCAGGCCTGCCGATCATCCTTGCCTCTGGCTATGCCGAGTTTTCCGAAGACCATGGCCTCGGCCGGATGCTGCGGATGAAGAAGCCATTCACGCAGGAGCAACTCCAGGCGGCCATGGACCAGGCGCTCTCAGGCAAAATCGCGGCGGCCTGACGATCAAAGCGTAAGGCGACCGGCCCGGCCATCCTGGTGACAGCGGCCGCTTTCGTGCGTCCGCCTGCGGACGAAACTTTTTGCCCCGGCAAAAGTTACCCAAATCCCATCCCGATTTCATCGAAGGCTTTCCCTTGACCAAAATGACGTTCGGCCCCGCATTCACCGAAGAGGGCATTCTGTTTCGCCTCTGGGCTCCCTTGCATGATAGCGTGTCGCTGAAGCTCGAAGGCGCTGGCCTGCGCCCAATGCAGGCGGCTGACGATGGCTGGCACCGCTGTGCAGTTGCGGATGCCCATGCCGGTACGCTTTATCGCTTTGTCCTGCCGGACGGCTCCGAAGTTCCGGACCCCGCCTCGCGGTTTCAGCCGCAGGATGCGCACGGTCCGAGCGAAGTGATCGACCTTGCCACCTATCGCTGGAAGACGGATGCCTGGGCGGGCCGCCCCTGGGAGGAGATGATCATCTATGAGATGCATATAGGCTGCTTCACGCCTGGGGGCAGTTTCAGGGCGGCGATCGAGCGTCTCGACCATCTGCAACAACTGGGCGTCACGGCGTTGCAAATCATGCCGGTCGGCGAATTCCCGGGCCGCTACGGCTGGGGCTATGACGGCGTGCTTCCTTACGCTCCGGACAGCAGTTATGGCCGTCCGGAAGATTTCATGGCGCTGGTGGACACAGCGCATGCGCGCGGCATCTCGGTTTTCCTGGATGTGGTCTACAATCACTTCGGACCGGACGGCAATTTTATCCCTTCCTACGCGCCGCTCTTTACCGACCACCACAAGACGCCCTGGGGCCACGGCGTCAATTACGACGGCGACGGATCGGCGATGATCCGTGAATTCATCATTCAGAATGCCCTCTACTGGATCACCGAATTCAGGCTCGATGGTTTCCGCTTCGATGCCGTCCATGCCATCAAGGACGACAGCGCCGAGCATCTGCTTCACGCGCTTGCCCGCCGCGTCAGGGCGGCGGCGGTCGGTCGGCATATTCACCTGATCGTCGAAAACGAGGAAAACGACAGCGAGTTGTTGTCGCGTGACGAAAACGGCGAGGCGAGCCTCTTCACCGCACAATGGAACGACGACGTGCACCATGTGCTGCACATCACCGCCACGGGCGAAACCTTCGGCTATTATGCCGACTATGCCGAAGACCCCGGCAAGCTCGGCCGGGCGCTGGCGGAAGGCTTCGTGTTTCAGGGAGAGCATATGCCCTATCGCGGCGGAAGCCGCGGCAGGCCGAGCGGTCACCTGCCGCCCACCGCTTTCATCTCCTTCATCCAGAACCACGACCAGATCGGCAACAGGGCGCTGGGGGACCGGATTCTGGCTTCGAGCCCGGCGGATGCCGTCAAGGCCGTTACTTCAGTCTACCTGCTGGCGCCCGAGATCCCGATGCTGTTCATGGGCGAGGAATGGGGCGCCAGAGAGCCTTTCCCCTTCTTCTGCGATTTCGACGAGGATCTGAACGAGAAGGTCAGAAGAGGCCGCCGCGAGGAGCTGTCGCGTCTGCCGGGCTTCGACGCAGACGATCTTCTCGACCCGACGGCGCCATCGACCTTTGCCGCCGCCAAGCTGGATTGGTCGAAATGCGCTTCCTCCGATGTTCTTGATTTTTACAGGACGCTTCTCGGGCTCCGGCACCGAAGGATCGTGCCCTTGCTGAAAGGCGCCGGCGCCGGAAAGGCGGTCTATCGCTCAGCCGGAAGCGCGCTCGCGGTGGATTGGACCCTGGCGCAAAACCGGCGTCTTCATCTGCGCGCCAATCTCGGCAACGAGGCGGTGCCGCTCTCCTTGCAGCAGGACGACGCCGAGACGATCTTCCGTCTCGGCGGCAGCGACGGCGATAATCTCGCGCCTTGGACGGTGATGTGGAGCATCAGCGAAGCGTGAGGGCGGGCTGACAGGAAGGCGATCGAACGATGAAATCCGCTGAGCTCGACAAGCTCGCTCGCCGGCACGGCATCAGCCCGACCAGGCCCAGTCCGGACAACCGGGAGGTGACGGTATCGGGCGAGACCAAGCGCAAGATCCTCTCGGCATTGAAGATCGACGTGACGGGAGCGGTCGATCATGAGGCCGGCGCGCCGCGGCGGGAGCCTAGGCCGGCACGCAGGAAGATTCCCACGTCATTTCTGCCGGATTTCCTTTCCGCCACGCGGGTCTGGGGTGTGAGCCTGCAGCTTTACGAGCTCCGTTCGGCACGCAACTGGGGCATAGGAGACTTCGAGGATCTGGCCGATATGGCGGATCTCATGGGATCGCTGGGCGCCGATTTCATCGGCCTCACCCCGCTTCACGCGCCGTTTCTCGCCGATCCCGAGCGTTGCAGCCCCTATGAGCCCTCGAGCCGCCAGCATCTCAACCCGCTCTATATCGCGGTCGACCGATTGCCGGGTTTTGTCTGTAGTCCGGAACTCGAACGGCAATTGGCAAGCCTTCGCCAAACCGATCTCGTCGATTACGTCGGAGTAGCAGAGATCAAGCTCGAGGCCCTTCGCAATCTCTGGCCGACCTGGCGACAGCGCCGCGTCAGTGACAAAACATACGACCCGGCCGATTTCGACGCTTTTGTTGCGCAAGGCGGCGACAGCCTGCGCCTTCACGCGCTTTTCGAATGCCTCTCCTTTTCCATGGTCGAGCGCGGCTCGGGCGCCGGCTGGCAAAGCTGGCCGGCAGACTTCCAGCACTTCGACAGCGCCGCTGTCGCCGAATTCGAGCGTGGGCATGCGGACGATGTCCGCTTCCACATGTGGCTGCAATGGCTCGCCCATCGGCAGCTAACGCAGGCGGCGGACCGGGCTGGGAAGGCCGGCCTGCGGATCGGGCTCTATCTCGATCTGGCCGTCGGCGAGGCGGTCGACGGTTCGGCGACATGGAGCGAGCCTGACATCTACGTCTCGAAGGCCACAATTGGCAGCCCGCCCGATCCCTTCGCCGTGGACGGGCAGGACTGGCACCTCGCCGGATACCTGCCTTCGGCAATCGCTTCAGGAGAAATGTCGCCTTACCGGCGGATGGTGAGCGCTGCCATGCGATATGCGGGCGCCATTCGCATCGACCACGCCGCAGCGCTTCGCCGCCTCTTCCTGGTGCCATTAGGCAGCAGGCCGGACAAAGGCGCCTTTGTCCGCTATCCCGAGGATCGGCTTTTGCAGATCCTCGCCGAGCTATCCGCAGAACATCGCTGCCTGGTCATTGCAGAAGATTTGGGGCTGATCCCCAACGGATTGCAGGAGGATCTGGCGGCGGCCCACATTCTCTCCTATCGCATTCTTTCCTATGAACAGGACGAACAGGGTTTCAAGCCGGCGGACGTCTATCCCGTCCTCGCTTTGGCCTGCATTTCGACCCACGACCATCAGACGCTTGCCGGCTGGTGGCGTAGCGCCGACATTCAGGCCCGCTCCGACCACGGCATCGTGCCGCCCGATCTCACCGAAAAACATCGCGAATACCGCAAGCGAGAACGGAGAAACCTGAAGGCCGCCTTCAAGCTCGCCGGCCTCGATCTGCCGGCCCGCCTCGCGCGCGCCAAAGCAAGCGAGCGGACGCTGAGAGAACTGACCGTGAGCGCCTATCGCTTCATCGCCAGGACACCCTCGCTTCTCGCCGTGGTCCGTCTCGCCGACCTTACCGACGAGAAGAGACCGACCAATGTTCCCGGCACCAGTGACAGCTATCCGAACTGGAAGCCGAAGCTATCGTTTTTGCTCGAGGATCTGATGTCGAGCCCGCTGCTCAAGAGCGTGACGGCGGCAATGCGGGAGGAACGGCCACGGGACTGATCGAGGTTGGGGCGAGCCGTCAACTTCGTCATTGTCGCTCAATCGGGTATCCCAAACGAATGGAAATCGATCGGGAAGGGAACGAATAGCAGGCCGGCGAATTTTGAAGGAATAAGGACAGGGATCGTCGCGACGAGGCTCCGTCCGTTTCGCCGCTTCAGATGCGGCACGCCTAATATTGATGGAAAATACGACCATGACGACCGCATTCATCCTTATCGCATTGGCGCTGATCATCATATACGCCGGCCCGACATTGCTGTTCATCTGCGTCGGATATGCCGATTATGTGCTGGAGCGGCGAAGGCATATGGTAGCTCTGAAGCACGCCGTGAAGCGTCGCAGCGACGAGTTCTAGAGCAATTCCTGAAGGGGCTGATCCAGAGGGAGGTTGGCAAGTAACCCGCCTCCGGCAGCCGGCGTTCGTGAAGCGCCCTGCAAAGATCCTAGAGCACCTAGAGCATTTCCGTTTTTTTCCGAATCACGGAAATGCTCTATCTCTTTGTTTTCACGCAAGTCCGGACGCAAAACTGCGACGCCCTTTTGCTGGAATTGCTCTAGTCGTTCGCGGTGACCTTGACGCCGAGCACCGAGGGAATGGTGTTCGGTGCACCCATGGCAGCACCCATGATCATCGGAAAGGGAACCGGCTTTTCCGGCGCGGCGCTGATCGTCAGATTTTTCGGACCGTCGAGATAGGTGTTGACGGCGGCCGAAACCTGGTTTTGCAGCTCGGGTAGGTTGAGCTGTGCCATCATCATCGGCACAAGACCTTTCAGCGATTGCGCCAGTTGATCGCCCGTGACGCCCTGCTGCGAGCCAGCATAGTCAAGTGCCTTCTTGGTGATCGAGGCATCGTCGAAGCGGATCGAAGCGCTGTTGAACGTCAGCTGCTGCATCAGCCCCAACATCGCAAGGCCGGCGGCCTGGTTGGCCTCTTCCTTGTTCGGATTGGCCTCGGCGGTTTTCACCGCCTGCTGCAGCGATTTGATGAAGCCCAGCGTGTAACCGGAGAAGTCGACGGCGAAATTCAGCCGGCCGATATTCTTGAAATCGAAGGCATATTCGTCGACGGCGACCTTGCCGTTTTCGATCTCCCAGTTGCCCTTCATCGTCACGGTGCCGTCGAGCGTCGTCAGCCCGAGCTTCGCGATGGCCTCCTTCGCGCTCGCCTCCTCGACCTGCGACAGGTCGGCTTTGATGCCGGCGACATTGGCGTCATAGGCAAAGCCGCCGTCCTGGCGTCCGAGGTTTGACTCGATACTCTCGATAGCAAGCACGTCCTTGCCCTTGATGTTGAGAGCGATTGGGCCGGTGCTGACGGTTTCATAGAGGAGGATATCGTTCAGCGTGTCGCCTGATGCATTGGCGGGGATCGTGAGGCCGACGATCAGGATGTCCTTTGCGGAAAAACGACCTTCCTCCTGGCTCATATCGATATCCGGGAAAGAGACGCCCTTGGCGTAGTAGCCGCCGCCTTCGGTTTCCTCGACGCCCTCAAAGGTGAGGTCGCCGATTTTCAGCGTGTCGCCGGGCAGGTTCGCATATCCCACCCGGACGCCTGTCGCCGTTACCGTGTCGCCGTCGACATCCGCCTTCTCAAAAGTGATGACCGTACCGCCGGCACTGGTTGCGGCATTGAGCTTCTTCATCATGTCGGCGCCATCAAGGGCAAGCGCCGGGCCGGCGAGCGTCAGGAATGCGGCGCTTGCCATCATCATGTGGAGATTGCGTATGGGCTTCATCGAGATGTCCTTATGGAGAAAGTAGATGCGAGGTTTGTGAACATTATCCGGACGTGTCTCTCCCACGCTGAGAACGGAGAGGCGAATGCATGTCCTGGTGATCAGGTAAGCTAATTGGGGGGCGATAAGGTTCGGATCAGCCGCAACCCCAGGGCTGACAAAAAATGGCCATCCCTACGCCGGCCGTGGGCGGCAGCATTTTCTCTAGCAGGGGTGGTTTTGCGATTCATTCTCACACATAAAGTGTATTTCTTCGATTCTTGCAACCCTTTGAATTCGGATGCCAAACCGGAAATATGGGTGTTGTCAGATGCACCGGAATGGGGGTTCCGGCTTTTCTAAGCCCGCGGCACTCGCCCGCGCAACAGATAGGCGAGCGCAAAGATTACCAGAAAGGGATAGACGAGCACGATGATTGGCAGACCGGCGGCAAGCGCATCATTCTGCAGATAGATGTTGAGGACGCCGGCGCCGAGCACCAAGGGATAAAGCGGCGCAAATCTGTCGAACCACATCCTGAACGGTCCTGCCAACAGCAGAACGAGCGCCGGCAGAATGAAAATGCCAAAATTTCTCGCAACATTCATGAGTTCAGCATCAAGCGGTTCGGGGAATGAATAAATTCGGTTTAGTTGACGGGCCGCCCACAGAGCGGCGATTGCCGCCCCTGCACATCCCGCTGCTCTTGCTAGCATCGCCGAACGTTACTTTCGTTCATCCTCCCGCATTAATACGGCCATGCCTTCACCGTATCCACATGCATTATGGGCGCCTATTGCCTGCAGCCCCGACGCATTCAAGAATTGTCGTGCGGCAAACCCCGGTGTCCCGCTGGATGAGAGGTTGTGTGCGCCAGGCTCGGTGGGCGATCCGGAATTCGAGGTCCTTGTAATAATAGGTCTTGGCCTTTTGTCTCAGACGGCTCCTGTCCAAAGCGTCTGCCGTTACGGCAAGATGTGCGGCAAGCCGTTTGAATTGCCATGGCGGCGAACCTTGCTCCTTCTCGATCACCTCCACATGGTAATAGGGATCGTGATCGGCGGAATCCGGATGTTTGTAGACGGTGGCCCAACGAACTGTCCGTGGTGAGACGGAGAGAATGACCGTGGAAACATCCGTGGATTTCACCGGTTCGGCACGCGTGAAGACCGGTGCGGCCAATATCGTCGCGACAGCCAGAAGGATGGTTCCAGGAACTATTCGCATGGGTAAACAGCGTTCCATCCCAGAGTTAAATCACTGCCACGCTTTGAACGAATTTTTAATGCCGCCTTTTTCTGAAAAATTCAACGCCAACACGAGGGATGGACGACTGCGTTTGCTCCGACCGATTCTGGAACAATGTCTATCGTCCCCTGTTACATTGACGATAAAACGAGTGCTGCGTGAAGGACGAAGCAGTTGGAGGGCTCGATGAACCGGAGCATAGTATTTGGGTTGATACTTGCCGTTGTGCTGACAGGCTGCACCACCGGCGCAGGCAGTTATTCGTCGGCGGGGCTGGCGCCCATTCCCGGCAGCATCACCTATAATGGTCAACCGCGCACGAAGTTGACGAAGTCGCCCGTCGGCTCTTCCTTCCCGCATACCTTCACAGATCAATGGGGACGCCAGGTCGAGGAGATCTACATCATCCGGCCCGACCGGAGCTTGCTGATCGCCGAGCGCCACTACCGGCCGGTCTTTTCGCTCGACGACGACTAGGCGCGGCGTCAGTCGTGCACTCTCTACGACACGATGTGAGGCCGCGTCTGACAAGATTTCAGGATTGTCAGCATCGCGATTATGGCCGACGCTCCCTTATCGAAGCGAGGGGACGTGCATGGTCGATATTATTATCCGAAGCGCTCTTGATATCGTTGGGCGGACTGAGCGGCTTATCGAAGCAATGAAGCGACTGCTCCAGAGCAAAGGTCTTGACGAAGTCGAGGTCTACGAGCTCGATTATGAGATCGAGCGGCTCGGGGACATGGTTTTCAACATGGACGAAGCTGTGCGATCGCTGGCACGCACGGTCGAAGGCTGGCCGCAGCAGGTTCTTGCACACGAGATCCGCAGGACATTGCATTGACGGCTGATCGCCGCTTTTGCAACTGACGTGTCACGAAGTCGGTCTTGAGTTGGGAATGTCGATTCTGCGTGTCACGCCGATGTCACGCGACCGTCGCAGCAATATGTGCTTGATAGGCGTCGTTAGGCTCGGGTTAAGGCACGGTCGGGCCAAAATGCTATTGTTTCGCGGGGGCGTCGCAATGACCTTGAAGACTTCGGGGCGAAAATCACAGCCCCACGAATTTATCTTTCCGGTTCACACGCGCACGATCGCAGAGATCAGGTACAATAGTCTCAGCCGCGTGATGACGGTGGTCTATCACGACGGTCGCTCGTGCACGACGTCAGGCATACAAGGTCCCGCCATGCTGCGGATCCTCGCCCAGCAGCCATTGGAGCGCTCTCCGTTTCTGTTGCAGACGGTGATCTGACGCAGAGGGGTCGTCGGCCCTTGTCGCGCCGCGGGTGTTCGCTGGTTAAATCAGCGTGGTTATGCATCCATTTCCCGCGGGCTGCGTTCATCTCCAACAGCCAATCCATGGAGGGAATGCCGATGACCTTTCCACCACCGAAGGCCGAAGCTCCCGCGCAGCGCTTCGAAGAGGCGACCGCCGCCGCGCGCGAGGCTTTGGAAAGGCTTATTGCAGCCGCCAATGAAGCCGGATGGGGCACCGAAGAGATAACCTCAGCGCTCCTGAAGGCTGTGCAGTTTCTGAGCGACGCCAACAAGAGAGATCCAGATCCGGCCGACGATCCCGCCATCAGCGACGAACCCGCCAGGGCACAGATCGGTCGTGGTGAGCTCTACGATTGATGCATGTCGCCCAAAAGCGTGCAGCGGTTTTGGGCAACGGCATGCATCAAGACAAAGATCTAAACGGGTTGGTTTTCTGCTCGAACTGACCGCCGCGTCGATGCTGCTCAGCGCATGAGCAGGGCCACCAAACCAACCTGGGAATTGACCCCGAGCTTGGAATAAATGTTTCTGAGGTGAGTCCGGACAGTCTCGTAGCTGATGTGATCGGCTACAGCCACTTCCTTTGGAGAACGGCCTGAGGCAATGCTGGATGCGATCCGCATTTCCGTCGCAGTCAGTTTGTATGTTTCCATCAGGAAGTCTCGCCGCTCACTGAATGGTGTCGTCATCATCGGCTCGATGATCACGGCCACGGTCGGCCCCTCCAGGAATTCGGTGAATGCATCGGACTGCAGTCGGACGAGGGTGATGCGGTAATTGGCCTTGTTCTTACCCTTTACAATTGCCGTATGCGGCTTTGTTTGCACACCCTTTCTGGACGTCAGGAAATCGAGAACGGCAGCTGATGTCTCGCATTGAAGTGCGAGCCTGCCATCCGGCGCGATATGCACAGGGAAGCCAGCTTCCACGAAGGCTTCCGCACTCTTATTCCATTGGCGTGCTCGCCCTTGCTCGGAAACGTAGATCAGTCCGGCGCCGATACTATCAAGCAAGGTTTGCGTTGCCTGTTTTTCCGGCGCCAGCAGATCGCGCTTCCGAATGAAGTCGAAAGCCCTTTTCAAATGCGGCGCGAGGATCGTGTAGCGCCCGGCTGCCGCTTTGTTGAAATCGGGGTCTGCCGACGACGTGCAGGTCGACAGAACGAAGGTGCGGGTTTCCTCCCGGATGATGGAGACACCGATGCTCGTCTCGCAGCCGGCCTGCCCCTTCAGCCAATCGTTGTAGAATTCCGATTTGAGCAAGTCTTTGCGTGGAAAGATTTCGTCTCCACAGACCCCCTGGCCGACGGGCACGACGCTCAATCTCGGAATCCAAGGGTTCACCGAGGCAAAGTGGCTGCTGAACTGGTCGACCTCGGTCCTCGAGAAGCCCGATACGTAAGGAACATGGGCAATAGGCGAGGCCAGATCGTGGTAATGGAGTGCAGCTTTTCCATTGGGCGAAGTTTGCGCAACTCGATCCAGAAAATCCTGCCAGTTGCACTCACCGAAGAGACTTCCATAGATCAAATCTATCAGCTCAGATGAAACCTCATTTGACTGGAGCATGATCTTTCTGAAAATCCCATGACGAGTATTTTCAGTATTAAATAACGTAGGCCAGGCAAAGACAACAGGAACTATATGCAATAACAAATCGGTGGCCATCGATACACACGGCCGATCACAATGCTGCTGTGCGACCGATTGATTCCGCCTGGATCTGCGGTCTCACCGGCCGATCGTCGCGACGGAGCCGCGTACGACAAGGCGCGTACTGACGCGCAGACGTTCGACGGCAAGAGGCGTGCGTTCGATGCGGGCGACCAGACGTTCGCTCGCGAGCTTGCCCATCTCGTAGACGCGCTGGTCGATGATGGTGATCGGTGGAACGGTGACGCTGGTCCAGTCGGCATCCAGGAAGCAGATCATCGACACGTCGCTCGGGATTGACAGGCCGAGCGACTGCAGCGACTTGAAGATGCGCAAGCCGACGAGGCTGTCGGATGCCAAGAGTGCAGTCGGCGGGGATCCCTCCGAGACCAGGCGTTTGATCACGCCGTCCGTCTGTTGCTGGTCGGTGGCGCCAAGCCTGACATAATGAAGAGGGTTCGGCAGGCCCGCCTCGGTCAGGACGCTCACGAAGCCTTCCACGCGTTCGCGCACGGCGGAATTCGATATTCGCCCGACATCGGTGAGTCCGCCGCCTTCGGCATCCATGGCGGAGACGTAGGCGAGGCGGCGATGCCCTTGCCCGATCAGATACCGGGTCGCGGTGACTGCCGCATCCCGGTCGTCCCCGGTCACGGCGTCGACATCGAGTTCCGGAATGGCCCGGTCGAACAGGACCAGCGGCACGCCGGCGCGGCGGATATCTCGGAGGTGATCGATGTTGTCGCAGCGAGCGGGCGTGACGATCAGGCCATCGACGCGTTTGCCGATCAGAAGGTCGACGGCCGATTTTTCCGCATCCAGCTGTTCGCCTGAATTCGCGATGATGACGTTGAAGCCCGCAAGCCGTGCAGCATCGCTGATGCCGCGCACCGCCAGGCTGAAGAAAGCGTTCTCGATATCGCCGACCACGACCCCGATGATGCCGGATCTTCCGGTGCTCATGCTCCGGGCGAGCTCGTTCGGGCGGTATTCGAGCGCGACTGCCGCCGCCATGACCTGATCCGTGATCTTGGCGCTGACCACGCCGTAGCCGCCGAGCACGCGGGCCGCCGTCGCCTTCGAGACCTTTGCGGCCTTCGCGACATCGGCGACCGTGACTGAACGTTTCGAATGAGCGGAATCTTCCATGAGCCGAGGACTACAAGAGTTGTTGACGGACGGTCAATTGACGGATATCAAATATGTTGTGAGACCGGTCTCTTTATACAGGAGACCGGTATCCTGTCCAGAAGACTCTGCCGCACTATGCGACGGGGGCAGGGCGACGCGACAATGCCGACAAGAGCATTCCTTTCAGAGCGGAGAACGAACATGAAGCCTTTTGAATCATTTGCGGCCACCCTCGCCCCATTGCGGGCCGGCCTTTTGACATGCCTTCTTGCAGTGGGTGCAGGATCCGCGGTGGCGGCTGACAATCCCTATAAGCTAATCGAGCCCGGGGTGATCAGCGTTGGCACGATGGGCGATTCCAAGCCCTATACGTTTGCAACGGCGGACGGCCAGTTCACGGGTTTCGATATCGAGCTGTTTCTCAACGTCGTCTCCCGCCTCGGTTTTCCAAAGGACAAGGTGACGTTCACGGGCCAGGAATTTTCAGCCCTTCTGCCGTCGGTCGCTAACGAACGGTTCGATGTTGCCGTTGCGGCGATCGGAACCACCGAAGCCCGCAAGAAGACGGTCGACTTTTCCGACGGCTATCTTGCCGGTTATCTCTCTGTCTTGACTGCGGATGCCGGCATCAAGGATGCCAGTGGCCTCAAGGGCAAGCGTCTCGGCGTCGTGCAGGGGACCTTGCAGGAAGTCTATGCGGCCAAGAATTTCGGTGAGACCGATCTGGTGAAATTCCCCGACAACAATTCCGCCGTGGCCGCCCTCAACAACGGAACGATCGATGCGCACTTTCTCGACTACGAGGCCGCCAAGCAATATGGCGAGCGCTATCCCGCGCTGAAGGTTGCGGTAAACATTCCGTCCTTCGATGCGCCGGCAGGCTTCGTGGTCAAGAAGGGAAATGATGCCTTCCGGACCGCGCTGAACGGCGCGCTTCACGACGCGATGCAGGATGGCACCTGGAAGTCCCTTTATGAGAAGTGGTTTCCCGGCTCGCCCATGCCGGACCAGTATCTTCCCAAGAAGTAAGGCCGCAGGCCGGCCGTTCAGAGCGGACGGCTGACAAACGGCGCTGCCGATCGCAGCCTGCGAGCGGCAGCGTGCCCGGCAAGGGCTCCAATGGGGATCTCGATGAACTGGCTTGAAAATCTGCGCCGCAGCTTCCTCGACTGGGATGCCATGGCGGAAGTGCTGCCGAGCATGATCAGCGTCGGCCTGAAAAACACATTGATCCTGGCCGCCGCCTCGACCGTGCTCGGCGTCGTCATCGGCATGGTTCTTGCCGTGATGGGCATCTCGCAGTCCCGCTGGCTCCGGCTGCCGGCACGCCTCTATACCGATGTTTTCCGCGGGCTGCCGGCGATCGTCACGATCCTGATCATCGGTCAGGGTTTTGCCCGGATCGGCCGGGAGATCTTCGGTCCGTCGCCATTTCCGCTCGGCATCCTGGCGCTCAGCCTGATCGCCGGTGCTTATATCGGCGAAATCTTCCGGTCGGGGATCCAAAGCGTCGAGCGCGGTCAGATGGAAGCCTGTCGGGCGCTCAGCATGAGCTACGGGCAGGGCATGCGCCTGATCGTCATCCCGCAGGGCATCAGGCGCGTTCTGCCGGCGCTGGTCAACCAGTTCATCGGAAACGTCAAGGATTCCAGCCTTGTCTATTTCCTCGGATTGCTCGCCTCCGAGCGGGAGATCTTCCGTGTCGGGCAGGATCAGGCGGTGGTCACAGGCAATCTGTCGCCGCTGCTGCTAGCGGGTGTTTTCTACCTTGTCATCACCGTGCCGCTGACCCACTTCGTCAATTATATCGATGCGCGACTGCGCCTGGGAAAACAAGGCCACGGCCCCGGCACGGCAAGTGGGCTGCTCGAGGTGCGCGAGTTGCAGGCCGCTGCCGGTCCGCAGTCCGCGGCCAAATCTGTCGAGGAGATGGAACCGCGCTTCAAGGGTGGGGCCCTCAATATCCGGGACCTGACCATGGCCTATGGCCATCTCGACGTCCTGAAGGGGGTCGATCTCGACATTGCCGCCGGGACTGTCACCTGCATCATCGGCCCCTCCGGCTCGGGAAAATCGACGCTGTTGCGCTGCATGAACAGGCTTGTCGAACCGAAAGGCGGTGACATCCTGCTCGATGGCGAAAGCATCCTGGCGATGAAGCCGGAGAGGCTGCGCCGGCGTGTCGGCATGGTGTTCCAGCACTTCAACCTGTTTCCCGATCACACGGCGTTTGAAAACGTCATGCTTTCGCTGACGAAGATCAAAAAGATGCCGAGACAGGAGGCGCGACGTATCGCCGAGGCGCGTTTGGCCGAGGTCGGTCTCGCAGAGCGCAAGGATCATCGCCCGGCAGGTCTATCGGGCGGGCAGCAGCAGCGCGTCGCCATCGCGCGTGCGCTTGCCATGGATCCCGAACTCATCCTGTTCGACGAAGTAACCAGTGCGCTCGATCCCGAACTGGTGAAGGGCGTTCTCGACCTGATGGCCGCTCTCGGCCGCCAGGGCATGACGATGGCCGTGGTGACGCACGAGATGGGATTTGCCCGCAGGGTGGCTGACCAGGTCGTCTTCATGGATGAAGGCCGCATCGTCGAAGCCGGCTGCCCGGAGCAGATATTCGACAATCCCCAAAGTGAGCGCTTGAAGCGCTTCCTTGCCGAGGTCCTCTAAAGCGCCCGAGGCAAGGCATGGGCGCCGGTCTTCCGCACGCCGGACGCACCGGATTTTTCACCCGATGTAGAAAGAGCAGGAAACAAGGTTATCGACATGAATGCTTCCACCAAACCCGTGAAGGTCATCGTCATCGGCGGCGGGATCTTTGGCGTCTCGACGGCCGTTCATCTGGCGCGGCTCGGGGTCCGCACCGTGCTCGTCAATGACGGCCCGCTTGCCAACGGTGCCTCAGGCCGTTCGCTTGCCTGGCTCAACTCGGCGCGTAAACGCTCCGATGCCTATCACCGGCTGCGTTTGGCCGGCATAGACCGCTATCGCACCCTGGCCGCCCGATATCCCAATGCGCCGTGGCTGCGTTTCGACGGCGGCCTGACATGGGATGCGGACGATGCCGGCAACGAGATCGCCGAGATCTTCGACTATGAGCGCGATCGCGGCTATCACGCGCAATGGCTCGACCGGGAAGGAATTGCCGGGACGACGCCAGGTGTCGACGCAAGCGCCGTGACGCCGCAAGGCGCGATCTTCAACCCCGGGGAGGGCTGGATCGATCTTCCGTCCTTGATCGCCACACTCGCGGAAGAGTTCCGCTCGCTGGGCGGTGAGATCATTACCGATGCCGGGCGCGCGACGGTCGATGTCGAAGGCGGGCGGGCCTGCGGCGTGATCACGGCCGACGGCATGCGCCGCGATGCGGATGCCGTACTGCTTGCTGCGGGCGGCGATGTTCCCGCAATCGTGGCCGAGGCCGGCCAGCATATCGAGGATGCAACGCCTGTCGCCCTTCTCGTCAGGACCAAACCGATCCGCCACCCGCTGAAGGCCGTACTCAATACTCCCCGCATTGCCATCCGGCCGATGCCCAGCGGCGGCTTTGCGCTCGATTCCGCCTGGTCCGAGGAAGAGGTGAGCGTGAAGCCTGACGGCAGCTACGAAGTCAGGCAATCGACGCTGGACGGGCTGCTGCGCGAGGCATCAAGGGTTCTCGAAGGCAATCCGCGACTGGAGATCGAAGATTATGGGGTCGGGCCGAAGCCCATCCCGGGCGATGGCGAGCCGGTCTTCGGCGAGCTGTCGTCAATCCCTGGTTATTTCGTTGCCTTCAGCCATAGCGGCGCCACCCTCGGCCTGATTGCCGGCGAATTGCTGGCGGACGAAATCGTCACTGGACGCCGCCATCCGCTGCTGGCGGAGTTTCGGCCGGAGCGTTTCAGCGCATCGCGACAGTGAAGGTCGCGAAGCTCGAGCCGCTGGCCGGGGGGTACGGTTCTATGCCGCAGCGGTTCGACGAAGCGCGTCCGTTTCCGCCAATTGGAACTGATCAATCAATTGGAGGAGTATCCTCGTCTCGTCGGCAAGTTCCTTCGTCGCCGCGCTGGTTTCCTCGACCATGGCCGCATTCTGCTGCGTCATCTGGTCCATCCGGTTGACGGAAGAATTCACTTCATGAAGGGCGTTATACTGCTCTCTGCTCGAGCGGGCGATCACGTCCATCTGCTCGGAGGCTGTGACCACTTTCGCCGAAATGCTTTCGAGGACTTCGCTCGTTTCGCGCACGACACGCGCTCCATTGGCAATCTCCGTCTGCGAACGTCCGATGAGCTGTTTGATCCTTTGGCCGGCCTCCGCGGAGCGCTGGGCGAGCTCGCGCACTTCCTGGGCCACGACCGCAAAGCCCTTTCCGGCCTCGCCGGCGCGGGCCGCTTCGATGCCGGCGTTGAGCGCAAGCAGGTTCGTCTGAAACGCGATTTCGTCGATGACGCCGATGATTTGAACGATCTCGTCGGACGCCGCTTCGATCTTGCTCATCGCATCGATAGCACTGGCGACGACCTGGGATGACGAATCGGCCGCCTGTTTGGTGTCGGTGATGATCTGATGGGCGTCATCGGCGCAGGCTGCAGACGAACGAACCGTCGTGGTGATTTCTTCGATGGCTGCTGCAATCTCCTCGAGTGCGACGGCCTGTTGTTCCGTGCGCCTTGCTAGATCGCCCGCGGCGAGATCCATTTGCCCGGCATTGCCTTCGATCATCCGGGTGTTCGTGCGGATCTGGTCGATCGTTTCCTGCAGCCGCAGCAGCGACGCGTTGAAATCGTTGCGAAGCTGCTCCAACCGTCCGAAAAAGGGTGTCGCGATCGTCTGCGAAATGTCGCCCTGCGCCAGTCGACCGAGACCCTGTGCCAGTGCCGTCACCGCGAAGTCTATCTGCTCTTCGACCGCGCGTTTTTCCTCATCGTTGCGATGCCTTTCCTCTTCGGCCTTCGATCGCTCGATCTCGCTGCGCTCCTCGATCTCGACCTTGGCGATGGCATTGTTCTTGAATACGCCGAGCGCGCGGGCCATATCGCCGATTTCATCGGCCCGGCGCTCGCCAACGATTGATGTTTCGAGCTTGCCATCCGCCAGGCGCCTCATGGCCGAGGTGATCTGATTGATCGGGCCCTTGAGCGTCACGGTCAGCCCGACGCCTGCGAGGATCGCGATCACCACGCCGAGGATCGTCGTGCCGAGAGACATCGAGTTGGCGTCCGTGCGTTCGTCGGCCGCGTTCTGCCGCTGCATTTCGGCGAAAGCCGTCAGTTGAGACCACATCCCGTCCACGTCGGCGGCGGCCGAACGGAATTCCTCCTGGCGCTGTGCGCTGATGTGGACGAGGTCGGCGGCAGCCTCCTGCATCTTGTCCAGCGCGGGCAGAAGCTTCGATTTGAGTTTGTCGAACTGCGCAACGCTGCCGGCGTTGGAAATCAGCATGTCCAGGCCTTTCCTGACAGCGGTAATTTCCTGCGAGAGTCTCTGAAGATTGGCGTCCGTCGGCGCGAGCGTCAGTTTGGCCACGACGATCTGAATCACATAAGCCGACGTGATCAGTTTCTGGCCGTCTCTCTGGCTGGTCTTGGCGCGCTCGACCGGCTTGGCAATCTCGGCCGCCTTTTCCGTTGCCGCCTTCACCCGCCGTGCGGCTGCCGCCTGCAATTCAGGCAGTCTGCCGATGATCTGGCCCATCGCATTGCTGAGGCCGGCTGCGCGTTCCTCGGTTTGACCGGTGGCCTCGACAAGCGGCTTCAAGGAAACAATGGCGTCGTCGATCGCCTTTTTGGCCTCCGGCGCTTCGCCGGCCAGCGCCATCGCCAGGACCCGCTGCTGCCGGCCGAGTTCTTCCATGTCAGGCCCGCCGATACCGGCGGCGGCTTGAACCTTGTCGTTAAACGCCTGGGCGAAGGATAGGAAATCGGAAATACGCTGCGCGTCGCCCAGCATGTTGCGTGCTTCGTCCTCCTGGCTGTCGGCGGCCCGCTGAAGAACCTTGGTACCTTCGACGATATCCGTCTGGGACGACACGACGACGCTCAATGCCTTCTGAAGATCGATGAGCAGCGCCGCCCGGTTCTCCTGAAGTCGCCAGAGCGAATCCATGCGGGTTGAAATTCCGTCGATGGAGGATTGCGCCTGCTCGAGCTCCTGCTGACCGCTGCGATCGGCGGCGAGCTTATCGATGCCGGCTTTCAGAAGGCTGCGTTGATCGGCAAGTTTTCGGGTGACGACATCCCGGTTTTCTTGCGTGGCATTAGCGAGGAACTCGCCCATCGCGGCCGACAAATCCCGAAAGCCGCTCAAGGACTGCAGGACGGAATTGGAAATATCCATCCGCCCCTGGAGCAGGCTCGACGCATAAAAACCTGTCGCGCCCACGGCCATGATGCTCAAGACGAACGGAATGATGAACACCATCACCTGCGTCTGGATTCGAACGCGTGACAATAGCCTTCCCAACATGAGTCCCTCCTCGGCTCACAGCGTCTCGTTACGGCGCCGGGCGCAGGGGCTGTTGCAGTTCGCCTCCCGTCGAGTGAAAATCCTCTTCCGCTTGAGGCGGTCGCCGCACAGGTTTGCTCGCAACCAGCGGCCGTTCGCCCCTTCCTCTTGACCTTCCGAAATTCCTGGATCCGTCGGAAGGAAATGCCTGAAGAAGAACAATCAATCTCGGGTGAAGATGCCGATCCCCTCGAACCGGTTCTGCACATAATCCCTACCGGACGCATGACGCATCAGTGGAATAGATATTTCATACTGCACGACTCGTGAAATATTCGTTTCAATATTCGCCGAAACCAGCATTTTGTCCAGCCTGGGAAGCGGCGGCCGATGCATCCTTCTGAGCCGTCAGGCGTTCTATCGCCAGGAAACAACTGGAGACGCATCATGTTGAAGGACGAACGCGGAGAGATCGGCACAAATAGGGGTATGCCCGGCGGTGCCGGCACTGCACCGGCGACTTTCGAAGAAGCCACCATCAATCCCGATCTCATCAGACGTGAGGGTTTCGCGAGCGAGGCCGACTATCGGGCGTATATTGCAACACTCGGTGGTCATGTTCCGGTTGACGACCTCGTCGAGGAACCTCTCCTGGTCTCTGATGGTGACGTCTCCGATGGTCATGCCCTGGAAGGTCGCTTGAGAGAACTGAGAGAAGAGATCGAAAACCTCCGCGCTCGCCTTCACGTGATCCAGCATCAGGCTGCGACCGTCGTTGCGGAGAATGTCCGTTGGGCCGATGCAAGCGCCCATGCACAGCTCGGCAATCAGCCCTGGCTCAAGCTGGCAGGCGCGATGGCGGCAGCATTCGTCGTTACGCGGGGCATCCGGCGGCTGCCTCTGGGAGCCGTGGCGACCACGGCGGTGCCGTTGGTGGCGGCGGCGATGAACCGGAAGTTCGCCAGGTGACGTCTGTCAGCGTCGACGACTGATCACGCGAAACCGATTTCCGCTAGCAGAGGCAGGTGGTCGGAGGCGACTCTTGTCAGCCGGTTTTCCAGGACCGCCGCCTGTTTGACGATCAGATCCTCGGTGACGAAGATGTGGTCGAGGCGCATCAGCGGGTAGCGGGATGGAAAGGTCGCTCTCGGCGTGTTGCTGCCTGCGAACTGGGCGTCCTTTAATGAGCGCGCGGCAAGTCGGTAAGTCGCCGACGACGGAATGGCGTTGAAATCGCCGCAAAGAATGCTGGGAAGCGCTTCGTCCGCCGTGCCGCGCAGCCAGCCGGAATTCAGCAGTGTCGTCATCTGCCGGATACGCTCGCGGCCGCGAAGGCCGAGATGGGTGTTGACGACCAGCAGTTTTCGGTCGCCGACCAGTATTTCGACGGACAGCGCTCCGCGCTGTTCGCCGATGGATGGCAGCGGGCCGGCCTTGACCGCGCCTGTCGGCAGCGCGGTGATGATCGCGTCGCCATATTGCTCCTCGGCAACCGACAGCGCCGGATGGAAATGCGCCTGCATCTTCAGCAGCGAGGCAATCATATGGGCCTGGTCGACGCCGCCGGTCCTGCGCTTGAGGACATCGACCTCCTGAAGCGCGACGATATCGGCCCCGGCCTCGGCGATGACGGAAGCGATGCGGCCGGGATCGAGCTTCCGGTCGCTGCCGATACAGCTGTGCACGTTATAGGTCAGAAGTTTGATCGATTTATCCGGCATTGGCCCCGCTGAAAAGCTTGTTCCCTCCGGGAGAACACGGAACTCGTTCCTCCCCAGGGAGAACATAGAACGTGTTCTCCTTGGGAACACAGAACTCGTTTGATCGTTCCAGATCATCGAGCCGTCGCGCTCGCATCTCGGAAACGGACAATCGATGAGCCTGAAAAGCGTAATCTGGAATGGACTGCTCGTGGCCGCGCTTTGCCTTGCGGTCTTTCTCCTCTATCGGATCTTCCAACAGTATAGTCTCGAGCAGATCGTCCAGTCGGTTCGCAGCATTCCTTTTTCGACCTTCTGCACAGCCCTTCTGTTTGCGGCGGCATCCTATCTGTGCCTCAGCTGTTTCGATCTGCTGGCGATCCGTTCGCTCGGCAAATCCTTGCCCTATTCCAGGATAGCGCTGACTTCATTCATCAGCCTGTCGCTCGGCCACAATATCGGCTTTGCCGGCCTGAGCAGCGGCGCCTTCCGCTATCGTTTCTATTCTCGCTGGGGGCTGACGGCGGAGGACGTGGCGAAGGTCATCCTGTTTTGTGGCGTCACGGTGGGGTTGGGGCTGATCACGCTTGGCGGTCTCGCCATGATCGTCAATCCCGGTGATGCCGGGCGCCTGCTGCGCATTGATCCGGGAAGTGTGCGCATCTTCGGCGCGGTGGCGCTGGTCGTGCCGATTGTCTATACGGGCCTGGCGTTCTTCATCCGCGGCACGTTGCGGCTGTGGCGCTGGTCGTTTCAGCTGCCGCGATTTTCGATCGCGGTCGCGCAGGTCGGGGTCGGGACGCTCAACTTCATGCTCGTCTCCGCCTGTCTGCACCAGATGCTCTCGGCCTTTGGCGACGTCGCCTTTTTCCGGTCGGCGACGGCTTACGTGCTCGCCAATTCGGCAATTCTCGCAACACATGTTCCGGGCGGCCTCGGTGTGCTCGAGGCGACCGTTTCCTATGCCGTGCCGAAGGAGGCCTCGATCGGCGCGCTGATTGCGTTCCGCTGCGCCTATTTCTTCATCCCGCTGGCGCTCGGATCCACGCTTCTCGTCATCAGCGAGATGATCTTCCGGCGGAGATCACGCCGGCCGGATGAGGAGGCGGACGAGCGCGCCGAGGCCCAGGCGGTCTAAGGGTGCGAAGGCTCGAACCGGGTCGAAGAGCCCTGTGCCTGTAATCGGTGAAATGCTGCCCGACAGCGCAACGGTGAATTCCCGCAAGCCCCGAGGCCCGTCATTGAGCGCATCGACAGCAGCGATGACCGAGCCGCTTTGCGCAAAGGCTGCGGCAAAGCTTTCGGGTTTGGTTCCGAGATATTCCGAAAGCAGGCGATTGCGCAAATCCGCGATTGCGCCGCGGTGCTCGTCATTGCCAGCCTCGAACAGCATGTCGCATTCGCAATCCAGCCCTTCCGAGCGATTGTTGAGGTTGGAGGAGCCGATGCGGACCAGTTCGTCATCGGCGATTATCAGTTTGGAATGGACGAGCACCTCCACCTCGCCGTCCTCTCCCGGCGTGACCGCGTAATAGACACGCAAACGACCGGCGCGATCGGCGCGTTTGAGGCGGCGGATGACGCGGTCGCGATTGCCGCCCATGACGAACTTTTCGATCAGTCCGTGAGAACTTCGCGTACAGATGATGACGACCTCAGGCCCGTCTTCCTCCTGCAGCCGCGCGGCAATGGCGTCGGCAACGCGGAAGGAGGCGAGATATTGCGCCTCGATGTAGAGGTGCCGCCGCGCGCGGGCGATGACGTCCAATGTCATGGCGATGCCGTCGCTAATGCCGGGGCGAAGTGCGGTCGAAGGCTCCGTCAGCGCGAAGCTGACCGCAACCTCCCTCATGGAAATGGCGAGATCGTCCGGCCAGGCGAAGCGGATATTTTCGGCCAACGGCAGGTGGATCTCGTCGGTGGCATTTTCCCAGCGCTGCCTGGCGATGTCGCCGATCAGCCTGGCGGCATCGCCGGTGACCATTGCCTGAACGTCGTGCAGCGGATCGTAGGAAACGCCCTTCGGGTCGCGCCGCAGTTTCTCCTCGGCGCGATGGCGCCGGGTATCCCATCGCCGCGACGTCAGGTCTATGCCGCCGATGAAGGCGACGGCGTCGTCGATGCAGACGAGTTTCTGATGGTGGCAGCCGCGCAATGTCGGCTGAAGCTCGAAGCGCAGATCGATCCGTGCATTCCTGGGAAAGTTCTTCTTTCGCAGCACCTGCAGGGATTTCTCCGAATAGATCGGCCCGAGCGTCCAGATGAGGATGCGTATTTCAAGCTTGGGATTTGCCGCGGCCAGGGCATGCAGCAGATCGGCCAATGTTTCGTCGGATTTTTCCGGTTGCATCCGGATGTCGGGATTGAAATCCCATCCGATGATCCAGACGGTGCGCCGCGCCTGCCGCAGCACGCGCGCCAGTTCGGCGAAATAGCTGTTGCCGTTGATCAGGAAGGCTGCCTTCGCCGCGCTTCCTTCCAAGCGCAAGGCGCCGCCCTCTTGTTTTGGGCGGTCGCCTGGTCGTTGTGATTTTGTCTGGGGCAAGTTCGGGTCATTGAAGATGGTTTCGAATGTCGTCATGATTGCCTCGGCCTCTCACTGGGAGAGCAAACGCCTGGAATATTTTTGGGTTCCCTGTCGCGCCGGATGAGGCGAACATGCCGGCAACGACGGGCGATACAAAGTGCAAGGAAACGAGATGTCACAACGAGCAGGCAGCGCCGATCTTCCCCTTCACGGGGGACGTGTGCCGCATTGGCTCGGCGATCGGATGACGCGGCTCGGCACGCTGATCACCGAGGCGATCGTCCATCACTATGGCCGCGACGAGTTTCTACGCAGGCTCGCGCATCCCTTCTGGTTTCAGTCCTTCGGTGCCGTCATGGGCATGGACTGGCATTCCTCCGGCATCACCACCAGCGTTCTCGGGGCGCTGAAGCGCGGGCTGAAGCCGCGTGCCGGCGAACTCGGCCTGCATGTCTGTGGCGGTCGCGGCGCGCATTCACGCAAGACCCCGCAGGAACTCGTTTCGATCGGCGAGCGCGTCGGTCTCGACGGGGAGGGGCTGGCGACCACGAGCCGTCTCATCGCCAAGGTCGACAGTGCCGCCCTTCAGGACGGGTTCGATCTTTATCTCCACGGGTTCATTGTTGCCGATGACGGCCATTGGGTGGTGGTGCAGCAGGGTATGAATGGCGACAGGCGGCAGGCCCGGCGCTATCACTGGCTGTCGGAAGGGCTGGAGAGTTTCGTCGACTCGCCGCATGCGGCAATCGAGGGAAGGAGCCAGGGCGAGATCGTCAATCTGGCCGACAGGCGCGCCGAGCGCTCGCGGCGCGGCCAGCTCGATCTGCTGGCGACGCTCGGCCCCGACCGGATCATCCGCGAGGCCGCCGCGCTGCTGCGTGCCGAAGAACCCGCGCCCGAACCTGCCGAACAGCCGATGCTGCCGCACCTGATCATGCCCGCCCATCACGACGTCCGCGAGAGCGACGTCAATATGCGGCGCCTGCACGGAAATCTGGCCGCCGCGGCCGATCGCGGACCGGCGGATTTCGAAGAGCTGCTGCTCGTTCCAGGCGTCGGCGCCCGCACGGTGAAGGCGCTGGCGATGGTGGCGGAAGTCGTCCACGGCGCGCCTTGCCGCTTTTCCGATCCGGCGCGCTTCTCGATCGCCCATGGCGGCAAGGACCGACATCCCTTTCCGGTTCCGCTCAAGGTCTATGACGAGACCATCGCCGTGATGAAATCGGCGGTGCAGAAGGGCAAGCTGGGGCGGGAGGAGGAGTTGCAGGCGCTGCGGCGCCTGGACGACCAATCCAGGCAGATGGAACGCTATGTGACCGGCCCCGACCTCAAGGAAATCATCGCCGGCGAATTCCGGCACTCCGCCGATTTCGGCGGCCGCAGCGTGTTCGGCTGGGAGCCGCCGCCGGTGGATGAGAGCGGTCATTGACGTGATCTGCCGACGAATGCTCGCCAGCCTCACGTCATGCTGGGCGGGCCATTAGATCATAGAACGGGCCGCGTGCATCATCGAAACACGCAAGGGCGCAGGGGCGGCCATGCTTTCCTTAACGCGCGGAGCCAGGCAGGGCGATCTCACCGTTTTCCTCTCCATCCCAGTACCGGATGGAGGACGCCGAAACCTTGATGAGAACGATCCCAGGAGTGTCCACTCCTTCAGGAAACCACCGCTCGAGATCGGGGACCCAATGTTCTTCGAATGTCGCCTTGTCCCGTACCAATGAGGCAAAGCCCTCGACAGCGATGAAAATCCCCGGCTTGCCGAGGAGGCTGGGAGGCGCCGTGAACGTCAGCGAGACGGCGTCGATGGCTTCGATCTCGGTGATTTTTCTGCTGTCTTCATACGAAAAGAACCAGGAATCCCCGTCATATTCGACGTCGCCGTTATTGCTCATCGGTCGGGCAGAGATGCGGCCCGACCCGGCGTTCGTAGACAGCATGCAGAAATCGATCTTCTTCAGTTGCGAGGATAGGTCTTCGAGGGTCATGGACGCCATTGTGATCTCCCGTGTTTGAATGCTCGGGAGTAGCGTGCAAGCGTCCAGATTGTTCCGTGGAAAGTCTACGTGACTATGTCTCTATCCCTCTGAAGATAAGCAGCGCTGTAGCGTCAATGGCCGTCGGGCGGGACAGCCTCAATCGGAACCGTTTCTTTCAGATTCTTCCGGTGGAAGATGAAGAGCCCGGCAACGACGATGATTGCGGCGCCGATGATGATCTGCATGTCGGGAACATCATTGAAGAAGAGGTAGCCGAGGATGATCGCCCAGAGCAGCAGCGTATATTGCAGCGGCGCGAGCAGCGATGCCGGTGCGAGCTTCAGCGAGCGGGTGATCAGCAGATGCGCGCAGGTGGCGACGATGCCGAGGAGCAGCATGCCGGACCAGTCGACAATCGTCCCCGGCTGCCAATGGCCGATGCTCAAAACGATGCCGGTGATGAGCGCGGCGACCGTCTGCCATGTCACGAGCGTCGTGTCGCTGGTCGAGCGCAGATAGCGGCTCATCACCAGCGACAGCGCAAAGGCAAGGCTGCCCGCAAGGCCGAAAAGCGACGGAAGCGACAGCATTGCGGTTGACGGACGCAGCGCGATGACGACGCCTGCGAAGCCGATCAGAACGGCCAGCCAACGCCGCCAGCCGATTTTTTCTCCGAGAAAGAAATGCGAGAGCGCCGCAATGTAGATCGGCCCGGCCATATAGAAGGTCATGACGTCTGCGAGCGGCAGATAGGCGACGGCGGCGTAAAACAGCGCGACATCGCAAGTCGCCATGAAAACGCGTATGAACTGGAGGCCCTTCTGCTCGACGCGGAACAAACCCATCGGTCCTTGCCGCAGGATCATTGGTCCGAGCACGATGAAAGCGCCGACCGAGCGGATCACCAGCACCTGGCCGACGGCAAAGCTCGCAACCAGCCACTTGCCCATCGCATCGTTCAGCGCAAAAAGCAGATCGCCAAGCAGCATCAGCACGACGCCTGTTATGATCAGGTTTCCGGCATTGGCTACAGCAGTCTCGGTCTTCATTTTAGACATCCTTGCAAAAGCGGCCGCGAATACGCGGCCGGGTGCGGCTTCGGCTTTAACCCTGCCGATGTCAATGGGCCGGTTGAAGAGATTGCAGTCGAACCCGCAAACGACCGTCTTCAGGCCTGTCGACCCACGGCTTCATCAGCCGCCGCATCAAGTGCCTCTCTTGAAGGGGTGCCTTCGAGCGCCAAATGCGGGCAACAATCGCCATGCAGGATGCTGGCATGTGAAATATATTTCAAATGATGAATTATATTGACACTGCTCTGCTGTTGCGATTATCTGCCCATACCGGACTTCGAGGAGGAACTCCGGTCTTCAATGGATCATCGGCAGCCGCTGAGGCGCCGCCGGATATTTGGGAGGGGCTTCGGCCTCGAGGAGGAAACTTGCGCAGATTTCTAAGCACGACCGCATTGGCGGTCCTCGCATCGACGCTTTATGCCGGCGTGGCCAGCGCGGACGCGGAAAATCCGTTCCGCTGCAAGCCCGGTGAAAAATACGTCATGAATGTCATGGTTTCGGGCGTCGAATACTGGTTCCCGGTCTATGAAATGTTCAAGCAGGCCGGTCAGCAGCTCGGTTGCGAGACGGCTTATACCGGCACGCCGGAATATGACGTCAACAAGCAGATCGCCACCTTCGACCAGGCGCTGGCCCAGAACCCGGCCGGTATCCTCGTTCATCCGATGAACTCCGATCCGTTCATCGAGCCGATCAACCGGGCCATCGATCAGGGCACGGCGGTCGTCACCTTCGCAGCCGACGCGCCGCTTTCCAAGCGCATCTCGTTCATCACGTCGGACAATACCCGCGAAGGCACCTATGCGGCCGACGCGATTGCCGAAAAGATGGGGGGCAAGGGTGAATATGCCGTTCTGGAAAATCCGGGCCAGGACAATCACGACAAGCGTATCGCCGCCTTCATCGCCCGAATGGACGAAAAATATCCAGATATGAAGCTGGTCGGCCGCGCTGCGTCCAACCAGGACCCGAACAAGGCCTATCAGGGCCTGATGAGCTTGGTGCAGGCACATCCGAACCTTGGCGCCGTCTTCATGCCGGAAGCCAACTCGGCCATCGGCGCTTCGCAGGCCAACAAGGAAAGCGGCGGCAAGATCCTCGTCATGTGCGCCGACGTCAACGCCAACATCCTCGACATGATCAAGGCGGGCGAAGTGTTCGGCTCGATCAACCCGAACCAGGGCATGCAGGGTTACATGGGCTTCATGCTCCTGTGGCTCGCCAAGCATCCCGAACTCATCGACCCGATGAACGACGCCAAGCGCGCCAGCTTCAACCCGATGAGCATTCCGTTCGTCGACAACGGCCTGTCGATCGTCACGGCCAATAATGCCGACGACTTCTACTGGGACAAGTACCTGAAGCGGCGGGGCACCAAGGGCATCGAGGAATAAACCTTTGTGACTGCTGTCCGGGGCTTCAAGCTCCGGGCAGCCATCGCGAGCGTGAGGAGGAGATTATGGTGGCGTCGGTGCCGGTTCTGGAAATCCGCAATGTCAGCAAGCACTTCGGTGCAGTGAAGGCGTTGACGGATGTGAGCTTCACCCTGGAAAAAGGCGAGGTTCATGCACTTTGCGGCGAAAACGGCGCGGGAAAGTCGACGCTGATGAACATCATTGCCGGCGTGCTGCAGCCGACCGAGGGGGACGTCCTTGTCGATGGCGTGCCGGTAAAAGTGGCGTCGCCGGCGGTGGCGCAATCGCTCGGGCTTGGCCTCGTGCATCAGGAAATCGCGCTCTGCCCGGATGCGACGGTGGCCGAGAACATGTTCATGGCCGCGACCAACCGCCGCCGCTCGCCTTTCATGAATTATGGCAGGCTGGAACGGGATGCGCAGGTCGTGATGAACCGTCTGGCGCCGATCGACGTTCGCCGCAAAGTCGGCGACTTGTCGATATCGAGCCAGCAGCTTGTCGAGATCGCCAAGGCACTGACGCTCGATTGCCGGGTGCTGATCTTCGACGAACCGACGGCGGCGCTGACGGAATCGGAGACGCAGATCCTGTTCGGGATCATCCGCGACCTCAAGGCGCAGGGTATTTCGATCATCTATATCAGCCACCGCATGGCCGAAATCTTCAGCCTATGCGACCGGGTCACCGTCTTTCGCGATGGCCGCTATGTCTCGACGGAGACGGTGGCGGACTTGACGCCGGATGATGTCGTGCGCCGCATGGTCGGGCGCGAGATCACCCAGCTCTATCCGGAAAAGCAAGCGCCGGCGGAGCGGACCGGCGAGATCATTCTGAGCGTCCGCGATCTCGGCGACGGCAGCCGCTTTACGGATGTGAGCTTCGAATTGCGCAAGGGCGAAATTCTCGGCGTCGGCGGGCTGATCGGCTCGGGGCGCACCGAGATAGCCGAAGGCATTTGCGGGTTGCGGCCGGTGATCGCCGGCGAGGTGCAACTGCATGGACAGCGGCTGCCGGCGCACTCCTATGCGCAGGCCGCGCAGGCGGGTGTCGTCTACCTGTCGGAAGACCGGAAAGGCTCCGGCATCTTCCTCGATCTTTCCATCGCCCAGAACATTGCCGTTCTCGATTTGAAATCGCTGACCGGACCCCTGGGACTGTTGAATTCCAAAGCCGAGGCGGATCGTGCCCACGACCTGGTCCGGCGGCTCGGGGTGCGGATGGGGGGCATCGACATGCCGGTCTCGTCGCTGTCGGGCGGAAATCAGCAGAAGGTAGCGATTGCCAAGCAACTGGCGGTCAATCCGAAGGTCATCCTGATGGACGAGCCGACTCGCGGCATCGATGTCGGCGCCAAATCGGAAATCCACCGGCTGCTGCGCGATCTCGCGCGCTCCGGCATCGGCATTGTCGTCATCTCGTCGGAACTGCCGGAGCTTCTCGGTCTGTGCGACCGGGTGCTGGTCATCCACGAGGGCACCGTTGCAGGCGAGGTCGAGGACGAGACGATGACGGAAGAAGCGATCATGCGGCTCGCGTCGGGTATCGGCGGTCACAACAATTCAAAGGCATCAGAGCATGCCGCATAAAGAAAACGCAGGGGCGGGAGACAAGGTCATGGCGGACGCTACATTGGCAACGGTACATCAGGCACGCGCGCCCGGCTGGAAGCGGCTGGGGACAATGCGCGAGGCGGGACTGATCGCGATCATCCTGGCGCTCTGCATCGTCATGAGCTTTGCCTCGCCGCATTTTCTGACGCTCGGCAACTTCCGGGCGATGCTGATGTCGTTCTCGGTGGAGGGAATCGTCGTCGTCGGCATGACCATCCTGTTGATCGTCGGCGGCATCGACCTGTCGGTCGGCTCGGTCGTCTGCTTCTCGATGGTGCTGTCGGGCTCGCTGTTC
This sequence comes from Rhizobium sp. BK212, assembly GCF_014197475.1. Lineage (NCBI taxonomy): Bacteria > Pseudomonadati > Pseudomonadota > Alphaproteobacteria > Hyphomicrobiales > Rhizobiaceae > Rhizobium > Rhizobium sp. BK212. Next base: position 237,414 of record NZ_JACIFS010000005.1, read on the forward strand.
CTGATGGGGTTCGATCCGTGGAGCGCATCCCTGATCGGGATCATAGCCAGCGGCCTGATCGGCTGCGTCATGGGCTTTTTCGTCACGGTCGTCGGGCTCAACCACTTCATCACCTCGCTTGCGGCGATGGTCATCGTGCGCGGCATCTGCCTGATCATCACCAAGGGCACGCCGCTGTCGCTGTTCACCTTGCCGCCTTCGTTCAAGGCGGTCGGGCAGGGCACGTTCTACGGCGTCCCCTATGTAATCCTGATTTTTGTTGCGGTCGTCGTGTTGTTCGATTTCCTGCTGCGCCGGGCAACCGCCTTCCGCAAGGTGTTCTACACCGGCAGCAACGAGAAGGCGGCGCTCTATTCCGGTATCAAGACCAACCAGGTGAAGTTCTGGGTGACGGTGCTTTGCGCCACGCTGTCGGGGGTTGCCGGGGTGATCTACATGTCCCGCTTCGGCGCCGCGACCCCGACCTTCGGCGTCGGCATGGAGCTCAATATCATCGCAGCCGCGGTGATTGGCGGCGCGTCGCTGAATGGCGGCTCCGGCACGATCCTGGGGGCAATTCTCGGCATTGCCCTCCTGTCGGTCGTTACAAGCTCGTTGATCTTGCTCGACGTGTCCGTCTATTGGCAAGACATGATTAAAGGCTGCATTCTGCTTGCTGCCGTCTCGATCGACCATTTCCTGCACAAGCGGAAGGCTGCCTGACATGCCGATAGCCAAACTCAAACCCGCAAACGCGCCGCGCGAGGAAATCGTCATCGCCCGGCAGATGCACCAGGCCCTGGTCTTGCATTTCCTCGAGGGACTGACACAGGCGCAGATTGCCGATCAACTCGGCATCTCGCATGCTACCGTCAACCGCCTGATCAAGCGCGGCCGGCAACTCGGCCTGGTCGAGATCAAGATCAAGTCGCCGGTCGAGCCGCTGGTCGATATGGAGGAACAGCTGCGAGCGCTTGGCGGCATCGGCCGCGCCGTGGTGGTGCCGACTGTGTCCGACAATCCGCAAACGGCGCTTCAGGCCGTCGGCGAAGCGGCAGCGCGGTTGCTGCTGGAAGAGATCATCGATGGCGATACGATCTGCATCACGGGAGGCAAAGGCGTGAGCGCCGTCGTTGCCGGCTTGCAGCCGTCACGTCGTTTCAATGTCGAGGTCATTCCAGCAACGGGCTGCGTGCAGGGTAAGCACTATACCGACGTCAACCATGTCTCGACCTTGATGGCCGACCGGCTTGGGGGACGTTCCTACCAGATTCACGCGCCGCTCTTTGCCGACGATGCCGAGCAGCGGGCAATGCTGATCAACATGCGTGCCGTCGCCGACGTTTTCAAACGGGCGCGCGAGGCGAAGGTCGCGGTGGTCGGCATCGGCTCGATCCTGTCGGACGATTCGAGCTATTACGACCTGCATCCCTCCTCGAGCACCGACCGCGCCGCGATCGAGCGGTCCGGCGCCTCCTGCGAATTGCTGGCGCATCTGCTCGATGATCATGGCCAGGTCTGCGACTACAGCCTTAACCGGTCGCTGGTGTCGCTGACGCTGCCGGAATTCGCCTCGATCCCCACCAAGATCGGCGTGGCGAGCGGGCCGAACAAGGCAGGCCCGATCCTCAGCGTTCTCAGGGGCAATCATCTCGATACGCTGGTGACCGATGAGGCGACAGGTGCGCGGGTGCTGGCACTGGCGAACGGCGAAGGAAAATGGGCATGAATGGACAGCAATTGACACGTGAGATCGGCAAATCCGGCGTTTCCGCCTCGGCGGTCGGGCTGGGCACCTGGGCGATCGGCGGCTGGATGTGGGGCGGGGCCGACGAGGCCGAATCCATCGCCGCAATCCAGGCATCGATTGACGCCGGCGTAACGCTGATCGACACGGCGCCAGCCTATGGGCTTGGACGGTCCGAAGAGATCGTCGGCAAGGCGTTGGCCGGGCGACGCGACAAGGCTGTGATCGCCACCAAATGCGGCCTTGTCTGGCATACGCAGAAGGGCCGTCATTTCTTCGACCAAGACGGCAAGCCGGTCCACCGTTATCTCGGCCGCGATGCGATCCTGCATGAGGTCGAGGAAAGCCTGAGGCGGCTCGGAACCGACTATATCGACCTCTACATCACCCATTGGCAGGACCCGACGACCCCGATCGAGGAAACGATGCGGGCGCTGGAAGACCTGCGAACATCGGGCAAGATCCGGGCGATCGGCGCAAGCAATGTCAGTTCCGACGACCTCGATGCCTATCTCGCTGCCGGCGGTCTCGACGCGATCCAGGAGCGGTTCAGCATGATCGACCGCGAGATCGAGGCAGAGCTTCTGCCGCTGACCAAGGCCAACGGCATAGCGACGCTGAGTTACTCGTCGCTGGCGCTGGGGTTGCTGTCCGGCACCATCGGTCCGGACCGTGTGTTTTCCGGCGACGACCAGCGCAAGGACAATCCGCGCTTTTCAGTCGACAACCGCCAGAAGGCAGCGGCGCTCGCCGACGCCATCCGGCCGCTCGCAGAAAAACACGGCGCCAGCATCGCCCAGATCGTGATTGCCTGGACGCTGGCGCAGCCGGGCGTCACCTTTGCACTTTGCGGGGCGCGCAATCCGGCACAAGCGCTCGACAATGCGCGGGCCGGGACCATCCGGCTGGATACGGCCGATCTTGCGGCCATCGATACGGCCATAGCGGCGAAACTGACTGATATGGACAGGTAGCGGATCGCCATCATGAAACGGCAAGAAATATTGGACGGGCTCCGCCAGAGCCCGAAGGTGGACGTCTGCGTCGTCGGCGGCGGCATCAACGGCATCAGCGTCTTTCGGGAACTGGCCCTGCAGGGGCTGAACGTGCTGCTCGTCGAGAAGCACGACTATTGCTCCGGTGCCAGTTCGGCGTTGTCGCGCATGGTCCATGGCGGGCTTCGCTATCTTGAAAACGGGGAATTCAAGCTGGTGCAGGAATCGCTGGTCGAGCGGGACCGGCTGCTGCGCAATGCGCCGCATTACGTCGCGCCGCTGCCGACGACGGTGCCGGTGTTCGATATCTTTTCCGGCCTCGGCAATGGCATTGTCCGCTTCCTTGGCCTCAGCCGCCGTCCGAGCCGACGTGGCGCCGTCGCCATCAAGGCGGGCCTGAGCATCTATGATTTCCTGACGCGCAAACGGGCATTGATGCCGCGCCACCAGTTTCGCGGCCGGCGCACAACGCTTGCCAAGTGGCCGGCGCTCAATCCCGACATCAAGAGTTCCGCCACCTATTTCGACGCCTGGGTCAGCCATCCGGAGCGGTTGGGCATCGAGCTCCTACAGGATGGTCTTTTGGCAAAGTTCGGAGTGATGGCGCTGAACTATGCCGAACTGCGGCGTACCGAAAATGGTGAGTATCACGTCGAGGATCAGATCGGCGGCGCGTCCGTTGCCGTCGAACCGGCGCTGATCATCAACGCCTCCGGTGGCTGGATCGACCTTGCCAATCAAACCCTGTTTTCGCCAGAAGCACGGCCGTCACCACTGATGGGCGGCACCAAGGGCTCGCATCTCATCATCGACAATGCGGAGCTGCGCGACGCACTTGCCGATCACATGATCTACTACGAGAACGAGGACGGGCGGATCTGCATCGCTTTTCCTTATCTCGGTAAGGTTCTCGTCGGTTCCACCGATATCCGCGTCGATGATCCGGAAACGGTGCGCTGCGAGGCGGACGAGCGGGATTATATCCTGCAATCGCTTGCCTTCGTGCTGCCCGATATCACCATTCGGCCGGAGCAAATCGTTTTTCAGTTTTCCGGCGTGCGGCCGCTGCCGGCGAGCACCGACAGCTTTACCGGACGCATCCCGCGCGATCATTTCTGCACCATGCTGGAGCCTCCCGATGGCGGTGCGCCGGTGCTCTGCATGATCGGCGGCAAGTGGACGACATTCCGGTCCTTCGGGGAACTGGCGGCCGACATGGCTCTGGAAAGGCTCGGCAGGCGGCGCCGCGTTGCGACAACCGATCGGCCGATCGGCGGCGGTCGGGCCTTTCCCGCCAACACGCCCGCCTGGCTAGCGCAGATGGCAGCCAGCAAAGGCCTTTCCGGGGGGCGCATGGCTGAGCTGTTTGCCCGATATGGCACGGATGCCGAGGCGATTGCCGGCTTCATCGCGGCAAGCCCCGATGAAGCGCTGCCGCACGCCGCCTACTCGGTGCGCGAATTGCAGTTCCTGATCCGCGAAGAAGCGGTGGAACATCTCGACGATCTGCTTTTGCGGCGCACGACGCTTGCCGTTTCGGGCGAGCTTTCGCTCGACATGATGGACGCCGCACTCGACCTGCTGACGCAGGATAAGAACTGGACGCTCGCGCATCGCGCCAGTGAGCGCGTCCGCTTTCTCACCCTTCTCAACGAACGCCACGGCATCGACGAAGACATGCTTTCCGCAAGGAACGAACCAAGGAGCACAGAATGCGACACAACAGCAAAGTCCGGATGAACCGGCTGTTCGGCGGCGGCCGCTGCCTCGATGTGGCGATCGATCACGGCGTCTGCAACGAGCCGTCCTTCCTCAACGGGCTGGAGGACATTCAGGCCGTCGTCAAGGCGCTGGTCTCTGCCGCGCCGGATGCGATCCAGATGAATTACGGCCAAGCGGACCTGCTGCAGGACGTGCCCGGCAAGGACAAGCCAACGCTGGTCATGCGCATCGACATGGGCAATCCCTATAACCGAATCCGCCACCGCGACATGTGGGCGGTGCTGCAGAACGACGCCGAACCGTTGATCGGCGCGATCGAGATGGATGCAGCCTGCGTCGTCGTCAACCTGTTCATGCTGCCGGACGAGCCGGATCTGTTCCGCCAGTGCGTGCAGAATATTTCCCGCGTGCGGGCCGATTGCGACAAGTATGGCATGCCGCTGATGATCGAGCCGCTGGTGATGCAGCCGGTCACCGAAAAAGGGGGGTATATGGTCGACGGTGACGCGGACAAGATTGTGACGTTGACGCGGCTCGCCCGTGAGATGGGCGCAGATATCGTCAAGGCCGACCCAACCACCAATGCCGAGGATTTCCACAGGGTGGTGGAAGCAGCCCGTTGCCCGGTTCTCGTCCGCGGTGGCGGCAAGGAAGATCTTCGTGCCGTCTTCGACAAATCGGCGGCCTTGATGCGACAAGGCGCTCTAGGCATGGTCTATGGCCGCAACATCTATCAGCACGCCAATCCGAGGGCCGTGGTGCGCGGACTGATGGCGATCGTGCACGAGGATGCGAGCGGCGATCAGGCGTTTGCGCTCTACCAGCAGGGTTGAATGCGATCTCGAACCTTGGGAGGGGTTCAGCATGAGAAACTATCTTTTGGGGCTCGACGCCGGAAACACCGTCATCAAAGCGGTGATTTTCGACCTGAGCGGCAACGAGATCGCGGCTGCGTCCGAAGAAGGGCACAGCCGCATGCCGAGCCCGGGGCATGTCGAGCGAGGGCTGGACGAACTCTGGACGAATGCACGGCAGGTCATCCGCGCCTGCATCGAAAAGGCGGAGATCCAGCCGGAGGAAATCGCCGCGATCGGTTGCGCCGGGCATGGCAACGGTCTCTATGCGCTTGATCGCGACGGCGCTCCACTGCTCGGCATCCAGTCACTCGACACGCGGGCCGCGGGCCTGGTCGATGAATGGCGAGAGGCCGGCGTTGGTGACCGGACCTATCCGATTGCCCGCCAGCGTCCGTGGCCATCCCAGACGCCGACATTGCTTGCCTGGCTCAAGCGTCATCGGCCGGATCTGTTCAACCGCATCGGTACGGTGTTCTTCTCCAAGGATTTCGTCGTCAACCGCCTGACCGGCCGCCGCGTCAGCGAGGTGTCCGATATGTCGGGTGCCGGTCTGCTGGATCTTGCCGCGCGCCGCTACGACAAGGCGCTGATGGAGGCCTATGGACTGGGAGATTGCATGGACCTCTTGCCGCCGCTCATCGAAAGCGCCGACATTGCCGGCACGGTAACGGAAGAAGTGGCGACGCAAACCGGGCTCGCCGCCGGTACTCCTGTGGTCGGCGGGCTGTTCGACGTCGTCGCCTCGGCGCTCGGCTCGGGCGTTTCACGCACCGGCAGCGCCTCGATCATCGCCGGCACCTGGAGTATCAACCAGGTCATCATCGATGGCCCCGACCTCGACGGGCCGGTGTTCATGTCGTCGACCTTCGATCGCAGCCGCTACATGGCGATGGAGAACAGCGCCACCTCGGCTGCCAATCTCGAATGGCTGGTGCGGGAGTTTTTCGAAGGCGAGGATGCGGAAGACGTTTCGCCCTTCGATGCCTGCTGCGCGCTGGCCGAGGCGATCGAACCCGCTGCAGACGACCCGCTCTACCATCCGTATCTCTACGGCGCCCAGCAGGATGGCCATGCACGCGCCGGCTTCTACGGTCTTGCCGGTTGGCATACCAAGGGGCATCTCGTTCGCGCGCTTCTTGAGGGCGTCGCCTTCGGTCACCGCCAGCACATCGAGGCGATCCGAAAGGCCGGCGCGGTCTTCAACGAAGCCGTGCTGTCCGGCGGCGGCTCGCGCAGCCTGATCTGGCCGCAGATCTTTGCCGATGTGCTCGGCGTTCCGGTCAGCGTTGCCCGCTCGCGTGAAACCGGTGCGCTGGGAGCGGCGATTGCAGCCGGAACCGGCGTCGGTGTCTTCGCAGACTTCGGCGCCGGTGCTGCGGCCATGGTCCGGACCGAGCGGCATTATCGTCCGGATGTCTCGCTTGAGGCACATTATGCGCGGCGCTACGCTCTCTATCAGGATATCGCCGAGGCAATGGCACCGCTCTGGCGGCGTCTGACGGCGGTCCCGCTGGCAGCGGGAGCGGCGGCATGAACATGCGGGTGAATGATGCGGCCATCGATGCGGGACGCTACGACTACATCATCGTCGGCGCGGGATCGGCGGGATGCGTTCTGGCCAACCGGCTGTCGCGCGATCCGAAAACTCGTGTCCTGCTGCTCGAAGCCGGCGGCAGCGACCGATATCACTGGGTGCATGTGCCGATCGGTTATCTCTATTGCATGGGCAATCCGCGCACCGATTGGATGATGAAGACGGCGGCGGAAGCCGGACTGAACGGCCGGTCACTGCCTTATCCGCGTGGAAAAGTGCTGGGCGGCTGCTCGTCGATCAACGGCATGATCTATATGCGCGGCCAAGCGGCCGATTACGACGGCTGGCGGCAAGCCGGCAATTCCGGCTGGGGCTGGGATGACGTGCTGCCCTATTTCCTGAAATCCGAGGACAATTATCGCGGCAAGTCGCCGATGCACGGGGCAGGCGGCGAATGGCGGGTGGAAAAGCAACGGCTTTCCTGGCCGATCTTCGATGCCTTTCGCGATGCGGCCGAGGAGCTCGGCATTCCAAAAACCGACGATTTCAACGATGGCGACAATGAGGGCTCCGGCTATTTCGAGGTCAATCAGCGCGGCGGCCTGCGCTGGAACACGACCAAGGCCTTTCTGCGCCCGGCGATGAAGCGGGCCAATCTGCGCGTGCTGACCCGCGCCGAAACCGAGCGGCTGGAATTCGACGGCAGGATGGTGACCGGCGTGCGGTTCCGGATGAACGGGCAGAAACATCTGGCTCGCGCCGATCGCGAGGTCATCCTTTCTGCCGGTGCGATCAATTCGCCGAAAATCCTCGAGTTTTCCGGCGTCGGTCGCCCGGATGTGTTGTCCGCTGCCGGACTGGACGTCGCCCACGAACTTCGGGGTGTCGGCGAAAACCTGCAGGACCATTTGCAGATCCGTACGGTCTTCCGCATCGAGGGCGCAAAGACGCTGAACCAGCTCTATCACAACTTGTTCAGCCGAGCGGGTATGGGGCTTGAATATATGCTGCGCCGGTCCGGTCCGCTGTCGATGGCGCCGAGCCAGCTCGGTATCTTTGCCAAGAGCGATCCGGCTGTTGCGACCGCCGATCTCGAATATCACGTGCAGCCCTTGAGCACAGACCGGCTCGGCGAGCCGCTGCATAAATATCCCGCTGTCACCGTCTCCGTCTGCAATCTGCGGCCGGAAAGCCGGGGGAGCGTGCATGTTGGCGGCCCGGACCTTTGCGTGGCGCCGGAAATCCGCCCGAACTATCTTTCGACAGCCGGCGACCGGATGGTTGCGACGAAATCGATCCGGCATGCCCGCCGGCTGATGGAGGCCGATGCCATTCGCAATTACCGGCCGCAGGAGGTGCTGCCGGGCACGGAATATCAGAGTGACGAGGACCTGATCCGTCGGGTCGGCGATATCGCCACAACGATTTTCCATCCGGTCGGCACCTGCAAGATGGGCAGCGACACCATGGCGGTTGTCGATCCGCAATTGCGGGTGCATGGGCTTGCGAGACTGCGGGTGGTCGATGCCTCGATCATGCCGACGATCGTCTCGGGCAATACCAACTCGCCAGTAATCATGATTGCCGAAAAGGCCGCGGAAAGCATTCTATCAGAGGCTTAACGCGGTTTTCCCAGACGAAGCGCGAAGCGGTTTTGCCGGGAATCGGCGTCATAACAGGGGGTTCCGCCGAACCGCTTTCGATCTAAAGCGCCCAGTCGGACCTCGGCAGCTTTGTCCTCGCGGCAAATCGTTTCCAGCGCCAACGAGGCACGACTGGAGTGTCTCTGTTTGTGCCGCAGGATTGCAAATTGGCGGGACGGCAAAGGGAAGCGCGCCTTAACCAGCAGACCCTGCGTCAAGAGCGGCGCGGCCACGGCGCCGGAAACGACCGTTGCGCAGAGGCCTTCTCTTGCTGCCGATATGACGGCTTCATTCGACGGCAGCTCAAGCGCGACAGTCAGATCTGCGGGGCCGATGCCGAGATTGGAAATCGCCGCCTCGAAAGCCGACCGGGTTCCGGACCCTTTTTCCCGCATGACCCACTTCGTGCCCGAAACCAGCTCCGCCGGTTCGATCGGTTTGCCACGCGCCCAGGGATGGCGCGGACCGACGACGATAAGGAGTTCGTCCTCGGCGAGCGGCTGAATATTCAGCGCCGGTTCGTCAACGCTGCCCTCGACGAAACCGACTTCCGCCAATCCATCGAGAACCGCTTTCGCCGCCGTGGTCGTGTTGCCGATCATCAGCTTGAGGTCGATGCCCGGGTAGCGGACCTTGAAACGCATCAGCATCGCCGGCAGCCAATAGCTTGCGATCGTCTGGCTGGCAAAAACAACGAGCTCACCCTTTTGCAAGCCGCCGAGATCGGACAAGACGAGTGCTGCGGCTTTTGCGCGCGCGAGCGTGGCTCTTGCCTCCCCCAGAAACACCCGCCCTTCATATGTCAGCTCGATGCGGCGTCCGACACGGTGAAAAAGCTCGACGCCATAGGAGGCCTCGAGATTGCGGATCGCCGAACTGACGGCCGATGGCGTGAGGCCGATCGCCGCGGCGGCATTGGTCAGGTGCTCGCGTTCCGCAACTGCAACGAAAATGGAGAGCTGTTCGAAAGTCATGATGCAATCGTTCGATTTTGCCGAATGAACTATTAAACTATTCAATAGAAGTCGACAATTGAGTATGGGACAGTGAAGCATTCCGCAAGGTCTTGCCGATGCTCGTTTCCGCCTCCCGTTCCCCGTCGCTTCCTGCCGTCCTGCCGGGACTTGTCCTTTGTGCGGCGGTCACGCTCATTGCGCAGCTGGTTGAGCAGTTGCAGCTGATGATTTTCGGCGCGCACTGGATCGAGAGCCTCGTGCTGGCCATTCTGATCGGCATTGCCGTGCGCTCCTCGGTCCGGCTGCCGCAGACCTTCACTCCCGGCATTCACTTCGCCGCCAAGACGCTTCTCGAGATTGCCGTCGTGTTGCTGGGCGCCTCGCTCAGCACGGCCGCCATCCGGCAGGCCGGACTGCCGCTTGTCGGTGGAATTGCCGTCCTGGTTGCGCTGTCCTTGGCCGGCAGCTTTCTGCTTGGCCGGCTCTTCGGGCTGTCGACCAGCCTGGCGACCTTGGTTGCTTGCGGCAACTCGATCTGCGGCAATTCTGCGATCGCCGCGGCAGCACCTGTGATCGGCGCCAAACCGGACGATATCGCCGCCTCCATAGCCTTTACCGCGCTGCTCGGCGTTGGTGCGGTGCTGACTCTGCCGCTTCTGCATCTGTTCCTGGGTCTCAGCGCCGTACAATATGGCGTTTTCGCAGGGCTGACAGCCTATGCCGTGCCGCAGGTACTGGCGGCGACGGCCTCCGCCGGCGCCGTCAGCACCCAGGTGGGCACGCTCGTCAAGTTGATCCGCGTGATGATGCTCGGCCCCGTCATTCTTGTGCTCGGCGCAGTTCATGGTCGCCGTCCCGGCGGCGCCGCAATCAATCTCCGCCATGTTCTGCCATGGTTCATCCTCGGTTTTGCAGCCATGGCGACGCTTCGTTCGCTCGACGCCATCCCGGCGCCGCTGCTGTCCGCGATGTCGGCTGTATCAGCCGCCTTCACCGTTACTGCCATGGCCGCGTTGGGCCTCTCCGTCGATGTCAGATCCATCGCCCGTACCGGCGGTCGGGTCCTCGTCGCGGCGGTGCTGTCGCTGCTGGCTCTGGCGGTGCTTGGGCGTTGCTTGATCGGCCTGCTGAATATCGTCTGAGACGGGGGTGGTGTGCCCAAAATACTTGCAAAGATTCCCGTTGCCTTCCAAACGATCAGCGGCTAGCCTGTATATACAGGGCGGAGAAGCAAAGATCGTCATGCGGGTCATCTCTTCACAGCAAGCTGCGGATCTCCTCGAAGACGGGATGACGGTCGCTGCTTCGGGTTTTGGAGGATGCTGCCATCCCGAGGCCATCACCGCCGCGGTGGAGGAGCGTTTCCTCGCCACTGGAAAACCCCGCAAGCTGACACTTCTGTTTGCTGCCAGCACGGGCGATCGTCAGACGCGCGGCATGGGGCATTTCGGCTATGAGGGCCTCGTCGCCTGCGTGATCGCCGGGGGGTGGCGCGGAACGCCGCGCCTTGGCAGGCTGGCAATCGAGGAAAAGATCGAAGCGCATTGCTGGCCGCAAGGTGTCATCGCCCAGCTCTATCGGGCGATTGCCGCCGGTCAGCCTGGGGTGATCACCCATATCGGGCTCGGTTCTTTCATGGATCCGCTGCATGGCGGCGGCCGCATGAATGCGACGACGCCGCGCGCGCTTGTCGAGCGTGTGTCGTTGCGTGGCAAGGAATGGCTGCTTTATCCCTCGATGCCACTCGACTGCGTGCTTTTGCGCGGCACGACGGCCGACGAAGACGGCAACATCACCCTCGAGGACGAAGCCTTTCCGCTCGACGTGCTTGCCATGGCGCAGGCAGGCCGAAACTCCGGCGGTGTCGTCATCGTGCAGGTCAAGCGGATTGCCGAGCGCGGCTCGCTGCCGCCGGGCGATGTTCGCATCCCGGCGGCGCTGGTCGATTATGTCGTCGTCTGCGAAAATCCGGCCCAGCACGGCGTCAGTTTCGCCGAGACGGACAATATCGCCTATACCGGACGCGTCCGGATGGCGGTGAGCCGCCTGCAGCCGGCGCCGCTGTCGGCCGATAAGATAATTCAGCGCCGTGCCTTCCTGGAACTGGCGCCGCTCCATCGCCCGACGATCAACCTCGGCATCGGCATTGCCGCCGGGATCGGCCGTATCGCCAGCGAAGAGGGATTCGACGATTATACGGTGACGATCGAATCCGGCGTCATCGGCGGCGTGCCGGCCGAGGAGCTGTCCTTCGGCGCTGCCGTCAATCCGACCGCGATCGTCCCACAGGCATCACAGTTCGACTTTTACGACGGCGGCGGCCTCGATATCGCCTTTCTCGGCATGGCCGAGGTGGATAAGCACGGTGCGGTCAATGTCAGCCGCTTCAACAATTCCATCGTTGGGGTCGGCGGCTTCACCAATATCTCGCAGACGGCGGGGCACGTTGTCTATCTCGGCGCATTTTCGGCCGGCGGCGCGGAAATTGCGATTGCCGACGGCAGGCTCGACATCATCCGAGACGGCATAGTTTGCAAGATCGTCGACCATGTCGACCAGATCAGTTCAAGCCCGGCCTTTGCGCCGGAAGGGCAATCACAGCTCGTCGTCACCGAGCGGGCCGTCTTTCGGGTGATCGATGGATGCCTGACACTGATGGAGTTTGCCCCCGGCATCGATCTTGCCGCCCATGTTCTCGACCGCCTGCCGAAGGGCGTCGCGGTGTCGGATCAACTGAAGCAGATGGATGCGCGCCTGTTTTCCACCCATGCCATGAAGGACTTTGCCCCATGAACATCGATGGAGCCGTCATCATCGTCACGGGCTCGGCAACGGGCGTCGGGGCCGCATGCGTGAAGCAGTTCGCCGAGAGCGGTGCCCGGGTGGTCGTCAATTACAACTGCAGCAAGAAAGAGGCCGATGAGACCGGCGATATCTGCCGCAGCCTGGGCGCGGAGGTCGAGATCGTCCAGGCCGACGTTGCCGATGACGCGGCCTGCCGCCGGATGGTTGCGACGGCCGTTAATCGGTGGGGGCGGCTCGACGCCCTGGTGAACAATGCCGCAATGACGGTCAAATCGGATCCTTTCGATCTTGAGACATTGTCGGCCGAAGATTTTCAGAATGTTTTCGGCGTCAATGTCATCGGCGCCTATCAGATGTGCCGGGCGGCGGTGCCTGCCATGCGTGACAGCGGCGGCGGCGCGATCGTCAATGTCTCATCCAACGTGGCCTTTACCGGCGGCGGCAGCTCGCTTGCCTATACGGCCTCCAAAGGCGCGCTCAATGCGTTGACCTTGGCGCTAGCGCGCACCTGCGGTCCCGATATCCGGGTGAACGCGGTTTGCCCCGGCATCATCGATACGCGCTGGATGCGCGACACGCTCGGGCCGGATGCCTATGGCGCCGTTGCCAAGCGGTTTTCGGAAACCGCGCCGCTCGGCCGGGTCGCGACACCGGAAGACGTTGCCGGCGCCATTGTCTGGCTTGTTCAGGGGGCAGACTTCGTCACCGGTGAATTGCTTTCCGTCGATGGCGGCATCCGTCTGTCCGGTGGCGTTCGCAAACCCGTGGCATCCGGCGGAGCCGCATCGTGACGCTGTCGGCCCAATCCATCCTCGATTTCCCGGTGCCGCAAGCGACGCATGTGGTCACCGCAAGGGATGCGATCCTCTACGCTCTGTCGGTCGGCTACGGTGCCAACCCGCTCGACGAAACCGCATTGAACTACGTCTATGAACGCGATCTCGTGACCGCGCCGACCCTTGCCAATATCGTGGCGCATCCGGGCCCATGGATGCAGCAGACGGGTGTCGACTGGGCGCGTCTCGTGCATTCCGAACATCGCCTGACGATCCACCGGCCGGTCCCTCTCGATATGCCGCTGATCTCCCGGTCGCGCGTCTTGTCGGTGGTCGACCGCGGCGCCGAGAAAGGCATGTTCGTCAGCTTCGAGCGGCTGATCGCAACCGTTGACGGTGACGAGCCGATCGCGACGATCGTCCAGACGAACGCGTGCCGAGGGGACGGCGGCTGCGGTTCGGCGGGGCCTGCGCCTGAACCTCTGTCCAAAGTGCCTGACGAAGAGCCGGACTTCGAATTCAATGTCGACATTCCCGCAAATGCCGCTCTGCTTTATCGCCTGAACGGCGATCTCAATCCATTGCATGTCGACCCGCAGGCAGCCGGTAGAAGCGGCTTCGATCGGCCGATCCTGCATGGGCTGTGCAGCTTCGGTTATGCGGGCTACGCCATCATCGCCGCCATCGATCCAGGCATGAAGATCGGCTTGCGGGCGATCGCGGCGCGGTTCAGCGCGCCGATCTTTCCCGGAGAAACGATCACCCTGCAGATGTGGCGCAACGACGCCGAGATTCGCTTCAGGGGGATCGTTGCGTCACGGGGTGTGACCATCCTCGATAATGGCATGGCGAGGCTGTCATGACGAAAGCGGTCAAACCGGCTGCCGGCGAGGCGCGCCATTATATCAGGATCAAGGAGCAGATCCTGGCCGACATCGCCGAAGGCAAGCTGCAGCCGGGAGACCGGGTATCCTCCGAAAGCGAACTGGTGGCGGCATTCGGCGTCAGCCGCATGACGGCGAACCGGGCGCTGCGGGAATTGATGTTCGAGGGGGTGCTGAAGCGATCCGCCGGCATCGGAACCTTCGTGTCGCCAAAACATCTCGACGTCGATCTGCTTCAGATCCGCAACATCGCCGACGAAATACTGGAGCGGGGTCACACGCATAAGGCGGCGATCGTCAAGGCCGGCTCGATGAAGGCGGATGCCAACGTTGCCGACGCGCTCGAACTGCCCCTCGGCGCCGAGGTGATGCATTCGCTGATCGTGCACCTGGAAAACGGCCAGCCCATTCAGGTCGAGGAGCGTTACGTCAATCCGCTGGTCGCGCCCGACTATCTGTCGACCGATTTCAGCAGCATGACGCCGAACGAATATCTAACCAAGGTGGCGCCGATAACGGCGTTCGAACATGTCGTCCAGGCGGTCAAACCGGACCCGGCGATCCGCAAATATCTCGGCCTGAAGAATGATCATCCTTGCCTGCGCGTCTTTCGACGGACCTGGTCGGGCAAGGCCGTCGTGACATGTGCGCTGCTCTACTATCCCGGCGCGCAATATCGGCTGGAAGCACGGTCGACCAAAGGTCCCTGTAAACCCGTCGCCATTCTCGGAGAGAAACAGTGAGCGCCCCCCATTCTCAATCGGTCACCCTCAGCGCGACGCCGCCGACGATCGAGGACATCGCAGCAATTGCCCGTCGCCACGCCAGGATCGAAATCTCCACCGAGGTCGAGGCCCGGATTGTGGCGGCGCGCGCCGTCGTCGATCGCTATACGGAAAAGGAACTGCCGGTTTATGGCCTGACGACGGGACTGGGAGCGGGGGTCGATACACGACTTGCAACCGAAGATCTGGTAGCCTTCCAGATGCGTGTGCCGCAAGCCCGCGCGGTCGGCGTCGGAAAGCCGCTTGCCCAGGAATCCGTGCGGGCGATGATGGCCGTCAGGGCTGCAGGCATGGCGGCGGGCGGCTCCGGCATTTCGCTGAACGTGTTCCGTGGTCTGATCGCCGCCATCAATGCAGATATCCATCCGGTCGTCCCGTCATTGGGCTCGATCGGTGCGGCGGATTTGGCTCCGCTTGCCCATATGAGCCGGGCGCTTCTCGGCTTCGGCGAGATCGAGCTTGGCGGCGAAGTGCTGCCGGCCGCCATCGCCCTGGAAAGGGCCGGCCTGAAACAACTCGAATTGGCGCCGAAGGACGGGCATGCGCTTGTCGTGGCCAACAGTCTCTCCATCGGCCTTGCCTGCCTGGCGCTTGAGGATATCGAGCGGCTCTTCGATTGGTCCCTGAAGGCGATTGCCGTTAATTTCGAAGCGTTCCGGGCCAATGTCAGCGTCTTCGACGATCGCGCTCTCGCTGCCAGACCGGCCTTTGGGCAGCGCCGTGTCGCCGCTCAACTGATGGAACTGCTTTCGGGAAGCTCCTTGCTTGCGGCCGATGCCGCAAGACGTCTCCAGGATCCTTTGAGCTACCGCTGCACGCCGCAGGTCTGGGGCGCGATGAGGCATGCGATCGACGAGGCAAGGCAGGCGACGGAGATAGATCTCGTCAGCTCCAGCGACAATCCTGTCGTCATCGCCTCCGAAGGCGTCATTCTTGCACACGGCAATTTCGACATGACCGCTTTTGTGCTCGCCTGGGAAAGGCTGGGGCAGGCGATGGCGCATTGTGCGGCAGGCACCGCCTATCGGATCATGAAGATCATGTCGCCCGGCATGTCAGACCTCCCGCGCTTCCTGACCCCGATGGGCCAGAGCCGGACCGGTTTTGCGACCGTGCAAAAGACCGTCTCGGCCATGGAAGCCGAAATCCGCCATCTCGCCATGCCGGTTTCGCTCTCGCCCTTTCCCGTCGCCGATGGCGTGGAAGACCAAGCGTCGATGGCGCCGAGCGTTTTGGCAAAGACGCAGGCGATCGTCGAGCGCCTGCGTTATCTCGTTGCCATCGAACTGATTGCCTCGGCCCAGGCCGTCGAGCTGCGCGGCGTCTCAGGCGAATTGGGCAAGGGATCGGCTGAGGCCTATGCTTTCGTCCGCAATCACGTCCCGGCGCTTGATGAGGATCGCGCGCAAGGGCCGGATTTTGCGGCGATCGCCGCATTGATCGGGCTTGGCCCGCTGTAAGCCCGGTTCGCCACTGCCCCACCAAGAAGGGCAGGGCGCCGACCGGTCATGCCGACGGCTATTCTGGGGAACGCCGCCGGTTCGTTCATTGAAAAGTCAACAAGAGGGAATGACTATGAAAAATTGGACAAAGGGCATCCTTGCAGCCGGCATCATGGCAACCGCCATGTTCCAGTCTGCATCCGCAGAGACCATCAAGGTCGGCAGCAAGAATTTCACTGAGCAGTTCATCCTCGCTGAAATGTATTCAGCCGTTCTGGAAAATGCCGGCTTCACCGTCGAGCGCAAGATCAACCTCGGCGGCACGCTGATTGCGCACCAGGCATTGGTGGCCGGCGAGATCGATCTTTATCCGGAATATACCGGCACGGCGCTCGCATCCGTCGTCAAGGGCGAGATGTCGACCGACGCCGACAAGGTCTATACGCAGGTCAAGGACTTCTACGCCAAGCAGTTCAATCTCACATGGCTGAAGCCGAGCGGGATCAATAACGGCTATGTCATCGTCGTCCGGCAAGAAACGGCGCAGGCCAACAATCTGAAGAGCCTGTCGGATCTCGCCAAGGTCTCCAAGACACTAGTCTTCGGCGGCGGCGCCGAATTTCCGGATCGCGCCGACGGCCTGCCCGGCCTGAAGCGCGTCTACGACGCCGAGTTCAAGGAGTTCAAGCAGTTCGCCAAGCTTGGTCTTCGTTACGACGCGCTGGACCAAAAGGATATCGACGTTGCCAATGGTGCGGCGACCGACTGGCAGATCGGCTCGAAGAATCTCGTGCCGCTGGCAGACGACAAGGGTCTGTTTCCGCCCTACTACGTGGCGCCTGTTGTCCGCCAGGACGTGCTGAAGGCCAACCCGAAGGTTGCCGAACTGCTCGAAGCGGTCGGCTCCCATCTCGACAACGAAAAGATGCGGGTCCTCAATGCCAAGGTCGAAACCGATCACGAGGAAGCCAAGGACGTGGCGGTCGATTTCCTCAAGGAAAACGGCCTCCTGCCGAAATGATTGTCATGCCTCCGCGGCCGGATATCAATCCGGCTGCGGTCTGGCGCGGCGATCCATTTAAGGGTTTTTGTTCGAAAATCCGTCCGGTCAGCAGCCGGGCAGGAATATGGAGAAGCGGGAAATGCAGGAAATCTGGATCGATTATCTCAACGCCCTCGATGCCAAGGCGCTGGCGCTGACGAATGACGAGATTCTCGATGCGGTGTCGAAGGCGCTGGATGCGCAGGGCAGGGGTGAAACCGTCATCGAGCCGCGTGTTCATCTTGTGCCGGAGAGCTCCGACAAAGGCCATTTCAACGTGCTTCGCGGCTACGTCAAAGCGCTGAATTATGCCGGCGTCAAAGTCGTCGGCGACTTCGTCGACAACTACAAGGTCGATCTGCCTTCGGAGCTTGCGGTCCTCAACCTGTTCGACCCGAACACCGGCGTGCCGAAGGCCATCATCGACGCAACTGATATCACCGACATGCGCACCGGGGCCGTCACCGCTCTTGGCGCAAAATATCTCGCCCGCAAGGACAGCAAGATTCTCGGCCATATCGGTGCGCGCGGAACCTCTTACTGGAATGTCCGGCTTCTCGACCATCTCTTCGACTTCGAGGAAATCCGCGTGCATTCGCGCCGGCCGGAAAGTCGGGATGCCTTCGCCAAGCGTCTTGAGGCGGATCTCGGCAAGAAGATCATCGTCACCGACAATTGGGAGGATTGCCTCAAGGGCGCCGACATCATGGTCGAGGCGAGCCGCCTGCCGGAACCGGCGCCGCTGTTCAAGACGGAATGGGTGAAGAAGGGCGCCTTCGTCGTGCCCTATGGCACGATGAGCGCGCTTGAATTCGATCTCACCGACATCATGGACAAGGTCGTCGTCGACGATTGGGGACAATGCGGCCCCGGCAAGCCGTTCGGAGCGCTTCGCCGTCACGTCGACGAGCGCAAGGTGACGGCCGAGAACCTGCATGCCGAAATCGGCCAGATCGTCTGCGGCATGAAGCCCGGCCGCGAAAGTGACGAGGAGACGATCCTGTTCTGGCACCGCGGCCTCAGCACCACCGACGTGGCGCTCGGCGCCGCCATGGTCGACAAGGCAAGAGAGATGAACATCGGCCAGCGGCTGCGGTTCGCATAGTTGCCATGGTGATGTCCAAGCCGATCGCCTGTTCGAGAATGTATAATCTCAGTCCGCGCATTCGCGGCCTGTGGGATGCGTTGTTTGCGCTGGTCAGCGTGCAGTCCGGCATTGAGCTCGAGATCATCGCTCATGCAGCACCGGCGCCGCTGTCGGAGCTATGGGCGAGGCCGGACATGGGGCTGGTCTTTATGTGCGGCTATCCGTTTTCGCGTATGCCCGAGGGCGCCAGGCCGACTGCCCTTGCTGCACCCGTTTCGAGCGAGGCATGGTCTTTGGACCAGCCGCTCTATGCCAGCCACATTCTCGTCGCCTCCACCGGGGCGGTGAACGAGGTAGCGGATCTCGCTGTGGCCCGCTGGGGCTGGACCGTGCGCGATTCCCAATCGGGCTACCACGCGGCGCGTTCTTTTCTTGCCGACCGGTTTGCCGGGAAAGTGAAGCAGAGCATGACGGTCGGGCCGCTGCTCAACCCGTCAGGCATCGTCGCCGCCCTCAAGGACGGCAGGATCGATGCGGGTGCGATCGATGCTTACGCCTTCCAATTGTTGTCGATGCACGAAACCGATGCGATCGATGGTCTTCGTATTCTGGCGACGACCGATCCGCTTCCCGCGCCGCTATTGGTTGCCGCGCAAACCTTGCCTGCGGACATCGCCACAGCATTACAGCAAAGCCTCGTGACGTTGCATGAAACGCGTGAGGGAGCGGCGGTTTTGGAACGGCTCGGCCTCCGGCGATTTTCGACGGTCGTTCCCCCGGCCTACGATAGTCTGCCGCTAAGAGCCGACGACGCCGATCGCAGATTGGGGATCACATGGTAGACAGCCGAACGAGCGCTCGGATGCGGAGGTTTCGACGATGAAATGGGTCCCCAAACATCTCGACCGGCTCTTCGACGCGCTGTTGGAGCACCTCTATCTCGTTTTTTCCTCGGTCGGCATTGCCCTGGTGATCTCGCTGATCGTCGGGATATGGGCGGCGAGGCGGCCGCGGAGTTTTGCGGCCATCGTCATCTTCACCGGCATCCTGTTCGCCGTGCCGAGCCTGGCGCTGTTTGCGCTTCTGATCCCCATCATGGGCATCGGGGCGGCACCCGCCATAACCGGTCTTGCCGCCTACTCGCTGATGATCCTGATCCGCAATATCGGCATGGGATTTCAGGCTATTCCGCGTGACATATTGGAAGCTGCTGATGGCATGGGCTACGGCACGGCACGGCGGATCTGGGAAGTAGAACTGCCGCTGGCCATGCCCTATATCGGCGGCGGCATCCGCATCGCCATGGTGACGGTCATCGGCATCGCCACCGTTGCCGCCTATATCAATGCCGGCGGGCTCGGCGTCATCATTTTCGAAGGCATCGACCAGCGCTTTCCCGAAAAGATCATCGCCGGCGGGCTGCTGACGTCATGTCTGGCGCTCTTTGCCGACTGCTGTTTTGCCTCCTTCGAAAGGCTGCTGCGCCGGCGCAGCGGGGGGAAGCCGGCATGATCGTGATCGATGCATTCAGCTGGATCTTCAACAATTCCGGCACCTTCTTCAACGCGTTCAATCGCCATCTTCTGATGTGCGCCCTCTCGCTCGGCATCGCCTTCGTCATCGCCGTGCCGCTCGGATTTGTCGTCGCACGGGCACCACGCGCCGCCTTTGCGGTGGTCAATATAGCCGGCGCCTTGCGCTCCATCCCGAGCCTGGCGATCCTGTCGGCGACGATGCCTTTTCTCGGCATCGGATTGCTGCCGTCGGTGATCGCCCTCATCGTCCTGGCCGTGCCGCCGCTATTGTTGAACACGATCATTGGCATCCGCGAGATCGACGCCTCGGTGATCGATGCGGCGGATGGAATGGGCATGAGCGCCGGACAGATGCTGTGGGAGATCGAACTTCCCCTGGCCGTTCCCGCGATTCTGTCGGGCGTCAGGACGAGCGCCATCCAGGTCATCGGCGGGGCGGCGCTGGCCTCTTTCATCGGCGGCGGCGGGCTTGGCGATTTCATCAATGCCGGCATTGCGATCATGAACATGCCGCGCCTTCTTGTCGGAGCGGTGCCGATTGCCCTGCTCGCAATCTTTGCGGAATTGGCCTTCGGCGCCCTGGAGCGCCTCTTCACTCAACGGCGCTGAGCGGCCGAAAGCGGATATCAGGATGATTCATCTCGATCATGTTACCAAGAACTACGACGGAAGCGGCCAGCATGCGGTCGACAACCTCGATCTCCTGATCGAGACTGGTACGACGGTTGCCCTGATCGGTCCTTCGGGCTGCGGCAAAACCACGACCATGCGGATGATCAATCAGTTGGAGACCCCGACGACGGGACGTGTGCTGGTCGACGGCAGGGATATCGCCCGGGTCGACCAGAAGGAGCTGCGCCGCAGCATCGGCTATGTCATCCAGCAGGTCGGTCTGTTTCCGCATATGTCGATCGCACGCAATGTCGCGACCGTCCCGCGGCTTCTCGGCTGGGAAAAGGCGCGCAGCAATCGCCGCGTCGACGAACTCCTGGATCTCGTCGGTCTTGATCCGGCCATCATGCGGCAGCGTCTGCCGCATGAATTGTCAGGCGGGCAGCGCCAGCGCGTCGGTTTCGCGCGTGCACTCGCAGCCGACCCCGCAATCATGCTGATGGACGAACCGTTCGGCGCGATCGATCCGATCACCCGCGTCCGGCTTCAGGACGAATTCCGCGATATTTTGAGGAAGGTGAAGAAAACCGTCGTCATCGTCACGCATGACCTCGATGAGGCTATCAAGATGGGCGATCGCATTGCGATCATGCGGGATGGCCGCCTCCTTCAATATGATAGCCCGCAGGAAATCCTTGCGCGTCCCGTCAACGAATTCGTCGAGAGTTTCCTCGGCCCCGACCGAGCCATAAAGAGGCTCAGCTTGATTGCCGTATCGACGATCATGACCGCGCCGGAACCGTCCAACGGCGATGCCGAGATCGCCGCTGACGCCACGGTTCACGATGCCTTGGCGCTCATCCTCTCCGGTGAGATGCCGGGCCTGCATGTCAGGTCAGCCGATGGGACGCTTGCGGGATATCTGTCGCGAGACACCTTGTTGCGCGCCAATCGGCTGTAGAGCTCACCTGCTAAGCAGATGCGAGCGCAGCGCCGAGGACACGAACCATCGATATTGGAGCGCAACTCACCGACTCGCTCGCGGTGCGCGAAGGGATCAACATGCCAATGCTACCCACGCGCGCTGAAAGGGATTGCCGATCGCCCGCCTCAGGCTGTAGATCGGTATCACACAATGGGATTGTGTGAAGCCGGTCGCAATGGCGTCAACGCCGCTCATTCATCATCGGCTGTCTGAAGCTTTACCAGCGCGCTGCGCTGTCACATAAGGGGTCGACGCCATTGTCTTCGCTTGTTCTTCCTAGTCGCCCGCTTTCGTTGGCGCGCAACGTCATCTCCACGCCAAATGCTTACTTCTGGTCAACGCCTATCATCCTGGCACTGGCTATCTTTCTCTTCGTTTCGGCAGCGCCAGGCGTGATCCGCGATTTCCAGATCAGCCAGAACCCCTTGGTGCTCGAAAACGGCGATGTGCAAAACGGGCGATGCACGACGCGCAAAGCCATCTTCACGGATTGCGAAGCACGCCTTGTCTACAATTACGGCGGACGGGACTACGACACCGAGGTCGAGGTCATGTTCGTCGATTTCCATACCGGCGACTATGAAACTGGCCTTGTGATCTCAGCCGATCATCCGGAACTCGCGACGATGAGCCTCGGTCTGGATATGCTCTGGAACCGGATCATCACGCTGACTGTGTTTGTCATCCTGCTTGGCGGCATGAGCCTGGGTATGATTTTTCTCGGTATCCGCATTTGGCGGGTCAAGGGCCAACTGCGCCGGCCTGCCATGCTGACCCCTGTCCCGGTCGAGGTGACCGCATTCGACCGCAAACGCGGCGTCCTTTCCATCACCTATAATGACAAGATCGCCGCCGACAAAACGGGGCGATCGGCTTACACGCGCATGAAGAATGGAGAAGAGCCGCTCATCGTCGGTGAAGCCAAGGGCAAAGCGATCGGACTGGCTGTCAGGCACGGCAATACTGCTCTTCCGGTGCTTCTGGACGATCGTCTGCAGCGCGTCGAGCTTACGAATGATGAGCGTGCCGCCGCTCTTGCATCTCTTGCGTCTCAGCAAGAAGGCGATCGGAATGCGACGGTCTTGGTCGAAGAGCCCAAAAAGGCGGTATCGATCTGGAAGCGGCTGCAGATTTTCTTCGGTGTGTTGCTCCTGATCGTCGTCGGTGTGGTCGGCTTCTGGCTTTGGTACGTCACGAGCTCCACGACACAATTTCAATCGCCTGGCATGGATATCAACAATCTCATGCCGGCGCCGTTGAACGAGTGGGGATGCCAGCAGCTCAAGAAGCGGTTCGATCAGGATCGTGCGCCGTTTGGTTGCGTCGCTGACGATTACACAAGTTGGAAATAGGGACTTTCAATGGCGGGCTCAGCCGGGAGGACTGGCTCGGCCTGCCTGGCGCCTAGCCATTTTGGGGATAAGCTCGGAAAAAATCTGCGGATGCAGGCAACACACCATTGCGAAACCAACCGCGCTCGGCAAATGTCACCTCACGTAGCGTGAGACAAGTTCATGTCATTTCGGATCGAACGTCTGGTTGAAAAACACGTCAGCGGCGCGGCCGACGTATTGGTAAGAGCCTATGCCCTGCCGCCGTGGAACGAGAGCTGGTCCCTTGAGGCGGCTGCGGAAAATGTGACCTATGTGCTTGAAACCCCTAGATCGGTTGCGCTGGCGGCGGTTGATGAAGGCAAGGTGCTCGGGATTGCGCTGGGCGTACGACAGCGGCGCCACACCGGCCCGGTGATTTACTTGGACGAGCTTTCAGTGCAACCCGACGCACAGGGTAAGGGAATAGGCACTGCTCTGCTTTCTGCAATGTTTGAAACAGCCAAAGCTGAAGGGTGTAATAGCGTCTGGCTGATCTCGCAGCGAGGTGGGGCGCTGTCGGAGTTCTATCAGCGTTGCGGATTTGCTATGAGAGACGAGCTTGGCCTGTACTCCAGATCGAGCGGATAGTGCTGGATTGGGAGTCTCTGATCCGCCATTGACGATCCTGAGGATGGCGGGCCTGCGACGACGTCGAGCCGCCGCGCATCGATCGAGAATTTACGCCTTTCCATACATCTGGCTCGCCCGCAGCAGGCGTTGCGAATAGGGATGCTCGACCGCGCCTCTGCGCAGGGCTGCGATATCGACCTGTTCGACGATCTCGCCGGCTTCCATAATGGCGACGCGGCTGCACATATGGGAGACGACGGCGAGATCATGGCTGACGAGCAGATAGGTGAGGCCGCGTTCCCGACGCAAATCCTGAAGGAGATTGAGGATTTCGGCCTGAACCGACACGTCGAGCGCAGATGTCGGTTCGTCGAGAAGCAGAACATCCGGGTCCAGCATCAGGGCGCGGGCGATCGCCACACGCTGCCGCTGCCCGCCGGACAGCTGGTGCGGAAATCGGTAGCTCAGCGCCGGATCGAGGCCGACCGATCTCAGGACGGCATTTACGTCGACGGAATTCGTATCCAGTCCCTGGTTGCGCAGCGGCTCTTTCAGTTGCGAGCGGATGGTCTTGCGGGGATGGAGCGATCCATAGGGATCCTGGAACACCATCTGCACCCGGCGGAAGAACGGCCGGCTGCGCTGCCGGTCCAGCGTCTCGCCCTGGAGCGAGATCCGGCCGTCATAATTGGCGTTGAGGCCGGAGAGCGCCCTCAGCACGGTGGATTTTCCGCAGCCGGACTCGCCGACCAGGCCGAAGGCCGTGCCGCTCGCGATGGCGAGGCTGATGTCTCTGACGACGGGTCGCTGGCCATGCCCGAAACGGATCGTGAGATTCTCGATCTTGATCACCGCGGCGCCTCCAATACGGGTTCGTCGAGCCAGGCCGGATCGCGCTTGAGGATCGGCAGCCGGGCAGGGGGATTCTCGATCGTCGGCAGGGATGCGAGCAGCCCTTGCGTATAGGGGTGTCTGGCCTTGTCGAGATCGCGCGCCTCGAGCACTTCGACGACCCGCCCCGCATACATGATGAGGACGCGATCGCAGAAATTCCTGATCAGATTGAGGTCGTGACTGATGAAGATCAGGCCGAGATTGCGGCGTAGCACGAGCTCGTCGAGCAGCGCCAGGATTTCGAGCCTTACCGTCACGTCGAGGGCCGACGTCGGCTCGTCGGCGATCAGCACTTCGGGTTCGGCGATCAGCATCATGGCGATCATCGCGCGCTGGCCCATCCCGCCGGAGATTTCGTGCGGATAAAGGCGGGCCACGCGCTCGGGATCGCGAATCTGGACGGCTTCGAGCATATCGAGCGCTTGGCGGGAGGTCTGCTTGGTGCTCGCCTTGGGATGATGGAAACGATAGGTTTCGGCGATCTGTTCGCCGATCCGCATGACAGGATTGAGCGAATATTTCGGGTCCTGCAGGATGAGCCCGATCCGCCGCCCCCTGATCGTCATCATCGTTTTCTCGTTTGCCTTGAGCAGATCCACGTCGCGAAAGCGCATCCGCTCGGCATTGACGATCGCCGTCGGCGGTAAGAGCTTCATGATCGCGCGGCCGACGGTGGATTTTCCCGATCCGGATTCACCGACGATCCCGAGTTTTTCCTGTCCGAGCGCGAAGCTGACGCCGCGCACGGCCCGCACCTGTCCACCGCCGAAGGCGATTTCGAGGTTTCGAATATCGATCAAGGGCTCGGTCATTCTGAACCTCGGGGATCAAGCACATCGCGGAGCGCATCGCCGACGAGGTTGAAGGCGAGGCTGACCAGCGCAATGGCAATGCCGGGTGCGGCGATGACCCAGGGGCTGTCGAGCATGAACTCACGGCCGCTCGCGGCCATCGAGCCCCATTCCGGCCATGGCGGCTGGGCACCGAGGCCTAGGAAGCCGAGACCAGCGGCGGTGATGATGATGCCGGCCATATTGAGGGTGACACGGACGATCACCGAGGGAATGCACATCGGCAGGATGTGGCGGGTGATGATTGCGATTGAGCTCGCGCCCTGCAGGCGCACGGCGGCGATATAGTCCGCCTTGCGAAGGCTGAGCGTTTCGGCCCGCGCGAGGCGCGCGATCGGCGGCCAGGCCGTCAGCGAAATTGCGATGATTGCGTTGGTGATGCCCGGTCCGAGCGCTGCGGCAAAACCGAGCGCCAGCACCAGCCCGGGGAAAGACAGGAAGATGTCGGTGACGCGCATCAGGATTTCATCGATGATGCCGCCGAAATAACCTGAGACGGTGCCGATCAGCAGGCCGAGCGGGGCGACGATGATCGTGACGAGCATGATGATGTAGAGCGTCGTGCGGGCGCCATAGATCACCCGGGAGAACACGTCGCGGCCGAAATTGTCGGTGCCGAGCCAATGGCTTGCCGATGGCGCGGCAAGCCGCCCGGCCATGTCCTGGACGATCGGATCGTAGCTCGTCAGCAGGGGGGCGGCCGTCGCCACCACGATCAGCAGCACGATGATGGCGAGTCCGGCGAGGCCAAGCGGGTGCAGGCTGAATTTCAGCCAGCCCTGATGGATTTGCTGCGCGGACGATTGAAACCAGCCTCGAGGCTCCGGCGCGAGCAGCCATTTGCGAAAGCCGCCGGTGTCAACGCTGTCTGCGTGCTCAGAGGAAATCGTCATGGCGTCACCGTGTCCTCGGATCAAGAATGCGATAGAGGAAGTCCGACAGGATATTGATCGTCAGGAAGACGGCGCCGATCGTCAGCACGGAGCCCATGACGACATTCATGTCGTTCATCTGCAGCCCTCGGGTCAGGTACTGGCCGAGCCCCGGCCATCCGAAAACCGTTTCGATCAGCACCGCCCCTTCGAGCAGCCCGCCGAAGGTCAGCGCCATGATCGTCAAAAGCTGCACGCGGATGTTCTTGAAGGCATGGCGCCAGACAACCTTGCGGGTGCCGAGCCCCTTTGCCCGCGCAGTGATGATGTATTCCTGGCTGAGCTGCTCCAGCATGAAGCTGCGCGACATGCGGCTGATATAGGCGACGGAATAATAGCCGAGGATCGCCGCCGGCAGGATGATGTGGCCGAGAGCGTTGTGAAACACGTCCCATTGCTGCTGCAGCGCTGCGTCGATCAGGAGAAAGCCGGTCATGGGCGTGACGAGGCCTTCGTAGAAGACGTCGATGCGGCCGGATGCGCCGACGAGCTTGAGCTTGGCGTAGAAGATGAAGAGCGCCATCAGCCCGGTCCAGAAGATCGGAATGGAATGGCCGGCAAGGGCGACGATGCGGGCGACGTGGTCGATGACAGTTCCGCGTCTGACGGCAGCCGTGATCCCCAGGGGAACGCCGATGATGACGCCGATGATCATGGCGATGACCGCAAGCTCGATGGTGGCGGGAAAGATCGTCATGAGGTCGGTGAGGATCGGCTGGCCGGTCGTCGCCGAGGTGCCGAGATCGCCTGTCGCGATCTTCCCGACATAGGCGAGGAACTGCATCCAGACGGGTTGCCCGAGCCCCAGCTCATGATAGACGCGATCATAAACCTCCTTGCTGACCTCCGCCCCGGTGATGGCGAGCACCGGGTCGGCAGGCAGCAGACGGCCCATCGAAAAGGTCAGGAAGAGAAGGCCGAGCAGCGTCGTCACCACAGCCACGACCCGCCCTGCCAAGCGCCGCAACAGGTTCACCAGAGGGTGCGGGGCCGCATCGGCGAACCCGCCCTCCGCAGAACGGGTGCCGCTCTCCCGCTTCGATGTCAGATCGGCGCTCGCCACGCGTTCTACTCCTTGGTCACGTCGTGCCAGCGCGTCGACCAGGTTGTGTGCCCGTGATAGTTCTTGACGTTGGCGCGCGTGACATAGGGGTCGGTTCGCTGGAAGAAGATGACGAGCGGCGAGGCCATGCCGGCATAGATGCCGTCCATCTTCTTGAAGATGTCAGTGCGCTTGCCCGTATCGCGCTCCTTCATCGATTGGTCGACGAGTGTGTTGAGCTCGTCCACTTTCATGCCGGCGCGCCAGAGATAATAGCTGCCGAGACGCGCCTCGTCGCTATTGTCGGGATTATAGGCATATTGCGTGGCGACAGCGAAAGGGTCAGGCAGTCGGGCGCCGGAATTGCCGAGCAGCACCTCGTATTTCCGCTCGCGGAAGGCGGGCGTGAATTCGCCGGGCACGAGATCGAGATCGAGGCCGGCAGCACGGGCGCTCGCCTGCAGCGCTTCGGCGAAGGGCAGTGTCGCCGCGCCCGATGGATTGAGCACCTTCTTCAGGCCATTGGGGTAGCCGGCTTCCGCCAGCAGTTGTTTGGCTTTGGCAGGATCATAGTCGTAGTGGGAGGCAGCTTCCTCGGGCGCGCCGATCATGCCGCGCGGGATCATCGACTGCCAGGGAAAACCGGTATAGCGCATGATGTTGCCGGAGATCGCCTTCCAGTCGAAAGCATGCTGGAAGGCCTCGCGAACCTTCGGCTTCTGCAGATCCGGGTCTTTTTGGTTGAGGGCGATGTAATAGAAGCCCAGACCCGGAACGCTCTCGATCACCACGTCCTTGTTGTTGGACAGGGCATCGAGGTCGCCGCTTGCCAGATACTGGCCGACATCGACGTCTCCGGCTTCGAGCTGCAGTCTGAGGTTGCCGGATTCTGGGATGTGCCGCGCGACGACGCGGGCCATGGCCGGCTTGCCGCCCCAGTAGTTCGGCTGCGCGTTGAAGATCGCAACATCGTTCGGCCGCCATTGCGCCAGCGCGAACGGGCCGCTGCCGGCGGAATTGGCAGAAAGCCAGGCGCCGCCGAAGTCGCCGTTTGCCTCATGCGAGAGTGCCGTCTTCTTGTCGATGATGCCGATCGACGAGCCGGCCAGCGAATAGAGCACCAGATCGGTGTTCACGGCCTGCGGCAGCTCGATCTCAAGCGTATGTTCGTCCTTTGCCCGAACGAGCTTTTCGACGTTGTCTGATGTGAAGCCCCAGAGCGCGACATCGGTGGAGCCGACCTGGCCCATCTTGATGACGCGCTGGATCGACCAGGCGGCATCGTCGGCGGTCACCTTGTTGCCGCTCTGGAAGACCGCGTCGTCGCGCAATGTCAGCGTGATGATCTTGCCGTCGGCCGAGACGCTCCATTGCGTCGCAAGCATCGGCTTCAGCGTTTTTAGATCGTCCGGCGACAGTTGCACGAGGTTGTCGTAGAGATTGGAGATCAGCTCGGAAACCGTGCGGGCATTGTTCTGGGCCGGATCGAGCGTTCTTATGCCGGTGAGATTCGTGCCGATGACCAGCATGTTTGGCGGCGATGCAGCCCAGCTCGGCTGTGCCGCCGTCAGGGCGCCCGTTATCGCGATCGTTGTCAGTAGCTGTTTCAGCATCTCAAGACCTCCCAATCCTGTGGCGCGGCCATGCCGGCACCTGTTGCTTGCGGAAATAATGTCGGCCTCAGACGGCGGCCTTTGAAGTCTCCTGCCGGTTCGGATCCGTTTGAACATTGCCCTCGGCCTCCCAGCTTCGAAGCAGCCGATGAAGTTCCTCGCGGTCATGCTGGTCGAGCAGCGGCAAGCCCGGCACACGCACCGGGCCGACATCGAGACCGGAATAGCTGACCGCCTCTTTCACGACGGTCACGTTGGCGCCGTTGCGGAATTTGGTCCGCATCCGCTCGAATGGTTCGAGCTTGTTGACGATCGCTCGTGCCGCGGCGAAATCGCCATTTTCAAGCGCATCGTGGACGGCAAGCGAGAGCTTCGGTGCGACATTGACGAGACCGGAGGTGAAGCCGCGCGCACCGGCTGCGGTGAATGTCGGCGCCCAGCTCTCCGCCAGGCCGCAGACGAACAGTGCACCGGCCGGGTCGGCCGCCGGGATCGCTCGCGACAGCAGCATCAGATCGGTCGTCGCAAACTTGATACCGGCAATATTGCCGTGATTTGCGAGCCGAACGATCTCTGCGACGCTGAAACCCTCGGCCCTGACATAAGCGACCAGCGGCAGGGCGGAAGCATCCGCAAGATTGCAGAAATAATCGATCTGGGCCGAAGGGGCCGCAAAAGGATCGACGGGCTGATGCGACATCACGGCGGAGGCGCCGATGCGGGCCGCATCCTTTGCCATGCCGACCGCCTCGCGCAGCGACCGGCCGATCGCCGCCGTCACCGGCGCCTTGCCGTCGACACCTGACACCGCCGCCTCGTGGACGATCCTGATCTCCTCAGGCGTCAACGCATAAAATTCCCCGGTATTGCCGGCGGCAACGATGTTGTGGATGCCTGCTGCCGCCACCCGCTCATAGACCTTCGCCGTGATCCGGGGGTCGACTTCGCCGCTGCCGTCATAGGCCGTGACGGGAACACCCGATACGCCTGTGAGCGCCTTGCGCATGATTGCGATGCTCATCTTTCTTCCCCCTTGGCTTTCCATCAATCCGCCGTCACCCGACGGGTGATCGGCACGCTGTCATCCGAAACGGAAGGGCGCCAAGCCCTCTGCGTTCACGTCGAAGGCGATGACCGTTCCCGCCTCGAAGCGTCCGGTGCGGTCGGTCGACAGGCTCGTGACGTAGAGGGTGCGCAAATCCGGCCCTCCGAAACACGGCATGGTCGGTGCGGCGACCGGCAGAATGTAGATCTCGACGATTTCGCCGTCGGGCGATATCCGGTTGAGGCGACCGGCGGATACGCCGGCGCTCCAGTAAAAGCCGTCACGATCGATGGCCGCTCCGTCCGGCCGCCCGTCGTCTTCCGTGAAGCTGCGAAGCCGGCGTCCTTCGCCGATTTCGCCCGTCGCCGGATGGAAATCGAATGCCTGCAGGAAACATTGCCGGCTGTCGGAGTGATACATCCGCCGGCCATCCGGCGACCAGGCAAGACCGTTGGAGCTCGTCAGTCCCGTTGCCACCGTCCGCGCGCTGCCGTCGGCGCCGACCCGGAAAAGAGCGGCGTCGTTTACTTGCGGCTTGGCTTCGCTGATCGAGCCGACCCAGAAGTGTCGGTCGGGACCGACCTTGCCATCGTTGAGGCGGCCATTGATGTGGCGCCCGACCGGATCGCATAGGAACTCGAGATCGCCCGAGGCGGGTTCGAAGAGGTGGACGCCTGTCTGGAGGCCCACGACGATCCTGTTGTCACGGCAGAGCCCGAGGCTGCCGACCGGAGCCGGCATGTCGAAGCGGTCGACCTTCCCTTGCGCGGAGATGCGGACAACTGCCGGCGCCAGGATATCGACGAGCCACAGCGTGCCAGTCTTCTCGTCCCATACCGGGGATTCTCCGACCGTCAGCGGTTGCTGGATCACGGAACGAATGCCCGGGCGGATGATGCGCGGTGCCGTCATGGAACCATCTCCAGGCTCTCGGTCAAGCCATCGGCGTCCCGCATGCGGATGGTGCCGTCGTGATTGATCTCACAGAAGCCGCCACCCTGGAACGCAAGCGCTACCGGCCCTTCGGATCCCTGCTCGATGCGGGCGTGGTCGCGCGGCCGGTCCTGTGGCTGGTAGCCGAGCCTCGCTGCCAGTTCGTTGTCCCACCATTTCTCGTCGGTGTCAGAAACGCCATAGACCACCGTTGCGGCGATCGACGGGTGCGACAGGCCGATCCTGACCAATTGCGCCAGGTCTCGTGCGCTGATCCAGATCGCGATGGATCGCTCGCTATTGGGATAGGTGCCGGCATTGCCGATGCGAATGGAAAGGGAGCGGATGCCCGATGTGTCGTAGTAAAGCCCCGCCACCAGTTCGCCCCAGCATTTGGAAAGCCCATAAGGGCTGTCCGGGCGCATCGGATCGAGCGGCGAGACGAGCTGGCCGCGCGGATAAAAGCCGGTGGCATGATTGCTCGAGGCATAGACGACCCTGGGAATTTTGTTGATCCGCGCCGCTTCGTAGAGATTGTAGGTTCCCAGCACATTGGCCTGCAGGATGGCGTTCATATCGATGCCGCTTGCAATGCCCGCCAGATGGACAATGCCGTCGATATCTTCAAGCGCAGCGGTGGCCTCATCGACATTGGCGAGATCGGCCTTCACGAAATGCTCGTTTTCGCCAAGCCCGGCGGGCTCCTGGAGATCGATCAGGCGCAGATGCTCGACATGCGAGCGAAGCAGCGGGCGCAGCAGCGTTCCGACACGTCCGGCGGCACCCGTCACAGCGACCCGTTTCATCGTTCTTCCTCCCATTCTCGCTCAAACGCCCTGGAACATGCGGGCGCGAGCATTCAGTATGTGTCTCTTCATCGCATCGTGAGCGTCGGTTTCCCGCCGCGCGAAGATCGCCTCCACGATCACCGCATGCTCATCCTGGACGCTGCGAATCTGCTCCAGCGTTCGTTTCAAGCTCAGGCTTCGCGTCACGGAATGCCCGATGGCGAAATGCGGCCTGAACCATTCACGAACGGTGATGTGGAACTGGTTGCCGGTCGCCATGGCGATGGCATCATGCAGTGCCTGGTCTTCCTCGGCGCCAAGCTCCCCGTTGCGAAGGCATTGCTCGATCGCAAGAAGCGCTGCCGTTATCCGCTCCCTGTCATCCGGCTGCCAGTTTCGTGCGGCAAGCTCCGCAGCCTCCGCTTCGAGGCCGGCGCGGAATTCGAAAAAGCGCTGGACATCGGCGAGCGAGCCGACCGGCACCATTTTCAGCATCGACGAATCCGGCCTTTGCCGAACATAGGAACCGGATCCCTTGCGCGAAACGACCAGGCCATCGGCTCTTAAACGTTCGAGCGCCTCACGCACGACGGGCCTCGAGGCGCCGAAATCCGCGGCGAGCTTCGTTTCCGACGGCAGTCGTTCGTTCACCGGAAAGTTGCCGTCGGCGATCATCCCCACGATCTTCTCGTAGATGATGTCGCTGAAGCGCGTTGCGCATCTGTTGGAAACGGCGTCGACTGCGAAAGTCATTATGGTCCTTTTCTCTCAAGCCACGCGGCGCCCCACGTACTCCCTGTCGCCGATCGTGAGGTCTTCTGTGTGGCCTACAGAATCTGACAGATCTGCCGCTGTTTTTGGTCTGGCGACAGTATTTTCAGAGGCGTGACGCCTGCGGTGTCTGGCTGCATCGCTATCGAATTTGTAAATATCTGTCAACTCTTGTAATCATTTGAGAACGTGTCTATGGTTCGGTCCCAGCGCCGAGGAGGGCGCAAGCGGCGGGTCGGGAGCCCGCCGCATCAGCCGGTGCAAAAGCTGTGCCGGCGCAAAAAGGGAGGAACTCGATGCCCAATGAAATTCTGTCGCGTGGTGTCACACGCCGCGCCGTGCTTGGTGGCATGGCTGGCGTCGCAGCGCTGTCCATCGCCGGCCGCGCTTTCGCCGCAGGCGGCGAAGCGCCGGCACTTGCGCAGCTCGTCAAAGACGGAAAACTGCCGCCGCTTGCCGAGCGCCTGCCGAAAAAGCCGATGGTGGTGACGCCGTACGAGAAAGTCGGCACCTATGGCGGCTCGCTGCGGCGCGGCCTTCGCGGTTCATCGGACCATAACGGCATCCTGCGCATGGTCGGCAACCAGAGCCTTGTGCGCTGGAACCTCGATTTTACCGCCGTGCAGCCGAACCTTGCCGAACGCTGGGAAGTTAGCGACGACGCAAAGCAATTCACCTTCCATCTGATCGAAGGTGTTCGCTGGTCCGACGGCCACCCCTTCACGGCCGACGACGTCGTTTTTGCGATCGAAGACTGCGTCAAGAACACCGAGCTCTACAGCTCGACACCGGCGCAGCTTGCGGTCGCCGGCAAGCCGGTCACGGTCGAGAAGATCGACGATTATACGGTGAAGTTCACCTTTGCGGCGGCCAACGCGCTTTATCTCGAAAACCTCGCCACGCCGCTCGGTCAGCATCCGACATTGTTCCCGAAGCATTACTGCAGCCAGTTCCTGCCGAAATACAATCCCAATATCGAGGCCGATGCGAAGAAGGCCGGCGTCACCAGCTGGACGGAGCTGTTCCGCAGCCGTTGCGGCGATATCGAGATCCCGTCGCGGTGGGGCAATGTCGACAAGCCGACGCTCGATCCGTGGGTGGTCAAGGAGCCCTATGCCGGGGGTGCCACGCGCGTCGTCATGACACGCAATCCCTATTTCTGGCAGGTCGATACCGAGGGCAACCAGCTTCCCTACATCGATGAAATCAACTTCGGCATCTCGCAGGACGTCGAATCGCTGATGCTGAACGTCATCTCCGGAAAGATCGATATCCAGGAACGCCATATCAGCGTTCTGGCCAACAAGCCGACGCTGTCCCAGAACATGGAGAAAGGCGATTATCGTCTGCTGACGCTGGTGCCTTCGGCCTCGCAACAGTGCCAGATCTACTTCAACATCACCCACAAAGATCCTGCCATGCGCAAGATGTTTGCGGATAAGGCGTTCCGGCAAGCGCTCTCGATCGGCATCAATCGCCCGGAACTCATCGACATCGTCTATTTCGGACAGAGCGAACCCTACCAGGCCGGACCGCGTCCGACCCATCCCTGGTATAACGAGAAATACGCGCGCCAGTTCACCGAATATGATGTCGACAAGGCGGGCGCAATGCTCGATGAAGCCGGCTACAAGAAGGGCAGCGACGGTTTCCGGCTGCGGCCCGACGGCCAGAAAGTGTTCTTCTCGATCGACGTCATTCCGACGCTCTATCCCGACCTCGTCGATGCCCTGGAATTGGTCAAGACGCATTGGGCTCAGATCGGTATAGACATGAAGGTCAACACGATCGAGCGAGCGCTCTATTACACTCGCGGCGACGACAACGCCCATGATGCGGCGGTGTGGCCGGGTCCTGGCGGTCTCGATCCGATGCTCGATCCGCGCGATTTCTTCGCCTTCCATCCTCAAGGGTCGCGTTACGCCATTCCGTGGACGCTTTGGTACACCTCCAACGGTGCCCGCGGCGAAGAGCCGCCGGAAAGCCAGAAGAAGCGCATGAAGCTCTTCGATGAAGCGCGTTCGACGGCCGATCTCGACAAGCGCGGCGCGATCATGAAGCAGATCTTCGATATCGCGGCCGAGGAGTTCGAGACGGTCGGCCTTTGCCTTGCCGTCGGCGGCTTCGGCATCATCCGCAACAATCTGCGCAATGTTCCCGAGAAGGAACCGGATAGCTGGTCCTGGCCTAATCCGGGGCCCGCGATGCCGCAGCAATTCACCTTCACGAGCTGATTTCGATCTTGGCGCCGTGCCCAACGGTACGGCGCTTTCTTTCAGTTCGCCCTCCGAGATGCCTTGCCGGCTGACGGCCGACAGGGCCCGGAGGGCGGCGTTCAATGCAAGAGGCGCCTCATGCTGATCTTTATCGCCAAACGCTTCCTATGGATGATTCCATCGCTGTTTGCCGTCAGCTTCCTCGCTTTCGTGTTGATCCAGCTGCCGCCGGGCGACTATGTCACGACCTATATTGCGACGCTGGCCGCCTCCAACGAGATCGTCGATCAGAACACGGCGGCACAATTGCGCGAGCGCTTCGGCCTCGGCGATCCGATGCTCGTCCAATATTTCAAATGGATCTGGGGCATCCTCTCGCGCGGCGATTTCGGCATTTCCTTCGAGTGGCAGCAACCGGTCTCCGACCTGATCTGGGAGCGCATGGCGCTGACCCTCGTCCTGGCTCTGTCGACATTGATCGCCACCTGGGCGATCGCCCTGCCGATCGGCGTTTTCTCCGCCGTGCGCAAATATTCCATCGGCGACTATTTCTTCACCGCCTTCACCTTCTTCGGCTTGGCCGTTCCGTCTTTCCTGCTGGCGCTGGTGCTGATGTATATCGCGGCGGTCGAGTTCGGCCAGGATGTCGGCGGGCTGTTTTCGCCGCAATACGAGAACGCGTCCTGGAGCTTCGCCAAGATGGTCGACCTGTTCTCGCATCTCTGGCTTCCCGTCATCATCCTGGCCGTCTCTTCGACGGCAAGCCTCATTCGCGTCATGCGCGCGAATATGCTCGACGAACTGCCGAAGCCTTATGTGACCACGGCACGGGCAAAGGGGCTCTCGGAGTTCCGGCTGCTGATGAAATATCCTCTGATGATCGCGCTCAATCCCTTCATCTCGACCATTGCCTGGCTGCTTCCCAACCTCATTTCCGGTTCCGTCGTCGTCGCCATCGTCCTCAATCTGCCGACGGCCGCACCCCTGCTGCTGCAGGCGTTGATGGCCCAGGACATGTATCTCGCCGGCGCCTTCGTTCTGCTGATCTGCGCGCTGACGCTGATAGGCTCTCTGATCAGCGACATCCTGCTTGCGCTGGTCGATCCCCGCATCCGGTTGGAATAGGAGCCTCACGTGGCCGACATCACTGTTACAAATATTCAGCCGGATCGCGCTGCCGTCGCATCGCAGTGGCAGCTCATCTGGTGGGCTTTCCGCCGCCACCGGCTCGCCATGGTCGCGCTCGTCGTCACCGTGATGATGTATATCGTCGCCCTTGTTCCCGGTTTCTTCGCCATCAACGATCCGAACCTGCAAAATGCGCGGGCGACTTTTCACCCGCCGCAGAAATTGCATCTGATCGATACTGCGAACGGTTTCTCCTTCGGCCCGCATTATTACCCGATGAAGCTGACCCGCGATCCGGAAACGCTGGCCGCCATCTTCAAGGAAGACACGACGAAGCGTGTCGACGTCCAGTTTTTCGGGCGCGGCTATGAATATTCCGTGTTCGGCCTGTTCAACACCAACATCCATCTGATCGCCTCGCCCGACAAGACGACGCCGCTGCTTCTCTTCGGTGCCGACAGGCTGGGGCGCGATGTCTTCAGCCGAACGGTGCAGGGCTCGCAGATATCGTTGTCGATCGGCCTCGTTGGCGTCTTCTTCTCACTGATGCTCGGCATCGTGCTCGGCGGCATCTCGGGATATTACGGCGGCCGCATCGATTTCTTCCTGCAGCGGGTGATCGATTTCGTGCTGTCGCTGCCGACGATCCCGATCTGGCTGGCCATGGCCGCGGCCCTGCCGCAGGACTGGCCGGCGACGCTGCAATATATGATGATCACGATCATCCTGTCGCTGACCGGCTGGGCGCAGCTTGCCCGCGTCGTTCGCGGCCGCTTCCTGTCCCTGCGCACCGAAGAATTCGTCGCCGCCGCCAGGCTCGACGGCGTTCGCGAAAGACGCATCATCTTTCGCCACATGCTGCCGAGCTTCGCCAGCCACATCATTGCCTCGATCACGCTTGCAGTGCCGGCGATGATCCTTGCCGAAACCTCACTCTCCTTCCTGGGGCTCGGGCTGCAGCCGCCGACCATCTCCTGGGGCGTGCTTCTGCGCGAGGCCCAGAACATTCGCTCGATCGCCACCGCGCCATGGCTCTTCATGCCGGGCTTCGCCGTCGTCGTTGCGGTGATGGCGCTCAACCTTCTCGGCGACGGCTTGCGCGATGCAGCCGATCCCTACAACAAATGAGGCCGGCATGACCGATATCGTTCCCATTGCCGGCAAGCCGCTGCTGCAGGTGAAAAATCTGACCGTCGAATTCCCACTGCGCACCGGCGTCTTTCGCGCCGTCAGCGATCTGTCCTTCACGATCGAGCCGGGCAAGACGCTCTGTGTCGTCGGCGAAAGCGGATCGGGAAAGTCGGTGACGGCGCGTTCGATACTGCAAATCGTCGATGCGCCCGGCCGTATCTCCGGCGGATCGATCATCTTGAACGATCAGAATGGCGGCTCGATCGATCTGACCAGTCTCAATCCGCGCGGGCGCCAGATCCGGGCGATCCGCGGCCGCGACATCGCCATGATTTTCCAGGAGCCGATGTCGTCGCTGTCGCCGATTCACACGGTCGGCAACCAGATCGTCGAGGCGCTTCGCCTTCACACCAGGATGAGCAAGGCAGAGGCGCGCGCCGAGGCCATATCGCTGCTCAAGCAGGTCGAGATTCCCTCGCCGGAAAAAGCGCTGGACCGATATGCCTTCCAATATTCCGGCGGCATGCGCCAGCGCGCGATGATAGCCATGGCGCTCGCCTGCAAACCGCAGCTCCTGATCGCCGACGAACCGACCACGGCCCTCGACGTGACGACACAGGCCGAAATTCTCGACCTGATCGCCCGGCTGCAGAAGGCCAAGGGCATGGCCGTTCTGTTCATCACCCATGACATGGGCGTCGTCGCGCAGATCGCCGACGATGTGCTCGTCATGCACAATGGCGTCGCCAAGGAATATGCGCCGGTCGAGCAAATCTTTCATGCACCGAAGGACGACTATACCCGCATGCTGATCGGCTCGGTGCTGAAGCTGGAAGCGAAGGCCGAAATTCGGCTGGCGCGCGCCCCGCTCGACACGACGGCGCCACCGATCCTCGAACTCCGCAATGTATCGATGGATTTCGGTGAAGTGAAAGCGCTGGACGATGTTTCCATTTCGCTTCTGCCGGGCGAGACGCTTGGGATCGTCGGCGAAAGCGGATCCGGGAAGACGACGATGGGCCGCTCGATCATGCGGCTGATTGATCCCACAGCAGGCGAAATCCTCTATCGCCGCGCCGACGGCGACATCATCGATCTGGCAACGGCAAAGGGTCAGACGCTCGCCGCCGCAAGGCGGGAATTGCGGATGGTGTTTCAAGATCCTTTCGGCTCCCTCAACCCACGCATGACCGTCTCCCAGATCATCGGCGAGCCGCTGCTCGTCAATGGCGTGGCAAAGGGGCGGGCGCTGGACGAGCGCGTTTGCCACCTCATGGAGCAGGTCGGCCTAGACCCGAGGGCGCGCGAACGCTACCCGCACGCATTCTCCGGCGGCCAGCGCCAGCGCATCGGCATTGCCCGCGCCATCACACTCAATCCGCGTGTCATCGTTGCCGATGAGGCGACCTCGGCGCTCGACGTCTCCGTGCGCTCGCAGGTGCTCGATCTCCTGATGCGCCTGCAGGACGAACTCGGCCTCGCCTATATCTTCATCAGTCATGACATCGGCGTCATCCGCTACATGTGCGACCGTGTCGGCGTCATGTACAAAGGCCAACTCGTCGAAATCGGCGATGCGGAGAAAGTCTGCCGCACGCCCGAGCACGCCTATACGCAGGCGCTCATATCAGCCATTCCACGTCCCGATCCGCGCGACCGCGATCATTCGCGGCGTTTCCGCTACGTCGCGCCGGAGATTCTGAAGAATGGGAGTTCTCTGCGATGAAAATCACCGGGATCCGCACGTTTCTCATGCATGCCGGTCAGCCCGATCCCTCCAAATGGGCCTCGGACGAGCGCTCCGGAGACGGTGCGTCGAGACAGCTGGCCGGCACCCGGAACTGGCTCTTTCTGAAGATCGATACCGACGAGGGCATCACCGGTATTGGTGAATGCTCCGGCTGGCCGCGCGTCATCGAGACGGCGATCCATGATCTTGCACCCCTCCTTATCGGCGAGGATCCTGCCCATATCGAACGGCTGTGGCAGAAGATGCATATCGCCATGATGGGTCACGGCATGCTCGGGACGGTCGGCGGCGGTGCGATGACCGGCATCGACATGGCGCTCTGGGACATCAAGGGCAAGGCGCTCGGCGTGCCAGTCTGGATGCTGCTCGGCGGCAAGGTGCGTGACCGGATCCCGATCTATTCACATGCGAATACGCCCGAGCGCGCGCTTGCCATCAAGGAGCGCGGCATCAAGGCGATCAAATGCGGCGGGGTCGCCGATCCCGTCCGCAAGGTTGCAGCTCTCCGCGACGCCGTCGGCGACGACTTGGACATCGCCATCGATCTGCATGGGCCGCCATGGCTGACGCCAGCCGATGCCTGCCGGCTGGTGCGGGCGCTCGAACCTTACGAGCTGATGTGGGTCGAAGATCCGATCGCACCCGACAATATCGACGGCTACCGGCGCATCCGCGACGCAGCCCATGTGCCGCTCGCGGCTGGCGAGCGCTCGGCAACTATCTTCGGCGAGCGCGAGCTCATCGAGAAGGAACTGGTCGACGTGATCCAGCCGGATACCGGCCGGGCCGGCGGCATCACCCAGATGAAGAAGATCGCCGCCATGGCCGAGGCGCATCATATCCAGATGGCGCCGCATTCGGGCTCGCTCGGGCCGGTGGCGGAATATGCCGCCTTGCATCTGCTTGCGGCGATCCCGAACGCCCTCATTCTCGAGCGCCTTGACGACGACTGGGACGGCCGCCGCCAGACGATCGTGCCGCACCCCGTTCAGGTCGACGGCCTGATTGCGGTTCCCGACGGGCCGGGGCTCGGCTGCGATATCGACGAAGCATTCGTGGCTCGTTTTCCGAGCGGCGGCAATGTCTCCGTTCCCGTGCCGGAAGCTGCCGGCTCCTATAATCCCGGAACCTACAAAGAGCATCTCTACGTGCAGACGCGCGTCGCACGCCGCAGCTATTTCAATCGCTAGAAGGACAGAAAGATGAAGATCGACCGCATGCGGGTTTTCATGACCCGCGACAAGGACCGTCCCCGCGTGATCGTCGCGCTCGACACCGATGACGGGCTGACGGGCTGGGGTGAATGCTACAATCACGGCCCCGACAAGGCGCTGCCGCCGCTCCTGGATTATCTCTACGCATTTCTCTCCGGCCAGGACCCCACACGCGTCGATTATCTCGTCAATCTGTTGATCCAGCAAAGCCGGTTCCCGCCGGGCGCGCTTGGCCTTGCCGCGATCTCTGCGCTCGATCACTGCCTGTGGGACCTTGCGGCCAAGGCAGCAAATGTCCCAGTCTACAAGCTGCTGGGCGGTGAGGTGCGCGACCGCATCAAGGTCTATGCCGGCGTCTACACCGCACCGGACGCGCCCGCCGCCCGCGACGAATTCGATCGTTTGAAGGAAGAATGGGGTTTCACCGCCTTCAAGCTCAGCCCCTGGCGTATCGACATGCACGCCCATCGCTGGGGCAATGTGGTGAAAGCCTCGGCGGATTATTTCCGCTCGCTGCGCGAGACGGTCGACGACGAATACGAGATCGCCTTCGATGCCCATGCCAAGATTTTCGAGCCGGTCGCCGCAAGGCAACTCGGCAACGCGCTGGCCCCCTACGATCCCTTGTTTTTCGAGGAACCGCTGCGCCCTGAGAATATCGAGGCGTGGGGCGATCTGAAACAGGGGCTCAACTGCGTGCTTGCCACCGGCGAGTCGCTCTACAACAGAAACGAGTTCCTGCGGCTGCTGCAGGTCAAGGGCGCCGATCTCATCCAGCCCGATATCTGCGTCGTCGGCGGCATCAGCGAAATGCGCCGCATTGCCACACTCGCCGAAGCCTATTTCGTCGGGGTGGCGCCGCACAACCCGATGGGGCCGCTTGCGACGGCGGTCAACGTTCATTTTTCGGCCGCGGCGCAGAATTTCCGCATCCTCGAATACCGGCTGCCGAAGGGGCAGGCCTATGTCTATGGCGGCCTCGATATCGAGAAACGGCAGGGGGAAACCCGCTATGTCGTCGATCCCTATCTGCCGAAGGACGGCTATCTGGAATTGCGTCCCGACCGGCCGGGCTGGGGCGTCGAAATGGACGAGAAGGCGATGGAAGAGGAAGGCTACATCCACTGGCAGCGGCGCGTGCCGAAGCGACCGGACGGCTCCTACGCCTTCGCCTGAGGCATTGTGCGCTTTAAAAACCGGAGCTGGCCCGGATGGACGTGGCCAGCTCCCGCAGTACAGGATACGCAATCGCTCATTCCAAGCGCCCGCTAGGCATCTCTAGGCAGCACTGAGCGAACCCTTGCGATGAAGACGTGGAAGTCCCGCATGAAAGTGCGAAGGAAATCGGCGGTGCTGTCTTTCGTGACCTCGCCGTCATCGGTGATCAGCCCCGGTGTGAACTGGATGTAGGCTTCCGGGGCATTCATCTGCGGAGAGTTGCAGAAACTGAGCACACTGCGCAAATTCTGCTGGGCGACGGCTGTGCCGATCGCGCCCGGCGACGTGCCGATCACTGCTGACGGCTTGCGTGTGAACGAGTTGGTGCCGTAGGGGCGGCTCGCCCAGTCGATTGCGTTTTTCAGCCCGCCGGGTATGGATCGATTGTATTCCGGCGTGACGAACAGCACGGCGTCGACGGCCGCGATTGCCGCCTTGAATGCCTTGCCAGCCGGAGGGTAGTCGGCGTCATAGTCGTAGCTGTAGAGCGGCAGATCCTTGAAGGATATCTCCGACATTTCGAGTTCCGGCGGGGCCAACCGCACCAACGCCGTGGCGAGTTTGCGGTTGATCGAGCCCTTGGCGAGGCTGCCGATGAGATAGCCTACTTTATGCGTGGTCATGGCGTTCTCCCTCTTGTCCTTTGATCGCAAGTAACTAATCGCCGAGGAACGTGACCGTCTCATCGAGCGGCGCGCGGCCTGTACGGGCGTAACTGACCGTAGGGTCCTCGTACCCGATCGACATGCCGCAGAAGAGGATGAGCCCGTCCGGGGGTGACAGGACGTCCGCGACCGTCTCGCGAACCTGCGACCACGCCATCTGCGGGCAACTGTGCAGACCTTCGGCGCGGAGGAGCAGCATGACGGTCTGCAGATACATGCCGACGTCGGCCCATTGGGGTAGGCCCAGGTCGCGATCGATGTAGCAGAACAGGGCGGCGGGCGCGCCGAAACAGTTCCAGTTGGCGATTGCTGCCCGCTGGCGCGCCTCCCAGTCCTCGCGTGCAATGCCGAGCGCGCTGTAGCGCTCCTTGCCGAAGGCGGATCGGCGCTCCCCGTAGGGGGACTTCAGTGTGGGCGGGTACATCTCGTACTGCCGTTTGTCCCAGGCGTCGCCATGGGCCACACGCTCGACGGCGGACGTCTTCAGCTCAGCCAGCGGCGCGCCGGTCATCACGTAGGTGTTCCACGGCTGGATGTTCGATCCTGACGGCGACCAAGCCGCGGCGGACAGCACCCGCTCCAGAACCTCCCTGTCCACAGGCGCGTCTTTGAACCCGCGCACCGACCGTCGGCTTTTGACTGCCTCATATACGTCCATGATCA
Organism: Rhizobium sp. BK212; assembly: GCF_014197475.1. Taxonomy (NCBI): domain Bacteria; kingdom Pseudomonadati; phylum Pseudomonadota; class Alphaproteobacteria; order Hyphomicrobiales; family Rhizobiaceae; genus Rhizobium; species Rhizobium sp. BK212. The sequence goes on from NZ_JACIFS010000005.1 coordinate 279,597, forward strand.
CCTCCGTCTGACCCAAACCCAGCATCGATGAGCATGGTCGGGCTGCCGTTCCGTTCCTGATGCGGTTCATTATCTCCATTCGCAATGGAGGCGTAATCACACCGTGGTCTAGGAGGGGTACATCAAACGTACATCGGGGATCCATGCGTTCGAGGGGCATGTAGGCGAAGCATGACAGGACTCCCGCGCCACGGCATCCCGGCCTTGGAATTGCGGACGTTGAACGGGCCTCGGCTTGGCGCTTGCGCTCAAGCCGCAGCCGTCTTTTTCGAAACTGCGTTCTTCGCCGTTATGCCGCACCTCGCTGCGGCGGCGCCGATCCTGAGTTGCCGACAGGATCATCCTCAGCAGAATTGGGCACCAATCATGAGCCGCAAGAGCAACGCTTCGTCATCAGGTGCCTACGGATCGGACACGTTCTACCGGGGAGCGATGGTAGGATCCGAAAATGTCGGCGAGCGTATCGAGCATCGCCTTGGCCGCGCCGGATTGAAGTGAATAATAGATCGTCTGTGCAGCCCTTCGCGTCTGCACGAGTTCCTGTTCTCGAAGAATGGCCAAATGCTGGGACGTCGAAGATTGGCTCAACCCCACCTCGTCGGCCAGGACGCTCACCGACATTTCTCCCTCGGCCAGCAGATGCAGCATATGAAGCCGTTTGGCATTCCCCATGGCCGACAGGAAGTTTGCTTCGTTGTCGAAGGCGGTGGTTTCAGGGGAAGGCGCGGTTGACGAGTGATTGTTCAAAGCGAGATCTCCTTTAGGAACCAAAGCGGGGCACCAGGTCATATCCCCGAGCTTTAATTTAGGAATAACGCATGGGTGCGCGGCCGAAACCCCATTGCCGGCGCAAGATGGTCTTTTTCGGCGCAGATCGGATACGGCGCGCATCAAATGGACAGCGGCGGTATGTAATCTTCGAGGCCGGCATCCCGAGTTTTTGGAGGCGTGCTGCTAAAGCTGGAGCAATTCCAGCAAAACTGTGCAGCAGTGTTGAGTCTGGAATTGCGCTAGCGCGCGCCTGCCTGGCGCATTTGTGCGGGCAGAGTTTCCCAGGCCCGGATCAGTTCGCCGATGGAGGTAGCCTCCATTTTGTGCATGACATTGCTGCGATGCAGCTTGACCGTCACTTCGCTGATGCCGAGATCGAAGGCGATCTGCTTGTTGAGGCGGCCGCGCGCCACTTCATGCAGAACCTCGCGCTCGCGCTGCGTCAGGGTCTCCAGGCGCTTGATATTGCGCTCGGCGATCGCGGCTTCCGCTCGCCGCTCGGCATCCATCGCAATGGCAGCCGTGATGGCGTCGAGCAGCGTTTGGTCCCGCACGGGTTTGGTGAGAAAATCGACAGCGCCGGCCTTCATCGCCTGAACGGTCATCGGGATGTCGCCATGGCCGGTCACGAAGATGATGGGCTTGGCAATGCCGTTTTCGGCCAGATGACGCTGCAGGTGGAGGCCGCTTGCTCCAGGCATGCGCACATCGAGGATCAGGCAACCGGGGCTATCCAATATATCGGCGTCAAGCAATTCGCGGGTCGAGGCAAAACTGGTCGACCGGAAACCCGCCGACAGGATGAGCTCCGACAGCGCCTCACGAACGGACGCGTCGTCATCGACGATGATGACGAGTGGCTCTGTCTCTTCACATCTGCCCTGCAACGATAACGGCGCCGATCTCCGCAGCAACGGCTGGTCAACTCGCATGTCACCCTCCATCTGTCGATTTATGCAAAGCGTTGGCTATAGCTGCCAGCAGCGCCTGGGCATCAAAAGGCTTGCGGAAAAATCCGCCCACGCCTTGAGCGCGGCCCTGATCTGCTATCTCGTGGCGGCCCGTGATCAGGAATACCGGCAGCTCCGGACGCGACTTTCGCACCAAATCGCGAAGTTCGAAGCCGTCGATGCCAGGCATTCCGATATCGGTGATGAGCAGGTCGAGGTCCGACAGCCCGTTGATGAGCAGCGAGCCCGCCGACGAAAAGCTGCGGGCCACATAACCCGCGGATTCCAGAAGGTCGCCCATCGATTCAAGCAACCTTGGATCGTCATCGACAATTGCCACGACGTGTCTTGTCTTGTTCATGTTCAATTCCCTCCCACTCGGCGCGAGTGGGTTATCGGTATTTCCAATCTCTCCGCGATCCGGACGAGATCGGCGAGCGACGCCGCCGCCATTTTCTGCATCACATTTCTTCTATGGATCTGCAGCGTGACTTCGCTGATCCCCAATTCGGCTGCCGCCTGCTTGTTGAGAAGACCGCTGACGACGAGCGGCAGCACCTCGCGCTCTCGCGGCGTCAGGTCGAGGTAGTGTCGTTTGAGCATGTCGAGTTCGGCGCGTTCCGATCTCTTTGTCCGATCCTCGGCGATCGCCGCGTGGACTGCCGCCATGAGGTCCGCATCGCTGAAGGGTTTGGTCAGGAAGTCCACCGCGCCATGCTTGATCGCACGCACGGAGGAGGGAATGTCGCCATGTCCTGTGATGAAGACGATCGGCGGATGGTCCCTGTCAGCGATCTGTCTCTGCAGGTCGAGGCCGTTGATGTCAGGCAGTTCGATATCGAGAATAAGGCAGGCGGGCAGGTCAGGCTTGTCCGCTTTCACGTAATCGCAGGCCGATTCGAAGGCGATGGCGCGCATGCCGTGCGACTCCAGCAACTCGCCGAGCGCTTCCCGAATACGTCCATCGTCATCCACGATGAAGACAATATGGTCATCGGCTGTCATGACGCCGCCTTCGTTTCTATGGGCAAGGTAAAGATCAACGTCGCTCCGTGCGGATTGTTCTTCTCGGCCCACAATCGTCCACCATGAAGCTCGACGATCGAACGGCAGATCGCCAGCCCCATGCCCATGCCGTTTTCCTTGGTCGTGAAGAACGGCTCGAACATTTTCTCGGGAAACTCGATACCCTGACCGCGATCGCTAATCTCGGTCTGGACGGCATTCCCCATATGGCGCGCGCGGATCTCGATCGTCCTGTCGTCTGCAACGGCGTCCATCGCTTCCATGCCGTTGCGGATGAGATTGATCAGGACTTGCTGGATCTGGATGCGATCGATCGCAATGAGCGGAAGATTGCCGTCAACGTCGACACCGATGCGAACACGACGTCGCCAGGCCTCGTCGGTCATCAGGCTGCGCGCCTCGTCGATGATGCCGGAGATCGTCGTTTGGATCCTCCTGTCCGCGGACTGTTTGAATAAGGCGCGAATGCGGCTGACGACCTCGGCCGCCGAGTTGGCGTCCCGGATGATGCGCTCGACCGTCTTTTGCGCCCGCTCCATATTCGGCGGCTCAGCCGTGAGCCAGCGCTGGCAGGCATGCGAATTCGCCACGACGGCGGCCAGCGGCTGGTTCACCTCATGCGCGATCGAAGCCGAAAGCTCGGCGAGGCTCGCCGCCTGGCTCGCCCGGGCAAGGCCCTCTTGCGCCAGGCGCAGCTCGTCTTGCGCCCGTACCTCACCGTCGATATCGAGGCATATGACATTCCACTGAATGATCTCGCCTTCAGCGTTGCGCATCGGCGCCGCGCGTGTCTCGACCCAACGATATTCACCATCGAACCGCCGTAGGCGATGTCTGCGTGCATAGGGCTCGCCGGTGGCGAGCGAATGAGCATACTTTTCCTTGACTCCGGCCACCTCGTCGGGATGAACACCGGCGTCGAGTGTGCCGGCCAGCCGGGACTTTCCCGTTCCGTCCAGCTCTTCGAGCTTGTATCCGAGAAAGTCGCGAAGCTGAGGATTGCGATAGACCGGCTCTCCATCCGGAGCGGCGCAATCGATCATGGCCGGCAGCGTCTCGACGATCTGCCAGAGCGAGCGTTCACTCTCTCGCAGCGCTTCTTCAACGCGCAGCTGATCATCGATGTCATGCGAGAGACCGTACCATTGGACGATCCGCCCGTTTTCGTCCCGCAGCGGCTCGGCGCTGCCCTTCACCCAGCGATAGACGCCATCGGCGCGCCGCAGGCGATACTGTTTCGAAAAGCCCTCGCCGGTGACGAGGGAGTGGTTGAGCGCTTCGGCGAGGCTGGCGGCATCGTCGGGATGGACGGCGGCTTCGATGAGGGCTGCCAGCCGACTGACGCCGGGCTTTTCCATATCGGCGATGTCGAGACCGAGAAAATCGATTAGGCGCTGGTTGAAGAAGGTCGGAGTGCCGTCCGAATTGAGCCGCCAGAGCAGGCTGGGAACCATATCCACCAGTTGCGAAAGCTCCCGCTCCCGGTCGCGCAGCGCTTCCTGTGCACGCATCTCATCGTCAATGTCGACTGAGATCACGTACCATTGCATGATTGCGCCGCTTTGGTCCCGCAGCGGTTCGGCGCGGCCGTCGACCCAGCGATAGGCACCGTCGACGCGGCGCATGCGGTATTTTATCGAGAAGGGATCGCCGCTGGCGAGGGAACGATGAACCGTCTCCAGCAATCTCGATGCGTCATCGGGGTGGACGAGGGTGTGAATGACTGACGCGAGGCGGCTCATGCCAGGCCTGTCCATATCGCCCACGTCGAGACCGAAAAAGTCGATCAGACGTTTGTTGAAGAAGACCGGCTCGCCTTCCGGCGTCAAGCGCCTGATCTGTACCGGGACCATGTCGACGAGCTGTGAGAGCTCGCGCTCACGTTCACGTAACGCCTCCAGCGCACGCACCTCGTCGTCGATATCGAGAGAAACGCCGTACCATTGCACGACCGTTCCGTCGTCATCGCGGCGCGGCTCGACCCGGCATTCCGCCCAGCGGTAGACATCATCCTTTTCGCGCCAGCGAAATCGCATCGCGGAGCCGGAGCCGGTTTCGAAGCAGTTCCTGAGCGTACGCTGGATATCGAGTGCGTCTTCTGGATGAATCAGCTGTTGCAGCAGATCGTCGATGCGCGGTTCACCGAGAGCGTCGAAATTGGCAATAACGGAGCGGAAATGATCCTGATACCGCTTGTTGAAATAGAACGATCCTCCCGTGGATTCCACACTCCAGATGCGAACCGGCACGGCGTCTATGATCTGCTGAAGCTGTCGTTGGCTCCGCCGCACAGCCTCTTCGGCATGAACCTGATCGTCGATGTCGTGACACAGGCCGTACCACTGGACAATGTGCCCTGATTGATCCCGCATCGGTTCCGCGCGGCTCGACATCCAGCGATAGAGGCCGTCGGAGCGGCGCAGTCGATACCGCATGGCGAAGCTCGCGCCGGTAGCGAGGCAATGGCGAAGGGCATCTCCGAAACTCGCCGCATCCTCTGGGTGAACGGTGGCGTCCAGGACGGACTCCAGCCGGCTCATGCCGGGTTTGTCGAAATCAGCAACATCGAGACCGAGAAAATCGACCATCCGTTGGTTGAAGAAGGTCGGCTCGCCGTCGGGGGTTAGACGCCAGACGTGGCTCGGAACCATATCCACGAGCTGCGAGAGTTCCCGCTCACGGTCGCGGAGCGTATCCAGGCTTTGGCGCAATGTGAGCACTGCCAACTGGTGTTGCCGGGATATGGCGGCCACAATGAGCGCCGAAAATGCCGAGATGGCCAGAAAAAGCTGCAGCATGACCTGCTTGTGCTTCTGGGCCTCGGGATCGCCGGCAAACTGGCTGGTGCCTGTTATCGTGAACAACGCCGTGATCAGGGCAAGGAGGACCAAGGATACGGCGGCGCCTTTGAATTCGAAGCGAACGGCGGCCCAAAGAAGAGGCGGCATGATAATGTATGCGAAGGGGAGGTAGCCGCTCAGCGAAAGAGCCGCAACGCCGAGAAAGATCAGCCCCAGGACGAAAGCTTCCACCCATTGCGCGGCTGAGAGTCGGGTCTTGCCGCGCCAGCTGTGAAATACGACCAACGCCAGCGGCGCTACGATCAGGACGCCGGTGGCGTCTCCGATCCACCAAAGAGGCCAAGCCGTTGCGAAGGATTGCGATTGTATGCCAAACCACGCCAGGGTCGCACTTCCCACGGTCGCGCTTGCGATGGGCGCAATCCCCGCGCCCAGTACGACGAACGCGAAAACTTCCTGCAAGGTTTCCAGCCGAACTGGCCGCTTCAAGATTCGGTTGACGAGCCATGCCCCGGCAACCGCTTCCAGGGCGTTACCGATGTAGATCAGAAAAGCCGCAGGCAGCGGACTGTGGAACCACAGCAAATTGCTGAACAGTTCGGCCAGGCAGCCCCCCACCACCCACCAAGGCCAGCTGTAGGGAGAGGCGGCCACAAGTGTCGCAATGAAAAGGCCACTCGCCGGCCAGATGGAAATTCCGGTTCCAGGGACGATTGCGAGCGACTGGGCGAATCCGCAGGCCAGCACATAGGCCACGATGAAAAGGCCCAGGTGCAGGAATAGAGGGCGGTGCGACCAGACGCTCATTATCAGTTGCTCCTGCCGGACAGACAAAGCCACGGGATCGTCGGCGTTTTGTATTGTCGTTCTTCTCGATTTCGGGGCTGGCGAGCGCATGCTCAGACCGTAACCCCGCCCCATTACAACCGCAACTCATGGAAACCCATGCATTGCGCGGGGATGTGGCCGCCGTGCCCGGAATCGGTGTTCGTCGCGAACGAGCAATTGGAGACCCTAAACCTTGGAGTGGTTTCGCTAGACGTACGGCTAAGGCGACCGGGCCCCATGGACGATGGAGAGCGCCCGGCTTTCCAGTCATTGTCGGTCCGGTCGATCTCGAGACGTTGAAGACGATCCGTCCGCGATCTCGTCGCCATTCGCGCGGTGCAATGCAACAAAGGATGCTGAGATGAAAATCACGGTAGCGGGAGCAACCGGTGTTGTCGGAACACGCCTCAGTGAAATCATGCGCCAGTCCGGCCACCAAGTCAGCGCCGTGTCGTTGTCGCTCGGCGTCGACACGGTTAGCGGAAAGGGCCTTGAAGCGGCCTTGGCGGGAACTGAAGTCATCGTTGACGTTACCAACGCCGCATCTTTCGGCGACAGTGCGGCGCTGGATTTTTTCAGGGCTTCGACCAGGAATTTGCTTGCCGCAGCGGCCGAGGCCGGTGTCCGGCACTATCTTGCACTTTCGGTCGTCGGCACGCCAAGTCTGGTCGAAAGCGACTATTTCCGCGCGAAAATGGTGCAGGAAAATCTCATCAGGGCTTCAAATCGACCCTATACGCTTCTCCGTTCCACACAGTTCTACGAGTTCATCAGCGGATTGATCGACACCGGTGCTGATGGTGATGTTTTCCGATTGTCTCCGGCGTTCATGAGGCCGGTGGCGGCCGGTGACGTCGCCGCATTGCTGGGGGAATTGTCAGTCGGAGCGCCGTTGAACGATATTGTTGAAATCGGCGGTCCGGATCAATTCGGTATCGATGAAATCGCCCGGATCTATCTTGCCGCGAATGAGGACGAGCGGCAGGTGGTGACAGACCCATCCGCCGCGTATTTCGGCGTCGAATTGACCGCCGGCGCGCTGCTTCCTGGCGCCGGCGCGCGCGTGGCGACCGAGAAGCTCTCCGACTGGCTCTACCAAGCGATGGCGGACTAGGGAGTCGATCATTTGATCGCGCGGCGGCACCCGGTTCATATCCACGACGCATTCCGTTGCGTGCAGGTCGGGTATCGGTCGAGGCCCTGGCGGCCAAGGGAATTGTCAAACTCGACGTGTGAGATGGCCGACCCCAGGGGGCGCTTAAAAGAAGGCGGTGGACCCTCATGTTGCCCACCGCCCACCTCCTCCCGGCGTCCGCCGCCACGGTCGGGAAGAGAACCAAATCTATCCGAACCAGGCCTTGGTTTGTATCTAAGCCGGCAAACAAAAGGGCAGTGTCGTTCACCAGTCACATAAGCATTTGTGAGGTGTGATTTGCCGCCAGGCGAATGTCATTGAAGTTGCTGCGGTCGCGGTCGCCGTTCCTGTGGATAAGCTGTGGACATCCAGTGGATGACACGATCGATCGGCGGCCGACAAAGCCCCCTATTCTAATCATATGTTGCCTATCCGTTCCGAATCTCTTCATCTTGCGTTGCTGCCGTCGACCTCCGCCGCAAACGTCGTCGACCGCACGCTACGGGCGCTCCGACATAAGTCGCGGAGCGCCCTTTCTCTTGCCGGAGGCTGGAACGCAGGCTAGAACCGTGGCGGCGGTTCCACCGCACCGTGCTTCAGTCCGGGCAGGCCAACGCGGATCGTTTCACTGGATCGGTCGTCTCGTCACAAAAGAGGCGATGCGAACCGATAGCTAAGCCTCGCATATCGTTGCTCATGCCATAGATTACGCGAATTGGCAGTCGATCAATCGTGCGACGCCGACGCCGGTGACAGGCCGGCACATGTTCATAACTTGCGGGAGCTGCATGATGGAATATCGACGTTTGGGAAAGTCGGGTCTGAAAGTGAGCGAGTTCTCTTTCGGTTCATGGGTCACTTTCGGCAAGCAGGTAAATGGAGGCGACGCCGTCGATCTCATGAAGCTTGCCTATGACAACGGGGTGAACTTCTTCGACAATGCCGAGGGATACGAAAGCGGCAAGTCCGAAATCGTCATGGGCGAGGCGCTCAGATCGCTGGGCTGGAGCCGTGACAGCTTCGTCGTCTCCAGCAAGGTCTTCTGGGGAGGGCAGAAACCGACACAGCGCGGCCTGTCGCGCAAGCATGTGACCGACGCCTGCCATGCCGCGCTCAAGCGGCTTCAGGTCGACTATCTCGACCTCTACTTCTGTCATCGCCCGGATATCGACACGCCCATCGAGGAAACAGTCCGGGCGATGCACGATCTCGTCGCCCAGGGCAAAGTGCTCTACTGGGGTACGTCGGAATGGTCGGCGCAACAATTGACGGAAGCCTATGCCGTCGCTCGGGACTTGCGCATCACTCCGCCGACGATGGAGCAGCCGCAATACAACATCTTCGAGCGCCAGAAGGTCGAGTCGGACTACCTCCCGCTCTACGAGTTGATCGGGCTTGGCACCACGATCTGGTCGCCACTCGCCTCGGGCGTCCTCACCGGCAAATACAATGACGGTGTGCCCGCCGACAGTCGCATGAACCTGCCTGGCTACGAATGGCTGAAGGAAAAGTGGTCCAGCGATGCCGGCCGCGCCCAGCTCCGACAAGTCGGCGAGCTCGCAAAGCTCGCGGACGAGATCGGAATATCGATCACGCATCTCGCCCTTTTGTGGTGCCTCGCCAACCGGAACGTCTCGACCGTCATTCTTGGCGCATCGCGCGCCAGCCAGCTGCAGGACAATCTCGCGGCCCTCTCACACAGGCAAAAGATGACGTCTGACGTGCTGGACCGGATCGACGTGATCGCCGGCAACAAACCCGAAGAACCCCGTCGCTTCTAGGCGAAACAAATTTCTCTCGACGAGCCAAACCAAAACTCGTCGAGGGAAACTGCGGTTGGCCTACCGCAGCAGCACCGTGGTGGCCCCTCGGCGGTTGGCGTGCTTCCGATTTTTGATCGGCGCTGAGCTGCGATAGAGCAACTGCCGCTATTGAGCGGCAATGACGGCCGTTATCGCCCTGTTTCTCCTGACAGCGCCCACTTCTTCGTAGGCTCACGAATATGATGTGGGTCGAAGCGTTCAAGAAACCTTCATGAAGCTCAGGGTTGAAATGGCCTCCCCCGGCTCCAAATCTCGTCGGCGGTCTTCGAAGCACGAGGGGAGGGGCACATGGGCAATGCGTATGTCGATCGGATAGGGCGGGCCAGGTCAGGTTTGGGCTTCATTGTCGTTCTTGCCTGCCTCCTGTCCTGCCTTCCGGCATTTGCCGCGCCCGCCGATATCGGCGGTTTGACGGTGACCCTGCCCGACGCCGCTTCCGGCTGGAGGAAGGCCGCCAAAGGCAATCTCTTCATGCTGCAGAAGGATTTTCCTGAAACGGATGACGACAAGCGCGGCAGTGCTCTGATCCAGATCACCAAGCCGCTCCCGGCCGCGCGCAATTCCCTGCAGGCCGGGATGAAGACCTTCGTCGCCACGCTGCCCGACATGGCGAAGGAAGATATCCTGATCAAACATTACGGGGTGACGGTGAACGGCGACGACATCCGCGTGGAAGAACGCTGCTGCGTCCATCAGAACAATGTCAGCATCAACCAGATCGTGGTCGGCATCGCCGGCGACAAGCGGCAGGCCTATCTGCAACTCGTGCTGCTGAATGTAACCGGCGACAGAAGCAAAGGGGCGGAGGCTGATTTCGCGGCCCTCGTGCGCTCGGTGAAGCTCGATCCTTCCGACAGGGATTTCGACCTTGTTCCGGCGAGCGGCGATGGCGGGCTGGACGGCGTCTTCACCCATCTCGATACCGGCATCCGGCCGAATGTCTTCGGCGGCATGGATTTCTACTCGGACAGCACGATCAGCATGTTCGACCGGGAGGGCCGGTTCAGCACGGAGCTGCCGAAGGGCGGCCGGAGCATTGGCGAACATTGCAAGGAGACCCCGACTGATTGCGGTCTCTACAAGCTTGCCGGCGGCGGCTTCTTCTCCTCGGCCGGGTCGATCGAAATGCGCAGCGTCACCTCAGCCTACGGCACGATCGAAATCGAGACGAAACCATTCTCGAAAAAGGGTGAGGACCTGGTGATTTCAGACGCGGATTATCGCGCCGTGCCGCCATTTGATGAGGGCACGACGCTCGACGGCGAATGGGTTTCCACCTTTGCCTCGAGCGGCATGACTGCGACCTCATCGGGATCGGTGGCCTCCAGCCATACGCTGACGCTTCGTCGAAACGGCACCTTCGAACGCACGGGCTGGTCCGGCGCCTCGATGATGAACGAAATCGGCGGATCCCGATCGGGCGTCACCACATCCGGAAACCGGCCGGGCGCAAGCGGCCGCTATAAGCTTTCCGGCTATCGCCTCGACTTGACCGACGCCGACGGCAGGACGGAAAGCATGAGCATATTCGAACCGGACAACGCATCCGACGGGCTTCTGGTGATCAACGGCAACAACTACCTCAAGGACGACGGGAGATAGCCAGGTAGCATCCAAGGTATTGAATAAATTAGATTTATAAGGCTAATGCCTAAACTTCCCGGTCGGTTTGAAAGCCGCCAGGGCTGTCAGCCGTTTCGAGCCGTCGCCATGGCGCCAGCCGCCCGAAACCTGCCTGACCTGGCCAGCCGTCTCGATGGATGGAATGAGCGGCTTGGTTAAGCATTTGTAAATTGGTAACGAATCGAGGCATATAGTAACTGCGCAACTGAAGCGCTTTCGTTCAAAATTGCGCAGTTACGTGGGAAAAAGATCATGCAGCCGAGTCTTGCTCTTCAGGACGATCAAGAGCATCTCCCGTCGCTTCTGGCAACAGATGCGAAGGAGTTATCCTATCAACTTCAGCAGCATCAGGCAAAAATCTTCCCCCCGCTGTCGCAAAAGACCATCAGAACATTTTCGCCGGCGGAAGCTGCGGCCTTCATCGGCATTGGCGAAGGCTATCTCCGCCAGGTGGCTGCCGATGGCCATGGCCCCGATCCGCTCGCAAACGGACGGCGGCTTTACAGTGCCCTGGATATGGATCGGATTCGCCGGGTCCTCGACGAGCGAAACGGCACGCCGAAATATGTGCCGGCCCGCAGGCCGGGCGAAAAGCTCCAGATCGTCTCCGTCATGAATTTCAAGGGCGGCTCGGGCAAGACCACCACGGCGGCCCACCTGGCGCAGTTCATGGCGCTCAGGGGCTACCGCGTGCTCGCCGTCGACCTCGATCCGCAGGCTTCCTTGTCCGCCTTGTTCGGCCATCAGCCGGAGTTCGACGTCGGAGAGGGCGAAACCATATATGGCGCGATCCGATATGAGGAGCCGCGTCCGATCGCCGACATCGTGCGCGCCACCTACACGCCCAATCTGCATCTGATTCCGGGCAATCTCGAGCTGATGGAATTCGAGCACGAGACACCGAAGGCGATGGCCTCGGGAACGGCGGAGACGATGTTCTTTGCCCGCATCGGCGAGGTCCTGACGGAGATCGAAAGCCTTTACGACATCGTCGTCATCGACTGCCCGCCACAGTTGGGATTCCTGACGATGTCGGCGCTCTGCGCGGCAACCTCGGTCCTGATCACGGTTCACCCGCAGATGCTGGATGTCATGTCGATGTCGCAGTTCCTGACGATGACGAGTGAGCTGATGTCGGTCGTGGAAAAGGCGGGTGGTCGCACCAGCTATGACTGGATGCGCTATCTCGTGACCCGTTTCGAGCCGAACGACGGGCCGCAAAGTCAGATGACCGGCTTCATGCGGGCGATCTTCGGCAATCGAATGCTTCACAATGCCATGGTGAAGTCGACGGCGGTCGCCGACGCCGGCGTCACCAAGCAGACTCTCTACGAGGTCGAGCGGTCGCAGTTCACACGCGGAACCTATGACCGGGCTCTGGAGTCCCTCAACCTCGTGAATGGCGAGATCGAAGCGCATATTCGCTCGACCTGGGGAAGGAAATAGGAGATGGCGCGCAAGAACCTCATCGAAATCTCCGCTCCGAACCCGGCAAGGGTGGAGGCAGTCGCGCCGCGCGACAATCGTCCGATCGCCGGATTCGTGCCGCAGGAGCGCAGTGCGGCGCCGGTCGGCGGCATCACCAAGACGCTCGGCAACATTACCGAGAAAATGGAGCGGGCGAGTGAACTGGAACGGCAGCTTGCCGCCGGCCAGACCATCGTCGAGCTCGATCCCGGCCTGATCGACGCTTCCTTCGTTAGCGATCGGTTGGCGATCGATGCGGCCGAACTCGCCCAGCTTGTCGAGCAGATCCGCGAGCATGGGCAGCAGGTTCCGATCCTTGTTCGTCCGCATCCCGAAACTAGGGGACGCTATCAGGTTGCCTACGGCCATCGTCGCCTGGCTGCCGCCCGAGAAATCGGCATCAGGGTGCGCGCGGTCGTCCGCGATCTTACTGACGGTCAGTTGGTCGTCAGCCAGGGTCAGGAAAACAGCGCTCGAACCAATCTCTCCTATATCGAGCGTGCGCTCTTCGCATCGCGGCTGGAGGAACGCAGCTTTGGCCGCGATGTCATCATGGCGGCTCTCGGCGTCGATAAGGCGGCGCTGTCGAGAATGCTGATCGTCATCCGGCAGGTCCCCCTGGCGCTCGTCAACGCCATCGGCGCGGCCCCCGATATCGGCCGTCGACGCTGGTTGGAGCTGGGCGAGCGGCTGGAAGGCGCCGACATCGAGAAGATCATCGCGGAGTTGTCCGCGGACGACGCTCGCAAAATCTCAAGCGACGAGCGGTTTCATCGGGCACTCGTTCTGGCAACGAAGAGGACGGCAGCGCCGAAGCCGGCGATCTCCAAAACCCTAGTCAGCGGCGTGCCGGTGGTGATCAAAAAGACAGCATCCGGTGCAACCTTCGTCTTCGACGGCAAGACCGCACCCGGTTTCGATCAATTCGTCCAGGAAAGGCTGAAGGGCCTGTTCCAGGAATTCAACAAGGACAGAGGAGCGTAACGCGCAAAAGAAAAAGGCCCCCAACGACGCCGTCGTGGAAGCCCTTCTCAGATCTTAAGCACATCGAGAATCGCATTTCCACGAATCACAGTCAAGCGTCTTAGGCACCAAATTGGTGGATGGTTTTCTTTTGCCTGAACGAAGGTGAAGGCAAATGGAGAGTGGATATGTGACGACGCCCTTTGGGCGGCGGCCGATGTCGCTTGGCATGCTGGCAAGCCAGCAACTGGCCGAGACCATCGAGCCGGGAATGAAGCGCAGCAAGTGGAAGCTGTTCAGGGCAATCTGCGAGGCGCGGCCGGCGCTCGGCGTGACCGATCGGGCGCTGACGGTGCTCGATGCGCTTCTGACTTTCTACCCTGACGACGAGATTTCCGAAGAAAAGGGCCTGATCGTCTTCCCGTCGAATGCGCAGCTTTCGCTGCGTGCCCGCGGCATGACGGCAGCCACCCTCAGGCGGCATCTTGCCGCCCTGGTCGAGGCCGGCCTGATCCTGCGCAAGGACAGTCCGAATGGAAAGCGCTATGCGCGCCGCGACAAAGCAGGTGCCGTCGGTGAGGCCTTCGGCTTCAGCGTCGCGCCGCTGCTCGCGCGTGCGGTTGAAATCGAAAACCTGGCCGCCCAGGCGGTTGCCGACCGGGAATTGCTCAGGGTGACCAGGGAACGCCTGACGGTGTGCCGGCGCGATATCTCCAAGCTGATCGCGGCAGCCATCGAAGAGGAGGTCTCCGGTGACTGGGAGGGAATTTCGGCGATGTTCCGCACGCTCCTTGCCCGAATTCCGCGCGTTGCGACGGCCGAAGCACTGGCGCCGCTGCTCGACGAGATGGGACTGCTGCGCGATGAGATCATCAACGCATTGGAAAGACGGATAAAAACACAAAAAATAGACGCCAATGAGTCTCAGATTGAGCGTCACAAACAGAATTCAAATCCCGACTCCATTTATGAACTTGAACCAGCCTTCGAAACGAAGCAGGGCGAAAGGGCGGTGGCCGATAATGAGCCGAACGCCGAAGCGCCGGACGAGCGAAGATTGAAACAACCGAAGCCTTCCGGCGGGTTGGGCAACAAGGCAAAAGACACGGCAGATCCAGGGGCCGGGCATAGCCTGAAATCCTTCCCGCTTGGCCTCGTCCTCCAGGCCTGCCCTCAAATTCTCGACTACGGGCCGGGTGGAACGATCGGCAACTGGCGGGATCTGATGTCGGCTGCCGTCATCGTGCGCTCGATGCTCGGCGTCAGCCCCTCGGCCTATGAGGAAGCCTGCTCGGGCATGGGGCCGGAAAATGCCGCAAGCGTGATCGCCTGCATCCTGGAAAGGGGAGGGCATATCAACTCGCCTGGCGGTTATCTCCGCGATCTGACCCGAAGAACCGAGAGGGGCGAATTTGCTATCGGCCCGATGCTGATGGCGCTGGTGCGGGCAAACAGTGGAGTGCGGCGACATGTCGGTTGATTGTAAGGAAGTTGCGGCTACGACAATGATCCGCAACGCTGACAAAGCGGCAGTAAGGCAAAGAAAAACCCGCCGCTGAGGGCGGGTTTGGTTGGCGCCCCTTCGATGGAATAATCCGGCTCTGTTGCGGCAACGCTCGAGAGGACGCCGGCCGGACGATCCGAGGTTGACCGTCGACTACAACGTGCGCGTTCGCCCGAACGAACGCAGAAGAAGATTAAGAGAGACCGCGACTTTATCGATGTCGCGAATGTCCTGCGAATATTGACCAGTGTAGAGCTTCACGATCATGCTGTCGCGAGCAGAGCCAATGAGTTCGAAATACAGGTGGAGGTAGTAAGATTGCTTGTCACCGCCGCGACTTATGCTCCTGCGTCGTTGGGTGACCAGTCTGAGCTCAGATTTGAACGGAGCAAAGCCGGGCAGTTTAAGCACGACGGATTTGGATTGAAATCGGGACATGGTGGGGACCGCAACGACCGCCTTGTCCAAGGCCAAACTTACGATTTGGCCAGGGACATCGTCTACGATCGCGGGTTCATCGAGCTTGAAGGCATGAAACAAGCGTCGGGGTTTCTCAAAGCAGATGAGCGATGCGATGAGCAGCACGACGATATTGATACCTGACCACCAGGCCGCGACCGGCGAAAACTGGCCTTGTACATGCGCCGTTTCCGGGACGATGTTGACCAGCAGACCAAGGACGGTGATCATGATGATGCTTGCGATCCAGGCGAAGCTGTAGCGGTCGAACTGGTTCGACTCGTTGCCACTGCCCTTTGGCGTCACCCTGAACGGCTTGCCAAATGGTCTCACGAGACTGGAGACCACGGTAGGCAACATGCGGAATGTCGCAAAGGTCCCGACGGCGCTTGATATCACAGGCAGATAGCGCGTCGGCGTGATCCATAGCATAAGCAGAAAATACGCTGCCAGCAGCGGCACCTGATGAGACACATAATCGGCTATGTCAGTGAAATAGAGGGGGAGCAGGCCGAACCAGAGATAGACGATGGGGACGAGCAATATCATGAAGCGGACCAGATACTGCACCAGCCAGGACGCCGGCAGGAACATGATCCGTTGAAAGAGCGTCAATCCGGGGCCACGCAGCGGGCCATTATGCAGGTAAAGGGTTTGAATACCTCCCTGACACCACCGTTCGCGCTGCACAAAATAACCGGTTAGGTTTTCGGCAGCCAATCCCATCGACAGCCGCTCGTTCAGGTAGCGCGTTTTGTAGCCTTTGTTGAGCATTGAAAGAGTTGTCAGCAGGTCTTCTGTGATCGACTCCGTCGGGAATCCTCCTATTGCGTCAATGGACTTGCGGCGGGCAATCGAGCATGACCCGCAGCAGAAACTGACGTCCCAGGCGTCTCTGCTGGGCGCGATCTCGTCGAAGAACAAACGCTGCTCGTCCGGCCAGATATTCTCCAGGCCGAGGTTTGATTGCACCGGATCGGCGTTGAAGAAATGTTGAGGCGTCTGGACGATGCCGATGCTTTCGTCGCAAAAGAAGGGCAGCGTTCGGCGAAGGAAATGTCGATAGGGAACAAAATCGGCGTCGAAGACCGCAATAAACTCGCCCGAGCTGACCTTCAGCCCATTGTTCATATTGCCCGCTTTGGCGTGGTTGTTGTCGCCGCGCATGGCGTGGATGACGTTCTTTTCTTCGCAATAGGCCTTCAGCCAGTCCCGGCGTTGATCGTCAAGCACGTACACATTCAATTTGTCGGGAGGATAATCCAGCGAGCGGGCGCCGATGATGGTTCGCTCGAGCACGTCGAGTGGCTCGTTATAGGTTGGAATGAAAACATCGACAGTCGGCAGATCACGCTTGTCGCGCGCAAAGAAACCACGAGCCAGCCTGTCCGCTTCCGCGCTCCGGTCGACGTAGCGGCTCATCAATACCAGAAAAAGGATGACTTCGACGCACGCCAGAATCTCGACGACGAAGAGGATCCAAACCCAGTAGAAACTCGCACCGTTGTTGGGATAGGGAAGCACTGTCTCCGTCAAGCGCCAGAACATGTATCGCAATGCGACTGCTGCGACAAACGCGCAGGTCACCGCCCGTGTCCAGGTGTGGCGGCGCGACCAATTGAACGGCCCCAGGCAAAAGAAGGCCAAAACGAGAAGGGTCGGAACCAGCGCTACAAGATACTGAACCACAGGCTTTTCACCCAGTTGGACACATCGATGCCATGCTTGGAAAACCGTACCTGCACTGTGCGCCCCACTTGGCAGGAGTTGGCAAAGTCGTCGTTCATGAAGGATGGATCAAGGCGAACCCGAATGCGGGCATTGCGCTGGGTCGACGGCGGCAAAGTGGCGGCAAAGGAATCGGTCTCGACCGAAGCCGAACTGCCTCTGACAGAAATGACCGTGCCCTTGAAGACATCGCTGCGGCCGAACAAACGCACCTGCGCGACAAGTCCCGGATAGATCTCGTCATAATTGACCTCGGGAACAAGGATATCCACAAACAGCTCTCGACAGTCGAGGAGGCGCATCAACTCGTCATTCAGCACAACGTTCGAACCGCTGACGATACTCCTCGCCCAAACAACGCCGTCAAAGGGCGCTATCGCGGTTGCGGATTCAAGGCTGCTGACGCGATTTGCCTCTTTGACCAGCTGCTTTTGAACTTCGGTGGCTCGTGTTTCATTTTCCGCTATGCGCGAGTTCAAGTCGTTGATGCGAACGACTACCTCGTCTTCGCGCTGTCGCGAATAAGGCACGTCATTCTGTCCGTCGCCGAAGACAAAGATACCCTGGCGGACCGCATTGAGCCTTTGTTGCAATTGATCGACAGTCAGGTTGCTGATTTCGACCTCGCCGCCGGTCGCAGCGCCCGCGGCACGCGCGGCCTCAACCAGCTTCTGCGTGAGAATGCCTTTTGACTCGAGCTGCATCCGGCGGCTCAAGTCGACCTGGGCGACCAGATCCTGAGCTTGCGACACTTCGACTTTCTTCCGCAGGATTTCGACTTCGCGTTCGAGATTGGCAATGGTGGTCTGCTTGTAGACTTCCAATCTGGTAGACAATTCCTCGCGAAGCGCGGAGAGTTCCTCCCGTTCCTTTTTCAGTGCCGCGACGCGGTCGAGCGCCGTGTTGTGATCTGCCTCGAGCGACGCGAGGATTGCGCGATTAACGCGCGTATTTCTGATTTCTGCGAGGGATTGTCCCGCTTTGACCGGGCTGCCGACCTTGAGGGATTCTTCCGCAATTGTGCCATCGATTGGGGCATTAACGACCGCAAACCGCGCATTGACCGTGCCATCAAGGCTCGTAAAGCCGGTAATCGTCGGCAATGAAACGAGAGTCACCAGTGCCAGCAGCAGCAGGCCGACAACAATGCGTGTGATGCGATGGTTCCAGATCATGTTGGCATCCGAAGGTATCGCTTCTGCAGCATCCGCCCCAATCGAGCGGGGACAAACTGATGCAACTAATTCTTGTAATTTAGCGCATTGAAAAAAATAGACAAGTGATGGTCGTAAGCCTGCGGCAGAAGCAGGTCGGCTCTGGACGAAGCGCCGCATTGAAAGTCTACGGTGCCTGTTCGATCAGGGGTTTATTCCGGCCAAAACGCCTCGGAGTGATTGGGGCCTTTTGCGGTAGAACACGCAGCATCGCTCGGCTATAAAGTTCACGCCACGTTGGCCTTTTGGCGGTAACCGATGCCCAATCCTCCCGAATCCTCAGGCGAAAGCGTTGGCAAATCGAGCACGGGTGGCAATCAGCAAGCAGTTTCGGCAACGCAAGTGACCGCCTCGGATTCGCCGAGAACCACCCAGGCCGACAGTCCGCAACTCCCTCACCGACCCTTCGTCCAAACTCGCCAGGCCGCGAGCAATCTGTTACGTGCGCTGCGTCACGATTTGCAGGCAAGTCCTGTGCTGGCGAAGATCAAGTCGATGGCTTTGTTTTTGAGAACGAGGCTGACGAGGTCGATGCGGCTGGGAAGCACATCAGCTCTCACCAAATGGATGACGACTGCTCCGATCAAAGCCGGGCGCGGCATTCGCCATTGGCATAGCAAGCCGCGCGAAAGTCGCCGGCGCCGATGGCTTCTGGCGAACTGGTGGAAATTCGCTATGGGCTCGGCCTTGCTTGTGTGCCTCCTCATAGGCAGCGTGCTGGTGTGGGCACTAAAAGACGTGCCCTGGAGCGAGATTCGTGACGGAACGTTGAAGCCGATTGTTGTGCTGGAAACCGCTGACGGTGCGCCGCTCGTAAGGCAGGGACCTTATCAAGGGCCATATACGCAATACGACCAGTTCCCGTCCCATCTGATCGATGCCGTCCTTTCGATTGAGGACCGCCGGTTCATGGACCATTTCGGCGTCGATCCGAGAGGGATCGGGAGGGCGTTTCTCCGGAATTTGGAGGCTGGCTCGGTGGTGGAGGGGGGCAGCACCATCACCCAGCAACTCATCAAGCTGCAATACCTGGACAGCGATCGAACGATAAAGCGAAAGATACAGGAGGTTGTGATCGCAGTCTGGCTGGAGTGGAAGCTCGGCAAGCGGGAAATCCTGACGCGCTATCTCAACAGCGTCTATCTTGGCGCTGGCGCGACAGGCATGCCTGCCGCCGCGCGGATCTATTTCAACAAGGATATCGACGCCCTTAACTTGCCGGAATCGGCGATGCTGGCGGGGTTGCTGCGGGCTCCAAGTCAATGGAATCCCATCGACAATTTCGAAGGCGCCCGGCAGCGTAGCATGGTCGTTCTCGATGCGATGGCGACCAATGAAAAAATCACCGCGCCAGAGGCGGCGGAGGCCAAGGCGAGCTTTGCCAAGCTGCATCCAACGACGCCGACGCCGCGCTCTGGAAGCTGGTTTGCGGACTGGATTTCGCCGCAAGCGAGCGAAATCGCCGGCTCCTCGCCAGGTTCGACGTCGGTGCGAACCACGATGGTGCCGCAATTGCAGCAAATCGCCGAAAGGGTCGTGAAAGGAGCCTTGGACGGTGAAGGGAAGGCAGTCGGAGCATCGCAGGCCGCGTTGGTTGCGATGACGCCCGATGGCGCGGTCGTCGCGATGGTTGGCGGGCGCGACTATAAGGCAAGCCAGTTCAACCGCGCCGTCACAGCGATGCGCCAGCCGGGTTCCACCTTCAAGCTATTCGTCTATTACGCAGCATTGAAGGCCGGGTTCACCTTGTCTGACCAGGTTCTGGACGCGCCAATTGACATCGCTGGCTGGTCGCCAGAAAATTCCGGCGGCAACTATCGCGGTTGGGTAACGCTTGCCGAGGCGTTCGCGCGATCGCTCAATGCCGCTTCAGTGGCGCTTGCCGAAGAGGTTGGTTTAGACAATGTGATTGCCGCAGCGCGTGAACTCGGCATCGATGCACCACTCGCCAACACGCCGTCTTTGGCGCTTGGGACATCCGAAGTAAATCTGCTTAACCTCACCAGCGCCTATGCGTCCGTCCAACTCGGTAGGGCACCTGTCAAGCCCTGGGGCATCATCGACTTTCAAGCGGCAGGGCAGCCCAAGACATTTCGAGTTGGCTCACAATCAAAGCTGAACGTCGATCTTTCGCCCTACCAGTCCGATCTCCTCGGCCTCCTGCAGTTGGTGGTCGAGCGCGGTACTGGGCGTGGAGCGGACCCCGGCACGTTTGCGGCCGGCAAGACCGGCACGAGCCAGAACAATCGTGACGCCTGGTTCGTCGGCTTCACGGAAGCGCTTGTCGTCGGTGTCTGGGTTGGCAATGATGATGACGCGCCGATGAAGGGGGTGACGGGCGGCGCCCTGCCAGCGCATATTTGGCGGGATTTCATGCGCCAGGCGACGGCCGAACCTCCGCTGAATGGCGTGCGATCGACAGAAGCGGCAAACGATGGTCAAGGCGCACCGCAGTCCTGTAACATTACCGCCTGCTCGCGCAGTTACCGCTCCTTCCGGCCGTCCGACTGTACCTATCAGCCATATTCCGGCGGCCGGCGGCTCTGCGAAAAGTGACGTGGCGCGCGTAACGAGGAGTCTGCAATCACCTCTTTACAGCTAACATGTCAGTCTGCTACATCTAATCTCAACAATCGGGAGGAAGCATATTTGACCCAGAAATTCGGCCTGTCAGTCGCCCTTGCCACGCCGTTTGACAGCAATGGCGATATTGCGATCGATGCGATGATCGTGCAGGCAAGGCGAAGCCTCGCTGCAGGATGTTCCAGCGTAACCCTGTTCGGAACGACGGGTGAAGGCTCCTCCATCGGAAGCCGGGAACGTGACCGCGTCCTCGCGTCTTTCCTCGATGCGGGGATCGCGGCAAAAAACATCATCGTCGGTGTGCTGGTCGATGCCGCCGAGGATGCGGCGATCCAGGCAGATCATGCTCTTTCCCAGGGCGTTCGTAATATTCTTCTTGCCCCGCCGTCCTATTTCAAGAATGTCAGCGACGACGGTGTCTTCCAGTGGTTTTCGGCCGTCTTCGCCATTCTGGGAGACAAGGCGCGGGACATCATCG
Source organism: Rhizobium sp. BK212 (assembly GCF_014197475.1). Taxonomy (NCBI): domain Bacteria; kingdom Pseudomonadati; phylum Pseudomonadota; class Alphaproteobacteria; order Hyphomicrobiales; family Rhizobiaceae; genus Rhizobium; species Rhizobium sp. BK212. The sequence continues at coordinate 300,950 of NZ_JACIFS010000005.1, forward strand.
TCTACAATCTTCCCTCGCTCACCATGGTCCCGCTGACCGTGTCGCTGATCGGACGGCTGCGGACCGCCTTCCCCAATATCGTGACAGGCGTCAAGGATTCTTCCGGCGATTGGCCGTATACCGAAAGCCTGCTCAAGGCGCATGGCGATCTCATTATCCTGGTGGGCGATGAACGGCATCTTGCCAGGGGCGTGCGGCTCGGCGGCCAGGGGGCGATCTCCGGCATGGCGAATTTTGTGCCCCGCGACGTCAAGCTGATGGCCGAAGAAGGCAAGGACGATCCCCGCATCGAGGGTTTTGTGGCCGAACTGCTCAAATATCCTGTTGTCCCGGCCGTGAAAGCCATGATGGCGCACGTGGCGTCCGAAGAGATCTGGCTTGCGGTGCGCCCGCCGCTCGCTTCAATATCCGCCGAAGGGCAGGCGCAGCTCGCTCTTGCTTTCGATCGTCTTTTCCAGTCGAAAGCGGCATAGGTCAGACATGTTTCGGGAAGAGGCGATGGACGAAACGGACGAGCAGCCAACGCTGCGGGAAAAGGCGTATGCGAGCTTCACGCGCCATCTTCTTGCGCGTGACGTCCGTCCCGGCCAGTTCGTCTCCCAGCGCCGTCTCGTCGAGCTGACGGGACTGACGCTCGGCGCCATCCGTGAGCTCATCCCGAGGCTCGAAGCCGAAGGGCTGATCACGACGGTCCCCCAGCGGGGTTTGCAGATTGCTCATATCGACCTCAACCTCATTCGCGAGGCCTTCCAGCTGCGCGTGTTCCTGGAGAAGGAGGCCGTCGCGCTTTTCACCCGCTCTGCGTCTGACGAGACGATCGCCGGGCTTTTGAAGCAGCATCGGGATATCGCCGATGCCATTCGAAGCGGCGATACATCGCACGAATTGGAAGTGCACGCGCAGGCCGTCGATTGGGGTATGCACGACGCCTTTATCGATGCCCTGGGAAATTCCATCATTTCGAACGCCTATCGGGTGAACTCGATCAAGATGCGCCTGATCAGTCAGGATCGTTTTCGCATCGAAGGTCACGTCGGACCTGTCATGGGCGAGCACCTGAAAGTGCTCGAGGCGATCGAACGACGATCGGCGGAGGACGCCGTCAACAGCCTTGTCGCACACATCAATCATGCAAGAGATCGTGCGCTCAGGATATAATCGGAAATAAACAGCCGGGGGTGAGGAGATCGCCGGCAAAAGGAGGAGGAATCACATGTCATCGTTTTTGAATCCGACGAGACGCGGCTTTCTGGCGGGCACAGCCGCTTTTGGGGCGAGCAGCATGCTCGGCATGCGGCTCGCATCGGCCGCCGTCGACTGGAAGCGTTTTGCCGGCACGACGCTCGAAGTCAACCTGGTCAAGAGCCCGCGCAGCGAAATACTGCTGAAGTATCTGTCCGAGTTCGAGGCGCTCACCGGCATCAAGGTCAATGCCGAAGCGACGCCCGAACAGCAGCAGCGCCAGAAGACGACGATTGAATTGAGCTCCGGCAAGCCGAGCTTCGACGTCGTGCACATGAGCTACCATGTCCAGAAGCGGCAGTTCGAAAAGGGCGGCTGGCTTGCCGATATCAGCGGTTTCCTCAAGGACCCCTCGCTGACCGACCCGTCCCTGACGGAAGGTGATTTCGCCGAAGCCGGCCTCGCCTTCGCGAAGGATGCCGGCGGCGTTCTCCGTTCTCTTCCCTTTTCGGTCGACTACTGGATCATCTACTGGAACAAGGCGCTGTTCGAGAAGAAGGGGCTTGCTTACCCCTCGACCTTCGAAGAGCTGGCAAGTGCTGCGGAGGCACTGACCGACGCCTCGACCAACACCTACGGCTTCGTCGCCCGTGGCCTGAAGAACGCCAATACGCCGGTCTGGACGTCGCTGCTGCTCGGCTATGGTTCGAGCCCGCTCGGCCCTGACGGCAAGCTGCGCACGACATCGCCGGAAGCGATCGATGCGGCCAAGCTTTACCAGAGACTGATGACCAAAACCGCCCCTCCCGGCGTCTCCGGCTTCAACTGGGCGGAGGCGCAGTCGGCCTTCCTGCAGGGCAAGATCGGCATGTGGCTTGATGGCGTCGGTTTTGCACCGCCGATCGAGAATCCGGAAAAGTCGCGCGTCGTCGGCCAGGTCGGTTACGGCATCATGCCGAAAGGCCCGAAGGCACAGGCCGCAGGCACCTTCGGCGACGGCCTTGGCGTCGTCGCAGCAAGCCAGAAAAAGGAAGCAGCCTACCTCTTCTGCCAATGGGCGATTTCGCATGAAATGGGCGCACGTCTGCTGCAGGCCGGCGCCGGCGTTCCTTTCCGCCAATCCGTCCTCGAGGATGCGAAGGTTCGCGAAGGCGTCAAGATGCCGGGCGCGTGGCTTGATGCCGTCGTCGGTTCGGGCAAGATCTCGCAGCTCGCGCTGCCGGTCATCATTCCGGTCACCGAGTTCCGCGACATCTATGGCGTCGGTCTCACCAACATGATCGGCGGCGCTGATCCCGAAACCGAACTGAAGGCAGCGACGGCACAGTTCGAACCCGTCCTGGCGAAAAGCGAGGGATAATGGCCTCGGCAAGCATCGAAACGGCCACAGCGGCCAAGGCGTCGAAAGGAAGGAGCAAACCGGATCGATTTGCTCCCAACTACTGGCCCTTCGTCATCCCGGCGCTCATCGTCATATCGGCCGTGATCGTCTTTCCATGGGTGTTTACCGTGTGGATGAGCGTCAACAGCTGGACGCTCGGCCAAGCGCAGGTCTTTGCGGGGTGGGACAATTATGTGCGCCTCGCCGGCGACGTGCGCTTTTGGGAGTCGCTGTGGCATACGGTGCTCTATACGACGCTCTCCGTAGTGGTTCCCCTTTTTCTGGGAACGCTCGCCGCGCTGATCTTCGATGCTCAATTTCCGCTGCGCGGTCTCATCCGCGGCATATTCGTGATGCCGATGATGGCCACACCCGTCGCCATCGCACTCGTCTGGACGATGATGTTCCATCCGCAGCTCGGCGTTCTCAACTATCTCCTCTCCCTCATCGGCATCGGTCCCCAGGAGTGGATCTACAATCAGAGCAGCGTCATCCCGTCGCTGGTGCTGGTCGAGACCTGGCAATGGACGCCGCTTATCATGCTGATCGTGCTTGGCGGCCTGGCGGCGGTTCCGCGCGAACCTTATGAAAGTGCGGAGATCGATGGCGCCAATGTCTGGCAGAAATTCCGTTATCTGACGCTGCCGATGATCGCGCCTTTCCTGATGATCGCCGTGATCATCCGCAGCATCGATGCAGTGAAAAGTTTCGACATCATCTATGCCATGACCCAAGGCGGCCCCGGCACGGCGTCGGAAACGATCAACATCTATCTCTACAACACCGCTTTCGCCTATTACGATATCGGCTATGGCTCGGCCATGGCGGTTGTCTTCTTCATCCTCATCGTCCTGCTTTCTTTCGTCCTTATGATGCTCAGGCAGCGCGTGAACTGGTCCGACGGGGAGGCACGCTGATGAAGCGCAAGACGCTCGATCGCATCGGACTGCTGTTCGTCGCCCTGGTGATGATCTCGCCGGTCGTCCTGTTCTTCCTCTGGATGATCTCGCTGTCGCTGAAGTATGAAATCGACAACGGCGCCTATCCGCCGATCTTCATCCCGGAGCGCTTGGCCTGGTCGAACTATCTGAAAGTCTTCGAGGAGAACAATTTCTTCCTCTATCTCTGGAATTCGGTGCTGGTGACGGGTGCCGCCACGCTTCTGGCGCTGCTGATCGGCGTGCCCGCCGGATATGGCATCGCCCGGCTGAAGGCGGAGAAGTCCGCGATGGTCATCATGATCGCGCGCATGACACCGGGCCTTTCCTTCCTGATCCCGCTCTTCCTGCTGTTCCAATGGCTGAACCTGCTCGGCACGCTCTTGCCGCAGATCATCATCCATCTTGTGGTCACCGTGCCGATCGTCGTGTGGATCATGATCGGCTATTTCGAGACGACCCCGATGGAGCTGGAAGAGGCTGCAAGCATCGACGGCGCGACACCCTGGCAGGTTTTCCGCCTGGTCGCCTTGCCGATCGCAAGGCCGGGCATCGTCGTCGCCTTCATCCTGTCGGTCATTTTTTCCTGGAACAATTTCGTCTTCGGCATCGTGCTCGCCAGTCGCGAGACGCGCACGCTTCCGGTCGCGGTCTACAACATGCTCTCGTTCGAACAGGTCAGTTGGGGTCCGCTCGCGGCAGCCGCATTGATCGTCACCTTGCCGGTGCTGATCTTGACGGTGTTTGCGCAACGGCAGATCGTGGCAGGCCTGACGGCCGGAGCCGTCAAGTGAGCGGGTGAGACGACGGTTTTGACGACTTCTGCCTTCGACCCGCCTCCCGGTCAGGCGCGCCGCGTTTTGTGCGTCGGCGCGGCGGTTATGGATACGTTGTTTCGTGTGCGCTCGTTACCGACCGGCCAGGGCAAATTTCTGCCCTATGATATGCTGCAGATTGCCGAGGGCATGGCATCGAGCGCCGCCTTTGCCGTTGCCCGGCTTGGCGGCCATGCCAGCCTTTGGGGCGCGGTCGGCGATGACGCCACCGGCGACCGCATCATTGCCGACCTCGGCGAGAGCGGCATAGACACGAGCGGTATGGTGCGTGTGGCAGGCGCCCGCTCGGCCGTCTCGACGATCCTTGTCGATGATCAGGGCGAACGCTTGATCGTGCCTTTCTACGATGCTGGCCTGCACGAGACGGTCAAGCCGGTCACAAAACAGGACATTTCCTCCTTCGACGCGGTGCTGGTCGACGTCCGCTGGCCGAAGCTTGCGCTGCGGACGCTGTTGGCAGCGAGAGAGGCGGGCAAGCCGGCCATTCTCGATGGCGACGTTGCCGGCGATGGCGTGGTCGAGATGCTTGCGCCGGCGGCGAGCCACATCGTGTTCTCGCAACCAGCCGCTGAGCGGCTTGCGGGAACGGCCGACCCGGTGACAGTCGTCGGCCTGCTGAAGCAAAAGTTCGAGCATGCCTTCATCAGCGTCACGGCTGGCGAAAATGGCTGCTTCTGGTTCGATGACGCAACCGGCGAAGTCTGCCATCTTGCCGCTCCAAAGGTGAGAGCGGTCGATACGCTTGCAGCCGGGGATATCTTCCATGGCGCTTTCGTGTTGGCTATCTCGGAAGGCATGCCGATCGAAGAGACGATGCGCCTGTCGTCTATGGCGGCGGCGCTCAAGTGCCAGGTCTTCGGCGGTCGCACCGGCGCGCCGACCAGAGCCGAAGTCTGCAAGGTGCTTCAAGATTGGCGCCCGGCGGTGGCGACGATGAAAGTGATCACACCGGAAGAGTTGTGACAATCCAGGCAGCAACGTCGTCAATGGTGAACGCCATGGAGGTGTGCACTTGATCACGCTTGTGCTGCCACCCAAAGGCGACCAAGCCCATGCCGCCGGGTCACGGCCCTCAATCCCATATCCTCGGCCCGAGAACCGCCCACCTCGAACCTGATGCTGTCGCCAGCATTGCGCCAGTCCGCAGGTGATCGCCGGCCGCAAATGTTCATTTGAACATTTCATTCTTGCAAAGTGAACTTCGCCTGTTACCATCGGGCTCACGTTCGTAGCGGGAGGCTTCGGACCGACAACAAGTGGGAGTGAGGATGAACAAGATCGCTTTTTTCCTGTCCGCAGGATTGACCAGCCTATCGTTATCCGTTCCGGCAATGGCAGCCACGAAGATCCAGTGGTGGCACGCAATGGGCGGCGAGAATGGCGCGAAGCTTGAACAGATCGCCAAGGGGTTCAACGCATCTCAATCTGACTATGAGATCGTTCCGGTATTCAAGGGCACCTATGACGAGACGCTGACGGGCGCCATTGCTGCGTTCCGCGCCAACCAGCAGCCCGCAATCGTACAGGTCTATGAAGTTGGTACCGGCACCATGATGGCAGCACAGGGTGCGGTCTATCCCGTTTACCAGTTGATGAAGGACGAAGGTGAGGCCTGGGACCAGAGCAAATTCATTGCTCCGGTCGTCGGTTACTACTCTGACACCAGCGGCAACGTTCTGTCCTTGCCGTTCAATTCCTCGACGCCGATCCTGTATTACAACAAGGATATCTTCAAGAAAGCAGGGCTTGACCCGGAAACGCCGCCGAAAACATGGGCGGACGTTGAAGCCTTTTCGCGGACGATCATGAAGTCCGGCGCAGCTAAATGCGGTTTCACCAGCGCCTGGATCTCCTGGATCCAGACTGAGAACCTGAATGCCCTGCACGATAAGCCGTATTCTACCAAGGCCAACGGTTTTGGCGGCTTGGACGCAGAATTCACCTTCAACAATGATCTCACGATCCGCCATTGGGGCAATCTGAAGAAGTGGCAGGACGAGGGGCTCTTCAAATTTGGAGGACCTGGCGGCGGCGATAACGCTCCTCCGATGTTCTATTCTCAGGAATGCGCGATGTACATGAATTCGTCCGCCGGTCGGGCAGGGGTCATCAACAACGCAAAGGCTTTCAAGGTCGGTTTTGCGCCGCTTCCCTACTATGACGACGTTATTCCGCAGCCGCTCAACTCGATTATCGGCGGCGCCACTCTCTGGACACTGAAAGGTCGCCCGGAAGAGGAGTACAAAGGTGTCGCGAAGTTCTTCACCTACCTGCAGAAGCCGGAAGTCCAAGCCGATTGGCATCAGTTCTCGGGCTACCTGCCGATAACGGAGGCTGCCTATAAGCTGGGCCAGGATCAGGGCTATTACGAGAAGAACCCCGGAGCAGATATCGGCATCAAGCAACTGACGCGGGTGACACCCACCGACAATTCCAAGGGCATCCGTTTCGGCAACTACGTCCAGGTGCGTGGCATTATCGACGATGAGTTTGCGGCCTTGCTGGGCGGGAAGAAGACGGCGAAGGAAGCAGTTGATTCCGTGGTCGCAAGAGGCAACGAACAGCTTCGCGATTTCCAGTCCGCCAACTAATGGGCTCCGTGACGGGGGCTGGTGAAAGACCGGCCCCCGTTTCCCATCCGTCAGTGTGAGGGCCCATGCAAACCAAACGGACCGTATTTCCCAACAAGCTTTTGCCTTACCTGCTCATCGCTCCCCAAATTTTCGTGACCGTGGTATTTTTCCTTTGGCCTGCGGGAACTGCATTCTGGCAATCTTTCCTGCGTCAGGACGCTTTCGGTTTCAAAACGACCTTCGTCTGGTTTGAAAACTACCGTCGGCTCTTTGCCGATCCGATCTACATCAATGCCTTCGGCCACACGCTCATCTTCGCCATACTCGTGACGGTCCTATCAACGTCGATTGCGCTGCTCCTGGCTGCAGCGGCAATGCGCGTGTTGCGCACCTCTCGAATCTATTCGACCTTGCTCATTTGGCCCTATGCCGTCGCCCCCGCGATCGCCGGCATTCTTTGGTGGTTCATGTTCAATCCATCGATCGGCATCGTCGCCTATATGTTGCGGGCAATGGGAATCAATTGGAATCATCTGATCAATCCCGACGATGCCATGGTCCTGATCGTGATCGCGGCGACGTGGAAGCAGATTTCCTATAATTTCTTGTTCTTCTTGGCTGCGCTGCAATCCGTCCCACGCTCGCTTCAGGAAGCCGGGGCCATCGACGGAGCCGGTCCGATGAAGCGTTTCTGGACGATCGTGTTCCCGCTGATCTCACCGACGACTTTCTATCTGATCGTCATCAATATCGTCTACGCGATGTTCGACACCTTCGGCATCGTTCATGCAACCACCCAAGGCGGACCGGCGCGCGCGACGGAAATCCTTGTCTACAAAGTCTATTTCGACGGGTTTATCGGGCTGAATTTGGGCTCGTCGGCGGCACAGTCGGTCATTCTCATGGTGATCGTCGTCGCTCTGACGGCCGTCCAATTCCGTTTTATCGAACGCCGCGTACAATATTGAGGAATTCCAAGGATGGTTGAGAATCGCCCCTTCCTAAATTTCCTGGCGCACCTTGTCCTCATCATTGGCGTGACGATCGTGGTGTTTCCGGTCTACGTGGCTTTCATTGCATCAAGCCATGGCCCAAACGACTTCTTGTCAGGCGTCGTGCCGCTGACACCAGGTGGCCACATCATCGAGAACTATTCGACGATGCTCTCATCCGGGATGACGAGCTCCGGGGCGCCGCCGATCGGGCCGATGATGATCAACTCGTTGATCATGGCGGTTGGCGTCGCCGTCGGCAAGATCGTCATCTCGATCCTTTCGGCCTTTGCCATCGTCTATTTTCGGTTTCCGTTCCGGACCCTGGCATTCTGGATGATCTTCATCACCCTGATGTTGCCGGTCGAGGTGCGTATCGTGCCGACCTACAAAGTCGTCGCCGATCTTGGAATGCTGAACAATTACAGCGGCCTCATCATCCCGCTGATCGCCTCGGCAACGGCAACCTTCCTGTTTCGTCAGTTCTTTCTGACCGTCCCTGACGAACTGATGGAGGCCGCCCGCGTCGATGGAGCGGGACCGATGAAGTTCTTCCGGGATATTCTGCTGCCGTTGTCGATCACCAATATCGCGGCGCTCTTCATCATCCTCTTCGTACTCGGCTGGAACCAGTATCTCTGGCCGCTCATCATAACGACCGACCAGAGCTTCTACACAGTCGTGATGGGAATCCAGCGCATGGCAGCGGTTGCCGATGCCGAGCCCCGCTGGAACCTCGTGATGGCAGCGGTCATTCTCGCCGCCCTGCCACCCGTCCTCGTCATCGTCGCCATGCAACGCCTTTTTGTCAAAGGCCTGGTCGAAACGGAGAAATGAAATGGCAACGATCAACATCATCGACGTCAAGAAGAATTATGGTACCGTTCCAGCTGTCAAAGGCATCAACCTATCCGTTGCAGACGGCGAACTCATCGTCCTCGTCGGCCCCTCGGGCTGTGGCAAATCCACCCTGCTTCGCATGATTGCCGGGTTGGAAACGATCAGCGAAGGCCAGGTCGAGATTGCGGGCCGCAATGTCAATAAGGCAGAGCCGGCGGACCGCGATATCGCCATGGTCTTTCAAAACTATGCGCTTTATCCGCATATGACGGTACGCGGAAATCTCGAATATGGTTTGAAAAATCGCGGCACCGAACGGGCCGAAATCAACCGTCGTGTGGCGGAAGCCGCCGAGATCCTCGAAATCGGACCGATGTTGGATCGTAAACCTCGCGAACTCTCCGGCGGGCAGCGCCAGCGGGTTGCGATGGGGCGCGCCATCGTTCGCGAGCCGGCCGCCTTCCTGTTCGATGAGCCGCTGTCCAATCTCGATGCCAAATTGCGCGTGCAGATGCGAGTTGAAATTCGTCGGCTGCAACGGCGTCTCAAGACGACCAGCATCTACGTCACCCATGACCAACTTGAAGCGATGACCCTCGCAGACCGATTGGTCGTCATGAACGGCGGACTTGTCGAACAGGTCGGAACGCCAGTGGCAGTCTACGACCGTCCGGCAAGCTTGTTTGTCGCAGGCTTCATCGGCTCGCCGCCGATGAATCTGGTACCGATCGACGTCCTCAGGGCGGCCGACGGCGCTGGGACCCTGGCATTGCCTGCCGGTACCGACATGGTCGGGCTCCGCCCGGACGCGTTACTTGTTGCCAGGCCGGCAGAGCCTTCCGTCCGTCTCAACGCAACCGTCGAGTTGCTCGAGCCAATCGGGGGAGAAAGCCATCTGCATGTGCGATTGGGGGGGGGCCAGCAGACGGTTGTCCTGACCGTACCGGGTCGTCCGGACTTTGCCGAGAATGCGAATATCGACATCTTTGCACGTGTTGACGCGATGCACCCTTTTAATAGCGATACGGGAAAACGCACAGATTGACTCCAGTTTATTATTTCTCCATCCAACCTTCGAAGAAGACGAAAGAGATGAGACGATGACGACCGTAGAGTCGCGATCCGGGCCGAGACGCGGTGAAGTTCAGGCACATCGAGGCGCTTCTGCCGTTGCGCCTGAAAATACGATTGCTGCCTTTCGAGCGGCCGCGGACCAGGGCGCGGAATGGGTCGAACTCGACGTTGCACTTCTTGCCGACGGTACGCCGGTCGTGATCCACGACGTTTCCATCGACCGCTGTTCCTCGTCAAAGGGAAATCTGGCCAACCTCAACGCGTCGGATCTCGCGAGAATCGACGCTGGCTCGTGGTTCAGCCCAAAATTCAAAGGCGAACCGCTGCCGACGCTGGCCCGTGTCGTTTCCGCCTTGGGCGAACTCGGTCTCAATGCCAACGTCGAGATCAAGCAGCATGCTCATCACAAATCACTCGACCAGTTGGTCAAAGTCGTTGATGAACATTTGAAAGGGCGGGCGGCGCACACCAAGATCATGATCTCGAGCTTTGATGCCGCTGCGCTGAAGGGAATGCACGAAGTCGATCCAAGCTACGAGCTCGCCATGCTGTGGAGCAACCTGCCCGCGGATTGGTTGGATATCCTTCGGTCAATTCCCGCAAAGACCATCCATCTCGACTACAAGGCTCTGAGTGTCGGGTTTCTCGAGGAGGCCGTGCGTCGCGGCATCGCGGTGCGGGCATGGACTTGCAATGATCCCAAGCTGCTCGCGTCTTTCTGGGAGGTGGGTTTGACTGGGGTGATAACAGACGACCCCAGTGTCTACCTCACGTAAGGAGCGGCGATGGGGCAGCGGATCATATCGAGCCGACAACGTGAGATCCTTGCGCTGATCGAAACGGACGGTGTTCAGTACATCGAGGAACTGGCACGTCGGTACGATCTGACGACGCAGACGATCCGTCGCGATATCAATGCATTGTGCGATCTCGGGCACGCGCGCCGCTTCCACGGTGGCGTCGACCTGCCGGTCGAGGGCAGCAACATCTCGCTCAACGCTCGCGCCCAGCTCAACCGAAGGGCCAAGCGGCTTATCGCCAAGCGCGTCGCCGCCGACATAGGGGTCGACGCGACAGTGTTCCTCGGGATCGGCAGCACGGTTCGGTTCATTGCCGAGGCGCTGCGTGATCACCAGGGCCTGACGGTGATTACCAACAACATCCACGTCGCCTTGAGCCTTTGCGATGCTCCGAGTGTCGAGGTGCATTTGACGGGCGGCCTTTTGCGTCACGACGATCGCGACGTGGTGGGCACGGATGTGATCAGGTTCGTCGAAAAATTCTATGCGACTTACGCCGTCGTCGGCGCAGGCGCTCTAAGCCCGCTCAACGGTCTGATGGATTTCAGCTATAGCGAAGCCCAAATCACCAATGCCCTCCTTGAGAATTCACAAACGCAGATTCTGGCTGCAGACGTCAGCAAGTGGACGCGAAACGCTTCCGTGCGTGTGGCGCCATTCAGCAAACTCACCCGCTTTTATACGGATCGGCTGCCTGGCGAAGCGGCCGCCACCAATGCCCTCTCCGAGAGCGGCTTGGACGTGGTGACATGCAGCGAGGATATGGCATGAGCTATGTAGACCTTGCGCCATCAGCTCGTGAGTTACGGGACGTGCGCTACCTGTTCACCGACATCGACGATACCCTGACCACCGAAGGCAAGCTACTTCCGCAAACCTACCAAGCTCTCTGGGATCTCAGCCGGGCAGGCATTGCCGTCGTGCCGGTTACGGGCGGCTCCGCCGGTTGGTGCGAACACATCGTTCGTGCCTGGCCGGTGGCCGCGGTCGTCGGCGAAAGCGGCGCATATTGTGTCACCCGTCGGGACGGCGCAGTCGTCTTCGACTATTGGGAAGATGCCACCCTGCAGGCTGAGCGCCAACGCCTGCATCTCCAGTCAGTGAAAGAGCTGGTTTCGCGAAGGGGCAAGACGTTCAGAATTGCCCACGATCAGGTCTTCCGGCTGGCGGACGTCGCGATCGATATCCAGGGTCACGACCCGCATGAGGTCGAGGATCTCGCGTCCAGCATAAAAGCCATTGGCGGAACGGTTGCGATCAGCTCCATTCACATCAACACGTGGATCGGCAATTACGACAAGCGGTCGATGAGCGAACGCGTCTTAACCGAGATATTCGGTATCGACCCGGCTGAAACTCCCGCCGTTACCGCCTTCGTCGGCGACTCTCGAAACGATGCCCCGATGTTCGGCTTTATCCGCAACTCCTTCGGCGTCAACAATATCATTCCCGTCCTTCCGCAATTGCAGTACGCACCGAAGTGGGTCTCGTTGCAGCCCGCCGGCCTTGGTTTTGCTGATATTGCGAGAACGATCTTGCAAGCAGCAGCCGCAGGTGAATGAACGACGATCGACTTCGTGTCATGGCGGGGTGACGGCTCTAGAGAAATAATTCCGCGAAATCATACTGCGCAGCCGTGGCCACCAGCCGTCAGCTTTTGACCGAGCCGGCGGTCATGCCTGCCAGGAAATAGCGTTGGGCAACCAGGTAGAGTACCAGAAGGGGCAGGGAACCAAGCACGCTCATCGCCATCATCTCGTTCCATTCGAAGGCGTGCTGGCCCATCAGAAGCTGGATACCGATCGGAACGGTTCTGAGATCCATCGATTTCGTCAGCGTTAGCGCGAAGAGGAATTCGTTCCAGGCCAGCAGAAACGTGTAGACCGCCGTGGCGACGATCCCGGGGATGGAGACCGGAACGATGACGCGCCAGAGCGCCGTCCAGCTCGAGCCGCCGTCGACAAGGACGGCCTCGTCCAGCTCTTTCGGCAAGGTATTGAGATAGCCTGTCATTAGCAGGATGGCATAAGGCAGCGTGAAGACCATGTAGGTCAGGATCAGCGCCAGATAGGTATCGAAGATCCTGAAGGCGACCACCATGCCGAAATAGGGGATGAGAAGGGTGATCGGCGGAACGGTCTGGGTGCTGATGATGAAGATGTTCAAAGTATTCTTGAAGCGGAACTGATAGCGGCTGAATCCGTAGGCGGTCAGGATGGCGATAACCAGGGTCAGGCAGGTGACGACGCCGGCGACGAAGTAGCTGTTGATGAAGAAGCGCACTTTCACCGGATCGTTGAAGATCGTCAGATAGGCGGCCACCGTAAAGTCATCCGGCAGCAGCCGCGGCGGAAGGGCGAAGATTTCCGTATTCGATTTCAGCGAACTGAAAAACATCCAGACGATCGGGAAGGTCGAAAAGACCAGGCCGATCGCCAGGCCGAGATAGGTCAGGATGGTCGGCAATGCCGAGCTTTTGAAGGAACGCTTTGCCATGGCGGTCACCTGCGCTGCTGGTGTTTGATGTAGAAGTAGGTGACGCTCATCGAAATGATGAGGATGATCATCGCGCTCGCCGAAGCCAGGGAAAACTCATACTGGGAGAAGGCGAGCTTGTAGGTGAAAGTCGAGAGCACTTCCGTCGAATAGATCGGACCGCCGCCCGTCGTCATCCATACGAGTGGAAAAACCTGCATCGTCCAGATGAAGTCGAGAAGCGCGATGCTGATGATGATCGGCATCAATTGCGGAATGGTGATGTACCAGAATTTTTCGAGTTCGTTGGCACCGTCGATACCGGCTGCCTCGTAAAGCTCCTTCGAAATGCCCTGGAGGCCGGCGAGCAGGCTGACCATGTAGAGCGGGTAACCCGCCCAGATGTTTGCGAAGGTCAATGCATGAATGGCGGTGCGCGTCGAAGAGAACCACTCGACCTTGAAGTTGATGATATGGAGCGCCATCAGCACGCTGTTGACGACGCCGTTCGGATCGAGCAGCAGGCGCCAGATGATGGCGATGATGACGGCGGTGAACAGCCAGGGCAGGATGAAGAGCACGCGCAGGATGCTGCGAATGAGCGGATCGACGCGGTTGGTGTTCAACAGCAGCGCGAAGGCCAGGCCGATGATGAAATGGAAGACGACGCTCATGATGGTAAAATAAAGCGTCTGGGCGACCGACTGCCAGAAGACCGGATTCTCGAAGATGGTCAGGTAGTTCTGGACGCCTGCGAACGCCGCATCCTTTTTCATGATGGCGCCGTCCATCAGCGAATATTTGAAGACCATCACCATCGGGAACAGCATCAGCAGAACAAGCAGCAGAGTGGCGGGCGACACGTAGAAATACGGCACCAGCTTCCTCAAGGTGCTGTAACGAAGCCATCCTTTTCTTGGCGCTTTGGCGTGCGCAGCGACCAGAGCCGGAGCGGAATGATTCATGAGCTGTGAGTTCCCATTCTGCCGAGATTTGACGACTTGCACCGGCAGCGCAATCTGGCGCTGCCGGTGATTCGTGAAAGCGACGTGCTTTAGAACTTCGCGAGCCAGGCCTTCTGGGTATTGGCAGCCGCGTCCTTGGCCGACTGCCCGCCGTCGAACATCTTCTGAACTTCGACGTTCATGTCGCGCATCAGCTCTTCGGCAACCGGAAGACCGACGAATTCATTGGCAGGATAGCCGCTCTGGAAGATTTTGAAAGCTTCGGCGAAGATCGGGTCCGATGCCACAAAATCCGGCTTGGCGTGGACATTGCCGGGGAAGGCGTTGGCAATCGAAACCAGACGGCCGTTGACGTCTGGGCTCATCAGATATTCCACAAGCTTCCAGGCTTCTTCCTTGTGCTGGCTGCCTTCGCTGATACCAATGCCCCAGGAGGCATAAGGCATGCCGCGCTTGCCGGTGTAGCCGTCAGTGGCCGGCAAGGCGGAGATGCCGAAGTTGAGCTTCGGATTGCGCTCGCGGATGAGGTTCACGTGGGCGAGCGAGTCGACCATCATGCCGACGCGGCCGTTGACGAATTCCTCGACCTTGTCCTGTTCCTTCTTGGCGAAAATGCCGGGCGAAATAACGCCTTCCTTGTTGAGGGACGCGATATAATCGAGCGTGCCGACGACAGCGTCATTTTCGAGATCCGGCTTGCCGTCCTTCAGCATCGAGGCGCCCGAGGCCCAGACCCAGGACATGACGTCGTTCTGGATTCCGCTCGGCGACTGCAGCGACAGCGGCAGGACCCAGCCATACTGGTTCTTCGGCGCATCGGTCATCTTCTTCGCGGCTTCAGCGAATTCCGTGCGTGTGGTCGGCAACTTGTCGACGCCGGATGCCTTGGCGATATCGAGGTTGACGAAGACGGGATAGACGAAGGAAGCGAGCGGGAACATCACGCTCTTGCCATCGACCTTGACGATATCGGTGATCTGGCTCTTGTCGTACTTCGCCTTGTCCATCAGTTCGTCCATGGAGGCGATTGCGCCCTGCTTGGTCAGCCCGTTTACCCAGGCGCCATCCAGGCCCACCACGTCGCTCAGCGTTCCGGAGGCGGCGCCGACGACGATCTGGTCACGCGTCGTGGCATAGGGGCCGCTGACCAGCGTCACCTTGATGCCGGGGTTGGCGGCCTCGAAATCGTTCATGATGCCGCGCAGCGCCCCGGACGGCATTTCGGGTTCCCACCATTGTATGAATTCGATGGTCGTGTCGGCAAACGCCGACGTGGCGCAGAGCGCCCATACCGCCACGGCAGCCCGCATCGTCACGCTGAATTTTCTGATATTCATGTGTGCCTCCCATAGATTTTCAGTTAATCGATCCTCCTCAAGATCGTAGGCAAAGTAGGTTCCCTGAGGCACCTATCTGTCAATGAAGAACTGCGATCGAGAAAAGATGGGAGGCCCGTATTCATGGCGCGTTCGCGCACAACTAATTGAAATATAATAACAAAATTAATCGTTATCGTCCGAATTTTTTCGGAGCATTTGTGTTGCTTGTGACGCTTTTTTTCTTTACTTTCGTAAACAAATGAAAGTTTGCCCAACAAAACGAAAAGCGGAGACGCCCGCCGTCCTCACCGCAAATTTTCGAATTCGGGGCCTGAAACAAGCGTTTTTGCAACCATGCGGCGCGAGCACCTGACGTCGCAAGAGAGGAGAATATTTCGTTTTTCGAAAGAGAGCCGGGTCCGCAGCGAAAAGTCATGCCGGCCTGCCCGTTGATTTTCCCCGATTCCGGAAAACGAAGACCACCCTGTACAAATTGCCGAATGCGTGTGATGCGACATCATTTTCGATTCAGCGCACCGTCGCGCCGCCGATTAAGGAACTGAATGGCCAAGAAAAGTTATAAATCGATGGACGATTTTGCGGCCGCCTCCGGCGTATCGCGTCCGACGCTGTCGAAATATTTCGATGATCCCTCGCAGATCAAGGAAGTGACCCGCAAGCGTATCGAGGCGGCTCTCAAGAAGTCGAACTTCGAGCCGAATCTTTTCGCGCGGCATCTCAATCGCAAGCGGACCAGGAATATCGGGATTCTGGTCCCGACCATGTCGGATCCCTTTTATGTGCAGGTCGTGTCGCTGATCGAGCTGGAGTTGCGCGAAAGGGGATTCTGGCCTGTCCAGATCTCCTCGCACACGCGGCCCGAGCTGGAGGCGGAGGCCGTGCGGACCTTGCTCTCGCTGAAGGTCGCGGGTGCGATCGTGGCGCCGCTGGGCGCCGGTTCGCGGCGTTCCGCGCTGGAAAGACTAAAGGATGCAATCCCCGTCGTTTGCTTCGACAATCCTGCCAGCGGTGACCTTCCCTATGTCGGCAACGACAACGCGCAAAGCATGGCAGCCATTGTGCAATATCTCTGCCGATCCGGTGAGCCGCCGATCTTCCTGGAAATTCCGCATATGACCGAAAATGCCGGCGAGCGGCAGGCGGGCTATCGCGCGACCATGGCGAGGGAAGGGCATTCCCCGCTCGTCATCGATTGCGACGCGCCGCCTTCCTGGGAGTTCGAGCGTCTCGGATACGAGCAGATGCAGAGGATGCTTGCGCATGGCGGACTTCCCGGCAAAACGCTCCTCTGCGCCAACGACCGGTTCGCCTTCGGCGCGATGGCGGCGGCATTCGCCTCGGGACTGAAAATCGGCCGGAACGAGGCTTGCGACGTGCGCATCGCCGGGCACGACGACCACCCGCTGAGCCGATATACCTGCCCGTCGCTGACGACGATGGCCCAGAACGCATCCGAGATCGCCGCGAAATCCGTGGAGCTTTTGCTCGCGCATATCGAGAGCGAGGATGACGGAACGACCCCCGCCACGAACAAGGTGATCCTTGAGGCAACGCTTGTCATGCGCGACTCGGCTTGAGATCCGGTCGGCTTGAGATCCGGCGAGGGTTACGGCCTCAGCGGGTAAGCGCGGGGTCCATGGTGCGCCACGCCATTGCAAAGGCCTCAAGCGCCTCTTGCGCCTCCGGAATGGCCCGTCTCTTCGATACGAAGCCATGGATCTGTCCGGGCCAGGTCCGGCTTGTGGCCTGCGCTTCCCGGCTGAGCCGCTCGGCATAGCCTGCCCCTTCGTCGACCAGCACGTCGTGTCCGGCAAGGATCACGAAGGCCGGCGCCACACCGGCCAACGACATCGCGCTGAGCGGCGAAGCCCGCCAGTCCGACCTGCTCGCGGCTTCCGGCAGATAGTGGTCCCGGAACCATTTCATCGCCGCTGCCGTCAGGCCGAAACCCTCTGCGTAACGTGAGTAGCTGTCTGCGGCCTGCAACTGGTCGGTCACCGGATAGATCAGCACCTGGCCGATGACGGCCGGCACCTGTCCGTCCCGCGCCAGGAGGGCAACGACGGCGGCCAGATTGCCGCCGGCGCTATCGCCGCCGACGATAATGCGCGAGGGATCAATACCGAGTGCATCGGCCTGCTCCGTCATCCAGACAAGTGTGGCAGCGCAATCGTCGATCGCGGCCGGAAACGGATGTTCCGGGGCCAGGCGATAGTCGGGTGAAACCACGACGGCGCCTGCCATATTGGCGAGCGTCCGGCAGATATCCTCATGGGTTTCCGGCGCGCCGATCACAAAGCCGCCACCATGAAGATAAAGCAGGGCCGGCGCCCCTTGGCGCGGCGCTGCTTGGCCGCGCCATATCTTCACCCTGATGGCGCCCACACGTCTTTCCAACATCTCTGCCACCTCTTCGAGTGGCCACTGGATGCCTGCGAAACTGTCCAGATACTGCTGCCGCGCCTGCGCCGGCGTGCAGCTTTCCACCGCCGTTTCCGGATCGCCAGGCCATGCAAGGGCGCGTTTGGCGGATTCGTCCAGTTGCGTCATGCGAGCAAGCTCCTTGCTTCGTCTTCCCGCAATTCTTTCGGCTGCGCGACGATACCCGCAATGGTCTGCGCGACGCCGGTTTCACCGGCACGCAGGATCGCTTCCATGACTTCGAGCACATGCAGGGCGAGATCGCCCGAAGCGCGTGGCGTGCGGCCTTCGATGATTGCGCGCGCGAGATCGGCAAGGCCAAGCATGCGGTAGTTGGCGCGATCAGGCGCGGCGATCGGCCAGTTGACGGCCCCGAAGAGTTCGCCTGATGTATCCGTTTCCTGCCAGGGAGCGCCACGGCTGGAGAGCGCGACGGAGCCGCCGAAATTGTCGGGGTCGGGCAGGCGCAGCGAGCCTTCGGTACCGTGGAGCTCGATCGGGTGGTTGGAGTGGCGGAAGACGTCCCAGGAGGTGCCGAAGGTGACGGTGGCGCCGCAATCGAATTCCAGCAGCGACAGCACGCTGGTCGGCGTGCCGACCTTGAACGTGGTGCCCTGTTTCGCCCCCTCGGCGGTGATGAGCCGTTCTTCCTGCCCGCTTGTGGCGACCGCCTGCACACGGCGGATTGGCCCCATGAGATTGACCATCATCGTCAGATAGTAAGGCCCCATATCCATGACCGGGCCGGCGCCGGCCTGGTAGTAGAAGCTGGGATCGGGATGCCAGTGCTCCATGCCGCGCCCCATCATGAAGGCCGTTCCCGTCACCGGCTTGCCGATGGCGCCGGCTTCCATCTGCCGCCGGGCATGGCGCCCGGCTGCCCCCAGGAACGTGTCCGGCGCCGAGCCGAGCATAAGGTCCTTGGTGGCGGCCGCATCCACCAGCCGGCGTCCTTCCGCGGACGTGACGCCGAGCGGCTTCTCGGTGAAGACATGCTTGCCTGCCGACAGCGCCCGCGTCGAAACGTCGAAATGCGCAGCCGGGATCGTCAGATTGAGGATGAGGTCGATGTCCTTGTCGTCAATGAGGCTATCGACGTCGGCCGCGCGCAGATTGAATTCCGCCGCGCGGCGCTTGGCGGCGTCGGCGTTAAGATCCGCACAGGCAATGATTTCGACGCCGCGGAACAGCGGCGCGTTGCGCATATAGGCGAGCGAAATGTTGCCGCATCCCACAACGCCGATCCTGAGTTTCATGCCATTGGTCTGTGTCATCGAGGAACCTGATTTTGCCGTTGCGGCTGCGGAGAGTTGAGGGTGCGTTACGTTTTAAGCGCAGGGAATAAATTATATTGACGCACGGTAACATTTGACCGTACGTAATGACAAGACACTGGGGTCGCAATCTCCGAAGAAGAGCCGCCCTTCCGGTTTTCGATCCGCACTCCCTGCGGAAGGGCTTTCGGCCGGCGAGGCGAAATGGCCCGAGGACTTCGGTATCGGCTGTTATCAATAAATAGGTCAGGACCAAGATATGAAAAATGCTGAGCTGCAGATCGGCTGCCAGACATTCACCTGGGAGATGCTCGGCGCAGGCTGGAGCGGCGGCCCGGACGATCTGGTACGCGCCGTCGCCGATGGCGGATATACCGGCATCGAAATCACCGACACGATGATCGGTCACTACGCGCTCAATCCTGCCGATTTTGCCCGTACTCTGACAGACGCCGGTTTGACGCTGGTTTCCTTTGCCTTCGGCTCCGCCAGCGGCTTCACGGTGGCGGAAAAGATTGCCTCCGATCTCGACACGGCGCGGCGATGGGTCGATTTCGCGGCGAACTTTCCCGGTGCGATGGTCTCGATGGGATCGGCGACGGTCGTTTCGGATGGCCCGCGCGATGAGAAGTTCGCCATTGCGGCCGAGTGCTACAATCGTGCAACCGAGATTGGGCAGTCGGCCGGTGTCGCCGTTGCCGTCCATCCTTCCTCGCACCACAACACGCTCCTCTTCACCCGCTGGGATTATGACCGCCTGTTTGCTCTCTTGGACTCGCGCGTGGGCTGGGTGCCTGATACCGGCCATATCCTGCGTGGCGGCCAGCAGATCGGCGATACGCTGGCGGCCTACCGGGAGCGTATCCGCTACGTGCATCTGAAGGATGTCGACGCCGGTGGCGTCTGGGCGATGCTGGGCGACGGCGTCTGCGACGTGCCTGCCGTGATTTCGGCCGTTCGGGATGCGCCGAAGTTTACTGGCTGGATCGTGGTCGAGGAAGAATCGGACCACGCCGGAACCGATCCCGCCGCGGCGGTTCGGGTGAACCGCGAGACGCTTCGACGTCTCGGATTTTAGCCGGCCTCGTTTTCCCCGCTGTCGGCCTGAACCGTCGATCGGAGCCCAAGTCTCTGCTGGCGTTCTTACGCAGCGAAGAGGTGGACGGCAGGTCACGCGTAGCGCACCTCCACGCCGAGCTTGTCCAGCCGGTGGCGGATGCTGTGCGGCATGTTGCTGTCGGTGATGATCAGGTCGACGCGCGACAGCGAGAAGGCTTTGGAGGAGGCGCCGATGTCGAATTTGCTCGAATCCGCCACGAGGACGACACGCCGGGCCATGCGAACCAGGTTGCGCTTGGTCCGGGCGATATCCTCGGAGACGTCGACGACATCGAAGGCCTGATCGATCGCGTGGGCACCGACAAAGGCCTGGTGGGCGACGAGGCCGCCGACCGCCTTGTCGGAGTCCGAAACGATCGTGCTCACGGTGCTCGGAAACACGCGGCCGCCGATCATGTGCACGTCGAGCCCCGGCCGGTACATCAGATGTTGTGCGATGTTCATCGCCGTCGTCGCAACCACGACGTTGTTGACCGGCGGCATCTGCATGGCCACCTGCAGCAGCGTCGAGCCGCTGTCGAAGACGATCGACTGGTTGTCGATGATCTGTCGCGCAGCCATCTGGGCGATGCGCCGTTTCGCATCGAAATTGCGCTGCATGCGTTCCTCGAAGGCCGCCGCCGGCGAGTCGGACGGCAGGGCGATCGCGCCGCCATGCGTTTTGATCAGCTGCTTCTTCGCGTCCATGATTTCGAGATCGGAGCGGATCGTCACTTCCGAGACCTCGAAGAATTCAGCCAGCTGGCGGGTGCGTGCCTGACCCACCCGCTGAAGTTCCAGCATGATCTGCTGCCGCCTCTGTTCTGCAAGCATATGTGATCCCGACTGTCGCTTTTTGCGACTATCTGACTTTTGAAAAACGAAAGCTTGAGCTCCCAGCTCACAGCTTCTGCTGCAAAACTAGCCGTTGAACGACGAAAATGCACGTCAAAAATTCCTTCGTCACGTAAAAACGAAAGAAATCGAAATATTGAATGTTTGTTTGTTTTCGAGTTAGGTTCTCCAACAATTGAAAAACCAGCCATCACAAAGGGAAGTCTCGCCATGGGTCTCGGAACCAAAGTCCGCCTCGCACGCCTGTTCTCGAACCCCTCGGGTCATTTGTTCGGAGGCGCCGTCGATCATTTTGTCGGTTATGGCAATGTACGTGAGGGCGGGCTTGCCGACCTGCCGGGCGCGCTCCGGCGCGTCATGGCTGGGGGGCCGGACTACATCAGCATCCAGCCTGGTGCGGCGCGTCACCTCTGGTCGGAATATGCCGGAAAGGCAGCGCTCGTCATTCAGGGCGGTTGCTTCACCGCCGACGACCGCATTCGCCAGCTGATTGCCACCCCGGAAGATGCCGTGCGCTATGGTGCGGACGCTCTGGCGGTCGCCATTCCCGTGCGCGGCGCCACCGAAGGAGAGTATATCCGCTGGCTCACCGATACGGTCAACGCCGCCGCCCGTTTCGAGATGCCGGTTGTCGCCCATGTCTATCCCCGCGATTTCTCCGACGGCGGCAAGATCGTGTTCACGCCGGATGAGATTGCCTATGCGGTGCGCATCGGCTTCGAGGCCGGCGTCGACGTGATCAAGGTCGGCTATACCGGCGATTTCGAGTCCTTCCGGGAGACCGTTGCGACCTGCCCGATTCCGGTGGTGATCGCCGGCGGCCCGAAAACCGATACGCTGCTCGGAGCGCTCGTCCAGACTTCCGAAGCGTTGCGCGCTGGCGCCAGAGGCGCGGTTGTCGGTCGCAACCTTTGGGGTCATGGCGATACGACCATGGCCGCGCGCGCCTTCAAGCTCGTCATTCATAAGGGGATGGCGCCGGAGGAGGCGCTGGCGGCGGCCGGTGCTTGAGGCGTGTCGCGCCCTTTCCAGGTTCTGGGCTTCGGCGCCCTGGCAATCGATGACATCATCTATGTCGATCGGGGGCTGACGGCCGGCAAGGGGAAGGTGACGAAACGCGCCACCGACCATGGCGGCAACGTGGCGACGGCCCTTGTTGCCGTAGCCCGGCTGGGCGGGCGCGCCGGCTTCATCGGCTGGCTCGGCGATGAGCCCGCGACTGATGTGGCCGGCAGCGAACTCGAGCGTGACGGCGTCGACATATCGCTGGCTCCCCGCCATGCGGATGCCGCTCCGATCCGCTCCGTGATCACGGTCGGTCCCGACGGCGACCGGTTCATTGCCTATGACGACGATGTTCTGCACGGCACGTCGGATGCGCTGCCCGACGATGTTCTGCTGCAGGCCCCGGTGCTGCTGATCGACGGTTATGCCACGCACTCGGAAAGCGTCGTGGCCCGCGCACGCGCCTTGGGCCTAGCCGTGATTGCCGATATCGAATGGACGGTCGGTGCTACGACGGATCGGATATTGGCTTTCGCTGACCATCTGGTGCTGCCGCTCGCCTTCGGGCAGGAATATACCGGCGAGCGTGATCCGACGATGATCCTGGACAAGCTCTGGTCTGCGGATCGGTCCGCTGTTGTCCTCACTGATGGCGAACGGGGGACCTACCTCCGCCAGAGTGGCGATGCCGTCCGGTGGCATGTGCCGGCTTATCCAGTACAAGCGGTCGATACCACAGGCGCCGGGGACTGTTTTCACGGGGCCTACGCTCTTGCCCTCGCGGAAGGGAAAAGCCCGCTGGATTGCGTTGCCTATGCTACGGCGGCTGCCGCCATTTCCGTGACCGCACGGGGAGGGCGCCGGGGCCTGCCGGACAACCGGACATGCCTGGCATGGATGGCGGCGGAGAATGCGCCGGTGCCGCTCGCGTTGCCCCAGTGCCGGGAATGAGCGCGGGGTGACTGATGTCGACGCTTGCCGATCGGTCGAGTGAAACCTCGCTGGTGGATAATTGATCGCACGGCGAGATCTCTCAACACCTGCAGCACGGCCATAAAAATTACGCGCGATAAAAAATAAAATCTCGCAACTAAACATCATAAATATCTATATTTTTCAAATATATATGGAGAATTATAGGCACTTTCTGGCGAGTCATACCTCGATTCTTTTGTTGACTTTGAGGCGCAGTCCTGAGCCTTCTTGTCGAAAGGATCGGAGACGGCGGGGAGCGCCGTCTGAAGATGTGATCCGACTGGTACGGGAGGACGAGACGTGGCCGTGGTTGTACTGGACAAAATCTGCAAGACCTATGGCAACAGCTACCATGCGATCAAGGATCTGAGCCTGACGATCCATGACGGCGAGTTTCTGATCCTGGTCGGTCCGTCCGGATGCGGAAAATCGACTGCGCTGCGCATGATTGCCGGGCTCGAGGAAATCAGCAGCGGAACCCTGAGCATCGGCGGCCAGGACGTGGTGGATCTCGCGCCCAAGGACCGGGACATTGCCATGGTCTTTCAAAGCTATGCGCTTTACCCGCACATGACCGTGTTCGACAACATCGCTTTCTCGATGAAGCTGGCCGGAAAGAGCAAGGCCGAACGCACCAAGCGCGTGCATGAGATCGCCAAGATCCTGCAGCTGGAAGCCTTGTTGGGCAACAAGCCCGCACAGCTTTCCGGCGGCCAGCGCCAGCGTGTTGCGATGGGCCGCGCCATGGTCCGCGAGCCGGCGGCATTCCTCATGGACGAACCGCTCTCGAACCTCGATGCGAAGCTGCGCGTGCAGATGCGGGCGGAGATCGCCAGCCTGCAGCGACAGCTGGGCGTGACGACGATCTACGTGACGCATGACCAGA
The DNA here is from genome assembly GCF_014197475.1 of Rhizobium sp. BK212. Taxonomy (NCBI): domain Bacteria; kingdom Pseudomonadati; phylum Pseudomonadota; class Alphaproteobacteria; order Hyphomicrobiales; family Rhizobiaceae; genus Rhizobium; species Rhizobium sp. BK212. Next base: position 324,860 of record NZ_JACIFS010000005.1, read on the forward strand.
CCGAAGCGCTGACCATGGGCGATCGGGTCGCGGTGCTGAAGGGCGGCGTGCTTCAGCAGGTGGATACGCCCAAGGCTTTGTATCACCGCCCGGTCAACGCCTTTGTCGCCGGTTTTATCGGTTCGCCGTCGATGAACCTGTTCGAGGGGCGTCTGGAGGGCGGGCGAATTCATCTGCCGGGCTTTTCCATTCCCTTGATCGACGGCGCCTTCGAACGCGCGCCCGGTCTTTCCGCCTTCGAGGGAAATTCCGTGATCTTTGGGGTCAGGCCTGAGGATCTCTATGACAGCCGGTTGCCGTCCGGTGCTTCGTATCCGACGATCCCGGTGGTCGTGAAGTCGATCGAGGAACTCGGCTCCGAGCTGATCGTGCATTTGAAGATCGACGCGGTGCGGATCGACTCGGGCGATCCCGATGCCGTTGAAGACCTGAGCGGGGCCGCCAACGCCGTCGCGCGGTTCGAAGCGGTCAGCGGGGTCGAGACAGGTCAATCGATCGATCTGGCAATCGACCCGGCGAAACTACACTTTTTCCATCCTCAAACGCATATGGCGCTCTGAAGTGACGAGCGAAAGAAGGGCTCATCGATGCCAGCAAAACAGGAACGACGTCTCCGCATCGGCGTATTGGGAGCGGGCCAGATTGCCCAGGCCGCGCACTTCGAGAGCTGCACCAAGGCAGCCAATGCCGACCTCTATGCGATTTGCGACGTTGCCGAGGATCTCCGCGAACGTATGGCAATCACCCACGGAGCGGAAAAAACCTATGGTGATTACGACAGGATGCTGGCCGATCCCGACCTCGATGCCGTGATCATCGCCACCGCCGATGCGTTTCACGTCCCGGCCTCCATTCGCGCTCTTCAGGCGGGCAAGCATGTCCTGTGCGAGAAACCCGTCGGTGTCACCATTGAGGAATGCCTTGAACTGAAGGCCGCTGTCGAGACGTCGGGAAAGGTGTTTCAGGTCGGGCACATGAAGCGTTTCGACGCGGGACTCCAGGCTGCCAAATCCTTCATCCGCAATGAAATGGGCGAGATAGTCGCTCTGAAAGCCTGGTATTGCGACAGTACGCACCGCTATCCGATGACCGATGCGGTCCAGCCCCTGATCGTCACCAGCGCCAATGCGAAAAAGCCCTCGGCCAATCCGAAAGCCGACCTGCGGCGCTACTACATGCTTGCGCACGGTTGCCATCTGATCGACACCGCACGTTATTTCGCCGGCGACATCGTTTCCGTCAACGCGCGCCTGTCCGAGCGCGGGGGCATCTGGTGCTGGTTCGTGGACGTGGAATTTGCCTCCGGCACGCTCGGCCATCTCGATCTCACCGTCCAGGTGCGCATGGACTGGCACGAAGGCTTCCAGATCTATGGCCGAAATGGCAGCATTTTGGGCAAAACTTATAACCCATGGTACTACAAGACCAGCGAGGTGGACATTTTCCGCGAAGCGGACGGCGCCACTCATCGCGTTCTCGGCGCCGACGGCCATTTCTACCGCCGCCAGGTCGAAGGCTTCGCCCGCACCATTCTGGAGGGCGCGGTGATGGAAGGCGCCGACATCGATGATGGCGTGGCATCCGTACGAGCCATGGTCGCCGTCGCGCGTTCGGCCGAAAGCGGCAAGTCGGTTGCGCTGGCTGACGTCACGGGCGGCGTGTGATGAAGCTCGGCATCTTCGCAAAGACCTTCGAGGGAACGGAGCCCTTGACCGTCCTCAATTCGGTCGCTGCGGCCGGGTTCACCTGCGCCCAATACAATATGGCCTGTTCAGGCCTTCCGCCGATGCCGGAGAGCATCACGCCAGCCCAGGCCCGCTCGGTCGCCGACGCTGCGCTGAGCAGCGGCGTCGAGATCGTTGCCGTTTCCGGCACCTTCAACATGATCCATCCGGATCCCGCCGTGCGCGAGGCCGGCCTTCGCAATCTGGCGACATTGGCCGAGCGTTGCGCCGGCATGTCGACCGACCTGATTACGCTCTGCACCGGCACGCGCGACCCCATCGACCAGTGGAAGGCCCACGCCGACAACGACACGCCGGAGGCGTGGCGGGATCTCCTCGAAGCCATGGAGACGGCCATCGAGATTGCCGAGCGCTATGATGTGGATCTCGGCATCGAGCCCGAGCTTGCCAATGTCGTCAACTCGGCTGAGAAAGCCGATCGGCTGATCACGGCACTGAAGAGCCCCCGCATCAAGATCGTGCTCGACCCGGCCAATCTCTTCGAGGTCGCAACGCTGGATGAGCAGCGGCGCATCGTGTCTTCCGCCATCGACCTCCTGGCCGATCGGATCGTCATGGCGCATGCGAAAGACCGCAATCCTGACGGTCGTTTCGCGACCGCCGGCAAGGGTGTCCTCGACTATGGGCATTATCTCGGCCGGCTCAAGGCGATCGGCTTTGACGGCAGTCTCGTCACGCATGGTCTTTCGGCCTCGGAGGCGGCCGGTGTGGCGGCCTTCCTGAAGAATAGCCTCGACGGTAATTCTGCGGAGGCAGGAAGATGAGACGAGGTCAACCGTTCGAAACCAGCGACGGGACCATTCTCAATGTGGATACGGCGGGCGAGGGCGTGTCCGTCATCTTCCAGCATGGCCTATGCGGAGATGCGGCGCAGACCGATGAGGTCTTTCCGCCCGACATGGGTTTCCGCCGGGTGACCATCGAAGCGCGCGGCCACGGCCAGTCCCAAGCCGGCAATCCGGAGCAAATGTCGATCGCGACCTTCTGCGATGATATCGCCGCCTATATCGAGAAAAACCTCGCATGGCCGGTCGTGATCGGCGGCATCTCGATGGGGGCTGCGATCGCCTTGCGTCTCGCAGTCAAACGGCCCGATCTCGTCAAGGCTCTGATCATTGCAAGGCCGGCCTGGCTGACGGCGTCGGCGCCGGAGAATATGGCGCCCAGCGCCGAAGTCGGGCGGCTTGTGAAAACTCTGCCGCCGGGCGAGGCGAAGGCCGCATTCCTGGCCGGGCCGGTGGGCCTGCGGCTCGCCGCCGAGGCGCCGGACAATCTGGCCTCGCTTGCCGGTTTTTTCTCCCGCATGCCTTTGGATGTGACCGCCGAACTGCTCACCAGGATCTCAAATGACGGTCCTGATGTGACCGAAGAGGAAGTCCGCGGTCTCACTACGCCGACGCTCGTCATCGGCCATGAGCGGGACAGCATTCATCCTCTCGCCTATGCGCGCGCGCTTGCCGAACGGATTGCCGGCGCGCGCTTCGCGCAGATCACCCCGAAGACTGAGAGCCGTCCGCAATATGTCGCGGACTTCCGGCTTGCCATGAGCAATTATCTGAAGGAGCTCTGAAACAATGACCCCCTCCAGGACCTGGATCGAAGACCTTCCGAAGGATCGCCTGATCGCGGAATTCTCTGTCTGGTCGGCCGATCTCGTGCATTTGGCGGATGATATCGCGCGTGTCGATCCTCACGTCGACATTCTGCATATCGATGTCGCCGATGGCCATTTCGCGCCGGCCATGTTGTTTTTCCCCGACCTCGTTGCCGGGGTGCGCAAAGTCTCCGCGCGCCCGATCCATGTTCACCTGATGGTCGCCGACAGCATCATCCTGTCGCAGATCGAGCAATTCGCCGATGCGGGCAGCGACCTGATCAGTCTTCATGTTGAAAATGAAAGCGTCGCCGACCAGGCTCTCGATCTTCTCGACCGTCGTGGTGTCGCAGCCGGCATGGTCCTCAAGGTCGATACCCCCGTCGAGCGGGTCGAAAGATATGTCTCCCGCTTGAATTTCGTGACATTGCTCGGCACGGCGATCGGCGTGAAGGGCCAGGGCCTCGACGAAAAGGCCGGCGCCCGGCTGCAACAGGCCAAGCAGATCATTGCCGGCTGCGGTGCGGCGCATCGGATCGTGCTTGCGGCCGACGGCGGTATTCGCGAGCACACCGTGCCTCTCCTGCGCCAGTCGGGTGCGGAGACGGTCGTTCTCGGCTCCCTGGCTTTCAATGCGCCATCGCTCGACGAGCGTATGGCATGGCTCCGCGCACTCTAACTCATGGTCTTCACATGCAGCAGGTTGCCATTGGAATCGACCTCGGTGGGACGCAGGTCCGCGCTGCCCTTGTCGATGAGCACGGCAGGATTCTGGCGCGCGCAGCCGAACCAACGGATGCGCTGGCAGGCCCCGACCGCGTGCTCGCCCAGATTTGCGGCCTGGCCGATGGACTGCTCGCGGCATCGAACCCGGCTTCGGTGGTGGGCGTCGGTGTATCCGCTCCAGGCCCGCTCGATACGGTCACGGGCGTCGCCACCGATATCCCGACCCTCCCGGGCTTTGTCGACTTTCCGCTGAAGGCGGAGTTGCAGAAGCGGTTTCCGTTTGCAGTCGACCTCGAGAACGATGCTATTGCCGCTGCCATCGGCGAGTGGCAGTTCGGAATTGGCAAGGGATTTGATAATCTCGTCTATGTCACCGTCAGCACCGGCATTGGCGGCGGCGTTATTTCGGACGGTCGCGTGGTGCGCGGCCGCAAGGGCATGGCCGCCCATGTCGGGCACATGTCGGTCGTGCCGAATGGAGAGCTCTGCCCTTGCGGCAACAGGGGCTGCTTCGAGGCCTACGGATCCGGACCGGCTTTTGCACGACGCGCTCAAATAAGGGCGATGGAATCGAGCGGGACGACGATGGGCAGCGATGGCGGTGTCATTGACAGCCGCAGCATCTTCGCAGCCGCGAGAAATGGCGATCGTCTGGCAAATCAACTGGTTGACGAAGAAGCGGAAATTCTCGGCCGAGGCTTCACCAGCCTGATCCACATTTTCAGTCCGGATATCATTGTGATGGGAGGCGGGCTTTCCCACGAGTTCGACCGGCTCCAACCCGGCATTCAAGGCTACATCACACAATGGGCAATGCCGGCATTCAAAGATGTCAAGGTGATGCTGGCAGCATTGGATCAGAACTCGGGCCTCGTCGGCGCAGCGGCTCTGGCGTTTCTGACCGGCAAGGTACCTGCGATCGATCAGCTTTAGAGCCTTTCCGTATCGAGAGGTTGCTCTCCGTCAGGGCGGCGGGGTGGTACTTTCCCTCAGGATCAGTTCGACTGGCCACAATTCGTGAACCTCATCCACGGCACGTCCAGCGATAAGCTGTAGCGTTAGCTCAGCGCATCGCGTGCCCGCGGCACGCATGGACGATCGTGTTGTCGAGAGTGACGGCACCATGCTTTCTGCCGTCAGATAAGGGAAGACGTCGTCATGGGCGATGACCGACACATCCCGACCCACCGTCATCCCAAGCGAACGGACGGCACGGTAGACACCAAGCGCTGTCATCGTGGAACCGGCAACGATGGCGGTCGGCGCATTCGCGCTCTCCAGAAAAGAGCGGGCATGACGAAAGCCGCTCTCGTCGGAGAATTTATCGCAGACCATCAGGTTGGGATCGACGACGAGCCCACGCTCCTGATGGGCAATCCGAAAACCATGTTCGCGATGGATCGAATACGTCTTGCCCCGCAGGCCGTTGATCATGGCAATGCGCCGGTGCCCGAGATCGAACAGGTGTTCGGTGGCTCTACGCACGGCATTTTCATTATCGATATCGAGCCACGCGTGAACGTGCTCGGTCTCCGAGCGGCCGTGAACCAGGAAAGGCAGGCCCAAGCTGTTCAGCAACTCGATCCGCGGGTCCTTGGGGCGCGGCGAATGAATGATCACTGCATCCACTCGGCGACTTTCGACCAGGCGTCGGTAGGCCTGCATTTCGTCGTCATCATTGTGCGCGGTAATAGGCGTGATGAGAATATCGGTATCGGCCGTTTCCAAGCGCTGCGCCATCCCCGATATGAATTCAGCGAAATGGATTTCTCCCGAACGCCCCATCATGACGCCTATCGCCCCGGCTCTCCCGGTCTTTAGCCGCACGGCATTGATATCGGGGCGATAGCCAAGCCGCATTGCTTCGCCCGCAACCCGGGCGCGCGTGGCCTCGCTCACCTCGGGATAGCCGCTGAGCGCACGGCTGACCGTCGTCGGTGAGAGCCCAAGCTGCTTTGCAAATTCGCGAAGTTTCATCGAATGTCTTCTTTGTCCCGGCAATCAATGGACGAAGCGTTGGCGATGCGCAACGGGCAAGTGCCAATCCGGCAAAAATTGAAATCGATTTCAATTTCTTGACATTGAATCTTTGCTCACGAGGTCAAGAAATACCTCTAATCGCTGTATATATGGCATTTTCCCATCATAATACAACTGAAGATCGACAATCTTAATGGCTTGACGCCTCTGCGGCCTTCTGCAATGGTCTGGTTGCCAAATCGATTTCAATTTCTGGGAGGAGATCATGAAAAAGTTTGCTCTAGCTTTGTCCGCACTCAGCGTTGCCATCGCTTCCGGCTCTGTCCGTGCCGCTGAAATTTCGTTTGCCGCAAATACCACTGGCAAAAACGTCGAATTCCTTCACAAGCAGCTTGCAATTTTCGAGAAGAATACCGGCAATCATGTCAAGCTCGTCACCATGCCGTCATCGAGCAGCGAACAGTTTTCCCAATATCGCCTGTGGCTTGCTGCTGGAAACAAGGACGTCGATGTTTATCAGACCGATGTCATCTGGGCGCCGCAGCTTGCAGAGCAGTTCGTCGATCTGAAGGAGGCAGCCAAGGACGTGGTCGGCCAGTTCTTCCCGTCGATCATCGCGTCTCAGACTGTCAATGGCCGGCTTGTGGCGCTGCCGTTGTTTACCGATGCTCCGGCGCTGTTTTACCGAAAGGACCTGCTCGAGAAGTATGGAAAACAGCCGCCGAAGACCTGGGACGAGATGGCTGCGACAGCCAAAGAGGTCCAGGATAAAGAACGCCAGGCCGGACAGAAGGACCTCTGGGGCTACGTCTTCCAGGGCAATTCCTACGAAGGGCTGACCTGCAACGGACTGGAATGGGTGAAGTCGTCCGGCGGCGGCCAGATCGTCGAGCCGGACGGGACCATCTCGATCAATAACGAGAAGGCGGCAGCAGCGCTCGAGCGGGCCAAGGGCTGGATCGGCACGATCTCGCCGCCAGGGGTGCTCGCATATCAGGAAGAAGAATCGCGCGGCGTCTGGCAGACCGGCAACGCCGTCTTCATGCGCAACTGGCCGTATGCCTATTCTCTCGGAAACGGTGCCGACAGCGCGGTGAAGGGCAAGTTCGACGTGATGACGCTACCGGTTGCGGCCGTCGGCGATAAGCCGTCTTCGACACTCGGCGGCTGGAACCTGGCGGTTTCGAAATATTCCGAAAAGCAGGACGCAGCCATCGCGCTCGTAAAATTCCTGGCGTCGAAGGACGTTCAAAAGGCACGTGCCATCGAACTGTCCAATTTGCCGACCCTGACGGATCTTTATGACGACAAGGATGTTGCTGCCGCGCAGCCCTTCATGCCGAACTGGAAACCCATTTTCCAGGACGCGGTGCCACGCCCTTCGGCGACGGCCAAGGTGAAATACAACGAGGTGTCCTCGAAGTTCTGGACTGCAGTGCACAATACCTTGTCAGGCAGCGGCTCAGCTGCCGAGAACCTCGAGCTTCTCGAAGCCGACCTAACGACCCTCAAGGGCGACGCTTGGTGAGTATTCCGACCGGCGGCTGTCAGGCCGCCGGTCCGGTCTTCGGACGAGCTAGCGAGGGATAGTCGTTGCATGAGCGAAATCGTAGTTCCACAAGCAGTCAAGCCCAGGGTTTCCCATTTCAGATCCTCCACGGAGCTGCGGTCCGAGCGCATCCGATCGGCATGGATGTTTCTGGCGCCGACGCTGTTGATCTTGGCAATCGTCGCTGGCTGGCCGCTGTTCAGAACGATCTATTTCAGTTTTACGAATGCGTCGCTGAACGACCTTGGCAATGCGCAGTTCGTCGGCTTTGACAATTATTTGTCGTGGGTGACGCTGAAGAGCGGAAGGACCGTCTATCGCGGGCTGCTTGCCGATCCGGTCTGGTGGAACGCCGTCTGGAACACTGCCAAGTTTACCGTCCTTTCGGTGGTAATCGAGACCGTGCTCGGCCTGATCGTCGCCTTGGTGCTGAACGCACGGTTCGTCGGGCGTGGGATCGTACGGGCCGCAATCCTCATTCCTTGGGCGATCCCAACCATCGTCTCAGCAAAGATGTGGGCCTGGATGCTCAATGATCAGTTCGGCATCCTGAACGATATTCTGCTCGGCTTCGGTCTTATCAGTGAGAAGATTGCCTGGACCGCCAATCCGGAAACGGCGATGATCGCAGTGCTGATCGTCGATGTCTGGAAGACGACGCCCTTCATGGCGCTTCTGATTCTTGCGGGACTACAGATGGTTCCGGGAGACATTTATGAGGCTGCCAAGATCGACGGCGTCAATCCGGTCAAGGTTTTCTGGCGTCTGACGCTGCCGCTGATCCGACCGGCTATCATGGTTGCCGTGATCTTCCGGATGCTGGATGCGATGCGCATCTTCGACCTGATCTATGTTCTGACGCCCAACAATGCGCAGACGAAGACCATGTCGGTCATGGCGCGCGAGAACCTCTTCGACTTCGACAAGTTCGCCTACGGCGCCACCGCGTCAACGGTGCTTTTCCTCATTATTGCCTCCGTAACCGTCCTTTATATCTGGCTCGGTCGCGTCAAGCTCGGCGGGGAGGAACGTTGATGCTGCTTTCGATCGTCAAGAATACGCTCTTCTACCTGCTCGTCACAATCATCGTCATCGTTGCGGTATTTCCGTTCTACTATGCGATCCTCACGAGCCTGAAGACCGGCACGGCCCTTTTCAAAGTCGATTATTGGCCGACCTCGATCTCCTTCGGCAACTACACGTCCGTGATGGGCCAGGGCGGTTTCGTCCGCAGTCTGGCGAATTCCGCGATGATCGCCTGCGTCGTGGTTTCAGCATCGCTGCTACTTTCGATCACCGCTTCGTTCGCTTTGGCCCGGGTACACTTCCGCGGGCGGGCACTGTTGATGCTGACCATCCTCTCGGTGTCGATGTTTCCGCAGATTGCCGTTCTTGCGGGCCTCTTCGAACTCATCCGCTGGATCGGCATCTTCAACACCCCCTTCGCGCTGATCTTTTCCTACATGATCTTCACGCTCCCCTTCACCGTCTGGGTGCTGACGACCTTCATGCGCGAATTGCCGATCGAGATCGAAGAGGCGGCGATCGTCGATGGCGCTTCACCTTGGGTCATCATCACCCAGGTGTTCATGCCGTTGATGTGGCCGGCGCTGGTGACGACCGGACTGCTCGCCTTCATCACCGCCTGGAACGAGTTTCTTTTTGCGCTGACGTTCACATCGTCGGATACGCAGCGAACCGTCCCGGTTGCGATCGCCCTGCTTTCGGGCAACAGCGAATTCGAGATCCCCTGGGGCAACATCATGGCGGCTTCAGTGATCGTCACCGTGCCGGTTGTCGTGCTTGTTTTGATATTCCAGCGCCGGATCATTTCGGGGCTGACCGCCGGCGGCGTCAAGGGTTGAGGGAGTAGGACATGGCAGAAATCCGACTGGAGAATATCCGCAAGAGCTTCGGCGCTTTCGAGGTTATCAAAGGCGTGACGATGGACATCCGCCGGGGCGAGTTCATGGTGTTCGTGGGGCCGTCGGGATGTGGCAAGTCCACGCTGCTGCGGCTTATCTCCGGGCTCGAGGACATCACCTCGGGAACCCTCTCCTTCGACAACAAGACGGTGAACCAGCACGCGCCGTCGAAGAGAGGGATCGCCATGGTGTTCCAGTCCTACGCGCTCTACCCGCATATGACGGTCTTCGACAACATGGCTTTCGGCATGAAACTTTCCGGGAGCACCAGAGGCGAATGCCGCCAGCGTGTCGAACAGGCCGCCGGTATGCTGCAGCTCTCACCCTACTTAGACCGCTTGCCGCGACAGCTTTCCGGCGGGCAGCGTCAGCGCGTCGCAATCGGCCGGGCGATCGTACGCGATCCCAAGGTCTTTCTCTTCGACGAGCCGCTGTCGAACCTCGATGCGGCGCTTCGCGTCGCGACGAGGCTGGAAATTGCGAAGCTTCATCGCAGCATGAACAACACGACGATGGTCTATGTGACCCATGACCAGGTCGAGGCCATGACACTCGCCGATCGGATCTGCGTGCTGAGGGACGGCGTCGTCGAGCAGATCGGCACGCCGCTGGAACTTTACGAAAGCCCAAATTCGGTCTTCGTTGCCGGCTTCATCGGTTCGCCGAAAATGAATTTCCTCTCGGGCGAACTGGCGCAAGCCTATGATAGCCATACGATTGGCGTGCGCGCCGAGCATGTTCGCATCACGCCCGAGTCGCCCGTTTGGAACGGCACGGTCATCCATTCTGAAATCCTCGGCTCTGATAGCTTCGTCTATGTGGATATCGGGGCGGATGAGCCGCTCATCGTGCGGGAAGCCGGTGTCTCCCGCCACGTGCCCGGCCAAACGCTTGGCCTTGCGCCGCTTGCCGGCCACATCCACCGTTTCGACCGGTCGGGCCGTTCGCTTGAGCGAGCCTCCATTCGGGCTGCCTGATGTTCCCAAGGTCGATGTTCTTCCCAGGACTCGATCCATTTTTAAACTATAAGGAGAGAACGACGTGACCATTCGCACCGTTGTGTGGGGAGAGAATATCCACGAGAATACCAATGCCATCGTCCGGGGCATCTATCCCGAAGGCATGCACACGACGATCGCCAACGCTTTGAATGCCGACCCCAGCATCTCGGCGACGACGGCGACGCTGCAGGAGCCGGAACACGGCCTCAGCGAAGCCCGCCTTGCCGAAACCGATGTCTTGACCTGGTGGGGCCACAAGGATCATGGCGCGGTCTCCGATGTCGTCGTCGAGCGTGTCGCCAAGCGCGTCTGGGAAGGCATGGGGCTGCTCGTGCTGCATTCCGGCCATTTCTCCAAGATCTTCAAGCGGCTGATGGGCACGCCCTGCGCGCTGAAATGGCGCGAGGCGGGTGAGCGCGAGCGTCTGTGGACGATCAACCAGCGCCATCCGATCGCCGCCGGCATCGGCGAACATTTCGAGCTCGAGAACGAGGAAATGTACGGTGAGCAGTTCTCGGTGCCGGAACCGCTCGAAACGGTGTTCATCTCCTGGTTCCAGGGCGGCGAAGTGTTCCGCTCGGGCCTGACCTGGCGCCGTGGCGCCGGCAACATCTTCTATTTCCGCCCCGGCCACGAGACTTACCCAACCTATCACGACGTCAATGTCCAGAAGGTGCTGATCAACGGCGTGAAGTGGGCCTATAACCCTGAGGGCTCGTTGACGGGTATCACCGACGCTCCAAATGTGCCGGTAGAAAAAGCACTGGAGCCGATCGTCGAACGCGGCCCGAAACTACACCAAGCCGGCGAAGCCGGTTACCGCTGAGGACCTGAACACCTTCCTTGGGCGTGGACGCCACGGGTGCGTTCGGCCCGGGAAAACGCTGAGCTGACAGCCGTCGCTCACCATTTGGCAAGACCATCTGGCGCTCGTGAAAGACGACGGTTTGGTGCTGATGATTTCGATAAACGACTATGAGGACAAAAATGCGCTTGATCATTCTCGGAACCGGAGGATGGGCAAACACCCATGCCATGAATTTTTCCGAAATCGCCGACGTAAAAATTGTTGCTGCTGTCGATACGGACGAGGTCCGGCTGCGGGCCTTTGCGCTCAGGCATGATATCCCACTTACTTTCACGTCACTTGATGACGCCCTTGCCTGGGGAGAGTTTGACGCCGTGACCAATGTCACGCCGGATCGCGCGCATTATTCCACGACAATGAAGATACTCGGCGCCGGCAAGCATGTCCTCTGCGAGAAGCCGCTGGCGGTTAACTACCGCGAAGCTAAAGAGATGGCCGACGCTGCTGCTGCGTCCGGCAAGGTTGCGATGGTAAACCTTACCTATCGCAATGTTGCGCCGCTGCAAGCAGCGCGCAAGATGGTGCTGGACGGACGCCTCGGCGCGATCCGCCACTTCGAAGCGTCCTATCTCCAGAGCTGGCTGGTCTCAAAGGCGTGGGGCGACTGGACCAAGGAATCGCAATGGCTGTGGCGGCTGTCGACAAAGCACGGATCCAATGGCGTGCTGGGCGATGTCGGTATTCATATTCTCGACTTCGCGGTTTTTGCCGCCGGAAGTGACGTCAAGGCAGCCGCATCGCATCTCAAGGTGTTCGACAAGAGCCCCGGAAATCGGATCGGGGAGTACGAGCTCGATGCAAATGACAGTTTCCTGATGATGGCTGAACTCGAAAACGGTGCCGCCGGTGTCATCCACGCAACGCGCTGGGCGACTGGTCATCTGAACGAATTGCGCCTGCGCCTGCATGGAGACAAGGGCGCGCTGGAGTTGGTGCACACGCCGGAAGGTTCGACGCTCAGGGCCTGTGAAGGTCCCGATGCCGACAAGGCAATCTGGCGTAAGATCGAGGTCGAACCGGTTATCACCAATTTCCAGCGATTTGCAAATGCCGTGCAGAAGGGGCAGCCGGATGAGCCTGGTTTCGGCCACGCCGCCAAGCTGCAATTCGTTCTTGATCACGCAGTGAAGACGGCAGGCGTTCTGGCTGAACTGTAAGCGAAGGCGCCGAGCTAGAGCAATTCCAGGAAAAGTGCGCAGCGGTTTTCAGTCCGGAATTGCGTAAAAACAAAAAGTTAGAGCGGTTCTGCGCTTCAATGAAAAGCTGAACCGCTCTAGTGCCCACTTTTGCTGGTTGCTCGTCGTCTTAAGGCGACAGCACCGGCTGCGCGGCCTCGTTGGAACCGGCGCCGACAGCTCGCACAAATTCCTCGAAGGGGAAGTTGCAAAGGGACGTCGGCCGTCAGACTCGCCGGTTAAGCTCGTCTTCGCTAATCCCAAAGTGGTCGAGGATGATACCGACGTTTCGGCGATGAGACTTGAAATAGACGTCGAAGAGATCGCCGATCAGGGGAACCGTTCCGCCGGCGGCGTCGATCCCGAGATTGACGGCCATACGGGCGAGCTTATGGGTGGGAATACCGAGGCGTCTCGCCTCATCGATGATGAAAAGGCCGATCAGGGATCCGGCAATGTCGCCGACGGCCGGGATAAGGCCGAGAATTGAGTCCGCGCCGATACGCACGCCGATGACAGGCAATCGGACTGCGGTATCCATCAGCCGCGCTATGCTGACAGCGCGCCGAATTCGTCCAAGTTCGATAGACGTCAGGTGTTTCGCGCTGGCGGAAGCTGGCATCAGCAGCCTTTTGGCGCGCGCGATCGCTCCGCCCCCTCGAGTGGGGGCGTGGGAGCGATTTGGTCGCATCGCCGCGAAATAGTCCGACGCAACGAAGGGCCGGCGCCATCATGATTTTCCATTGCCTTGAAACGCTGCAAACCCGATAAGGTTCGCCCGCGAAAGCAAGGATCATCTCTCGTCGGGAACCACGACCAGTTTGCCGACGAAGTTCTTCGCCATGAAATCGGTCTGCGCGCGATGGAATTCCGACAGTGGATAGACGCCGCCGACGAGAGGCCGGATTTTCCGGCTTTCGATATAGCCGACGATCCGACGGAAGTCGGCGCGGCTGCCCTGGCTCGAGCCATGCAGTTCCAGCTGCTTCAGATACATGGTCCGCAAATCGAGCTGGACGACCGGGCCGGCGATGGCGCCAGCCGTCGAGTAGCGGCCTTCTGGACGCAGGATCTTCAGCAGGTCGTTGAACAGCGGTCCGCCGACGAGATCGGCGACCACATCGATCGGCTGGCCGTGGCTGGCGGCATGGACGGCTTCGACCAGGTCGCCCTTGCCGCGGGTCACCACCGCCTCGGCGCCGATATCGAGCATCGCCGCCTCCTTGCCGGGACCTGCGACGGCGATCGGGATCGCGCCGCGAGCGCGCGCGAGCTGGATGATCGCCGAGCCGACGCCGCCTGAAGCGCCGGTCACGAGCACGCGTTCGCCGGCCGACAATCTTGCCCGTTCCAGCATGCGCTCGCCAGTCAGATAGGCACAGCAGAAAGTGGCGAGTTCGATGTCGGTCAGATCGGTTGCGACGACATGGGCATTCTTAGCCGGCAGCGCCATGAACTCGGCATAACCGCCGTCGCGGCCATGGCCCATGTAATCGATGTCGGTGAGGCTATCGTCGTCCCGGTTGTAGATCGAAAAGTCGACCACGACGCGTTCACCGATGCGTTTGGGATCAACGCCGGCGCCGACGGCGACGATATGGCCGACCGTATCGGTGCCCTGGATGCGTGGGAATGTCAGCGTGTTGCCTTGCCTGCGCCAGGTGGAGACCGCCGATGGATCGTCCTCTGTGCCGTAGGCGCCCTGGCGGACCCAGACGTCGGTATTGTTCATGCCGCAGGCCGTGACACGGATCAGAACCTCGTCATCGGCGGGCGTCGGGACGGGCACGTCCCTGTCATAGACGAGCTTGTCGAGACCGCCATGGCCGGTGAGCAAGACGGCTGCCATCTTTTCGGGGATCGTCATGCTGATCTCCCTCAAATGTTCTTGAAGACGGTTTCGATCGCATCCGCCGCGGCCTTGACCACGATGTCGGCCTCCTCGCGCGTCAGGCAAAGCGGCGGGGCGAAGCCGAGGATGTCGCCTTGCGGCATGGCGCGGCCGATGACGCCGCGTTCGAGCAGGGCGGATGCGACCTGAGGGCCGATCTTGCGGCCGGCATCGAAGAACGTGCGGTCGTCCTTGTCCTCGACGAATTCGATGGCGGCCATCAGCCCGTCACCGCGGACTTCGCCGACGTTGCGGTGGCCGCCGACCGCCTTTTCCAGTTCCGAACGGAAATAGGCGCCGGTCGTGCCGGCATTCTCGACAATGCCGAGTTCGTCGATCAGTTCGAGATTGGCAATGCCTGCCGCAGCACAGATCGGATGGGCGGAATAGGTCCAGCCGTGACCGATTGCCCCCAGTTGATCGGACCCCTGTACCAGAACTTGCCACATCTTGTTCGAGACGATCGTGCCCGAAAGGGGAGCGTAGGCCGAGGTCAGCCCCTTGGCGATGGTGATCAGGTCCGGCTTCATGCCGTAATGGTTCGAGCCGAACATCGTGCCGAGACGGCCGAAGCCGGTGACCACTTCATCGGCGACGAGCAGGATGTCATATTTGTCGAGCACGGCCTGGATCTTCTGCCAGTAGCCGTTCGGCGGCGGCACGATGCCGCCGGTGCCGAGGATGGGTTCGCCGATGAAGGCGGCGATCGTTTCCGGACCCTCGGCGATGATCATCTCCTCGAGCTTGTCGGCGCAATATTGCGAGAACTGCTCTTCGCTCATCGACCGGTCAGGGCGGCGGAAATAATAGGGCGCTTCGGTGTGCAGCACCGGTGCGCGCGGCAGGTCGAAGGCGTTGTGAAAGAGCGCCAGGCCGGTGAGGCTGCCGGTCATGACGCCGGAGCCGTGATAACCGCGCCAACGCGAGATGATCTTCTTCTTGTCCGGACGGCCGAGGATGTTGTTGTAGTACCAGATGAGCTTGATGTTGGTCTCGTTGGCATCCGAGCCCGACAGACCGAAATAGACGCGGCTCATGCCGGCGGGCGCGCGGTCGATGATCATCTTCGACAGCGTAATCGAAGCTTCCGTGCCGTGGCCGACATAGGCGTGGTAATAGGCGAGGTTCTTCGCCTGCTCGGCGATCGCGTCGGCGATCTTCTGGCGGCCGTAGCCGACATTGACGCAATAGAGGCCGGCAAAGGCGTCGAGGCTTTTGCGGCCCGTCGTGTCGGTGATGTAGACGCCTTCGCCGCCGGCGATGAGACGGGTCGGCGTCTCGCCGCGGGCATGCGCGCCCATATGGGTCGATGGGTGGAAGAAATGATCGCGGTCCCAGGCGGTGAGTTCGTTGCTTCTGTCGAGCATGTCGTAGCCTCTTTCTTGAAATGGAGCGGCTCAAGCGGCCGTGTCGATGCAGAGATATTTGAGCTCGGTGAAGGCCTCGAGCCCGTGGCGGGAGCCCTCGCGGCCGAGGCCCGACTGCTTCCAGCCGCCGAAGGGAATGGGCCCGCCGGTGATCTTGACGCGGTTGATCGCCACCATGCCGTATTCCAGCGCGCGGCCGAGCCGCAGCTGGCGGGCGCCATTTTCCGTGACGACATAGGCGACGAGACCATATTCGGTATCGTTGGCGCGGGCGATGACCTCTTCCTCCGTGTCGAAGGTGGCAACCGCCGCCACCGGCCCGAAGGTCTCCTCGCGCATGACCAGCGCATCCGCCGGCACGTCGGTCAGCAGCGTCGGCTCGTAAAAGAGCCGGCCTGTCTTGTGGCGTTTGCCGCCGGTGACCAGCTGTGCGCCACGCGCCAGCGCGTCGGAGACCTGCTCCTCGACCTTGGCGACGGCGCGTTCATGCATCAGCGGCCCGATCTCGGCGCCATCCTCGAGCCCCGCGCCGAGCTTCAGTTCGGCAATGCGGCCTGCAAAGGCTTTGGTGAAGGCATCGGCGATGCGCCGCTGGACGAAAATGCGGTTGGCGGCGAGGCAATCCTGGCCTGACGTGGCAAACTTGGCGTTGACGGCGATCTCGACCGCCTTTGATATGTCGGCGTCATCGAAGATGATCAGCGGGGCGTGGCCGCCGAGTTCCATCACCAGCCGCTTCAGGGTCGGCGCGCACTGGGCGGCGATCAGACGTCCGATGCCGGTGGAGCCGGTGAAGCTCATGGCACGCAAGCGGCTGTCGGCGCACATCCGCCCGACGATCGTTGCGGCGTGGCCGGTGACGACGTTGAAGACGCCGGCCGGAATACCGGCGCGTTCGCCGAGCTCGGCAAGGGCAAGTGCTGAAAGCGGCGTCTCGGAAGAGGGGTGAGCAACGACCGTGCAACCGGCGGCGAGCGCGGCCGCAGCCTTTCGGGTGAGCATGGCAGAGGGAAAATTCCAGGGCGTGGCGATGCCGACGACGCCGAGCGCCTCGCGGCGGACGATCATTTCCGCGTCGGGCAGGTGGCTGGTGACGCTCTCGGCGTTCAGCCGCTTGCCTTCCTCGGCATACCATTCGACGAAGGAGGCGGCGTAATCGATCTCGCCGCGCGATTCCGCGAGCGGCTTGCCCTGTTCGAGCGTCATGATCAGGGCCAGATCCTCCCTGGCTGCGACCATCAGCTCAAACCATTTGCGCAGGATCGGTGCGCGCCCCTGTGGCAGCATCGTTCGCCAGGCGGCGAAAGCCTCCGACGCTGCATCGATCGCCACCGCCGTCTCATCGGCGCCAAGGCTTGCCACCCAGGCCAGCGTCGCCGACGAGGCGGGATCGGTGACCTCGAAGCTTTTCCCTGATTTGCCGGCGATCCAGCGGCCGCCGACATAGGCCAGATCGCGCAGGAGATGACGGTCGGCAAGCCGAGACAGCGCGTCATGGTAGGCGGGGCGGGCAAAAACAGCGCTCATGTCCAGTCTCCTCGTGGCGGTTGACATCAGTCTTCCACGGGAGCTGGCGAGAGATTGTCTGTTGGCGGATGCGAAAAGAGAGAGATGGTCTAAAGAACGGCGGCCTGGCAGAGAGATTGTCTACGACGCGGTCTCTTCGCCGGCCGCAGCGAAGGAAGAGACTGGAAGGACTGTTTCCTCCTTCACCGTCTTGGTGACGATGTAGGTGAAGTAGCGGTCGATGCCGAGTTCGCGATCGAGAAGCCCGTCGACCAGCCGCTGATAGGCGTCGATATCGGGTGCGATGATCTTCAGGATGTAATCGACGCCGCCGCCGACCGACCAGCAGGCAACGATCTCCGGGATTGCGCTGATGGCGCGTTCGAAGCGTTCGAAATCCGCCTGGCGATGATTGGCGAGCGTCACTTCCATCATCACGCTGGCGACCGGCGCGATGCGTCGTGGCGCGACGCGTGCGTGATAACCGGTGATAACACCGGCCTTTTCGAGTTTGCGCAGCCGCATCCAGCAAGGCGTCGGCGACAGTCCGGCCTTTTCGGCCAGCGCCAGCTTGGTGATGCGGCCGTCGCGCTGGACGGCGTCGAGAATGCGCAGGTCGATGGCGTCGAGCTTCATGGTGCTTTCTTTAGAAAGAAATCATTTCAAACGCAGGGAAAAGACAATGGAAGCGCATTTTGGCATTGTCAATTGAACTGATTTTCAGCAGTGTTGAAATCATGACAAAGTGGCGCCCCGATCCCTCGCAACTCCGCCGGCCGGCCTATCTCTCGCTTGCCGAGCAGATCGCAAACGCGATCACTGACGGCAAGCTCTCCGATGGCACGCAATTGCCGCCGCACCGCAAGATGGCGGATGATCTGCATCTCTCGGTGCAGACGGTCAGCCGCGCCTATGACGAGCTGATCCGGCGGGGGCTGATATCAGGCGAGATTGGACGCGGCAGCTTCGTCCAGACGCGCCCGCGCGAGCCGGAACCGCCCTACCTGCCGGAACGGCTGGGCGAGCTGATCGATCTGTCCATCCTGAAACCGGTCTGCGAGCAGATCCATCTGGAAAGGCTGCGGCAGGCCTTCGGCTGGCTTTCGGAAAACCTGCCCTCCAGTTCGGCCCTTTCCTTCAGGCCGAACATGGTGTTTCCGCGCCACCGTACCGTCGCCACGGAATGGCTGGCGCGCTGCGGGCTGGAGGTATCGCCGCTGAACATCAGCCTGACGAACGGTGCGACGTCGGGAATGACGGTGGCGCTGATGAGCGTTGCCCCGCCCGGCTCGACGATTGCGACCGAAGCGATCAGCCACCATACGCTGGTTCCGCTCGCCACCTATCTCGGTCTGCATCTCGAAGGGCTGGCGATCGATGAGGAGGGCATGATCCCCGAAGCGCTGGATGAAGCCTGTCGGAAGGGGCCGATCCGGGCAATTTTCCTGCAGCCCTCGGTGATCAATCCGATGGCGGCGCTGATGAGCGCGGAGCGCAGGCAGGCGCTCGCCACCGTCGCCGCCAAGCATGATATCGCAATCATCGAAAACGATATTCTCGGCCCGATGGTCGAGAACCGCGCGCCGCCGATGGCAGCCTTTGCGCCGGAGCGGACACTCTACGTCACGAGTTTCACCAAGATCACCGTTCCGGGTCTGCGGATCGGCTATCTCACCGCGCCCGACCGGTATGTCGCCGCCGTCGCCAACCGGCATCTCGTGTCCAACTGGATGGCGACGCCTGCCATGGCCGAGATCGCCACCCGCTGGGTCAGCGACGGCACGGCAATGGAACTCGTCAACTGGCAGCGCCGTGCCCTTTTGAGCCGGCACGCGATCGCGGCGGAGATGTTGGCCGGGCTTCCCTACCGGGCGCATCCGCAAAGCCTGCACGTCTGGCTGCCGCTCTCCGGCAATCATACGGAGGATGGGTTCGTATCGCAGGCAAGACTGCGCGGGGTGGCGATCGCGCCCGGCAAATCCTTCCATACCACCGATCAGGGCTGGACGCCGGCTGTGCGCATTTCGCTTGGTTCGACGACGGAAAGCGAGTTGCGGACCGGGCTTGAGATCGTCGCCTCATTGGCGCAAGGCAATCCGGAAGAGCTGCTGCTTGCGATCTGACGCAACTGCCTTGCGTTTGGGCATGCGCAGAATAATTGTCATGATATTATTTTACGAATTGACATGATTTTGATGGGCGGTCATCGTTAGGACATTGCTTGTCTCAACAGGGAGAGACATGAATGCTTCCGCCCATCATCCGCATCGACAACATCGTCAAGAAATACGGCCCACTGACCGTACTCGACGGCCTGTCGATGAATGTCATGCCGGGCGAGAAGCTGGCGCTGATCGGGCCGTCGGGCTCCGGCAAGACGACGATCCTGCGCATTCTGATGACGCTGGAGACGATCAGCGGCGGCCATATCGAGGTCGACGGCGAACAGCTCTACCATATGCCCGGCAGCAGTGGGCTGGTGCCGGCCGATGAGCGGCATCTGCACCGCATGCGCGAAAAGATCGGCATGGTCTTTCAACATTTCAATCTGTTCCCGCACAAATGCGTGCTCGACAATGTGACGCTGGCGCCGATGCTGACCAAGGGCATCAAGCGGCCGCAGGCCGAAAAACGGGCTATGGAGCTTCTCGACATGGTCGGCCTGGCCGACAAGGCGAGAAGTGTCCCGGCGCAGCTTTCCGGCGGGCAGAAGCAGCGCGTTGCCATTGCCCGAGCGCTGGCGCTGTCGCCGAAGATCATGCTGTTCGACGAGGTGACCTCGGCGCTCGACCCGGAACTGGTCGAGGAGGTGCTGAACGTCATGCGGCGGCTGGCGTCCGAGACCGATATGACCATGCTGCTCGTCACCCATGAAATGGGCTTTGCCCATGATTTCGCCGACCGTGTCCTGTTCTTCGACCGCGGCAAGATCGTCGAGGAAGGCAAGCCGGGCGACATCTTTCGCAATCCGACGCAGGAGAGGACGCAGACCTTCCTGCGCAAGATCATTGCGGCGGGGCACCGCGTCTGAGCTCAGACATTGCCCGCAAGAACAAAGTCAAGGAAAATCAGAGGAGTTGGGAACGATGAAAGCAGGATATTTTTTGAGCGCCGCCAGCCTGTCGGTGCTTCTGGTTGCGGCAGCTGCCCCGGCCTCGGCTGCCGATGACAAGCTCGAGCAGCTGAAGGAGCAGGGCTTTGCGCGTATTGCCATTGCCAACGAACCGCCGTTCACCGCCGTCGGCGCCGATGGCAAGGTGTCCGGCGCCGCACCCGATGTGGCGCGCGCCATCTTCGAAAAGCTCGGCGTCAAGGAAGTCGTCGCCTCGATTTCGGAATATGGCGCGATGATCCCCGGCCTGCAGGCCGGCCGCCACGATGCGATCACCGCGGGCCTCTTCATGAAGCCCGAGCGTTGCGCCGCCGTCGCCTATTCCGAACCGATCCTCTGCGACGCCGAAGCTTTCGCTCTCAAGAAGGGCAATCCGCTGAAACTGACCAGCTACAAGGACATCGCCGACAATCCGGACGCCAAGATCGGCGCGCCGGGCGGCGGGACCGAGGAGAAGCTGGCGCTTGAGGCCGGCGTGCCGCGCGACCGCGTCATCGTTGTTCCCGATGGCCAGAGCGGCATCAAGATGCTGCAGGACGGCCGCATCGACGTCTACTCGCTGCCGGTCCTGTCGATCCATGACCTGATGGCCAAGGCGAACGATCCGAACCTCGAAACTGTCGCTCCGGTCGTCAATGCGCCGGTCTATTGCGATGGCGCTGCCTTCCGCAAGCAGGACGTCGCCCTGCGCGACGCCTTCGACGTCGAGCTGAAGAAGCTGAAGGAATCGGGCGAATTCGCCAAGATCATCGAGCCCTACGGCTTCTCGGCCAAGGCCGCGATGTCGACGAGCCGCGAAAAGCTCTGCGCCGCGGCGAAGTAATCGAGGTTGGCAGCCGGCCATGCCATCGGCATGGCCGGGTTGTCCCCGAACGATCTCCTAAAGCGCGTCGCGCTTTAGGTCCTTGTTTTTACGCATGTCGTTATCGCAACCGCTGCACAGTTTTGCGCGGCATGCTCTAGGAAGTGAGTTGCCGATGTCGGTATGGTCCGGCTATCTGACACTGATCCTTGAGGGCGCCCTGGTGACGCTCGAACTGACGGTCATGGGGTCTGCGCTGGCACTGGTGATGGCCTTCCTGGCGGGCCTCGGCCGGCTGTCGCGCTTCTTCGCCGTGCGGGCTCTGGCGACGGCCTATATCGAATTCTTCCGCGGCACCTCGATCTTCGTCCAGCTTTTCTGGGTTTATTTCGTGCTGCCTTTTGCGGGTTTGACCCTGACGCCGCTGCAGGCGGGCGTGCTGGCGCTCGGGCTGAATGTCGGTGCCTATGCGGCGGAGGTGGTGCGCGGCGCCGTCAAGGCCGTCGGGCGCGAACAGTCGGAAGCCTGCATCGCGCTCAACCTTTCGCGATACCAGCGCATGCGCCACGTCATCCTGCCGCAGGCGCTGCCGCTGATGCTGCCGACCTTCTGCAACAATGCGATCGAACTTCTCAAAGGCACGGCCGTCGTGTCGCTGATCTCGCTGACGGATATGACGTTCCAGGCGCAGGTGGTGCGGGCGCAGACCGGCAATACGCTGGTGCCCTTTGCGACGATCCTCATCCTCTATTTTCTCATAGCCTCGGCGATCTCCGCGACGATGCGCTGGCTGGAGCGGCGTATGGCGCGCAGCCTCGACGGCATAAGGACCTGATCGGATGGAATGGGATTGGGACTTCGTCTGGCAGATCATGCCGACCCTTCTCGAAGGGTTCAGGATCACCATTCTCGCGACCATCCTCGGCGCTGCCGTCGCGATGATCGTCGGCCTGGCTCTTGCGATTGCCCGGCGATCACCGGTCGCCGGCGTGTCGCGCACGGTCGGCTTCGTCTCGGAATTCATCCGCGGCACGCCGCTGCTGGTGCAGCTCTATTTCATCTTCTACGTGCTGCCCGATATCGGCATTCGGCTGGCGCCGCTGGTCGCAGGCGTCATCGGTATGGGCATTCACTATGCGACCTATACCGCCGAGGTCTATCGCGCCGGCATCGAGAATGTGCCGCGCGGACAATGGGAGGCGGCCAAGGCCACAAATCTGACGACGCGCCAGGCCTGGATCCACGTGGTCCTGCCGCAGGCGATCCCGCCGATGATCCCGGCACTCGCCAATTATTTCATCGCCATGTTCAAGGAGACGCCGCTGCTTTCGGCGATCACCGTGCTCGAACTGATGAACCAGGCCAAGAGCATCGCCAACAGCAACTACCGCTACATCGAACCGATGACGCTGGTCGGCGTCTTCTTCCTCGTCATCAGCCTGATCTCGGTGGTGGGATTGCGCTGGCTCGAGGAACGTTACGCCAGGATGGATGACTGACCATGACCGTAGAGATTGAGATCATCCCTGCCGGCAGGCTGCCGCGACTGGAGAATCGGCCGCTGGAAAAACGCATCGGCCTGATCATTCTGGCGACCGACCACACGACGGAAGTCGACTTCCAGCGCATGGTCGCCAGCGATCGCCTCGGCGTCTATGTCAGCCGCATCCACTATGCCAATCCGGTCACGCCCGAAAACCTCCTGAAGATGCAGCCGTCGCTGACGCAAGGCGCGGCGCTGCTCCTGCCGGACGAGTCGCTCGATGCCATCGTCTATTCCTGCACCTCCGCCTCAGTGGTGATCGGCGATCGCAACATCGAGGCGGCGATCCATGCGGCCAAGCCCGGGATTCCCGTCGTGACGCCGACGGCCGCCGCCGCGAAAGGTCTGAAAGCGCTTGGCGCCAGACGGATCTCGGTGCTGACGCCCTATACGGTCGAGACCAGCCGGCCGATGGCGGACTATTTTTCGGATCTCGGTTTTGCGATCGACCGCTTCACCTGTCTCGGCCTGACCGATGATCGCGAGATGGCGCGGATCGCACCGGAGGAGATCCTTGCCTTTGCGCGCCAGGCGCTGGCGCCGCGATCGGATGCGCTGTTCATCTCCTGTACGGCGGTGCGCGCAGCCCAGGTCGCTGCCCGCATCGAAAGTGAGACCGGCAAGCCGGTGGTGACCAGCAATCTGGCGACGGCCTGGTCCTGTCTGAGGCTTTGCGGCGATGATCGGGCGCGGCCCGAACTCGGTCAGTTGATGACCAAGTCCTATTGGGAAGGCTGAGGTCATGGTGAGCACCTTGCCCGTTTCGCTGGAGGACATCCGTGCGGCGGCGCGACGGATTGCCGGCCGCGTGACCACCACTCCGATGGTGCAGTCCGCGTCGCTTGGCGAATTGGCCGGCGTGCCAGTGCATCTCAAGCTCGAACATCATCAGACGACCGGCAGCTTCAAGCTGCGTGGGGCGACCAATGCGGTGCTGTCCTTGTCGCCGGCGCAGCGCGTACGTGGCGTCGTCGCAGCCTCGACCGGAAATCACGGCCGTGCGCTTGCCTATGCGGCAAAGACCGAAGGTGCCGTCGCGACCATCTGCATGTCGCGGCTGGTGCCGGAGAACAAGGTTTCGGAGATCCGCCGTCTCGGCGCCGATGTCCGCATCGTCGGCATATCGCAGGACGAGGCGCAGCAGGAAGTCGACCGGTTGGTCCGCGAGGAAGGGTTGGTGATGGTGCCGCCCTTCGACCATCCCGATGTCGTGGCCGGGCAGGGGACGCTGGGGCTTGAAATCATCGACGACTTGCCGGAGGCGGCGAGCGTGCTGGTGCCGCTCTCGGGCGGCGGCCTTGCCGCGGGGGTTGCGGCCGCGGTCAAAGCCATCAGTCCGACGACCAAAGTGATCGGCCTGACCATGGAGAAGGGTGCCGCGATGAAGGCAAGCCTCGATGCGGGGCAGGCCGTGCAGGTCGAGGAAGTGGCGAGCCTTGCCGACTCGCTCGGCGGCGGCATTGGTCTCGACAACCGCGTCACCTTTGCCATGTGCCGCGAACTTCTCGACGACGTCATCCTGCTGACCGAGACGGAAATCGCCGCCGGCATGCGCCATGCCTATGCCTGCGAACGCCAGGTCGTCGAAGGCGCGGGTGCGGTCGGTATCGCCGCGCTGCTTGCCGGAAAAATCAGGGGCGGCGGTCCCATCGTTGCGATCTTGTCCGGGGCGAATGTCGACATGGAGCAGCACCTTCGGGTGATCAACGGGACGCAGCCGCTCTACGGCGAGGAGAGACCATGAGCCGGATGATCATTTTGACGGAAACGGAACTGAGGAAAGTCATCGGGCTTGACCGAGATGCGGTCGCCTGCATCGAGGAGGCTTTCGCAGCGCTTGCGACCAAGGCCGTCGCCATGCCCCCGATCCTGCGGCTCGACATTCCGGAATATCGGGGCGAAGTCGATGTGAAGACGGCCTATGTGCCCGGCATCGAGGGCTTCGCGATCAAGATCAGCCCCGGTTTCTTCGACAACCCCCAGATCGGCCTGCCGAGCACCAACGGCATGATGGTGCTGCTGTCGAGCCGGACCGGACTGGTGCAGGCACTGCTGCTGGACAACGGCTATCTCACCGACGTGCGCACCGCAGCAGCCGGCGCTGTCGCGGCGAAACATCTGTCGCGCCAAAATGCGTCCGTGGCCACGATCTTCGGCGCCGGTATGCAGGCGCGGCTGCAGCTCGAAGCGCTGACGCTGGTGCGGCCGATCCGCGAAGCAAGGATATGGGCGCGCGATGCCGCCAAGGCGCAAGCCACGGCTGCGGAATTGGCCGGAAAACTCGGCTTTCCCGTCATCGCGACATCGGACGCCAGGGGAGCAGTGTCCGGCGTCGACCTCATCGTCACCACCACGCCGTCGGAAATGCCGATCATCAAGGCGGGGTGGCTGGAACCCGGACAGCATCTGACGGCGATGGGCTCGGATGCCGAACACAAGAACGAGATCGATCCGGCCGCCATCGCCGCTGCCGGCCTCTACGTCGCCGACAGCCTGAAGCAAACGCGGCGCCTCGGCGAGCTGCATCACGCAATCGATGCCGGCCTGGTCGCGGCCGATGCGGTCTTCACCGAACTCGGCCAGATCGTCGCCGGCCGGGCGCCGGGGCGGACGGATAACGACCAGATCACCATTGCGGACCTGACCGGGACCGGCATTCAGGACACCGCCATCGCCACCCTCGCCTTTGCCCGAGCCGGCGCGGCGAAGGCCGGGACCACGTTCGAAAGCTGACCGGCGCGGCGCCGGAAAAGAAGGGAAGAGACATGACCCAGCCCAACCTCAAATTCTCGCTCGGCGAATATGCCGCGCGGCTGGAAAAGACACGGCGTGCCATGGAAGCGAAGGGCGTCGACCTGCTGATCGTCAGCGACCCGTCGAACATGGCCTGGCTCACCGGCTATGATGGCTGGTCCTTCTATGTGCACCAGGCGGTGATCGTGCCGTCACAGGGAGAGCCGATCTGGTTCGGCCGCGGCCAGGATGCCAACGGCGCCAAGTTCACCGCCTATCTGAAGCATGACAACATCATTGGCTATCCCGATCACTATGTGCAATCGACCGAACGCCATCCGATGGATTATCTCTCGGGCATCCTCACCGAACGCGGCTTCGGCAAGCTGACGATCGGCGTCGAGATGGACAATTACTGGTTCTCGGCGGCGGCCTTCGCGGCGCTGCAGAAGCACCTGCCGAATGCGCGCTTCGTCGATACGACCGCCCTCGTCAACTGGCAGCGCGCGGTCAAGAGCGAGACCGAAATCAAGTATATGCGCAATGCCGCCCGCATCGTCGAGGCGATGCATGCCCGCATCTTCGACAAGATCGAGGTCGGCATGCGCAAATGCGATCTGGTCGCGGAAATCTATGATGCCGGCACCCGCGGCGTCGACGGCATCGGCGGCGATTATCCGGCGATCGTGCCGCTGCTGCCGTCTGGCGTCGAAGCATCCGCACCGCATCTGACCTGGGACGACCGGCCGATGAAGACGGGCGAGGGCACCTTCTTCGAGATCGCCGGCTGCTACAACCGCTATCACCTGCCGCTGTCGCGCACCGTCTTCCTCGGCAAGCCGACGCAGGCCTTTCTCGATGCCGAAAAGGCGACGCTGGAGGGCATGGAGGCCGGTCTTGCGGTCGCCAGACCCGGCAATAGCTGCGAGGATATCGCCAACGCCTTCTTCGCGGTGCTGAAAAAATACGGCATCGTCAAGGACAACCGCACCGGTTATCCGATCGGCCTTTCCTATCCGCCGGACTGGGGCGAGCGCACCATGAGCCTGCGACCGGGCGACCGGACGGAACTGAAGCCCGGGATGACCTTCCATTTCATGACCGGCCTCTGGCTCGACGACATGGGATTCGAGACGACCGAGAGCATCCTCATCACCGAGAGCGGTGTCGAGTGCTTCGCGAACGTGCCGCGCAGGCTGATGGTCAAGGATTGAGGCTGCGATGACAGAGATTGGCTTGCGACCGTCACCGATCAGCGCGACGGTCAATTTCGCCGCCGAGGGCGTCCAGCATGGCTTCCTGCGGCTGCCCTACAGCCGCGACGATTCCGCCTGGGGATCGGTGATGGTGCCGATAACGGTCATCAGGAACGGCAAGGGGCCAACGGCTCTTCTGACCGGCGGCAATCACGGCGACGAGTATGAAGGACCGATCGCGCTCTTCGATCTTGCCCGCACGCTGAAAGCCGAGGAGGTGAGCGGCACTGTCATCATCGTGCCGGCCATGAATTATCCGGCATTCCAGGCGGGAACCAGGACCTCGCCGATCGACAGGGGCAACATGAACCGCAGCTTCCCGGGCCGGCCGGACGGCACGGTGACGGAGAAGATTGCCGACTATTTCCAGCGGGTGCTTCTGCCGATGGCGGATCTCGTCCTCGACTTCCATTCCGGCGGCAAGACGCTCGATTTTCTGCCGTTCTGCGCGGCTCACATCCTGGCGAACAAGCAACAGGAGAAAAAGGCCTTCGAATTGGTGACGGCCTTTGCGGCCCCCTATTCGATGAAGATGCTTGAGATCGATGCGGTCGGCATGTACGACACCGCGGCCGAGGAGATGGGCAAGGTCTTCATCACCACGGAACTCGGCGGCGGCGGCACCGCCACGGCCAAAAGTGCGGCGATTGCCAAACGCGGCACCATCAACGTGCTGCGCCATGCGGGGATCGTCGCGGGCGCCGTCGAGACCGGCCCGACGAGCTGGCTCGATATGCCGGACGGCCGCTGTTTCTCTTTCGCAGAGGAGGGCGGGTTGATCGAGCCTGTCATTGACCTCGGTGAAGCCGTGGCCGAAGACGCCGTCGTCGCGCGCATCCATCCGATCGGCCGGACCGGAATGGCGCCCCGCGAGATCCGCGCCGGCATGAACGGCATTCTCTGTGCCCGGCATTTCCCGGGGCTGGTCAAAGCAGGCGACTGCGTTGCCGTCGTGGCGATCGTTACGAACTGAGGTGGGAAGGGCCTGGCCCTTCCCTTTGCCGCGGACGCGTCAGGCCGCTTTCTGCGATCTTGACGGGCTGGCGGCCGCGTCGATCTGAAAGCGGCTGACGACCCCTTCCAATGTCTGCGTCTGGCTGCCGAGCGCCCGGCAGGCCGAGGCGGTTTCGACGGCCATGGCGGCGTTGCGTTGGGTGACCTGATCCAGGGCGTTGACGGAGGTGTTGATCTCGCCGATCGCCACCGCCTGTTCGGAGGACACCAAGACGATGCGGGCGATCAGACTGGCAACCTGCTCGACCTGTCCTTCGATTTCCAGAAGCGCCTTGCCGGTGCGGTTGACGAGCTGCACCCCGGTGGAGACCTGAGACGAGGAGGTGGAAATCAGCGCTCTGATCTCCTTGGCGGCGTTGGCCGAGCGCATGGCGAGTTCGCGCACTTCCTGGGCGACGACGGCGAAACCCTTGCCCGCTTCGCCCGCACGGGCCGCCTCGACCCCGGCATTGAGCGCCAGAAGATTGGTCTGGAAGGCGATTTCATCGATGACATTGACGATGTCGCCGATCTGGGAGGACGAACCTTCGATCCGTTCCATGGCGGCGATCGCTTCACGAACGACGGCCGCCGAATGTTCGGCGCTGGTGCGGGTCTCGGCCATCATGCCGGTTGCCTTGCCGGCATGGTCGGAGGCGTCTTTCGCCTTGGCATTCATCTCATCGAGCGCGGCTGTGGCCTCTTCGAGCATCGCGGCCTGCTGTTCCGTGCGCGAGGCAAGGCTGTCGGCGGCATCGGTGATGCCGGCCGAGGAACTGCCCACTTGCTTGGAGGTCTGGGCGATCTCGGCCATCGAAGCGCAAAGCGCATCCATGCTGTCGTTGAACTTTGCGCGCAAAGTCTCGTAGGCCGTGGCGAAGGGCGTCGTGATGCGGCAATCGAGATTGCCGTTCGATAGCTGTTCCAGGCCGTATGTCAGCCGGCCGATCACCGTTTCGCGGATCTGTTCCTCAGCGGCCTTTTCGGCCAGCTGGCTGCGCTCGCGCTCGAATTCCGCGTCGCGAAGTGCGGTCTCGCGCTTCTGCGCGTCCTGCCGTTCGAGCGCATTGCGGCGGAATACCGCGACGGCCTTGGACATGGCGCCGATCTCGTCGGAACGGTTGGCATAGGGAACTTCGGTCGAAAAATCGCCTTCGGCGAGGTTGCCCATATAGGCCTTCATACCGTCGAGCGGCACGATGGCGCGGCGGCGCAGGAGATAGAGGCCGACCAGCAGCAGGCCGAACGAGCCGAAACCCGCAGCACCGGCATAGATCGTCCAGGTGACGATTTCCGAAGCGGCATTGCGCTCCTCGCCCTTCAGGAAGGCGTCGGAATTAGCAACGAGTTTCTCGACCGCATCCTGATGCGAATGGAAGGCAACGCGCAACTGTTCGATCGCACCATGCGCCTTGTCTTCATCCTTGGCATTTAAGGCGGGGATGATCTCGCGGTTCATCACCCCCCAGAATGCATCGCCCTTGGCGATGACATCGTTTTCAAGCTCGTCCTTCAACGCCTGCGGCAGCCGGGTGGTTTTCCAATAGGCGCGGCGGTCGTCGTAAGCGGCCTTGAGATTGGCGATCTTGGCAAGATTGGTGTCTGTTAGTTCGGGAAATTTGCTCGCCTCGAAGGAGAGCATGTAGGATTCGACCACGAACAGCGGCGGCGGTAGAATATCGGCAATCAAATCCTTGCCGTAGACCACCTGCTCGTAAACCGGACCGTTGACCTTCAGCCGTTCGAGCGCCGATTGCTGCAATCCGATCGACATGAAAAGACCTACTGAAACGGCGACGCCGAACGCCACCAGACTGCGAGCGATGGTGAATGCCAAGACTGTCTCCAAATAACTTTTGGCCTCTCTACTTCGAGAGACCTGATCTACGTACGGCATTATTTGGCAAGAACACTGAAATATGGTTAATTATTATGAGGTCGGAGCTTAGCCAGCTCTTTCAGGACTGGGGCAACCGTCCAAAATTGGGTTGATAGGTTGAAGCGGTGGTATCAAACCATCACCAGCCATCATGATGGCTCAAGGCGACATCACATTCATCGTGAAGGAGATCAGCTTGGCTGCCCTCAGCTTTCCGTACGAAGTGCAAAAGCGCGTGATCTTGCTCGCCGTGAAAACGGCTCGATAGCCGCCATAGTCACGCGGACCTTTGAATTGGACGAGATAGGCGAAGCTGGACGGGAACCGGCGGTGTCCTTCCATGCCAGGCTTTTTTCGCGGGGACGGACATCGGTATTGAAGCCCCGATCAACGAAGGCCGGCAGCATTGGATGGGCATCGAGCTTTGAATGTTCTCGATACCAACGGTTCTGCGTTTCCACGAAAGCTGAACGCTTCAGGGGATGACATCCGCGGTGTCGAGCAGACCGAAGCCCAAGGATATCCTATCGCGGCGTCGAGGTTATCGCGGATAGCGTTGTCAAGCGGCTAGCTTCTGAATGGGTCGATCGACGCGCCGGTAAGCCTTTCAGGCCAATCGCATGAGCATTTCATTCAGGTCGCTGATCTGGCGGAGCAGTTCGACCAACTTGTCCGTATCATCTTGGCTGAGCCGGCCCGTTCCGGCGCTGCTCTGCCAAAGATGTTGAAATTGTTGGCTCGTCTGGCGCGCGCTGCTCATGATTTCGATGATTTGCGCGCGGTTTTCCCAGGTTGCAACGACGGTCGATTCGTTCATTTCCATCGACACGTCCGATTCGCGTTCCAGCAAAAGCAATTCCTGATTCCTCTTGGCGACGGCGGGTTGGTTCGGCAGTCAGCAGCGATTGAAAATCAAACGATTGTCTGTCGGGTGTGGGGCGAACCCGATAGACAATCGGCAAGTCCTTCTTGGGAACCCAAATCAGGAATCGCAAGAGCAATAAATGGGAAATTTTCCCATATGTCAATCTGATTGATGGCGCGTTAGCGCGGAACTGGAGGATCCGTAGGCGGTGGACCGCGGCGCAAGGGGTCTTGCGGCGGCGGACCCCGCCTGTTCGGATCAGGATAATCTCCGCCAGGCCCGCCTCTGCCGAAAGACGGATGGCCACGCTCTGGCCCGTCTGGAGGACCATCCGGCGGGCGAGGACCAAAGCCGTCTGGGCCTTGCCTGTCCGCAAAGCCCGTCATTCTGCTTGAATCGCGAACGGTGACGTCGACAAATCCATGGCCATCGGGAGACATTCGCATCGAGCCGTAAGGCGCTGAGCCCCCAGGTCCTGCGCCAGCTCCGCCCTTTTCTGCGGGTTTGAAGGTCTCGACGTTGACGACGCCTCGTTTCAGACCCGGCACCACAGGTTCGGCCTGAATGCGTATAATGACCGATCGATTAGCGTCCGTCCTGAGACGCACGACGGTTTGCTTGCCGACCAAATGTGCTTGCGCCTGCCCGAGCGAAAGGCCGCCGAGCAAGACGCGATTGCCGCTCCTTACGGGGACACCGCGAACATGGGCGCCATCGGAAACGGCGCGATGCTCGATGCGTCTGGCAATGATGGTGCCATCCGGTTTGCGGATGCCGAACACGGCGACTCGCTTGCCCTTTCGTAAGCCCTTCGTGACCAAACCGGTCGTGTCGACGGTTTGCGACAGGATGGTCATCCCGGTCTTACCCATCTCGTCGATGCGGCCCTGGACCTCGCTGACGATCGCGATGCGGGCAGCACGCTTTCCTGCCAGCAGCACACGGACGACATGACCGACCTTCATCGCGCTTGCAGGCGCGCGTCGTCCATCGATGTCGATCGGCGTCGTCGCACTGAACGGTATGTGGATGTTGTTGACGATGATGCTGCCAAAACCCTGGATGGTTCCGACGATGCCGGTTCCGCCGATACCGTGGTCTTCGTTTTCTCCACCTGCAATGGAAAGACCGGAGCCGCCGATGCCATGGTCGCTGGTGCCTGTCGGCTGCGCGGCGGTCATCGCTGGCATCAGAACCTGGAGCGCTATTCCGCCCAGGAGAAACTGTCTTCTCGAGATCGTTGACGGGCTCATGCGTCAGTCTCCGTCTCGGAAGCGGCTGCCGGAGGAACTGCGTCACCCTCCTCGGTCATGACATAGACGCCGGTGATCCAGCGGCTGTTGCCGCCGGGATCGTCCTTGATGGCCTGATGGGCGATCTTGTTGAGCTTCAGGAGCAGCGCCATCCCTTCCTTGCGCCCAATCTCGTCGAGCCGGGCTGCCAGCGCTGGAGATATCCCGTCATAATGAACGGCGCGTTCGAAATAGGGAGGAGGATCGTTCATCAGGTTCATGACCGATGCCTGCACGTGGTCCCGAAGGTTGCGGGTAAAATAATGCCGGCGGGCTTCGTCCCCGGCATTCGGGACGATCGATGAGAGGTTGAGCTGGATCCAACCGTTCTGATCGACAACGACAATGTCTCTGTCCAGCCAGTCGTCCAGGATCGAGCGAGGATGGACGTCCTTGGTGATGTCGCTCACCAGGCTTTCGAATGACGGACCGCCGTCGCTGGATGTGCGGGGCAGGGCGCTCGGCCTATCCTCCGCATCGCAATAGAGCGGCTCGGCAAGCCATCTCGCAAGAATGCGGCTCGTCTGCGAAACACTCACGGTGAGAAAGGATGCCGTCAGGGTCTGTCCACGCAGCCGGTTGACGTCCTTGCGGTGGATGCCGGTTAGAAGCGAGATACGGCTATCCGTCTGCTGTTTGTTCGGCAGCGTAAATTCGTTCTCCGCAACCTCGATATAGAGGTGGCGAAGAATGGCCGAAAAGGCAGTGAAGTTGAAGCCGGAGGCGAGAGCGAGTTTGACCAGCGGGCGAAGCACGCGGACGAGCATGGCCTGCAAGGTCTCTTCGGAGAATGGAAGCTTCGCGCGCGGCTTTGACATCAACAATACACTCGGTCCCTGAAAGACCATTGCCGGCAGACTTCGACAGTCGCCCTCCATCTCCCTATGGTAAAGTCCAGACTGCTGCAACGGACAAGCCAGATGCAAGACCGGGCTATGCCGTGCTGCTGTGCGGCGCGGCCGCGATCGTGCCGACTTTGAAAGGAGATTTAGCGTGCTCCGTTAATGAGTTACCGGATGCGGCTCGGGTGAGAGCACCGCGCCATGGCTCCAGTCGATCAGCCGGTCGATACGTGCAATCTTGTGGAAAACCTCGAAGACGTCGAATGACGCGCCTTTCTCGATATGGCCGGCCAAAAGCTCGCAAAGCTCGAATATTTCAGGCGGCGTGCCGGTCATCTCGACGCCGTCATCGGTGAAAACACCTGATCGAGGCCATGCCCGCGGCTGTTGTTCATCAAGTTTGCAGCCGACGAAAGGGATTGTATCGATGATGCCGGAGGCGAGCGCGAAGGCGGCTTCCGTCACGATTTCGGAGCAATCCGTGCTGGGCTGTTTCCTTAAGGCTGGTATCTGCAACCGCTTGAACTCCTTCATGTCAGATCCGTCAGAGGTAATTGACCAAACTCAGCCCCTGGAGTTTCGAGACGAGCGTATAGGCCGTTTCCAGTTGCGTTTGCAGTTGGTTGACGAGCGTCGACGCCTCATAGACATCCACGCCCTGGAGGTCGACGAGCTTGCCCTGAAGCAGGGTTGATTGAGCGTCGAGGGCGTCATTTGCCTTTTCGACCCGCTCCTGCGAGAGGCCTAGCTCGCTTTGCTGTGTGACGATGCCGGCTGTTGCCTGCGCCGCATAAGCGATAGCCTGGGATGCAACGGTGCTTTGCGCATCGGATGCGAGATCCTGACCGAAGAGGGACGACACGACGACGGATGCAAGCGCGAGATAACGCATCCCTTCCGAATTCGCGTTGGTGGACGAGGTGATGGTTTCCGATCCGCTGATCCGGCTTGTCATGTCGGTGCTCGAGGCGGTCGACCAGCCGTCTGCAGAGTCCGTCCAGGCGCTTTCGGAAAACATCGGCTCGACCGTGTCGGTGATGAATGTGCCGATTTCCTCGCCCGTCAGCTCGTTCACGTCTTTTCCAAGGCCGGTTGCATAGTCGCTCAGCGCCGTCACGATCGTATCCGAGACCGTGGAAGTTTGGTCGGTCAGGGGCTGGCTGTCGAGGTTTGTCCCGCCAAACAGGAACTCGCCGTTGACGGCCGTATTCGCCGTCGAGATCAATTGCGAAACCGTGGAGCTCGCTGTCTGCAAGGCGACTGCGATACTCGTCGTATCCTGGCTCGCCTGAAGCGCGGTCAGGTTCGAAACCAGGCTGTCGCCGGCATCCTTGAGGTTTGAAAGGGCCGTCTGCGACGCGTCCATGCGCAATGCGACGACGGAATTGCTCGTTTGAAACGACGCGGCCTGGTTGATGGCGCTGGTGAGGTTGAGCGACTTTGCAGTGCCGGCACCAAGGGCCGTGCCGATATCGCTGTAGGTTCCCGTCGTTGCCTCTGTCGAAGCGCTCTGCAGCTTGGACTGGGACTGGCTGATGGTCAGCTTGAGAACGTTTTGCATCGCCGATGATGAGACAAAAGATGCTTTCATGACTAGCTCGCTATGTCGAGGAGCGACTTGAACATGTCGTCGATGACGTTCAGGATTTTCGTCGCCGCTTTGTAGGATTGTTCGATGTCGAGAAGCAGCGTCAGCTCCTCGTCGAGGTTCACGCCCGCTTCATTGGAATAAGCCTCGTCGGAGCGCGACAGGGCCGCCGAAGTGGTTTCGGAGGCCGTCGTCGCATCGCTGCGATATTGCTCGAGCCAGCCGATGGAGGCGCTGGCATAGTCCGTCAGGCTTTGCGTCGTGGAGAGGCCGGCATCGGAAGAGAAGGAGCGCTGTTCCGTCAAGGCCTCGTACAGGGCGTCGAGATTGTCCGAGAAGCCGCTGTCTCCCGACGTATTGAGATCGGTGATGCCGCTGATCGTTCCATCGCGCAGCTTCGTCGCATCGCCGCCGTCGCTCGTGACAACGGCTGTATTGACCGAGATGGTGGACGCGATCCCGGTGATATCGTCGGTGTCGGACGGCGTTGTCCCGGTTGCGCCCGCCGCCGTCGTCCACACGAAAAGTCCGGGTGCGCTCGTGCTGCCGTCGGTTTCCGAAAAGATCTGGACGAGCGATTTGGCGATCTCGTCGAGCTGGGCCTGGAAGGTCGGGGCGACCTCGTCGCGAAGCTGCAGCAATGACTGCAGGCTGCCCGAGGCAGTGGTCGTCGATCCTTCGCCGGCGTCGAGCGCAACCCCGTCTATGTAGACGGAATTGCCCTCCGTTCCCGCGACATAGGTTGCTGTCGAGGTGAATGAGACGGTGCGCGGGACGGTCTCGAACAGCACGGTGCCATCCGAGGTGTAGAGCGCCATGTCGTTATTGCTGCGGACGACGGAATTGACGCCGACGATCGAGGAGATCTGCTTCAAGAGCTTTTCGCGCTCGTCGAGCGCCGAGGATGTATCCGCGCCGGTCGATGTCGCCAGTTTGACTGCGTTGTTTGCCGTCTCGAACTGCGACAGCAGCGTATTCAGCGTCGAGACCTGCGTGGCGATTTCCGCGTCGGCCTCTGTTCTGATCGACTGAATGCCGTCGCTTGCAGTATTCAGCGAATTGGCAAGGTCCTGCGCGGCGGTGACGGCCGATTGTGCCGCGGTCGTGCTGCTCGGCGAGGTGCCGAACGTCTGGAGCGCCTGCTGGAATGCCGCGAGATAAGTGCTTGGCGAGGTCTCGTAGTCATTGCCGCCCACCAGCGACTTCAAGCTTTCAAGGCCGGTCAGCAGCGTTTGCTGGGCGCTGTCCTTGGAATTCGTCTGCAGGTACTGAGACAGAAGTGCGGTTTCCTGCGCCCGGCTGATGCTGACGACCTGCGCGCCGGAAAGGGATGTCGTGATCGACGCTTCCCGTCTCACATAGTCGGAGTTTCCTGCATTGGCGATGTTCGTCGAGACGACGCTGCTTTGCTGGCCGGTATTGTTGAAGATGCTTTGTGCGCTGTTTAAGGCGGAGGTGAGCGACATGCCGACGCCCTCCCTATCGTTTCAGATTGACGAGGACATCCATGATATCGGAGCCGGTCTGGAACACCTTCGAATTGGCGGTATAGCTGCGCTGCGCTTCGATCATCTCCGTCAGTTCGCCGGCGAGATCGACGTTCGAGCTTTCGAGAGCGCCGGACTGGATGGAGCCGAGGCCGTTGGTCTGCGGGAAGCCGGTGACCGTCACGCCGGACATTCCGTTGGCGGTGTAGACGTTGCCGCTGAGCAGCGTCAGATTGTCGGGGCTTGCGACCGTCGCGAGAGGAATCTGGTAGAGAGACTTCGTCGTGCCGTTGGCATAGGAGACCGACACCACACCATCGGTGCCGATCGAGACCGCACTGACAGCGCTCGCGGCCTGGCCGTCGGCCGAGCCCGTCGCCGAGAAGTCGGAGGCGAGCTGGGTGAAATCCGAATAGTCCATGGTGATCGTCTGTGCCGTCGTCGGATCGACGATATCCGTGTCGGTCGCCGAGGTGAGCTGTCCGTCGGCGTCGAAGGAGAGCGTCGCGACGCTGACGGCGTCGGAGGAGTAGGGGAAGGATGTCGTGCCGCCGGTGGTTGCGTCGGCATTGCGATAAACCGCGACCTCCCAGGTGCTTCCGGTGACCGCGCCGCTTGAATCCGTCGTCACACCGGTTTTGGTGAAAAAGTAGTCGTATTGGACGGTAGCGCCGAGGCTGTCATAGGCAACCAGCGACATTTTCTGCGTGTCGTCGGTGACATCAGACGTGTTGGCGCTCGGCAAAGTCGTCGTATCGGTAACGACGGTCGCTTCGGAGTTCAGGTTGCCGCTGAAATAGGCGCTGCTCGAGGCAACTGCGCTCAATCCCGACTGGGACACGTTGACCGGCACCAGGCCGTCAAAACCGTTGACGACCACCGCCGGCACGCCGGAATCATAGGAATATCCCATCAGCGTGTAGCCGGCGCCGTTGACGAGATTGCCGTCGCTGTCGACAGAGAAGTCGCCGGCCCGGGTGAGCACCGGCGTGCCGTCGGCACCTTGCACGATGAAGAACCCGTCTCCCGAGATCGCCAGGTCGTAATCGGAGGTCGTGTAGGAGATGTCGCCCTGTTCGGAAATCGCCTGGCGCACGGAAGTCTGGACGCCGCCGGAATTGTAATTACCCGACGAAGACGGCAGGACCAGCGACGAGAAGGACGTGGAAACGGCCTTGTAGCCGGTGGTGTTGGCATTGGCGATATTGTCGGAAACCGTGCTGAGCCGGTTTGCCTGGGCGCTCATGCCGGAGACGGCGGTTTTCATGCTTCCAAAAATGCTCATGGCTCGATCCTTTAAGGTTTGGGAACATGCCATGTGACGAAAGGCTTCCAGAGCCCGGATGGCGGGCGCACGACATCGCTGGCGCCGGGCAAAAGCCGACACCGGTCGATGATCTGATTGTCTGGACTGACCCCGTGATGGCGATAGGCGCTTCGGCTCATCCGCGCGCTGGTTATCCGTGCGCCTGTGACGGCGCACACTTCGAACGTTTCCATATTTCGGAAGCGACCCGACTGAAGGCTCTGCCGGCTCAACTGCCGGGTCGCTTTAAAACCGTCTCATTGCAGATCCTCCAGCGACCGCAATGGCGACGGCTTAACGACCGTCAGCTCGTGGACTGTGCAGACAATGAACCGGCGCCTGACGTGTCGAGCAGACTGAAGAGCTGGCTCGCCTGGTCTTCGGTGACGTCGTCCGGCTTACCCGCCATGAATTCGTCCAATGACACGAGCCCGTCGCCGTCCGTATCGAGATCGGAGAGCAGGGATGCAAACTGGTCATCGTCATCGTCACTGGACGACGGCGGCGGTCCTTCGGGGCGTTCCGACTGCTGAGCGGACATGGCCTCGGTCAGCGTATCGACCGATAGCGAGCCGGCACCTTCGCTGTCGAAGCTGTCGAACAGCGTGCCGGCCTGCTCCTCGCTCACATCGGACGGCCGACCTGCAACGAATTCGGCTTTGCTTACCTGCCCGTCGCCGTCGGTATCGAGATCGGAGAGCAGGGATGCAAGATCGTCATCGTCGGAAGGTGGCGGGGGTGGCGGCCCCTCGGCACGTTCCGACTGCTGGGCGGACATGGCTTCGGTCAGCGCATCGACCGATAGCGAGCCGGCACCTTCGCTGTCGAAGCTGTCGAACAGCGTGCCGGCTTGATCCTCCGACACATCGGACGGCCGGGCTGCGACGAACTCGGCCTTGCTGACGTAGCCGTCGCCGTCGCTGTCCAGCTGCGCAACGTCCATGTCTGCGCCGCCGTCCTGCTGCTCGCTGGAAGCGGACTGATCGGCGAGGCCGTTCATCGTCAGTGACATCAACTGCGACATGAGTTTCTCGGCGCTGTTGGTCGCGTCTTCGCTGAGCTGCTGGGTTGTGGTTGATTTTTTTGCCGAAACCGTATTACAGGATAGGACGTCCTGGGACGCTGACGTCGAACTCTTGCTATAGGAATAGGAAGACATTGACGTTGCGGCGGAAATGGTCGTCATAAGCGCTCCATCGCTAGAGGGTGGGGATGCAACGCATTACAGAACTGATGAGTTCTCTAAATCGAAATTACTAATGCCACAACCGAAAAAATCGTCCCTCAGAAATCGTAGTCTCCTTTCTGCGGGCGTCGGCTTGTGCTTCGATGAGGCGGTCTAGATCATCATGGATGTTGCCGACGATCCCGCAGATGAGCCGCGCAAACGGGGCCGGCCGAAAGTCTCCAGCGACGATGACAAGCGCGTGCATATCGTCGAGATTGCCCGCCGCGTTTTTGTAAAATACGGCTACGCCGGAAGCACGACCGCGGTCGTCGCCACCGAGGCGGGTGTTTCGAAACAGACGCTCTACAAGCTGTTTCAGAGCAAGGAAGAGCTGTTTGCCGCCGTGGTCGGTGCTCATCGGCGCATGATGCTCGACCTGCCTCGGCCTCCGGAAGATCTCTCGATCGCCGAGAGCCTTGAACGCATCTTCATGATCGACATGGATGAGGACAAGGATGCCGATCGTGCCGGTTTCCTGCAGCTCGTCTTTCGCGAAGCAGGGCAGTTTCCCGAACTCGTCGACATTCTGCAGCGCGAAGGCATGCGTGCCAGCCGGCAGCAGCTTGCCGACTGGCTGAGCGACCGCCGGGCCGAAGGCAGGCTGTCGCTTGATGATCCGACCAGCGGAGCCCGCATGCTGATGGATATGATCTTCGGTGGCATGGGCCCGCCGGAAGGGCGCGCTCAGGCCTGGCGCGATCGGGCGGCACTGCTTGCCCATCTCCGGCGCTGCATTGCAATCTTTGCCGCGGGCGTCGGCGCCGCGTGACCCGATAAAGCCGCGATCCCTCGGCTTTCGACGTCCTGTTGCATTTTTCGAAGAATTATAGTACCATACGGTTCTATTAAATTGATTCGGCCGCATGAATGCGGTTCGTCAGCGCCATGAACGGCGGCAACATCTCAGCAAACATGAAAAGTTTCAACCGTGGCGGCCGGCAGGCTTTCGCGCGCGCATGCTCATGAAAGGGACAGACGTTGGTTTCCACCTATGTGAGCTACCTCTCGGTCGCCAGAAATCTGAGCGCCAGTCTCTCGAGTGTGGCTTCACAGGCAACGGTTTCCCGAGACAGTGACTACTACAAGGAAAACATCGACAAGGTCACGACGGTCGATGAATTCATGGGCGATTACAAGCTCTACTCCTATGCTATGAAGGCCTATGGACTTGAGGACATGACCTATGCCAAGGCCTTCATGAAGAAGGTGCTGGAAAGCGACCTCAGCGATTCATCGAGCTTCGCCAACACTTTGAGCGATAGCCGCTATGCCGAATTCGCCGCCGCCTTCAAATTCGGGGGCGAGACGAAGACGGCGCAGTCGGACGTGCAGCGGGACAATCTGCTCGATGCCTATGAGACATCCTTCGACACCGAGGCGGACGACATCACGGATGAGACGGATTATTTCGAAGAGAATATCTCGTCGATCACCTCGGTCGATGATTTCCTGTCGAGCTCCAGACTGAAGAACTATGCGCTGACGGCCTTCGGCCTCAGCACCGAATACACGTCCAGCAGCTTCCTGAAGCAGGTTTTGACGAGCGATCTGGATGATGCCGACAGTTTCGTCAACCAGCTCGGCGACGACGTCTATGTCAGCCTGGCAAAGGCCTTCAACTTCAACGAGGATGGCTCGACCGACGGCGATGTGATGTCGGAAGACCAGATCTCGCTGGTGACGAGCGGCTATGCGGTGGCCTCCTCGACGATCGCGTCCACGGAAACCGGGGAGGCCTACGACACCTATTTCGCTGCTGAAATTGGCAACATCACCTCCGTCGACCAATTGATGAGCGACGACAAGCTGGTCGGCTATCTCAGGATTGCCTACGGTCTTTCCGACGACGAATCCGACAGCTACATTTCGGCAGCCCTGAAAAGCGCCGACATCGCCGAAGCGATCGGCTTGTCCGACCTGCACGACGCCTTCAATTTCGACGAGGACGGCGCGCTTGCCGATGGCGACACCGCCCAGACCTCCGACCAGACCGCCACGACCACGGCAGCCTTCGATGAAAATTATGAAGTGCTGGTCGCCAATACCAGCACGGAAGACGCCACCGACAACTATACGACGCGCATCGCCAGCGTCACCTCGATCGATGATTTCCTCGTGTCGAATGCCGATGACGACGATGACGACAACGACGATCTCCCCGAGCTGTGGGAAATGGCGTTGCGCGCCTATGATATAGACCCCGACAGCGTTTCGAGAAGCGAGGTCCGGAAAATTCTCGAAAGCGATCCCACGGACTCGAAAAGCTATGTCAACAGCCTGAAGGACGACCGGTTCGTAGCCTTTCGCAAAGCATTCAACTTCGACGACAATGGCGACGTCACCGTTCCCTTGCAGGCCATGTCGGAATCCGTCGTCGACGACTACGCCGCCTATTACAAGCAGAACAAGATCCGATACCTCGAAGGCGACGAGCTGACCCAGGCGACCGACGCGGCGAATGACGAGATCACCTATTTTCGCGAGCAGATGGCGACGATCACGACGGCCAGCGAATTCCTGGCCGACGATCGCCTGGTTAGCTTCGCGCTTGAGGCGAAGGGGCTCGATCCGGACGATGTCACGTCGGACGAACTGAAGAAGATGTTCTCTTCCGATCTCGACGACGAAGATAGTTATGTCAACAAGCAGGACGACAATCGTTTCGCCGAACTCGTCGGCTCGTTCAATTTCGATCAGGACGGCAATATATCCGCCGATCCGACCGGGACCGTGCAGCAGCGCGGCGACGTGCTGGAAACGATCGACTCCTATGTCAGGCTGACGCTCGAAGACGATCAGGGCGACAGCAACACCGGCGTGCGCCTTGCCCTCTATTTCGAACGCAAGGCGCCGGAGATCTCGAACGCCTATGATATTCTGGGCGACAGCGCGCTCTTCGAGTTCTTTACGACGACCTTCAACCTGTCCAGTTACGTCTCGAATATGGACGTCGAGAAGCAAGCCGAGATGGTCAACAATTTCATCGACATGGAGGATCTGTCGGATCCTGACAAAGTCGACGATCTGATCCAACGCTTCACCGCCATGTATGACATGGCCAACGGTACGGGCACCACGTCGTCAGCCCTTTCGATCCTGACCGGCTCGTCGACAATAAGCGCTGACACGCTGCTTGCGGTGGCGCAGTTGAAAAGCAGCTGAGCGGCCCGCAGTGCGCCGTTCCCGGGGAGGCTGCATCGCTGCCCGCGGCAGGGCGGGCCGCCGGCTGTCTTTGCCCCCGGATGCGCCTGATGAATGCAGCGCTGGTTGAAAATAAATTATACTGCACGTCACATTCATAATTAAATCCCCGTTAATGAGCATGAGCGAATATTCGCAAAATGGCTGGATCGACAGCGATGAATCTAGGAGGATTTGCGAGTGAATATTCTTGATCGTGGTGCAAATGCTGTCGCTGTTCTGGCGGCTCTATCGAATTCGCAAGCCATGATCGAGTTTGATTTGTCGGGCAAAATCCTCACCGCAAACGAAAACTTCTGCAGGGCGCTTGGTTACGAGTTGAGGGAGATCGTCGGAAAACATCACAGCATGTTTGTCGAACCTGCCTATGCATCCTCGGCAGAATACAAGGCTTTCTGGACGAAGCTGTCAGCAGGAAAATTCGATCAACAACAGTATAAACGGCTCGGCAAAGGCGGGCGTGAGGTCTGGATCGAAGCGTCCTACAATCCGGTGTTCCGTCGCGGGAAGCCGGTCAAGGTCATCAAGATTGCAACCGATATCACCGCGCAGAAGCTGAAATCTGCCGAGCATGCGGGCAAGATCGACGCATTGTCCCGGGCTCAGGCGATCATCGAATTCACGCCGGCCGGCGAAATCCTGACCGCAAACGACAATTTCCTGACCGCTCTTGGTTATTCGCTTGCCGAAATCCAGGGCAAGCATCACTCGATGTTCTGCGAAGGCGACTATTCCAAGTCGGAGGCCTACAAGGAATTCTGGCGGAAACTTGCGGGCGGCCAACTGGTTGCCGACGAATTCATGCGTGTGGGCAAGGGCGGACGGAAGGTTTACATCCAGGCTTCCTATAATCCGATCTTCGACCTGAACGGCAAAGTGTTCAAAGTCGTGAAGTTCGCAACCGATGTCACGGCGCGTGTCGAGAATGTCGAACAGCTCGCCCGTTGCCTGACGAATTTTGCAGATGGCGACCTGTCGCAGACGATCCAGAAGCCTTTCATTCCTTCGCTGGAACGGCTGCGCACCGACTTCAACAGCGCTTCGGAAAAGTTGAAGGACGCGATGGCAACGGTGGCCGAAAATGCCAAGGCGATCTCGGCCGGTTCCAACGAAATCCGCACCGCCGCCGACGACCTGGCAAAGCGTACCGAGCAGCAAGCGGCATCCGTCGAAGAGACGGCGGCCGCCCTTGAGGAAATCACGACGACGGTCAAGGATTCGAGCCGCCGCGCCGAGGAGGCCGGTCAACTCGTCTCCCGCACCAAAGACCATGCGGAACATTCCGGCCAGGTGGTTCGTGATGCGATCGGAGCGATGGACCAGATCGAAACCTCGTCGCGCGAAATTTCCAATATCATCGGCGTCATCGATGAGATTGCCTTCCAGACGAACCTCTTGGCGCTCAATGCCGGCGTAGAGGCGGCACGGGCAGGGGAGGCCGGCAAGGGTTTTGCGGTCGTTGCTCAGGAGGTCCGGGAGTTGGCGCAGCGGTCGGCGAAAGCTGCAAAGGAGATAAAGAGCCTGATTACAGCCTCCGGTTCTCACGTCGCAAAGGGCGTCGCCCTCGTCACGAATGCCGGATCGGCGCTTCAGGAAATCGCCAGTCAGGTTCACGACATCAACACCAATGTCACGGCGATCGTGGAGGCGGCGCGCGAGCAATCGACGGCGCTCGGCGAGATCAACCAGGCCATCAACACCGTCGACCAGGGAACGCAGCAGAATGCCGCGATGGTCGAGGAACAGACGGCTGCGAGCCACGGCCTCGCACGCGAGGCCGCCGCACTTTTCAAGCTTCTTGAACAGTTCCGTTTCGACGATGCTCCGAGATCGAGACTTTCATCCACGCAGGCGGATCGTCATGTGCCCGCACCGACGGCTTTGAAAGTTGTTCGTACCTCGCCCGCCGCGTCCGTCCAGCGCGGGTCGGCGGCCGCCGCGCTGAAGTCTGATTGGGAAGAATTCTGATCAACCCAGAAAATTGCTGTCGGCGGCAAGTTCGTCCGCTTCCATGATCCATGAAGCGTCTCACTCCGCGTCACGCAGCACTGCGAGGAGTAAGGTCGCATGTCCCTTACCGAAGATGAAAGATTGAACCTTCTCCACGAGGCAAGCATTCTCGATACACCGCCGACGACAGAGTTCGACGCTATCGTTCGTCTGGCCTGCAATATATTCAACATGCCGATGGCGTTGGTGTCGTTCGTCGACGAGCAGCGGCAGTGGTTCAAGGCCCAGCAAGGCTTCACTTTGAAAGAGACGTCACGCGAGCATTCCTTTTGCGGACATGTTGTGGAAACAGGGTTGCCGCTCGTCGTTGAAGATGCCGGGAAAGATTCCCGCTTTTGGGAAAACACATTCGTGAACGAGTGTTCCGTCCAATTCTACGCGGGCGTTCCGCTTTTGGAAGGGGAGACCTGCTACGGCAGTTTTTGTGTCCTCGATACGAAGACCCGCCGTTTCGGCGATCGGGATATCGAACAGCTCCGTAACTTGGCAAGCGTCATCGTGGGCCTGATTCGCGAGCATCGTCAGCAAAGCCAGCTGAAAGAGCAGCAACGTGAACTGGAGTTGAAGCAGGCTCGGTTCGAACAGACCGAGCGCTCTGCCAAAGTCGGTGGCTTTGAGATGGATCTCAGCACCGGTACGATCATCTGGTCGGACCAGATTTATCGCACTGTCGGATTGCCGGTCGGTAAACGAATGACCTCGGAGGAGGTGATCGGCTGCTATGCTCCGGAAGAGCGCGACGGCGTCAGTCGCAGGATTCGCGGTCTCCTGAATGGCTCGGAGATCGGCGTTGACAAAGAGTATCGCATCATAACGCCAGAAGGCGAAGAACGATGGATTCGCGTGGTCAGCGATATCGAACACCTGCACGGTGAGCCAAAACGTTTGTTCGGCATCGTTCAGGATGTTTCCGAAAAAGTGCGCTACGAGCAACGCTTGCTGCAGGCGGCAAATGCCGATCCCCTGACCGGGCTTGCCAACCGGGCGGCATACAATGCTCACATGGCGAGGCTCACAGCGACGGATGCCGCCTCCATTGGTTTGCTGCTGGTCGACGTCGATCGCCTGAAGCAGGTGAACGATATCCTGGGCCATGCGACCGGTGACCTGCTGCTGAAAGGCGTGGCATCCCGTCTGGACGAGCGCTTGGGAAAGCGCGGAAAGGTCTTTCGCCTCGGCGGCGACGAATTCTCGGTTGTTCTGGACGCACCCGCAAACGCGCGGGTAATGCGTTCACTCGCGCGACACCTGATTGAATATATCGGCCGCCCTCTGGAGGTCGTGGGATCAACGATAAATCCCACGATAACCGTGGGAGGCGCGATTTCGGAAGGTGAAATGGATGCGGCGACGCTTTCGCAAAACGCAGACTTCGCCCTGTATCACGCCAAGGAAACACGGCGTGGAAGCTACGTTCAATATGAGCCCAGCCTGCGTTCGAGGATAGCCCATCGCATTCAGATCGTCCGAGAGGTGGAGTTGGCGCTTACCGAGCATCGAATG
Organism: Rhizobium sp. BK212; assembly: GCF_014197475.1. Classification (NCBI taxonomy): domain Bacteria; kingdom Pseudomonadati; phylum Pseudomonadota; class Alphaproteobacteria; order Hyphomicrobiales; family Rhizobiaceae; genus Rhizobium; species Rhizobium sp. BK212. The sequence goes on from NZ_JACIFS010000005.1 coordinate 369,827, forward strand.
GTGCCGCATTATCAGCCAATCGTGAGCTGCGCCGACGGTCAGGTATGGGCGTTTGAAGCGCTGGTGAGAATGCAACGTCCCGATGGATCAGTCGTATCGGCGGCGCAATTTCATGAAGCCTTCACGGACTCGAGTGTTTCCCATCACATTACGACATGCATGCTCGATCATGTCGCGACCGATATCTGCAAATGGATGGACCGGGGGCTGAGTTTCGGACGGGTTGGCATCAATGTCAGCGCCTCTGATTTCATGAGGGGTGACCTGGAAAGCCGCATCGTTGGTGCGTTCGCGTCGAGAGGCATTCCGCTCGATAAGCTAGTGCTCGAAGTGACGGAAACCGTCTTCCTGCAGGGCTTGGAAGACACTGTTGCAACAACGCTGCAACGTTTGCGGAAAAGAGGCTTGGCCGTGGCGCTCGATGATTTCGGGACGGGCTATGCATCGCTGACACATTTGCGGAGCCTGCCCGTCGATATCATCAAAATCGACAAGAGCTTCATCGACACCATGCTCGTGGATGAATCGAGCCTCGCAATCGTAGAACTGGTGCTCAACCTAGCGCGGAAGCTCGACATGAAGGTCACGGCGGAGGGCGTCGAAAGCCATCGGCAGGCGATGTGCTTGCTGGAAATGGGCTGCACCACCCTCCAGGGCTATTTGTTTAACAAGCCGATGGACCGCGAACACGTGGGCAGCTACCTATCTGCATCAAAACCACATTGTACGGACAATTCAGGAGAATCGCGGACGGGTCTGCTGCTCTTCGGATAGTCATCAAGATGGCGTGTCGAAGGTGGTGCGGGGCCGTCCCCGCGCTCCTTTGCGCCATCGGGACGGGCCTGCGTCCACATCAGCAGATCAGCGTGCTTCGAGCTTGTCCAGGTTGGTATGGATGATCTTCAGCGCCGATTTCAGCCAGGCCACCTCCGCCTCGCTGAACGTCTCGACGCCGACCGCCTCGAATTCTGCTGCGAGCGGCATCAATTTCTGCACCAGCGCATCGCCCGAGGGGGTCAGCGCAATCGAAACCGTGCGGCCGTCGTCGGGCCGGGTGCGCGACACCAGTTCTTTCTTCTTCATCACAGTGACTAGGCGCGACAGGGTGGAGAGCTCGACCGTAACCATGGGGCTCAGATCTGTCAGCCTTTGCGGTCCCTCCTGCTTCAGGATCGCAAGGACGCGGTACATGGGCAAGGTAACGTCAAAATCGTGCAGCCGCTCCGAAAAAAGCTCCCCCATGCGCACGCCGACGCGATTGAGAAGGTAGGGAAAGGATCCGGTAAATCGATAGGACATTTTCGCTCACAACTATTGCATCCGCACTGAATAGCCTTAGGCGAGGGCATGTGCAATCAAAAGTCGCGTTCGTCAGGACAAATGAAAGCCGGCCTCATCGAGGCCGGCCATGGTCGCGGGCGTGCTTGCCTTAGCTAGTCAGTGCACGACGACGTCTCCCTTTTCGGTCGTGCCATGGAGGAAGGTGAGGGCCGTCAAAGCGCAGCCGACCACGGCCGCTATGGCGAAGATGTAGAAGTTCCACTCCGGTGCGAGCCCCCGCTGCAGCACTGCGCCGCCGATCAGCGGCCCGGCCATGCCACCAAGGCGGCCGACCGCGAGCGAAAATCCGAGCCCGGTTCCGCGGATCTGGACTGGATAGAAGCGGCCAACCAGAACATTCGAGAGGATCTGGGTGCCGATCGTTCCAGCGCCGGCAAGAGCGACAAGCGCGTACATGAAAACACCCTGCTTCAGTGTGAGCATGTAGATCGCCCCAGCGCCGATGGCGAACAGCACGGCGACAGTCATCTTCACATGGCCCCTATCGGCAATCCGGCCGGCAATGACGATACCGATGGCGGCGCCGACATTGAGCATGATCGCAAACAGCAGCGCCGAACTGATGTCGTAGCCCATTTTGTTCATGATGGTCGGCAGCCAGTTCACCATGCCGAAAGTCAGCAACAGAGAGCAGAAGTGAATCGCCCAGGCATTCAGCGTCAGCGCAAGCCGCCCTTCCGCAAACAGCGCCCGTACGCCCTCTTTTTCCGAAGTTGTCGGCTGGTGCGGAACCCGTTCCAGGCCAAAGCTGTCGCAAACCGCGTCGGCCTCGGCGCGGCGGCCCTTGGCGGCGAGCCAGTCGGGCGATTCGGGCAGTGATTTGATCAGGAACGGCAGTGCCAGCAAAGGCGCGCCGCCAATGATCATCAGGGGGCGCCAGCCGTAATGCTCAAGAAGAAGCATGCCGAGAATGCCGGAAAGGATGCCGCCCAGCAGATAGCCCATGAAGGACAGGGAGTTGGCCAGCGCCTTCCGTTTGGTGGGCGAAAATTCGAGAATGAGCGCGGTTACGGTCGGCAGAAGTGCGCCGAGCCCGAGCCCGCTCAGGAAACGCGTGGCTGCGAAGACCGGGAAGTTCGGAGCAAGCCCGCTGGCGATCATCATGAAGGAAAAACTGGCGAGGCTGCCGAGAACGACTTTTTTCCGGCCGATGCGATCGGCGAGCGTCCCGGCGATTGCCGCACCCAGCAGCATGCCGAACAGGGTCAAGGCGGCGGCACGGCCGACGAGGGATGGATCCAGCGCCCATTCCGCCTGTTTGAGTAGCGCTGGTGCGATCACCCCGTAGACGACCAGGTCATAGCCGTCGAATAATATCATGAAGCCGCACATGGCAATGACACTTGCCGTCGTTTTGGTCTGCGCCACCATGGCGCTCATTTCCTGCGAAGACATGGCTCCTCCTCCGTGATCTCGCTTTGAAAAAGGCTTCAGCTGTCCTGGAGCCTAGAAAATCAAAGATTACCTCCGTCGTCATCGGGCTTCTGAACGGCGCGCTAGGCACGCTGCCCGATAATCCTCTCCCACCCGATGCGTAAGACAATAGAATATTGCAAATGCAAATATTGCAATAGAAAATATGGTGCGATCAAAATTATCTTCCGGCAGGCGGTGGGAACGCATCTGCAGGTTATCCAATCGCAGGTCTCGTCATCACGAATAGGAAATTATTTGCATTGACAATAATTGCAAATGCAAATAAATGATGGAAATCGGAATGGGAGAGAGATCATGCAGATTTTATCCGATGGAGTGGTCGGCGCGAATTTTCGTGCCGCAATGCGCAAATTTCCAGCGACAGTGACCGTGATCACGGCGGTGAAGGACGGTATCGACCATGGCATGACGGTCACGGCGGTCACCTCCGTTTCCATGGAGCCGCCCTCGCTTGTGGTCTGCCTGAACAACAGGACCCTGCTGCACGAAATGCTGCTTTGTCAGCCGGATTTCGCGGTGAATGTCCTCAGTCACGCGCAGCGGCCGCTGTCTGAGGCATTCGCCGGCAAAGTCGAGCCGCATGCGCGCTTCGGACTGGCGAACTGGCGGCGGCACGAAGCCGGAATGCAGCTCCTCGACGGCGCCAACGCCAATGTCGTCTGCCGCCGCATGGCTGCCGTGCCCTATGGCACTCACACGCTTTTCATCGGGCAGGTCGTTCACGCGACCGTCGACCCCAACACCATACCGCTCATCTACGAGGACGCCCGCTACTGCGTCTCGCAGCCGGCGGCTTGATCCCGCCAAGGAGGAGAATATGAAGCTTGAGATCATCGAAGGCGGTGCCGATAATATCGCACGCCCCATTCGCGGCGCTGTACTGAAGGACCGCATCCTGCCGCTCCTGCCGGCCTTCAAGGACCGTGCGCAGGCAACCGAAAAGGCACGCCGGGTACCGGCGGAAAACATCGCAGCTCTTCGCGCTGCCGGTTATTTCGATGCGGTCAAGCCGGCCGCTTATGGTGGCGCGCCCGGGCCTTTCGCCGATCTCGTCGACGCCAATCTCGAACTGGCCTCGGCCTGTGCCTCGACCGGCTGGGTCGCGGGTCTTCTTGCAGCCCATCAATGGCTGCTCGCAATGTTTCCGAAGGCCGCGCAGGATGACGTCTGGGGCAAAAATCCGGATGCGCTTCTCTGCGGCTCCTATGCGCCCGCCTCCTTGGCCGAGGCCACCGAAGACGGTTATCGGCTGAACGGCCGCTGGGCTTTTGCCAGCGGCTGCGAGAATGCCGACTGGTCGCTCTGCGCCGCCGTCCTGCCCGCTGAAGGTGCCAGCAAGCCGGTTCCGGCCTTCCTGCTGGTGCCTGCGACGCAGTATGAAATCGAAGACACATGGGATGTCGCGGGACTGGCGGGCACCGGCTCCAAGACCCTCATTCTCGCCAATGTCGTTGTGCCGAAGCATCGCGTGCTCACTTTCCCGGAGGCCACCAGCGGCCGGACGCCGGGCGCCGGCCTCTATGCCGACAAGGGCCTTTTCAACATGCCGCTTCTCACCGGCATTCCGTCCTGCCTCGCTTCCGCCGCTGTCGGCGCCGCGAAAGGCGCGTTGGAAAGCTATGTCGCATCAACAGGTAGCCGTGTGACCCGGGGGGCGGTCGCGGGCGGCAACAGCCGCATGGCAGAATTTGCGACAATCCAGCTCAGGGTGGCGGATGCCGCTGCCAGCGTCGACGCAGCCCGCGAGATCCTGCTCCGGGATGTGGCGCGCGCCGAGGAGCTGGCGGGTTCAGGACGAGAATTCACCATCGAGGACAGATTGCTCAGCCGGCGCGGCCAGTCCTTTGCCGTCACCCTGGCGCTCCGGGCCGTCGAAGCCCTGAACGCTTCCACCGGCGGACTTGGCCTCAACATGGACAATCCGGTTCAGCGCGCCTGGCGCGACGCCAACGCCGTCGGCCGTCATATCAGCATGAACTGGGACGCCGTCGGCACGATGGTCGGCCAGCACATGCTCGGCCTCGAGCCCAAGGGTCAATATTAAAACGAGAAAGTTGGAGGAGAAACATGCAAGGCAAGATCGCGCTCGAAGAGCATTTCGCCATTCCCGAGACGCTGATGGATTCGGCGGGTTTCGTCCCGGGCGACTACTGGACAGAGCTTCAGTCCCGATTGCTCGACATTCAGGACAAGCGACTGAAGCTGATGGATGCGCACGGGATCGAGACCATGATCCTGTCGCTCAACGCACCGGCCGTCCAGGCAATCGCCGAAACCGGACGGGCCATAGATATTGCCCGCCGCGCCAACGATGCGCTGGCCGAAGAATGCGCCAAACGTCCCGACCGCTTTCGCGCCTTTGCGGCCCTGCCGCTCCAGGATCCCGAGGCCGCCGCACGGGAGCTGGAACGGTGCGTGAAGGACATGGGCTTCGTCGGAGCCCTGGTCAACGGCTTCAGCCAGCGCGCCGATACCAATGCGCTGCTCTATTACGACCTGCCGCAATATCGCGGCTTCTGGGCGACGGTCGCCGCGCTCGATGTGCCCTTCTATCTGCACCCGCGCAATCCGCTGGCTGAGGACAGCCGCATCTATGAGGGCCACCCCTGGCTGATGGGGCCGACCTGGGCCTTCGCCCAGGAGACGGCGGTCCACGCGTTGCGCCTCATGGGATCGGGACTTTTCGACGAACACCCGAACCTCCGTATCATCCTCGGCCATATGGGCGAAGGTCTGCCCTACATGATGTGGCGCATCGACAATCGTAACGCCTGGGTCAAGGTGCCGCCGAAATATCCGGCCAAACGCCGCATCGCCGACTATTTCAACGAGAATTTCTACATCACGACTTCAGGCAATTTCCGCACCCAGACGCTGATCGATGCCATGCTGGAAATCGGCGCCGACCGGATCCTGTTTTCGACCGATTGGCCGTTCGAGAATATCGATCATGCCGCCGATTGGTTCGACACCACGACGATTGCGGAGGCGGACAGGGTGAAAATCGGCCGGACAAATGCCAAACTGCTCTTCGGCATTTGATGGAGGGTGAGATGGCTGCGACGAAGTACCCGCTTTTCACCGAAGAAAACTCGGTCGAGGCCGTCAATGCGCGCATGGGCGGGGATATCGATCCCCGCCTGCGTGAGATCATGTCGGTTCTCGTGCGGCATCTCCATGCTGCAGTGAAAGAGATCGAGCCGACTCATGAGGAATGGCTGACGGCGATCGACTTTCTCACCAGAACTGGCCAGATGTGCAATGAATGGCGGCAGGAATACATTCTGCTCTCGGATGTGCTGGGTGTTTCGATGCTGGTCGATGCGATCAACCATCGCCGGCCTTCCGGCGCGACGGAAAACACCATTCTCGGTCCGTTCTACGTGCCGGAAGCACCGCGTTATGCACGGGGAGCGAATATCTGCCTCGACGGCAAGGGCGAGCCGCTCGTGGTCGGCGGCTTCGTCAGGGATACCGCTGGCAATCCGATCGAGCACGCATTGATCGACGTCTGGCAGACCAATGACGACGGCTTCTATGACGTCCAGCAAAAGGGCACGCAGCCGGACTGGAACCTGCGTGGTGTCTTCACGACGGACGGCGAGGGCAGCTATCGGTTCCGCTCCGTCAAGCCGCGCTATTATCCCATCCCCGACGACGGGCCGGTGGGCAAGCTTCTGGGCCGCCTGGGCCGGCATCCGAACCGCGCGGCGCATATCCATTTCATCGTCAGCGCCGAGGGGTATGATCCCGTTGTCACCCATATCTTCCCCCCTGATTGCCAATATCTGGATCAGGATGCGGTGTTCGGAGTGAAGGAGAGTCTCATCGCCGATTTCCGGACGCAGCAGGAGGACGCCGTGGGCGAGGACGAGGGCCTCAAGGCGCCTTATTGGCAGGTGGACTGGGATTTCGTGCTGACAAAAAGGGCTGAGATCTGAGATGGAGGACTTCGTCTATACCGGATTGGCAACGCGCGTGATTTTCGGCACCGGCACGCTCAAACAGCTTGCCGATGAGGCCAAGCGGCTCGGCATGTCCCGGCCGCTGGTCCTCTCCACGCCGCATCAGGTGAGCGAAGCGGAAAGAGTGGCGGGCCTGATCGGACCCCAGGCCGCGGTCTTTTCCGGCGCCGTCATGCATACTCCCGTCGAGGTGACGATGGAGGCGATGAAGGTCGCTGCGGAAGCCGGCGCCGACGGCGTGATCGCGATTGGCGGCGGCTCGACCACCGGTCTTTCCAAAGCGATCGCGCTGCGCACGGATTTGCCGCAGCTCATCGTGCCCACGACCTATGCAGGGTCGGAAATGACACCCATTCTCGGACAGACCGAAAATGGCAGCAAGACAACGCTTCGGGACAATCGCGTGCTGCCGGAAACGGTGATCTATGATGTCTCGCTGACATTGGGGCTGCCAGTGGGTCTATCTGCGGTCAGCGGCCTCAACGCGATCGCGCATGCGGTTGAAGCGCTCTATGCTCGCGACCGCAATCCGGTGACCGATCTGATGGCAGAGGACGGGATCCGCGCCCTGGCGCGGGCATTGCCGCGTATCGGCCGCGATGGCCTGGATGTGGAGGCCCGCTCGGATGCTCTCTACGGCGCATGGCTCTGCGGCATCAGCCTGGGTTGCGTCGGCATGGCGCTCCATCACAAGCTTTGCCACACGCTGGGCGGCATGTTCGACCTGCCGCATGCCGAAACCCACAGCGTGATCCTGCCTTACGTGATGCGGTATAATATGCAGGCCGCTCCCGATGCGGCCCAGAAGGTCGCGCGGGCACTCCGAGCGGACAATGCCGCAACCGGGCTTCGCAACCTCGCACAGGTGATCGGGGCACCCCTGTCACTTGCGCAGATCGGAATGCCGGCCGAAGGCATAGGGACGGCGGCCATCGAGGCAACTTCCAATCCCTATTGGAACCCGGCGCCCGTCACCGAACCGGCCATTCGCGCGCTGTTGACGGACGCATTCGACGGCGTTTGGCCCGACTGACTGTTTTCGGGCTGCGCGATAGCTGTCGATCCTCAAATGTGGAGCGTCAAAGGACCGAAATCATGCCGCCATGGCAACACGGCGGCATCAGAGCGACATCAAAGACCGGCGGCGCTGGTTGGCCGCCAGCAAGTTAGTCCTCCGCCGGACCGTAGAGCCCGAGTTGGTCGAGCAGCGCCCGCTGCCGGTCGGCGCTTTCGACGAGCAGGGCGGTGTAGCGATCGATGAGCCGGCTGCGATGGCAGGGATCCGAAACGGCCGAGAGCCCGCCCAGGATCGCCGCGACCTTCATCGAGGTCTGCTGCAACTCGTTGAGGATCTCCGTCTTGCCGCCGGCCTCCGCGACTGCCTGCTTCGTTACCTGGCCGATGCCTGCCGGCGTGCGGCTGCCGGCCGACACGTAACCCTCCGGCAGGTCGCCCTTGAGATTGGTGACCGATTTGAAGCGGATGACGTCGAAGATCTGGTCGACCGCCTGCTTGGCGCCGTTCACCCGTGAGGGATGGTCGGTGTCGGCGGCGGCGTGCGGCAGCAGTTCCAGCTTGCCCTTATGGCGCTCTTCGAGTGGCAGGTAAGGAAGTATCGGCCCGCTGAGCTTGCCGGTCGCGGCGTCCTTGAAGAGGTCGGCGTCGATCGCCGCATGAGCAATCTTGCCCGACGACAGGGCCTCGTCGAGCGCGGCGACATCGACGACCTCGCCCCGATCGTAGTTGACCAGCACCGCGCCATCCTTCATAGCGCCGAGCACCTTCGCATCGACAGTGCCGGCGTTGGAATAGACGCCGGTTGACCCGTCCAGGCGGCCGAGACCGATATGGACGGAGAGTATGTCGGCGCCGCTCGCCGCTTCAACCGGAGTCTTGGCGTAGTCGAAGCCTTCCGCCTCAATCCAGCGCTGGTGATGCTGGCGGGCGTAGATCGCCACCTTCATGCCGAAAGCCTTGGCGAGCTTGGCGACTTCGCGGCCGATATTGCCATAGCCGAGAATGGCGATTTTCCGGCCTTCGAGCTTGGCGGTCGGAAAATCCTTGAGCTGGCGGCCTGTATCGAAGTCGCCCCCGGCGACCATCCGATGCAGCCTGTCGACCGGCAGATCGGGCACGACCTTCAGGATCGCCTTGATCGCCATCTGAGCGGTCGCCCGGCTGTTGATGCCCGGCGTATTCATCAGCGGCGCGTTGCCGCCTTCGCCATTGCCGCCACCCCAGGAGGCCGAGCCCATATTGCCGGTGCCTGCACCGATGCGCACGCCGCCGAGCGGAAATACGGAGGCTTTTGGGATGAAGGTCGCGGCTGCGATCAGCGCGTCGTACTGGCCCCTGTCGGTTTGCGGCAGGATCTCTGCCTCCGTGCTCAGGTTTGGCTGATAGAAGAAATGGACGCGGCCCTTCTCGAGCGTCGATCGGTCGCCCAGCGCCCCGAGGTGGAAGACGCCACCCTTTTCCTCGATATATGCCTTGATCTCGCTGTGATCCGGCTGCCCCCCGGCGTCGAAGCGCAGGCCGACCAGGTCGGCGATCAGCACGGTATAGGCGCGCGCCGGATCCTCCTTGCGGGCCGCTGCACCAGCGCCGGCAGGCGCCTCGAACGTGACGCCCTCCTTCGCCAATTCCTCTTCGAGAACGACGATCTTGGCGCGCAGATAGGCGTATTGCAGATTCTCCAGCAGTGCGACGACATCTTCCGGCTCGCGGATGCCGCCAACCCAGGCGCGGTAGTCGCCGGGTGTACCCGGGAAAGCATTGACGTAGCGGGCCGCGTCGAGGCCGGGCTCGTATTCGCCGTTCGGATGGGTCATGCCCTCATAGCCGAGCAGTTGTTTCGATCGCGCGATGATGCGGGCATGGATGTCGGCATCGGCGATGCCGTCATCCTCGACCTTCAGAAGCGTCACCGCCGCGCCGCGGCGCTCGGCATCGGTGACGGTTAGCGACAGAAGCGGATGCGACTTGACCCAGTCGTCGATCACGTTGCGATTGGCGGCAGAGCGGCGATTGAGCTCGACGACGGAGCCGACCCGGGCCTCCGACTGCAACAGGCCGAAGGTGGTCTCGGCAAAAGCGAGCGCGCTGTAGGTGTTGATGACGCCGCCGAGCATGCGGTCTTCGGCAGCATCGTAGAACGGCCCTGCATCGACGGAGCGCTTCGCCGAAAACGGCCGCCTCGGATCGATCGGCGGTGCGATCTTCAACTGGCGTGGGATCGCCCAGGCCGGATCCTGCTGGTTCTTCTCGATCAATGCCAAAGCATGCGGCGTGAAGGAGGCGACGAAATAGCCGGAAACCCCGCCGATCGCCTTCTGGAAGGGCATGAACAGGCAGCACTTCGCCATGACGGCGCTGACCAGTTCGGGCTCCCACGGCATGGCGCCGAGCATCGAGGTGGCATCGAACACCGCATGGCGATTTGCCGGATCGCCGTCGAGCCAGTTCAAAAGTTCGCGGATCTCACGGCTGGTATAGGCATTGGCGCCGGTCGTTTCGTGACCGACGCCGACGAAGATCGAAACGCCCAGGGCCGACAGCTCCGCTGCCGTCGGGATCACGCCTTCGGAGGCGGCAAAATGAATGCGGCTCTCGCAGCCCTTTTCGGCGAAGCGCTGCATCTCGATCAACTGCGTGGCCCAAGACTGGCGGAAGAAACCGGCGGCCCTGGAGGGATCGCTCTCTGGCCGCGGCGTATCGACATAGACATGCTGGGTCGCGTCGTTGGCGTTCATCAGATGCTGGATGCAGACCGTATAGCCGCTGTGGCCGCCGCCGAGTCCCACTGCCATGCGGTTCGTCTTCGGAAAGCCGAAATAGCGATGGATCGCCCGCATCATGTCGGTCAGGATTTTGTCTGCGGGATAGCCGCGATGCATGCTCCGGGAAATCTCGGCGGTCGTAAAGCCGCCGATGTCGTTACCCCTGTCATCGAACTTGCGATAGGTCTTCTCGATCCACGCGTCGAAGGCCGCGCTCCGAAGACGGCTGTCCACTTCGTCGGTGGTCGCATCCGTGATCGGACCGACGCCGAAGAACGGGTTGGAAGGCCGCTTCGGTGCGCCCGATCCGGTCAATTCGAGCGCCTTCAGTCGCTGTTCCTGCATCTGCGCGATATTCATCATTGTTTGCCTATCTGTGCTTGAGGCGGGGCATGGTGCCGATAATGAAGCGAACGCCTGGGAAAGATGATGGCATATGCGTCGAACAGCAGGCGGAATGCGTCATCCATACGCCTGCGTGACGTAATGCGACGAATAAGGGCGAGGGCATGGTCGGTAACCCCGCAAATCGGATTCGATGCTGATTTGAAACAGGCCTGCCCGTGCTCGACGTCGACACGGCGGACGATACCGTGGCAGCCGGCGGCACGATAAAGAGCCACCAAAGCGCGGGGATCTGGGCAGCTGAACGGTGCGGGTACGGCCACGCCGACCAACTTTGCCGCAGCGATTGTCGTCCGACAGTCGAGCCGAACGCAATCTCGCGGATCGATCCGACGTGGGACTATCTGCGCAATAGCGCGACCAGCGATATCGGCATCTCAACCGCGAAAAAATCCATCACCGCACCGATAATCACAGCCCACACGACGATCAGGAAAATGAGCGCTGCGATCCTGATTTCTACTGGTTGCACTATTCGTTCCGCCCCAGCATATGCCTCCCCCGAGACAAAACCTTGTTATCCCTCGCCAAATCCGCTAGCGCGAGGGATGATGTGCGACCGTGGAGAGCGTGGGCGCGTGCAGCGCCGAAGTCTTGGCTTTCTCAAAGCTGATGTCGCTTTGACCGATCAAGTCGCCGGACGCAGCGCCGTTGCTGCGTTCGAGATAATGGCCAGCAAGGAAGGAGCGGTAGGCGTCTGCGATACCCTCCTGCAGGCCGATCTTAGGAGACCAGCCGAGCGCGCGAAGCTTGTCGACGTTCAAGAGTTTACGTGGCGTGCCATCTGGCTTGGTGAGATCGCACGTGATCTTGCCTTCGAAACCGACGACCTTGGAGACGAGATATCCCAATTCGAGGATGGTAATGTCTTCGCCAGAACCCACGTTCACATGACTTTCGGCGGAATAGGTCTTCATGAGATGGACGCAGGCGTCGGCGCAATCGTCAACATGCAGGAATTCGCGCCGCGGCGTGCCAGTACCCCAGATGCATATCTCTTGCTGCTGGTTGATCTTGGCCTCATGCGCCTTGCGTATGAGCGCCGGCATGACATGGCTTGACCCCAAGTCAAAATTGTCCTCTGGACCATAAAGATTGGTAGGCATGCCCGAGATGAAATCTCTACCGTGCTGGTTGCGATAGGCCTGGCAGAGTTTCAATCCGGCAATTTTGGCGATCGCATACCACTCATTCGTGGGCTCGAGCGATCCTGTCAGAAGTGAGTCCTCAACGATCGGCTGATCGGCGAATTTCGGATAGATGCAGGACGATCCCAGAAACATCAGTTTTTCGACCTGAGCCTTATGGGCTGCATGGATGATGTTCGCCTGGAGAATCAAGTTGTCGTAAAGGAAGTCGGCCGGATAGGTGGCGTTCGCGAGAATGCCGCCGACCCTCGCAGCAGCCAGGAAGACAGCGTCGGGACGATTCTTACTCATCCAGGTCTCCACCTGCTCTTGCCGTCTGAGATCGACCTCGGCGCGGGTGGCCGTCAAAATCTCGCAGCCCTCGGAAGCGAGACGCCGCACGATCGCAGAGCCCACCATGCCGCGGTGGCCCGCGACATAGACCCTTTTTCCGGCAAGGCCGTAGATCACCTCAGGCATAGGCAAAACCTTTCGTGACACCGACCGACGGGACATTTCGTGCCATGACTTTCAAATCTTCGCGAACCATCTCCGTCACCAGCTGATCAAGACTGGTCTCATGTTTCCAGCCAAGCTTTGTGTGCGCCTTCGTCGGATCGCCAATCAGAAGATCAACCTCAGTCGGACGGAAGTAAGCTGGATCGATCTCCACCACACACTGGCCCGAGGTCTTGTCGTATCCCTTTTCTTCAACCCCGTTCCCACGCCAATCAATCGGCATGCCCACCTTGGCAAAGGCCTTGTCGACAAAGGAACGAACCGAGTGCGTTTCGCCGGTCGCAAGCACATAGTCCTCCGGTTCGTCCTGTTGCAGCATCAGCCACATGCCGCGAACATATTCTCGTGCGTGTCCCCAGTCGCGCTTGGCATCCAAATTGCCGAGATAGAGCCTTTCCTGCAGTCCAAGATGGATCGCGGCCGCCGCCCGGGTGATTTTACGCGTCACGAATGTTTCGCCGCGGATCGGGCTTTCATGATTGAACAGAATGCCGTTCGAGGCGTGCATGCCGTATGCCTCGCGATAATTGACCACTATCCAATAGGCGTAGAGCTTGGCCGCCGCGTAGGGTGATCGAGGGTAGAACGGTGTCGTTTCACTCTGCGGGACTTCCTGGACTTTGCCGTAGAGTTCTGAGGTGGACGCTTGATAGAAGCGGGTCTTCTTGGTCAACCCCAGGAGTCGAATAGCTTCAAGTAGCCGAAGGGTGCCGGTTCCATCGGCGTTGGCGGTATATTCCGGCGTCTCGAAAGAGACTTGAACGTGGCTCTGTGCGGCGAGATTATAGATCTCGTCCGGCTGCGTTTCCTGAACGACACGGATGAGATTCGTTGAATCCGTCATGTCCCCGAAATGCAGAATAAACCGAGGATTCTCGACATGGGGATCCTCGTATAGATGCTCGATGCGGCTGGTGTTGAAGGACGATGAGCGTCGCTTGAGGCCGTGAACAATATAGCCCTTCTCCAAGAGCAACTCGGCCAAATACGCACCGTCTTGGCCTGTTATGCCGGTAATTAGCGCGACTTTTCGGTTCTTTGTCATTCCCATATCCATGGTTGCCCTCCAACTCGAATACCAATGCAGAAGTATATGATGCTGTTCATGTCGTACGGTATCACAAAAATGAAAGCGCATCTCCTAATATATTAAGTATTCATGCCTTGAAGCTATAGTATTTCATCAAAGATTTCGAAAATAATTCCGAGTCACTGAAATTATAAAGCGCGTGGTTTTTGGGATTTACATTGTTGATTGCGACAACAATTTCCGAGTTTCGCGAGCTTTTCATTTGCTGCAGGCTGAACTCGACCGCGCGGCGGCTCGTCTTTCCCCATCTAACAACTGCCAGTGTTCTTTCCGCCAGGGCGGTCAAATGCACGGTATCTGTCGAGGCGAGCACAGGCGCGCTGTCGAAGATGACAATCTGGCCGGCCGCGCCCGCCATCTCGATGATTTCTGCCAGGCCGTTCGAACGGACGCGCCGCTGAAGACTGAATTTGCCAGATGGAATGAAATCGATACCGCTTGGGTGGCGGTAGACGATGTCGCGGACATCGGCCCGACCATTCAGGAATTCGTTCAGTCCGTGCACTAGACCCGACCTGAAAAACGAATTGAGTTTTCCCCGTTTGAGGTCGCCGTCAACCAGCAGCACCGGAATTGCGGCGGCGGCAAGTTCGATGGCCAGCGATCTCGCGACCAGCGATTTGCCTTCTCCGCTGTGAGCCGACGTAACGACGATACTGTTCGGCAACTTGCCGCCATTGGACTGCTTGAGTGAAAGCACCACGGTACGGATTGCTTCGTCAAACATCGGGACCGGCATATGTTCGAACATCGTTTTCGAATTTTCCCACCGCGCCAGACGCGGGATAAGTCCAGCCGGTATCGTACGCGCCATCGCAGCTATCTGGTCGAAACTCCGGACCGTCCGGTCCGACATTTCGATCACGAAAGCGGCCGTTACGGCTCCCGAGATTGCGGCCAGGAGGGCGCCCACCAGATAGAAAAGCCGTCCACGTCCCTGTGACGCGAGCGGCACTGAAGCCGGTGACAAAACTTCCAATTCCGCCCCCGGCAGCATGGCCTTCGCGGCGAGGTCGCGGCGCTGGTCCTCAAGCTTGTCGAGTGCCGTTTGTTCCTTGTCGGCGATATGCTGCAGCCGCGTCAATTCCGTCTGCACCATGGCATCGCGTGTGCGTTTTTCATGAGCCTCAGCCAAGATGGATTGTATTGCCTCCGCTTCGTGATCGAGCGCGGCGAGCTTGGCACGCATTGTTCGGAGATATTGCTTGGTCGCAAGGTTGAGATCGGCACGGGATTGCTCGATCTTCCCACGCAGATCCACCACGGCCTCGGCATTGCCGTCATATGTCTGAAGAAGACGGGCGAGATCTTGCTCCTGTGCGCGAAGATCGCGTTGTTTTGTGGCAATGTTGTCGGGGACGGCGATATTCTCCGCGGCGACCGAAGCGTTATCCGTTGCTTCCAGCGTGGATATCGTCGCCTTTACCTCAAGCCGGCTTTCTTCGATTTTCCCTTCGCGGCCAGTGACTTCTATGAGTGACTTGATCCGTTCATCCTGAGCATCCTCTTTCGAGACGACGTCCATCGATTCTTGATAGTTGCGCGCAGCTTCGCGAGCAATATCCGCGCGGGCCTGCTGTTCGGTGATGCGCTGTCGGATCCATTCTTGCGCTGAATCCAGGCGGCCACTGACACTGAACTTCCGTTCATCGAGGTAAACGCTGATGACCCGGTTCGGGACTGCGGCTGCGAGTTGAGGATCATAGGAAGTGAAGCTGACCTGGATAACGTCACTCTTATCTTCGTGCCACACGCCGAGCGCCCTATAATATTCCGGGATGATGGCGTCGACGCTGTCCCGTGACGGCGAGGTGGGTTTTTCCGTGTCGAACAGGCCGCGCAACTTTGCCCGGATACTGTCAACGAGCGAGACCTCGCGCAGCGCTGGATTGAATTCCGGCCGCAGGTTAAACCGCAGTTCGCGGACGACTCGCTCTGCGATGCTTCTGGATAGAAGCCGCTCAGTCTCCGATTTTGCGTCAAGTAGATCACTGCGGCTGCTGTCGTCGGCACCAAGTGATGTTGCGAGAGGCTGGTGGACGATCAATCGGGCCCAGGCCTGATACGTGGGCTTCAACCCAGCGATAATAATTACCGTGGGCGTCATCAGCAGCACGGTTATCGCGATGATCATGATCATTCTTCGCCGGACGAGACGGAAGGCGGATGCCAGATCGAAGTTGTCCGCCTTGGTCTCCACCTGAAAGCGAGGGTCATAGCGCATCGGCGAGATGGGAAGGTTGCGGTCCGGCGGAACAGTGGAAATCGTCATCGTGCGCCAACCATTGCTTGAGGTTTCGCGGAAACGGTTTCGTAGAGGTTCTCGAGCGATCGCATATAGGCCATCATGCTGAAATGGTTGAGATAATGCGCGCGCCCCTGGACCGAGAGGCGGATGCAGATTTCCGGATCGGACACCAGCTTCGCCAGGGCTGCAGCCAGGGCATCCTGGTCTCCGACTGGGACGAAGATGCCGGTTTCGCCGTCGGTAATGACTTCGTCATGGGCCCCAACACGCGTGGTGACGACGGCGAGGCCGTGGGACAGCCCTTCGAGCACGGCCATTGCCAGACCTTCGGCGTGCGAAGGCAAGACCAGGATATCTGCATGCGCACACAGGGCTCGCGCCTCTCCGGCGTCAAGCCAGCCGGGCATCTGTACCAGGTTTGAAAGCGCCATGGCGTCAGCCTGACGGCGATATTCCTCGACAGGTCCGTCGCCTGCCAGTACAGCCCGCCACTGGAGTTCTTTCATGATCGGGTGGCTCAGGGCCAACAGAAGCTCCGTGACCCCCTTGCGTTCGCTCAGCCGGCCAAGGAATACGATCAACGGCGTCTGACCGACGCGAATATCGTGCGCCCCGGGATCGGGGACGCAATTGTGAGCAACGACCGCGCGGCGCTCGTCAACGCCCAAAAGTGTCGTCAGCGTCATGCGATCGCGCCGGCCGAGCGCGACAACGCAATCGGCATTCTGAAACATCCGACGGATGAGCCGTTGTTGGCGCGGCGAGCGTTTCTCGAAGTCGCCGGCGTAGTCGTAGTCGTGCAGGTGCAATATGTGGCAGCACCCGAACAAACGGGCAGCCTCGGTCAGGACCAGCTTTCGGGAGGTGCTGCCGCGGCCGGCGATATGGATATGGTGAATGCGGGCTGGTGCAACAATCCGGTCCTTTGCCATCGTCAGGATGGCCCCGAGCAGCCGTGCGGGCGACGTCACCTTGGACCATCGAGCCCCTCTGGTATCGGTGACGAAATGTTTCGTGCCGGTCTCTTTGGCTGTCTCTGTGATATAGCCGACCAGCCTGCCAATGCCGCCGCCGTTCTCGCAGCCGCCCGGAACATAGTGGCGGACGCTAGCCGCGCTCCGTGCCGCCATTCGAATTCTGTCCGTGAGGGCCTCTGTCAGCATGACCCGACCACCTCCCGATAAACGGCCGCGGCCTGGGCGCCGACGCGTTCAGGCGAATTCGGCCCTTTGGCCCATTCGAGTGCATTGGCACCGAAATTGTTTCTAAGCTCGCCGTTGTCTGCCAATGTCCTGATAGCTGCCGCGAGCTCTTTGGCATCCCCGGGAGGGACCACCATTCCCAACCCATTGGGCTGAACTGTGCCCCGCAACTCGCCGACATCCGTCACGATGACCGGTTTGCCAAATGCGGCGGCAAGGTTGAGCACACCGCTTTGGGATGCTTCCGTATAGGGAAGCACGACGATGTCGGCGTCCAGGAAAAGCTGGGCGACCTCTGCATCCTCGATAAAACGATTGCGAATATCGTAGCGGCCGGCATCCCCCATGAGCGGCTGGAATATCATCGGATTGTCGCCACGGCCTGCGACAGTGATGCGCAGGTTGGGAAGTGCGTCCTTGAGCATCGCCTCGGCCTGGACCAGATGTTCCAAGCCCTTGTAGGCAAAAATCCGTCCGAAAAGCAGGACGCGTATAGTTCCATCCGCTTCGCGCGGCGCCATCTTCTGTTGCCGGGCGAGTTCCGCATAGCGAAGGATCGAAGGATGCGACAGGACATGGACGCAGTCCGGCGATTTTGAATATCGATCGAGGACCAACCGCTTCAGTCCCTCGCCGTGGACGACAAGATGTCCGGATTGTTTCACCATCAATTCGGGGGCCCAGCCGGGCAGCGTTCGCGTATCGGAATCGCCGGGATGGATTTGCACGTCATGAACGGTGGTCACGAGCGGGATCGGGCGCCAGAACGGCACGGCGAGGTTCAGCCAAAGTGTAGAATTGCTGAGGAGATGAATGAGGTTCGGCCGTTCCCGCCGGATCAGACGCGTAAGCTGGTACAGAAACCAGGGATTGGAGAGAGAACGGTGTCTCGGCCAGTCCAGAAGGTGCAGGTCGACAGCCGGATCAATGGAAGAGGCGAGATGTGCATAGCGCCGGCGCGGTACGGCAAGCACAACGTTTAGGTGTTGGGCAACGCCGCTGGCAAATGAGATGGTATAGTCTTCCAGTTCGGAAACTAACAGCAGCGCTTTCATTTTGCTGCCTCCGACAAGCCGACGTCCAGACCGAGCCGTGACAGGCCGCGCACCGAGCGCAAACTATCGCGCGTCCGCCTGAGAAGGTTTGGTTCGCCGGCAAAGAAGAGGCCTTCGACGGCAAGCTTGAACCGGGTGCGCGCATCGGCTCCCTGCAGCTTTGCCGACGCGATGCGATAGGGATAGTGATCCGTCAGATGTAGTCTTGCCGGCAGTTGATGGGTCGAGAGAAACAGGTTCGTCGCTTCAACGGTATGCTGCCAGTGCGTCATCCGCCTCCTCAGCGTGCTCGCATCCTCGGTCGAGCGATACCAGTTGTTATTGTGGATGCGGTAGAATCCAAGCGGATCCGGCAGGGCAATGACGTCCCCCAGAAACGGGTAGATGCCCACGAGCCAGGCGTCGGCTGATATGCGGAATTGTTCGGGAATGCTGCCCGCAGCATTCCATGCGCTACGTCGTACCGCGATGGCTGACGTCATCGGAAAAGGCCACCAACCAGCCGATCTGGTGAGCAGCGCCGACAACGCGCCCGAACACAGGCTTCGAGGGATCGGCTTGGAAGTCGGCGTGCCATCGACAAGCGTTGGCTGCAGCCGGTGATAGACGAGCGATGCCTGAGGGTTGGCGCGGAATGCCGCAGCCGTCGCCGATAGCTTGCTCGGCGCCCACCAGTCGTCGGCATCCAGAAAACAGAGGATCTCGCCCATGCTTGATCCCACAGCGACGTTGATCGCAGCGGCCTGTCCTGCGTTCTCCTGGAAGATCACCTTCACTCGGCTGCCATACGCTTCCAGAACGGACCGCGACTGGTCGGTGGAACCGTCATCGACGACGATTATCTCGACGTTGCGGGCGTCTTGGCTCAACACGCTGTCTATCGCCCGCCCAACGAAGCGAGCGTAGTTGTAATTATTGATGAGGACACTGAGGGCCGGCCGTTCCATGACGCGTCTCAGACGGGTTGCGGCGATGCACCGCCGTACAGCAGCGCAAAGTTGCTTGAGAGGTCGACCTTTAAGCAGCCATCGAGGTTTGGAGCCTCGGCGATGGTGATATCCATAATAGCTTGTCGGCCGAACAGCATCTCGCGCAGAACCGGTGAGGTCGCCGCGACGAATAGAGCGCCCGTCGTGTTGCATAGAGAACTAGGATCATGACGCAGGAACATAGTAATCCTAAACCTTCCAGGCTTCGACTGCAGAGAGAGCCTCTGTCAGAATTGTTGCCTCATTCCAGTAGAACCGCGGCTTACCCGCCACGCTTCACAAGACACTCATCGCCACGGTACCGGCGAACGGACATGCGCAACACCTGCTCTTAAGGGCAATCCGCGGACATGAAGACCCGTCTTTTGGGTAAAGACCGGCTGAAAGCTTACGCCCAACACCGTCTTTGGGTGGAGCGAAGGTGCATTAGGCGTAGCCCGCCCTTCACTAGGACAGATTGACTGCGGCTGTGGCTGAATGATTGCTTGAGAGCAGCGCAGCGCGGAGGCCGACACCTGTTTTTTGATCTGCCGCGATCAACAGTCGCTTGTCTTTTCAAGTCAGTCGGGACGGACAATGAGAGTAGATAGCCTCGGAACTCCCAGCGGACCAACCATCAGTTGGCGGGCCATAGAATGCTGGGGTGCCGGCATATCTCTTTTTTTTCAGGCAGGCGCCCTTCTGCCGCTTATCCTGGCAGATGCGGACGGAACGCTCAGCGAATCTGCCAAATCTATACTGCGTCTTCCTTGCTTTCCGGTATATGTCTTTACAATCGTGATCCTGATACGCAATTTTCCGCAATTTCTAACAGCGCTCAGGCGAAATCTGATTGTTCCCTCGATCCTTATTCTGCCGTTTTTGTCTACCCTGTGGTCAATAGGGCCTCAAACGACCTTGAGGCGCGCAATCGGTCTTTTGTTTTGCGTGCTTCTTTCCTATGTGCTCGCGATACGTTTCACCCCAAGGCAGCTGCTGTTCCTGTTATTTGTGACCCTCGGAGCCTGTATCGTCCTCAGTGTGGTGATGTCAGTGGTGTCACCAAGCCTCGCCAGTATGCCGGATGGCACTATGCGGGGCATTTTCATTCACAAGAATGTCCTGGGCTGGTACGCGTCTCTGATGATCTTGGCGGCGACGGCTGTGCTGATCGACGGGACGCTCGGCCTGCGGCGAACCGCGTTCATCCTGTTGGCCGCGGGTGTGATCTGCCTTGCAAGCTCCGGATCGATGACCGCGATCATTGCAACGTCAGTGGCATATTGCCTGATCGGCTTCTATACCCTCCTGAAAAGAAGCAGCAGCATTGGCCGCGTGGTCGTCGTCCTGCTTTTCGTCCAGCTGTCGCTCGGCATTCTGATTTCGCTTCACGAATTCCTGGTTCCGGCCCTTGAAGCGCTCGGCAAGGACGCGACTCTGACCGGTCGGGTGCCATTGTGGGAGCTGGTTGATCGCGAAATATCCGATCGTTGGATGGTTGGCTACGGTTACCAGGCATTCTGGACAACCGTGAACCCCGAAGCGACGCGCATGTGGTTGAAGATTGGATGGGCGGCACCCCACGCGCATAATGGATACCGCGATATCCTGTTGAGCTTTGGAATAATGGGAATGATTCCGTTTGTTCTGCTGCTTCTCCATGCAATCCGCCAAGGCGCGACCCTTCACTGCCATGATCCGCACTACGGGTGGCTCTGGCTCAATGTCTTTACGATCATGATTCTGGTGATGAATCTAACCGAGAGTATTTTTTTCACTCAGAATGACGCCATCTTCATCCTGTTTACCGCAGCCATCATCATGTTTTCGCTGTATGCACCCGTCGTTTCGATCAGCCGCGCGCCACCTTGGCAGGCGCCCTCGCGCGGCCTTGCGAGCGGGTTGCAGATATCATGAGGCGGCGTTTTGGACTGACGCTGAGCATGTTGCCTGTCATGCTGTTTCCGCAGTCCGGTAATCCGGCTCCGGTCGGGACAGAGATAGATGCGCCCGAGCGCTTGCAGATGCTCGTCAGGGAGGCGACTTGCGCGGAAGCTTCGCCGACTTTGTCCGCCAAGTTGAATGGGACTTCATTAAGCGAGGTATTGAGCAGCAGCACCGAGGCACGGACGATATTTTACGTTTCTCCCGATGGCAAAGACGGCTGGAGTGGCCTCCTTCCGACCGCAGATCAGCAGGGCGGCGACGGCCCTTTCGCCAGCATTGAAAGAGCCCGTGATGCTGCCCGTGAGAAGGGCGGCAACAACACAATCGCGCTGGGTAAAGGCGATTACTACCTTGCTCAGCCGATCGTCTTTGACACCCGCGATAAGGGCTTGATCGTCACGGCAAGATGCAATGAAGCGCCGATTTTGCATGGGGGGCAACGCGTGCTCAACTGGACGCAGCAGGCCGATGGTCGCTGGACGGCGCCGCTGAAATTGCCACCGGATGAGGGGGTCGGTGACCTTTTCGTCAATGGGATACGCCAAACTCGGGCTCGATTTCCCGACGCTCCCGCTGATGGCGATCCACGCAAAGGATGGTTGTTTGCCGCAAAGTGCCAGCCTGCCATCGACGTGCGGGAAGGAAACACGCGCTTTTGTTTCCATGCCGGCGACCTTCCGGCAGTGGGTGATACAAGTGGACTGGTCGTGGACATCGTTGGGGGTTATCAACCCGGAAGCCAGTGGGGCAATGATACGCTCCCAGTTGTATCGATCGATGGCGCCGGCCGGACTGTCTATACGAAAGGCACAGACTATTTCTTTACCGCAGAAGGCAGCCGCTATTTCCTAACCGGAGCCAAGGCCTTGCTCGATGCTCCCGGAGAGTGGTGGTACGATCTTGTCGCGGGCCAGCTTCATTATATCCCCGTCGATCAGTCGTTACCCAGTTCCGTAGTCGTTGCTGGCATTTTGCCGACCTTGTTCAAATTGGATGGGGCCAATGGGATGGTTGTATCAGGGCTCGAGTTTAGAGACGGCGCTCCTGAAGGCAGCGGCAAGTTCTATACGGAAACCAGAGGATTTGGCGCCATACGGATCGAACACGCTGACGGCGTCAAGATTCTCGGCAACAGCATCGAAAATGTCGGCGTCGGGGTCCATGTGACGGAAAGCAAGGATGCGTTGATTGCCGGCAATGTGATTGCCGATGTGGCTGGCAACGGGATTTACGTCGGCACAAATTATGGCACGTTCGGCAAGTCGAACGGCTCCAGAATCCTTTCGAACCACATCCATGACATCGGAAAGGTTTACATTGAAACCGCAGGAATATGGTTCCAGGCGGCTGACAATGTCAGGATCGCCAACAATCTGATCGAAAACACGGCGCAGTTCGGAATCGCCGGCGGTTCGCTATGGGGTTCCAACGACGCCGTCTATAACGCTATCATCGAGCACAACGTGATCCATAACGCCAACCAGCAGACGGCAGACGGCGGCGCCATCAAGATGATGGGGGAGCAAGCCGACTCTCTCAACAGCGTCATCCGCTCCAATCTGGTGACCGGGACCGGTCATCTCATGAACAGGGTCGATGGAACGTTCTGGCCTCCCGGATACGAGAATACCAGCGAATGGCCGTCTCCTATCAGCTGGGCGATCTATACGGATGGGAAGGCGAGCGGACTGCGTATCGAGGGAAATACGCTCTCGGGCAACATCGCGGCGATCGGTATCAATGGCGGTTGGAGCAACCTGGTGGCGGGAAACGTCATCACACACGGATCGGGCGCGGCTTTTCGCGTCGATGAGGGTACCGGCAAGGGTTGGCGTCCGCCATGGGCACGCCCCAATCGCATTGAGGAGAATGTTGTATCCGTCGACAGTGACAGTGGCATTGTAGCCTATGTCAACGCTCCCGATCTTGGGCTTGGATTTGTGCAATTCGCGCGCAATCGCTACAGCGGTAACTTGAACGACAAGAGCTTCAGGGTCCATCCGGAGATCATGCTTTCGGGGGAATTCGGCGGCCTAGGAGATCTTCAGAAGGCTGGAGAGGACACCGGAAGCGTAGTCGCGCCGCCCGAATAACAAAAGGCGCCGCGACGAGCGGTGTTCTGCGGCGATAAAGTCCGCAGCTATGGCGACCTATAACGCCCTTCAACCACGGCGTGCCCGCGCTGTGCTAGGCTTGCGGGTATAGCGCATGCAGGCATGCGCGTCAAAATCGGGGACCTAGAGATCTGGCAGGGTGGGGCAGGTTTCCCGATAGTGGGCGGGGCAATGTTATTGGCAGCGTGCTGTCTCAGCATCTCTGCACTGAGCGTTCCGCGAACGTCAAGATCGCGATTGCAGCCTTCCCGGCATAGGGGTCAGGAATTCCCCGATGACTATAACTATGCGGCACATCGCCGCTGGAACTTAGATCTGTCCGCAGCTGGTTGGTTGTGTCGGACGTCTCCGAACGCTCGCCGGCCGGGGTCTTCATCTCGCCTATTGGGTTAAGCATGTCTCTCTTCCTGACTTTGTTCGCGCTCAAACCTCACGAGCGTTGATCACGCTAGAGTGAATAGCTTCTGCGGCTCTGCGCGGGTCGAAGCGCCATTTCGGGCCAACGGTCATCAAAAAGAGCAATATGGCAAGCGGTGGGGTAGATGGACTTACTTCGAATATTGTACGTCGTCGCGGCATAAGACGTAAATATGAAATCTCTTCTACGTCCAATAGCTGGAGCGGCAAGTATGGAGGCAATCGGCCTGCCGGGATATTCTGATTACAGTTTCGATCGCGAAAGCGTAGGTCATGGGAAATCAATCAGCAGGCAGCAGCCAAACTTCAGTTCTTCATCCAAAGGGTTCCCTAGAATGGACGAATGTCCTTGGCGTTCGCGTTTCGGCAGTCAATCTCAAAAGCGCGACGGCATTTATTCAAGAAGCGATCGAAGACGGCAGGAAGGAATATGTGTGCGTTCGCGACGCACACGGCATCGTCCGCTGCCAAGATGATCCCGAGCTCCGGTCGATCCACAACCGCGCGTTCCTCGTAACCCCCGACGGCATGCCGCTTGTTTGGGCGCTGAGACATGCTGGTCATGCGGAAAGCGACAGGGTCTATGGGCCGGATCTCATGCTATCCGTCTTCGATGCCGGCAGCTCCAAGGGCTTGCGCCACTTCCTTTATGGCGCAACGGCCGACACACTCGAACAACTGCAGGCGCGCCTTCTGGCAAAATTTCCGCAGGCACGGATCGTCGGCTCCTATGCGCCGCCTTTTCGCAACCTGTCGACGCGGGAGGAAACGGATATTGCTGACCGGCTCAATCGGTCGGGTGCCGATATCATCTGGGTCGGGCTGAGCAGTCCCAAGCAGGAACTCTGGATGGCGCGCATGCGCGATCGTCTGGAAGCATCGATGCTCATCGGTGTCGGAGCCGCATTCGATTTCCACGCCGGCCTCAAGCGGCAGGCTCCAAGGTTCATTCAAAGAAGCGGCTTCGAATGGGCGTTTCGGCTCTTGTGCGAGCCGCGACGCCTGTGGCGGCGCTATGCGCTCGTCGTGCCGGCCTTCATCTCACTGACGGCATTCCAGAGACTGGGGCTTCGGAAATTTCCAATCGAAGACAAGGTTTTTGGATCAAGCGTGCCAAAAGCGGCAGCTGTAAAGGTGTAGCCATCATGTCCCTATTTGCTTCGTCAGCAATGAGACCAGGTCCGTCGAAGGCATCCACATCAAATGACATGACGTCGCGGGCGATTCAGGCAGGTTCCGTGCCGCCCATAGCAGCTAAGACCGCCGATCCCTTTGCACAGGCAGCGTTGAATATATCAGTCGCGCTAAGGCGCCAGCTTGCTCGGCTTGCAACGTCGTCTTTCCTGGTCGCCGGCGACATTGCAAGCTATTTGATTGCCTACTTTGTTCTCCTGTCCGTTCTCCCCATTGGTTCGGAGGGCACGATGGTGGAGCGTACGTTCACGATCGCAGCATTCGCTGCAATGATCCTTTACGCGTCGGCCGGCCTCTATCCTGGATATCGGTTGCATGAACACGAACATCTCCGGCGGCGCACCATAGCTGCCGTCAAGGTGGCTGTCCTGACGGCATTCGGAGCAATTGTCCTGCCGGAGGGGGAACGACTGCTGCTTGCCGTTATTGGGTTCCTTGCTCTCGGGCTGATTGTCCAGCCACTTGCGCATTGGCTTGCACGAGGCCTGTGCCGGAGACTTGGAATCTGGGGCGAGCGCGCGGTTGTCATAGGGGCGCGCAACCTTACTCCCGCGCTTGTGGCACATTTCGAGGACCACTGGCAGTATGGTATCAGGCCGGAGCCCTTTTCCCCCGATACTTTGGAGGCATTGCCCGATGGCGGGCCATCCATTGCCGTGATTGCCGGCGACACAGGCTCGCTTGGACCCGACTTGGCGGCGATGCGTCGGAAGTTCGTGGAAGTCATTTTGCTATCCGACACGCCGAGCCTCAAGGTAAGCGGATTGCGACCTGCAGATGTCGGCGGAGAGATCGGCATTCGGCTCACCACCGGTGGGAGTTGGGTCAACTCGGATCTGGTTCGCCGGATCCTCGATCTCGCGATCGCCATCCCTGCAACGATCGTGGTCGCGCCATTCATCGCGTTCGCAGCGGCCGCAATCTATGCCATCGATCCAGGCCCCGTCTTCTTCCGGCATACAAGGGAAGGGCTGTCCGGCAAGCCGGTGCACGTCCTGAAATTGAGGACGATGTACCAAGATGCAGAACAGCGCCTTGAAGCATTATTCCGAGACAACCCCAGCATGCGCGCCGAGTGGTTGAGCCACTTCAAGCTCAAGGACGATCCGCGCATCCTTCCGGTCATCGGACATATGCTGCGCTCTTCGAGCATCGACGAGCTCCCGCAATTGGCAAACATCATTGCGGGCGAGATGGCCTTCGTGGGACCACGCCCGTTTCCCGAGTACCACCTTTCGGCGATGGACGGCGAATTTCGGGCCAAGCGCCGTTCCGTCACGCCGGGGCTGACGGGTCTCTGGCAAATATCCGAACGAAGCAATGCGGATATCGAGCTGCAGCAGCAACTCGATGAGTTCTACATCGACAACCGGTCCTTGTGGTTCGACTTGCACATCCTTCTGAGCACAATTCCTGCGGTCTTAAAGGGCAAGGGAGCTTGCTGACCTGTTCCTCGTCCTTCGGCAATCATCACAACAACGGAGCACACCAATGCACGGACAAAAGCGAATTATGGTAACCGGCGGCACCGGGTTTCTGGGGTCATTCCTGTGCGAAAGGCTTTTGCGAGAGGGCAATGATGTCCTCTGCGTGGACAATTACTACACCGGTTCGCGCGACAATGTGCTGCATCTTCTTGACGATCCTCGCTTTGAGGTGCTCCGTCATGACATTACCTTCCCGCTCTATGTGGAGGTCGACGAGATCTACAACCTCGCCTGTCCGGCATCTCCGGTTCACTATCAGCACGACCCCGTGCAGACCGTGAAGACCAATGTGCACGGGGCCATCAATATGCTCGGCCTGGCAAAACGCACCAAGGCGAAGATCTTCCAGGCATCCACGAGCGAAGTCTATGGCGATCCGGCAGTCCACCCTCAGCCCGAGGACTATCGAGGCAGCGTCAATCCCATAGGGCCGCGCGCATGTTATGACGAAGGCAAGCGATGTGCCGAAACATTGTTCTTCGATTACCATCGCCAATATGGCGTGGAGATCCGCGTGGCACGGATCTTCAATACATACGGGCCTCGCATGCAAACCAATGACGGCCGCGTCGTCTCCAATTTCATCGTTCAGGCGCTTCAAAACGAGCCGATCACCATCTTCGGCAACGGTAAGCAAACGCGCTCCTTCTGCTATGTAGACGATCTGATTGAGGGCTTTATCCGCCTGATGGGGGCGCCGGCCGGCGTTACGGGTCCGATCAATCTCGGTAATCCAGGAGAATTCCAGGTCCGGGAACTGGCCGAAATGGTCATCGAGATGACGGGATCGAAATCAAGCATTGTTTACAAGCCTCTGCCGATTGACGATCCGACGCAGCGCAAGCCCGACATCACCCACGCAAAGCAGGACCTGGGCTGGCAGCCGACCGTGAACCTGCGACAGGGGCTTGAGAAAACGATCGCGTATTTCGAGTGGAAGCTGTCTGGCGGAACCAAGAGCACGCATGGCGTCCAGTCCTCGCGAATGGCCTACACCCATCTGCCTACCCCGGCCGTCGGCCTTCCCGTTCAGGAAGCCGTACCAATCGGGCCGTGAACAGAAAGATCGGTCATTGCAAGGCAGCTCGTGTTCTTTCGATGGGATGGTGCCGGAAACATGAATGTGCATAGCATACCAACAGGAGCCGCCCTTGCGGGTGCAAAACAGCGGTTGGGGCCCATCGTCTTTGCGGTCGATGCGGCCTACGCCGTTCCCTTGGCGACCGCCCTTAGATCGATCGCCGAGAATAACCAAAGCGCATGGCCCTTGAATATCCATGTCATTCATGAGGGAATAGGCGAAGAAACAAAGCAACTGATCTTTGACTCGCTGCCCGCAAATTCTGCAGTCATTCAGTGGCATCCCATCGCCACATTGTCCTTCGCAAACGGATTTTCCACTCGCCCTGGCGTATCGAGGATGACCTTCGCAAGGATCCTTCTGCCGCAGTTCCTTCCGCAGACCTGCAATCGGGCTCTGTATCTGGATGGCGACATCCTGGTCCTGACTGCGCTTGAACAGTTGTGGAATATCGATCTCGGCGAGGCAGTGATCGGCGCCGTACCGGATTACTGGTTGGACAATGTTGTAAGCATCGGACCAAGTGCGACAGGCAGCCCTCGGGTCGAACGTTATTTCAACGCCGGCATTCTTCTCATCGACCTTGAAAAATGGCGAAACGAGCGAATAACGGAACGTTCGCTGGAGTATCTCGACCGCTTTCCGACGACGGAATATTCGGATCAGGACGCCCTTAACTTTGCCTGCGACGGAAAGTGGAAGATCCTGAACCGCGCCTGGAATTTTCAGTTCGAGCCAACGCAGGCGATCGCCCGCATCGCGCTCGAGCAGAAGCTCGCGATCGTTCATTTCGTGACCAACGTGAAGCCCTGGAAATCAGGAAGCTTGAGCCCGAACGTCGCCTTCTACGATGCATTTCGGTCCCGAACCCGTTTTGCGCTTACCCGGTGGGAGCGCGCTCGGAGTGGCTTGAAGCGTGTAGGCTCGCGGCTGCTTGCCCGATCCTCCTTGTTGAGAGCTGCATGGTCCTGCACGAAATCAGCGATGCGGGCGCACGCATCGACGTCGCGCCAATGAATCGGGAGCGACGAACGCGTCAGAGCGAAACGAAGCCGGGTTCGAGTTCCATGAAATACTCCCGAACGTAACGATTGCCTGCGGAGGATTAAGTTTGCAACGCGTTGATGTCGTCATTCCCTGCTACAACTACGCTCATTTCCTTGAGGAATGTGTTGGAAGTGTTCTGTCACAGGCAGGCGTCGATGTACGCGTGCTTATTCTAGATGACTGCTCGCCAGACAATACGCCGGAAGTCGGAAAGGCTCTGGCATCCCGGGACAAACGGGTCACCTATCGGCGGCACACGGCAAACAAGGGCCACATCGCCACCTATAATGGCGGAATCGAGTGGGCGGGCGGCGACTTATTCCTGCTTCTCTCCGCGGATGATTATCTCTTGCCGGGCGCGCTGGGTCGCGCTTCGGAGTTGATGCGCAATCATCCGAAGGTGGGGTTCACCTTCGGGAACGCGCTCATAGCTGAGCCGAGTGGCGTCAGTAAGCGCGTCGATCCTCTCGGGGACAATGGTGTGGCTCCCATGCAGGTCTTGTCGGGCCCGCAATTCATACGGTTGAGTGGAGCAAACAACCTGGTTCCGACACCGACGGCCGTCGTCAGAACGACGCTGCAAAAACAGGTCGGCGGCTATCATAAGGAACTGCCGCATACCGGTGATATGGAGATGTGGCTGCGGCTCGCATCACATGCCGGAGTGGGCTACATCAACCAAGACCAAGCCGTATACCGCAGACATGCTTCGAACATGTCGCTACAATACTATGGACAAAGTATCCTTCCCGACCTCCGGCAAAGAAAACAGGCTTTCGATATTCTGTTTCGTCAAGGTGCGGAAAGCCTCAGGAAAGATGAGAAACTCAGACGTTTTCTTGCCAAGGATCTCGGGAAAGAGGCGCTTCGGCTGGCAGGCATGGCATTCAATAATTTCGATATTGCCACAGCCATGGCTATTCAGCGCTTTGCTCTTGAAGTTTCGCCCGAAGTGCGAAATTCATTGCCCTGGATCAAATTGGTCTGCAAGCAAACAATCGGGCCAAAATACTGGTACGCCCTGAATTCTATCGGGCGACGCGTTGCAGGATGAATGGGCAGGACCGGGCCGTTCATCCGCAAGTACGCAAACAACAGTCAGGTGGTCGAGCGCTCGATCGCTATTATGCCAAGATCGCGGGAGACGGGATGGAGACGAACCCCGGCATCAAAAAACCCGGTGACGCATTCGCGCCATCGGGTTTTTTGAGCAAGACCGTGGGTCCAAGATACGAAGAGGTTTGCCTCAACAACGATCAGTACAACGCCTTATCCACGCTCATGCCGGAATACTGGTTTGGAACAAGTCGTTGAGCTTGAACACGACTTCCGTCCTGTTCGTTGCTTTGACCTTTTTCATAATGTTACGAACATGCACCTTTACAGTGCTTTCTCGCAGATTGAGCTCATAGGCGATAATTTTATTCGCCTTTCCGCGTCGGAGCGCTTCAACGACTTCCACCTGACGATCCGTGAATATGCCGGCTAGCGGGCGCGCGGTCGAATTGCTCGAGTCCAGCAAGTGACGCATGGCGAACAGGGCGCTTGCAGGCACAAAAATTCCTCCTGCCACCGACAGCGCGATCAGCTCCATGCACACACTGACGCTGACCGAGGCGGGTATGAACCCCTTGGCTCCGTACTCGAGCGCCCTGACGATTTGGCCGAAATCGTCGCTATCGGCCAATACGATGAGTGGCGTTGAGGCAAATTCCGACGAGAGCTTCCGGATTTGCTCCGAAACGGCCGGTTCATCGATCTTTTTGCCGCCGACGTTCAAGAGGATTGCCGAAAGCGGAGGATAGTCATCCCGCTTCTGCTTCCACTCCTCAATTGATCCAAATGCCAGAATCTGCAAATCCGTCTTTTGGGCAGCCATGCATTGCGCCAAGCATTGCCGATCGAGTTCACGATTATCGAGAATGACAAGCGAATGCGTTTGTCTTGTCGACAAGGCAAGTGCCGTCGAATTACTTTCTATCGTAAGGGGAAAGGCTAGGTTCTCCTGCCTGGAGTCTAAATTCGGTATAAGTGCTGAATTCACAGCTTCACCCTCCCCTAACACGTTTACGCTCTCACTACGGCTTCGAGTACCAACCCCTCTCAATACGGGGGTTTAGGAAACTCTAAAGTAGGAATCGAATACCACAATTCGCGGAACGTTACAGTAGCTAATATAGGCTAAGTAGCGCACAACTACCATCGTAAGGCGGAAATAGAATGATAAATCTAAGGTAGACTTATATATTACTAGGCGGTTTGTAGAATAGTCTGCGCCGTTACACCGCATTTTGGGCGGGCCACTAAATGCATGGAAACAATCGTCGTCTCCGGCATGGGTCCGGTAACGGGTGTGGGAGGGGGCCCCACCACCAATCTCGGTCGATGCGTGAATAAGGGCGTAAGTCGTCATAAGTAGATACGCCTTTAGGTGAATAACCTTAAACGTTTTGTTTCTTTACTCAGATGAAGAAAACAATTCTCTTTGAAGTGAAGAGAAGTATTTGTCCTGTCGGTATGAAAACTTGGGTGCAATCAAGCGATTGTTGTTTCAACTGAGAATCTGGGCTTGTTCAGGAGTAGGGGTTTTGCAGGGATGATTGCATCAAACGTCAAGCTGGGTGACGGCAGCATCATCCACCATCCAGATCTAGTGAATCTATACGGCTGCACGATCGGCGCAGGAACGCGCATCGGCACCTTCGTCGAGATTCAGAAGAACGTCATCGTCGGAAAAGACTGCAAGATCTCCAGCCATTCCTTCCTCTGCGAGGGCGTGACGCTGGAGGACGGCGTGTTCATAGGCCACGGGGTGATGTTTACGAACGACATGTACCCGCGCGCCGTCAATCCGGATGGCAGCCTGCAGACGGAGGCCGATTGGATCCTCATCCCGACGTTGGTCAAGCGCTACGCATCGATCGGCAGCAACGCCACCATTCTGCCTGGCGTGACCATCGGAGAGGCTGCCCAGGTCGGCGCCGGTGCGGTTGTAACAAAGGACGTGCCTGATGGCGCCATTGTCGCGGGCGTTCCAGCCAGGGTGATCGGTCGCGTCAATGACGGGGCAGTCGACATGTATGCGTTGGGAGGAATGAAATGATCGGCATCGCTGTTGTCGGGTATGGGTATTGGGGTCCGAATCTGGTTCGTAACATCTCGGAAGCGGCCGGCGCGCACCTCGTTTCAGTTTGTGATCTGAATGTCGAACGGTTGGCGGCTGTTAAAAGCCGGTATCCAGCAGTAACGATCACCGACAAGTTCGAGGAAGTTCTGCGCGATCCAAAGGTGGACGCAATCGCCATCGCAACGCCGGTCTCGACCCATTTCAAGCTCGCAATGCAGGCCATGATGGCCGGAAAGCATGTCTTCGTCGAAAAGCCGATGGCATCGACGACGGAGGAAGCCGCGCGGATGGTCGAAGAAGCGGCGCGCAGACGCCTCGTGCTGGCCGTGGATCATACCTTCGTCCACACCGGCGCCGTCCGCAAGATGTGCGAACTCGTCGAAAGCGGCTTGGGCGACATGTATTATTACGACTCGGTCCGGGTCAATCTGGGGCTCTTCCAGCACGATGTCAGCGTTATCTGGGACCTCGCGGTGCATGATCTCTCTATCTTGGACCATGTTGTGCAGGAAAGGCCGGTGGCGGTTTCGGCGACGGGCATGAGCCATGTGCTCGGCGAGCCTGAGAACATCGCCTATCTGACGCTCTTCTTCGAAAGCAAGCTGATCGCCCACATCCACGTCAATTGGCTGGCGCCGGTAAAGGTGCGCCGCACCCTGATCGGCGGCAGCAACAAGATGGTCGTCTACGACGATCTGGAGCCCAGCGAAAAGATCAAGGTTTACGACAAGGGCATCACGCTGAACCCAAATTCTCAGGCCTACGGCGAAAAGGTGCATCAGATGATGGTCGGGTACCGCAGCGGCGACATGTGGGCGCCCAAGCTCGATATGACCGAGGCATTGAAACGCGAACTGGATCAGTTCGTCGAGTGCATCGAGCAAAATTCGCGGCCCATTACGGATGGCCAAGCCGGGCTGCGGGTCGTTCGCATCCTTGAAGCCGCAAGCCGGTCGCTCGCCCAGCGCGGTCGTATCATCGAGCTTGAAGAGGCGAGGCGCATTGCATGATCCCGTTCCTCGATCTCAAAGCACAATATCAATCCATCAAGAGCGAAATCGACACCGCCGTGCTCGGTGTCCTGGCCTCGGGGCAATACATATTGGGCGAGGAGGTCGCCCGCCTCGAGCAGGAATTCGCGGACTATTGCAACGTCAAACATGCGATAGCCGTCAACACCGGGACGAGTGCCCTGCATCTGTCGCTTCTCGCGGCAGGCGTCGGCCCCGGCGATGAAGTCATCACCGTGCCATTTACCTTCGTCGCGACCGTATCGGCGATCTGCTACGCAGGTGCACGACCGGTATTCGTCGATGTCGAGCCCGTGACGCTGACGATGGATCCGGCGCAACTCGAGGCTAAGATTACGGCCCGAACCAAGGCCATTATTCCCGTCCATCTCTACGGTCAGATGGCCGATATGGACGCGATCAAAGCGATCGCCGACCACTACCGGATCCCGGTCATCGAGGACGCCTGCCAGGCGCACGGAGCGCAATACAAAGGCGCGCGCGCCGGCAGTATCGGCACATCCGGCTGCTTCAGCTTCTATCCCGGCAAAAATCTCGGCGCTTGCGGCGAGGGGGGTATCGTCGTCACCAACAGCGACGATCAGGCCAAGACGATGCGGATGCTGCGCGACTGGGGTCAGGAACAGCGCTATCACCATCTGCTGAAGGGCTTCAACTACCGCATGGATGCCATTCAAGGTGCGATCCTGCGCATCAAGCTCCGGCATCTCGAAGCCTGGACCGAAGCGCGGCGCGCCCATGGACGCCGCTACTCGTTGCTGCTTGGCGGTTCGGCGAATTTGAGGACTCCTGTCGAAATCTCCGACCGGCGCCACGTCTATCACGTCTATGCTATCAGAAGCCGCGATCGTGACCAGCTTCAGCGCGTATTGAGCGCGGAGGGCATTCAGTCCGGGCTGCACTATCCGATCCCAGTGCATCTGCAGAAGGCCCATGCCGACCTTGGTTACAAGGCCGGCGATTTCCCAAACTCGGAAGCCGCCGCACGGGAGGTCCTCTCGCTGCCGATCTATCCGGAGATGCCGGCGTGGCACGTCGACCAGGTGGCCGCCGCGCTGGAGAACGCCTATGTCAGTTGATCGTGCGGGCGAGGCCCGGATCGTGCAGGCGGTCCACGGCCGTCATGAAAGGCCGGCGGACCCTGCCTATCAGGCCGGGCTGGCCGAAGAACTCAGGCAGTCATACGGGCGCGCCGGCCTGATTGAGCTCTACGGTCGTTTCGCGGCCGGTGACGGTGTCATCGATACTCTGATGCGAAAAGCCATCTGGCAAGCCATCGCGCGGAGCTGTGGCACAGGATTGCAAGTTGCAGGCGGTGCCGGTTTCAAACATCCCGAGACGTTCGACATCGGCAATGGGGTGTTCATCGGGGCTCAGGCCTATATCCAGGGTCGTTTCGACGGCCGGTGCAAGATCGGCGATAATGTCTGGATCGGGCCGATGGCCTATTTCGACGCTCGCGATCTCGTGATCGAGGATTCTGTCGGATGGGGACCTGGCGCCAAGGTGCTTGGCTCGACCCACACGGCACTGCCCTTGGATGTCCCGATCATTCGCACGGATCTTGAAATCAAGCCGGTACGCATCTGCGCAGAGGCCGATATCGGAACGAACGCGACCATTCTTCCCGGCGTGACCATCGGGAAGGGGGCGATCATTGGAGCGGGGGCAGTTGTCGTTTCCGACGTCGAGCCGTTCTCGGTCGCCGCAGGTGTACCTGCGAAATTCATACGTTGGCGTTCGGATAATGATCCGATGACGAACATGTCGCGTGAGGGAAGATCATGAGAGACAAACGGGTGCTCATTACCGGCGGGGCCGGTCTGATCGGCTCGCATATTGCCGATCTTGTCGCATTGGAAAAACCTCGCGAGATCATCGTCCTCGACAATTTCGTGCGCGGGCGCCGGGACAATCTCAGCTCGGCGATAACAAGCGCGCCTGTTAAGATCATCGACGGGGATATCCGCGACAGAGCGCTTCTGGCAAAAGTCTTCGAAGGCGTCGACATCGTCTTTCATCAGGCCGCCATCCGCATCACGCAATGCGCCGAAGAGCCTCGACTGGCTTTCGATGTCCTTGCGGAGGGGACGTTCAACGTTCTCGAAACCGCCGTCAAGGCGGGCGTATCGAAAGTAGTTGCTGCCTCTTCCGCCTCCGTTCTGGGGCTTGCCGAGAGTTTTCCAACGACCGAAGAGCATCATCCGTACAATAACCGGACGATCTACGGCGCGGCGAAAACATTCAACGAGGGGCTGCTGCGTAGTTTTGCGGAGATGTACGGCCTGCGCTATGTCGCGCTCCGTTATTTCAACGTCTATGGGCCGCGCATGGACGTTTACGGCGCCTATACGGAAGTTCTGATCCGTTGGATGGAACGCCTGGTGGCCGGGATGCCGCCCCTCATCTATGGGGATGGTAGCCAGACGATGGACTTCGTCGATGCACGCGACATCGCCCGGGCAAACATTCTGGCCGCGAAAAGCGATGTCACGGACGAAGTGTTCAACGTCGCGAGCGGCAAGGAAATAAGTCTACTGGAACTCGCGAAGATGCTGAGCGACATTATGGGTTCCTCACTCGAACCGCAGCACAAAGAGGCCCGCACGGTCAACGGCGTGACCCGTCGCCTTGCCGATATCAGCAAGGCCGAACGGCTCCTCGGCTTCAAGGCGGAGATCTCCATGGAGCAAGGGCTTCGCGATCTCGTTGCCTGGTGGCAAAAGCAGACAAGCGCAGGGGGGCAGGCTGCATGAGCTCATCTCAATCCATAATTCCTGTTGCCAAACCCGTCCTCGGGGAAGAAGAGGCTGAGGCTGCGCGCCGCGTTATTTTGTCGGGATGGGTGACGCAGGGGCCGGAAGTCGCGGCTTTCGAGCGTGAATTCGCTGCCTTTGTGGGCGCCGCGCATGCTTGCGCCATGTCCAACTGCACGACCGCGTTGCATCTGGCCCTGAAGGCTGTCGGCATATCCACCGGCGATGAAGTCGTCACAGTCAGCCATTCGTTCATCGCAACGGCGAACGCGATTCGATACTGTGATGCAGTGCCGGTCTTCGTCGACATCGAAGCGGATGGTTACAACATCGACCCCAGCCTGATCGAAACAGCAATCACGCCTCGCACCAGGGCAATTCTCTGCGTGCATCAGCTCGGCATGCCTTGCGATCTCCGCGCCATCGTGGAGATCGGCAAGCGCCACTCGATACCGGTTATCGAAGATGCAGCCTGTGCGTCCGGAAGCGAAATCCTGTGGGACGGTCGTTGGGAAAAGATCGGCAAAGCGCATGGCGACATTGCCTGCTTCTCCTTCCACCCCAGGAAGGTCGTCACGACAGGCGATGGCGGCATGTTGACAACGGCCAATCCCGAATATGACCGGAAGTTCCGGCTCTGGCGTCAGCATGGCATGAGC
The DNA here is from genome assembly GCF_014197475.1 of Rhizobium sp. BK212. NCBI lineage: Bacteria > Pseudomonadati > Pseudomonadota > Alphaproteobacteria > Hyphomicrobiales > Rhizobiaceae > Rhizobium > Rhizobium sp. BK212. Next base: position 405,823 of record NZ_JACIFS010000005.1, read on the forward strand.
GTCACCGATGCCGTTCGTCACGGCTCCAAACAAGTCATCTTCGAAGACTATGACGAGTTGGGCTACAATTACCGGATGACCGATCTTCAGGCGGCCGTCGGACGCGAGCAATTGCGGCGGCTGCCGGAATTGGTTGCCCAGCGCAGGCTGCTTGCCGAGCAATATTGCGAGCGTCTGTCGACGATTGTCGGGCTTTCGCTGCCGGCCGAGCCGCGCTGGGCTCGCAGCAATTGGCAGAGCTTCTGTGTGAGGTTGCCCGATACGGTCGACCAGCGGGCCGTCATGCAGACCCTGCTCGATCAGGGTATCTCGACTCGGCGTGGTGTGATGAACATTCATCTGGAGGGAGCCTATTCCGGTGAGACCTCCCACCGCGTTGCCACGAGCCTGACGCGAAGCGTATCTGCGCAGCAGCAAACGATAATCCTGCCGCTTTATGCCCAGATGACCGTGTCTGACATGGACCGGGTCGTCGAGGCATTGCGCGCAGCCCTTGCGGAAGCGACCGTCGGAGCCGCCAGCGTGCAACGTGCCATGGATGTCGCTGTCGCCTGAACCCGCATTTGCCTGAGGTAAAAACAATCTGCATAACGAAACAATGCGCGCATCTCCGGATACGCGCATTGTTTCGTTATGCAGATTTCGTGATCCATCCGCGGATGGTTGCGGGCACGGACTCCGGCGGAAGCAGGTCGATCAGCATGCGCAGCGAGTAGAGCCCGCAGAGAGCGACGGCGACGAAGCCAATCACCGTCGCCGGCCATAGCGGCAAAATCGAGAACATCAGGAATACCAGTCCCGATGCGGGCAAGAAAAGCAGCCCGTGTCTGCGATTGGCGGCGGACCAGCGAAAACCGGTCAGCTTCCGCACGATCACATAGATCAGCATGCTGTGCCAGACATAGAGGCCGAAAAACGCCATACCGGCTCCCTGCGTGCCGAGCAGCGATACGAAGAGCCAGGCAAGCCCCACATGCACGACCGCCGCCGCAACCTCCGTCCAGAAGAAAATCGCCTGGGTACGCTTTGCCACGACGATGAAACCCATCGGCCAGGAAATAATCCGCAGCATCATTCCAAGGCAGATCCAGCGCAGAAGATCGACTGCCCCCTGAAATTCCGCCGAATAGAACAGGCTCATCATGAGCGGCGCAAGCGTCAGGGTGGCGAGCAGGCCGGGGCCAGCGAGCAGCATGCTGATTTCCGCCTGTTCATTGACCAGCCGATTGCATTCGGCATTGTTGTCGGCCGCCGCGGTCAGGCGCGGATAAAAATCCGTTCCCATCGCCTGCAGGATGAAGCCGGCATAGAGACCGCCAAGGCCCCAGGCCGCCTGGTACAATCCAGCCGCCATGACACCGCCCTCCTTCAGCACGATGAGGCGGATGGCATAAGCCGCGCCGAAGGTCAGAAGCCCGCTTGCCATGAAGACGAAGCCGAGCCTGAGCAGTGCCGACACTTCCCGACCGAACTGGCGCGTGGGCATTGGCGAGGGATGCGGGCAGATCCGCCGGCTGTACCACCAGGTCGGAAGGATCGAGGCAGCCGCAATGACCACGAGGGACGGTGCGATCGCCTGCAGGCCGAACAGATAGATCAGCGGGATGCTGACAGCTGTGCCGATAAGCCCGGCAAGCACGTTGATACGGGCAAGATCGGCAATGCCGCGCAGGCCCTGGATCAATGCAGTCTGCCCTGCGGAGACCAGTCGAAAGAAGATTGCCAGCGACAGCAATGCAATGCCACCGGCATGCTGGTAGCCGCCGAAAGTGAAATTTGACACCGGGAATGCCAATGCGGCGAGAAGGAGCGCACCAAACAATCCGAGCACCATCGATATGCGTCTCAGCACTGTTGCTGATCGTGCGATCATTTCTGCGTCATCGGTGCCCGCAGCTTCGGCAATCTGGCGCACGCCGCTGCTGCCCACGCCAAGCCCGGCAATCGCCTGCGCGATATCGAGGATCGATCCATAGAGGCCCATCAGTCCCACGCCTTCCGGCCCGAGCAGAACAGCCATGGCTTTGTTTCTGATAATGCTGAGTGCGACATTGACGAGCGAAGAGCCGCCCATCAGCATCGTCGATTTGAGGATCTGGGTGTAGGTCTGGCTGCTGGGTGGGGTCATGCGCAAAGTCATCGGATGCCCATGCCCGTTATCCGGTGCCGGCGTTGAATCGCCCGCCGCAGGGCCGATTGCGGCACATGCCTTTCGCGGATCACCGGCTTACCTGACTGATATTAGCCTCTGTCTGAACAGGCAGCGCAGCGGCGTCTTCGGACGGCGCATCCGTGATACGGGGCTTGGTTACCCTGACCACGTCGCCCGGCGCCAATTCCGTCGTTTCGGATGCCTGGAATTGATTGACTTGTCCCTTGTCCCGCCGGCTCACGATGAAGGTCAGCGGGAGTTCCTCATCGCGGTTATTCACGTTGATGCCGGTCGACAGCTCTCCGAGAAGCAGTTGTTGCGTGGTGTCGCGCTTCAATTTGAGCTGATCGAGAGTGGCCTTTTCCGCCTGCACTTCGGAAGCGACCTCGCTCCGACGAGTGTCGGAAAGTCCCTCGAGATTGCGCGTCGTCTCGTTGATCGCCTGGCGGCCCCGCATGATGGCGGTGACCAGATCGAGCCGGTCGGAGCGATAGTTGGTGAGCAATCGTTCCAGATCCATCTGTCGTGAGGTGATCGTGAGGCCCTTCTGGACAAGCGTCTTCACGCTCGTCAGTTGCTCCTCGACCGACTGGATATTGTCATCCGAGCCTTTCAGCTTTTCTTCCAATGTATCGATTTCCGCATTCAAGAGATTGCGCAATTCGACGAGGGCCACCGACTGCTTGGCGAGCGCGTTTGCACGGGCCTGAAAAATGACCTGCTCCTCCTGATGGATACTCTCGGCATATTGCCGATCGGCAGCGGGCGGCGGATCGAAGACGATCTCTTTCGCGCCGGCCATCTCCGCTTGCAGCCGCGCGAGCTTTGCCGAACTGCGCAGCAGCGAATGGTCGATTTCTCGTAGCTCGCCGGCAAGCTTGATCGTCTCCGTTTGCTGCTGTGCCGCAGCCCGCAACGGGCCGCCGCTCATGGCCAGGGATTGCAGGACGCTGAGGCCGGAGTGAAACTTGTATTCTCCCGGCGCCATCACGTCTCCGACGACGTAAATGGCCGGATAGTCGAGAACGTCGATGGTCACCGCAGGTGTCTGGGCCAAACCCATCTTTGCCTGAAGGCGCTTGCCAATCTCGCTGGTCAGGCTGGCACTGTCCAGATTTCCAACCGGCAGCGACCCCAGAAAGGGGAGGGAGACTTCACCTGCCTCCGAAACCGTATATTCGCCGCCAATCGCATCCCATCGCTCAAACTGCCCCTTGGACGGCATCCATTGGACGACCGTCAGGCGGATTTTCGTTTGTGGAGCCAAAGGGGCGCTATCGGCGAGAGCCGGCGACGCAGCTCCGGCAAGAAAGACCAGTGCACTGATGACAAACGTTGCTCGAAAGAACAGGTGAGGGACGCGGTGCGATAGATTCATGTACATGTCTCGCCTTCAAAACATCCTTCAACGGACGCTGGTCCGATGCCTTAAGCGCTGTTCGAACGCCGGACGCCAAGCCCGAAACCACATCGCTAGTGTGCAGTGTAGCGAAGCCTTGAGGAAGGTGGAGGTCGTTTACTTTCCCTAATCACAATTGATAGGGTGGGGAGGGTGCATAAGCCTAAATCGAGCAGAAACACATATCTTCTGCGCGACACAGAGGCATCGCCTCGAAAAATCAACAGGCCCAGCGGCTTATGCTATCGCACGAACGGTCCGGTGCGTGGCTTCCTGCTTGGGAGGCCAGCATGAGCGCCACCATGCGGCGATGGTGAAGCCACCGCCGCGGCTTCGAGCCTTGCACAGGAAAGGCGAATCTTCGCGATTTCACGCGTCTCATGCATCACTTGGGCGACGCAACACGGCCGTTTGCCCAAAGGATACCGCATGTAGAGCGAAAGGCGTAGGATATACCCTCTCATTTTTCGGCTATAATTCAGGGTCTCGTATCAAACGATCCTCATAGATTCGATCCTGAAAATCACGCGAGAGGTGCCCGCCATGTATCGCAACGCTCGCCGCTGGAGCTCGCGCTCCCTCCTGTTGGATTCGCTGGTTCCCCGATGGTTGGCCGTCGGCGGAGAGGGAAAGCCGCGCAAGCCTGCCGAAAGGCGCGAGGATAGCGCTCAACTTGCGGCATCCGTGCAAACCGCGGATGGAAGCAAGCATGATGGAACGCTTGTCGACAATCCCGACAACAACGTGGAGCTCAATGAGCATGACGTTGGACGGAGAGAGGGCGTGATCGGCGACGCGGACGGTCGAGCTGATATCCCCCGTGCGCAGCCGCCCATGGCCAACACTGTCGCGACAAATCTTGAAACGGGGGGGCCAAGCGCTGATACTGCCGCGTCACGGTTGCCCGCCTACACGCTTGGTTTTGCGCGTTTCGAGCGGGACGCGAACGGAGTTGCATTCGGGACCGCATCGCCCTTTTATCGCAGCTACGCTGGAATGACCTCCATAGGCGACGATCCTCTGGCTCCGTATCTGCCGCAAAGCCCTGCGCCGACGGTTTCCGGGCAGGGTTCTGCTGCGGTGGCGGCTGAGCGTGCGCACTCGGGCAAGGTCGTCATTCTCGAATCGAGCCCGTCAGCGCAGGCGACAGCCCAGCATGCCGGCGCCAATTCGCTGGCATTTGGCATGCCCTTTGGTGTGTGCGGATGCGGCTACTTTACCTCCCCCACGCGGATTCTCGATTGGGCGCATGGCGGCGCCTTGCTTCAACAGGACGGTCAATTGTCGGGAACCAAGCTGACCGAAGGCCCGGATTATGTGGAGACGATCAAACGGGCCATCGGCGCCTCGGTCAGCGATCCGCTTCTCGACCGTGATTTGTCCCCGCTCTCGGGCTGGCGCGGGACCGCAACGTGGACGGATTCGACGATCTTGAACGGATCGTTGCCCGGTGGCGGAGAAATCGGAACGGGCACGTCCACATCCAAGGGTATCGGCATCCTTTCCGGCTCGGTGACAACGCCACCTTCTACACAGCGGTCGGTGGCAACGCAAAATCTGGCGGCCGCGGCGGCGGCGGCCAGCAACGCGATCGTGCTGGAAAACCTGAAGCAGGGTAACCCGGAGAGCGAGTGGGGCATCGACGGTGCCGGTAGCTCCAACATCGAGGGGTTTGCGACCGATATCAGCGTCGACAACGGCAAGACGGTCAGCTTCAAGATCAATACCAATTCCACCAACTACCGGATCGATATCTATCGGCTCGGCTATTATGGCGGCATGGGCGCGCGCAAGGTCGCGACCATGCAGCATACCGGTTTGCAGACGCAGCCCAATCCGTTGCGCAACGCTTCGACCGGCACGGTGGATGCCGGCAACTGGGCAGTCTCGGCGTCGTGGACCGTACCCGATGATGCCGTCTCGGGCGTCTACATCGCCAAGCTCGTGCGACAGGATGGCACCTTTGGCGAAAATCAAATCCCGTTCATCGTGCGGGATGACGACAGCCACAGCGACATCGTCTTCCAGACTGCAGACGAGACATGGCAAGCTTATAACGGCTGGGGTGGCGCTAACTTCTATGGCGGCAATGGTCCGGCGACAGGCCAGGGGGCGGGTCGTGCCTATGCGGTCAGCTACAACAGGCCGATTGCGACCCGCGGCGGGGTCGGCACCTATGCCGGTCCGCAGGACTATCTGTTCGGCGCCGAATATGCAGGCATCTACTGGCTGGAACAGAACGGCTATGACGTCTCCTACCTGTCGGGTGTCGACGTCGACCGTTATGGCAGCCTGTTGCTCAATCACAAAACCTATGTTGATGCCGGGCACGACGAATACTGGTCTGGACAGCAGCGAACCAATGTCGAAGCCGCGCGCGATGCGGGCGTCAACCTGATGTTCTGGAGCGGCAACGAGGTTTATTGGCGGACCCGTTGGGGCAATGCCTACAGCGCCGACGGCACGCCCTATCGCACGCTGATCTCCTATAAGGAGACCTGGTCGCCCACCGCCAGCATCGACCCTTCCAACGAATGGACGGGCACATTCCGGGATCCGCGTCTCAGCCCACCCGCTATCGGCGGCGGAAACCCGGAAAACTCGCTGACCGGACAATTGTTCAAGGTCGACGATGTCGGCAGCAATCTACAGGCGATCACTATTCCCTATGACGACGCCAATCTGCGTTTCTGGCGCAATACCAGCGTCGCCAATCTTCAGCCTGGCCAGACGGCGACGCTCACCAAGAATTATCTCGGTTACGAATGGGACGAAGCTGTAGACAACGGCTTTGATCCGGCCGGCCTCGTGAAGCTGTCGTCGACGACGCTTCCGGTCAGCACCTACTTGCTCGATTACGGAAACACGACCGGCAATGCGACCTCGACCCACAATCTGACGCTCTATCGCGCGCCCAGCGGTGCCTTGGTGTTCGGCGCCGGCACGGTCTACTGGACATGGGGCCTGAGCGACAACCACGATCTCACGGCGACGCCGACGGACCCGCGCGTGCAGCAGGCAATGGTCAACTTGCTTGCCGATATGGGCATTCAGCCCGGGACGCTGCAATCCGGGCTCGTCGCGGCAACCGCTTCGTCGGACAATGTTGCACCGACTTCCATCATCACGGCGCCGTCAACGGCGACCGTTGGCTCCGCAGTCACGATTACAGGTACCGCCACCGATACGGGCGGCGGGGTCATCGCCGGCGTCGAGGTTTCCACGGACAACGGGGCAAGCTGGCATCCGGCGACGGGCGATGAGAACTGGACTTATACCTGGTCGCCGCAGACAGCGGGCACATACACCATCCGATCTCGCGCCGTCGACGATAACATCAACCTGGAAACACCCTCGGCGGGACGCACGGTCACCGTCAGCGGGCCGAGTTACACCTCTCTCTTCGGCGCGGCGACGCCGGCGGTCGTCAACACCAACGATAGCTCAGCCGTTGAACTCGGCGTCAAATTCCAGACCTCCGTGGCAGGCACCGTCACCGGCATTCGTTTCTACAAGGGCGACCTGGATACTGGCACGCATACCGGTTCATTATGGTCGAGCACCGGCACGCGGCTTGCGACCCTCACCTTCACGAATGAGTCGGTCAGCGGTTGGCAGACTGCCTATTTCACCAGCCCGGTGTCACTGACAGTCGGACAAACCTATACGGCGTCTTATCACACGAATAGCGGTCATTATTCCACGACCACCGGCTACTTCACCTCGAACGTAACGAGCGGGTCGCTCACGGCGCCGGCCAGCGGCAACGGCGTCTACCGCTATGGCAGCAACAGCCTATTCCCCACGAGCACGTTCCAGTCGACGAACTATTGGGTCGATGTGATGTTTACCACGCCGAGCTCGAACACGACGCCGACGGCGGTTGCCGATGCGGGGGATGCGACCGAGAAGGGTGGTGTCGCCAATGGTTCGGGCGGTGTGGTTGCCAGCGGCAACGTGCTGACCAACGACACCGATCCGGATGCCGGTGATACCAAGACGGTCACGGCCGTCGTCTTCGGCGCGACATCAGGCACGCTTGG
>NZ_JACIFS010000005.1:413514-445794 GCF_014197475.1 Rhizobium sp. BK212
GGCACCAGGCTTGCCACCGCCACCTTCGCCAACACCACGGCGAGCGGCTGGCAGACGGTGAACTTCACGACGCCCGTCACCATTACCGCAAACACCAACTATATTGCGTCCTATCACACCACCGGCGCTTACGTGGCAACTGATGGCTTCTTCGCGAATGCGGTCACCAATGGTCCATTGACGGCCCAATCAAGTGCCGTCGCCGGCGGCAACGGTGTCTATGCGTATGGCGGATCCGCCACCGCAGGTCTCTTCCCGACCGACACCTACAATTCGGCGAATTACTATGCCGACGTTGTCTTCCGACCACAGCTCGTCGCGTGAAAAAAAGACACGGTTACGGACCGGTTTCGAATGAGGCTCATACGCAAATGCTGGTCGCGGCGAAGTGCGCTTCGACCGCCCGCATTCAAGGAATGCCGATGAACAGGATCGAGCGGCTCCCGGTAACCGTGCTGGCCGGCTTCCTCGGCGCTGGTAAGACGACGCTTCTTAGCCACGTCCTGAATAATCGTCAGGGCCTGCGGGTCGCTGTCATTGTCAACGATATGAGTGAAGTGAACATAGACGCCAGTCTCATTCGAGACGGCGGCTGCAACCTGTCGCATACGACGGAGACATTGATCGAGCTCAGCAATGGTTGCATATGCTGCACCCTGCGCAACGACCTGCTGACGGAAGTACGGCGACTGGCAGAAGAGCGGCGATACGACTATCTGTTGATCGAAGGCACCGGCATTGCCGAGCCATGCCCTATCGCTGCAACCTTTTCCTTCCGTGACGAGAACGGCGTCTCGCTCGCAGATTTTGCCAGCCTCGACACAATGGTCACCGTGGTCGACGCTGCAAACCTGTTAGCCGACTACAGCAGTGCCGATCTGCTTGCCGACCGCGGCCTGCAGCGCGACGGCGAGGACCGGCGCACACTCATCGACCTGCTGGTGGATCAGATCGAGTTTGCCGATGTTGTCGTGATCAACAAGATCTCGGACGCGACCGAAGAGATCCGCGCGGAAGTCCGCAAGATAGTTGCTGCGCTCAACCCGGATGCGCGCCAGGTGGAGACGGATTTCGGCAAGGTTTCTCTTGCAACCATCCTCAGTACGGGCCTCTTCGATGAAGCAAAAGCCGCCGCCCACCCGTTGTGGCACAAGGAGCTGTACAGCCCGGGCGACCATGTCCCGGAGACGGAAGAATACGGGGTGTCGAGTTTTGTCTATCGCACGCGGCGTCCCTTCGACCCCAGGCGGTTTCGAGCATTCCTGGACGAGCCCTGGCCGGGGGTAATCCGCGCCAAAGGCCATTTCTGGCTTGCCACACGCCCGCGTCATGTGGGCCTGATGTCGGCGGCCGGGGTGCAGCGGCGCTGCGAGCCCATGGGGCTCTGGTGGGCAGCCGTGCCCCGGCAGGATTGGCCGAGCCATCAGCAGTTTCGTCAGCATATCGAAAGCCGGTGGGACAGCGCTTGGGGCGACCGTCGGCAGGAGCTCGTATTCATCGGTGTTGATATGGACGAGACAGGTGTGCGGACCGCACTGGACGGATGCCTCGCCAGCGCCGATCCGCGCGACTGGGCCACCCTCGAAGATCCGTTTCCGGCCTGGTAGCACGGGCGCTCGAGTTAAAAACCGGCTCGACCAGCCGGACCGGCCCAGAATGCCTTTTCAACCAGCGTCAGCCACTTGGAAGTAGCCCGGCTGGTATGCGTTGAGGGTCATCATATGGGCGTAGGGGATACCTCCCTCATACCCCAGATTGCTGTCGTACATTCCCTTGGCAAAGGTGCCAGAATGAAGCTCTTGCTATGGCGGCCGAAGGGCGGGCCGATGCGGAAGGGGACGCCGCTGATGCGGAGAATTCATGTCAGTAATCGTGAGTATTTGAGTACATTTGGTGGAGCGTTGAGTATCTGTCGTGCACCCTCAACCTGGAGCGCAGTGCTGGGAACCGCGACGGTTGTATCTTCCACGAGTACCGATGGTTCCCTAAGCTTTGCCAGTAACGGCAGCTTCGCCAATCTCGACGGCGCCGCCCTCCCGTCCTCCTTCACCGGTCCGTCTTCCTTTACCGGCAATATCATGCAGCCTGCCGCGCTGATCTCATCGGGCGGCGTGCAAACTGCCTCGATACCACCGACGGCGATGCCCGCGCCTGCAGGCGACGGCGGCGCGCAGGACACCTCTGCCAAGACGGCTTCGGTTGCGACGGTGTTGCAGACGACGACTTCATCCGAACGCACCGTGCTCGGCCCGGACCCGTATGAGGAGGCTGCGACACTGCCTGCCGCTCCGGCGCTGACGGGTGTTACCAGCGATGCCGATACCGGCAGCGCCAAGACGGCGGCGCCGGCCAGTTCTTCCAGCAGTGTCGGCACGACTTCATTGCGCCTTCAGGCCTCGATAGGATCCATCTCGGTGGAGCCGAGCCAGGACGTTTCTGCTGAGACGACCGCCGCCGCGACGGCATTGGCGACGCCAGCGACGGCAACTTCGGTGGCAGCGACTTCGGCGGCGTCGGTCGCGACGGTAACGCCCAACAAGATCGCGCTCGAAAACCTGAAGCAGGGCAACCCGATCAGCGAGTGGGGTCTTGAAGGCGACGGCGGCGGCACCATTCAGGGCTTCGCCACCGAAATCAGCACGAATATCGGCCAGACGGTCGATTTCAAGATCGCCACCGATTCCACCCATTACCGCATCGATATCTACCGCATGGGCTATTATGGCGGGGCCGGCGCACGCAAGGTCGACTCGATCGAGAAATCGCTGACAACGGCGCAGATCCAGCCGCATCCGATCGTCGACATGTCGCTCGGCCTTATCGATTGCGGCAACTGGTCGGTTTCGGCGAGCTGGCAGATTCCGACGGACGCCGTCTCCGGCGTCTACTTCGCCAAGCTGGTGCGCGAAGACGGCACCGAGGATGCAAGCATCATCCCCTTCGTCGTGCGCGACGACGCCTCGACCAGCAATATCGTCTTCCAGACGTCCGACACGACATGGCAGGCCTATAATGCCTGGGGCGGCGCCAGCCTCTACTACGGCGAAGTGCCCGTCGACCCGGCAGACATGATCGGCTACCTGCCGCCGAACTGCAGCTGCGGGCTGACGGCGATCGGCCGGGCCTCGGCGGTCAGCTATAACCGGCCGATCATTACCAATACGAGCCCGATCGGCGGCTCGCACGACTACATCTTCGGCGTCGAATCCTCCGCCATCTCGTGGCTGGAACAGAACGGCTACGACGTTTCCTATATTTCCGGCGTCGATGCGGCACGCAGCGGCGCGCTGTTGCTGAACCATGATGCCTATCTCTCCGTCGGGCATGACGAATACTGGTCTGCCGAACAGCGCGCCAATGTCGAGGCGGCGCGCGATGCCGGCGTCAACCTCGCCTTCTGGAGCGGAAACGAGTGCTACTGGAAGGTCCGCTGGGAAAGCAGCATCGACGGCAGCGGCCAGGCCTACCGCACCATGGTCTGCTACAAGGAAACCTGGGGCACGAGCACGGATCCGAGCAATGTCGGCACCGGCACCTGGCGCGATCCGCGTTATGCCGATCCGGGGCAGCAGCCGGAGAATGCGCTGACGGGCACGATGTTCCAGGTGGACAGCTACCGGCAGGATACGATCTCCATTCCCTACGACTATTCGAACCTGCGCTTCTGGCGCAATACCGATGTCTCCCAGCTGAATGAAGGCGAAACCTATAATCTGGTACAGAACCTGCTCGGCTATGAGTGGGATTCCGATGTCGAGAACGGCTTCCGGCCGGATGGCCTCATCAACCTGTCGCTCTCCTCCATCGCGGTGAGCACCTATCTGCGCGATTACGGCACCACGGTCGGCGATGCGGTGGCGACCCATAGCCTGACCATGTACCGGGCAGAAAGCGGCGCGCTGGTCTTCGGCGCCGGCACCGTCTTCTGGTCCTGGGGGCTGAGTGACAACCACCAGGGCCCGGCCACGTCAACCGATCGCAACGTGCAGCAGGCGATGGTCAACATGTTCGCGGACATGGGCATTCAGCCGACGACGCTGGATGCGAGCCTGATCCTTGCGACACAGTCGACCGACACGCTGAAGCCAACCTCGTCGATCAGCTCGCCGATCATAGGCGCAAGCTTCGTCGAAGGGCAGCGCGTGACGATCACAGGCACGGCCCAGGACTTCGGCGGCGGCATCATCGCCGGCGTCGAAGTCTCCACCGATGGCGGCCAGCACTGGTTCAAGGCGTCAGGCCGCGAGAGCTGGAGCTATAATTGGGTCGTCCAGGCGAGCGGCACCTATACGATCATGTCGCGCGCCGTCGACGACAGCGTCAATATGGAGGCGCCGTCTGCCGGCAAGCAGGTCACCGTCACGCTGCCGGGCACGCAGGGCCTATGGACGCTTGCGGAAAAGCCCGCGGTCGAAATGGCGATCGATCGCGATTCCGTCGAGCTCGGCCTGCGCTTCCAGGCGACGACGGCAGGCTACGTGGAAGGCATCCGCTTCTACAAGGGCTTCTACAATATCGGCGACCATGTCGTCAGCCTCTGGAGCGCCAACGGAACGCTGCTGGCATCAGGCGTGTCGGTGGGCGAACCGCTTTCCGGCTGGCAGACGGTGATGTTCTCCAGCCCGATCCAGATTGCCGCCGGCACGACCTATGTGGCCTCCTATCACACCAACGGCTTCTACTCCGCCACCGAGAATTATTTCGCCAGCCCCTATGCCAGCGGCGCGCTGAAGGCCGTCGATGGCGGTGGTGTCTATGCCTATGGCGACAATGCCGGCACATTCCCCGGCCAGAGCCCCGGTACCGGCACCAACTATTGGGTCGACGTGGTCTTCGATGCCGGCCCCAACAGCGCGCCGGTTGCGACCGACGACGCGGGGCTGGCCATCACCCGCAACGACAGCCTCGTCGTCTCGATCGCCTCGCTCATCGGAAACGATACAGATCCCAATGGCGATGCGATGACGATTTCGGCGGTCGGCAATGCCGTCAACGGTACGGTGACGCTCAATAAGCAGAACGGCACCGTCATCTTCACGCCGACCAACAATTATTCGGGGCCGGCAAGCTTCACCTATACGCTGTCGGACGGGCGCGGCGGCACGGATCAGGGTAACGTCAGCCTCACCGTAAACCAGGGCCCTGCCGGGGAAACGCTGTTTAAATCAAGCGAAGGGCCGACGGGCGCAAGCTTCAACGAAGGTCAGTCGCTCGAACTCGGGATGAGGTTCGTCGCTTCGTCCAGCGGCATGATTACCGGCATCCGCTACTACAAGGCTGCCGGCGATACCGGCGCTCATACCGGCTCCCTCTGGACGGCTGACGGCACGCTGGTCGCGACCGTCAGCTTCGCCGACAGCGGATCGGCGAGCGGCTGGCAGACCGCGACATTCACCAACCCGGTGCATATCGCGGCTGGCACCACCTATGTCGCCTCCTACCACACGACAGGCTCCTATGTGGCGACATCAGATTATTTCACGTCAGCCCATACCAACGGCGCGCTGACGGCGCTCGCCGGCAGTAACGGCGTCTTCGGAAATGGCACGGGGTTCCCAAGCTCCAGTTACCAGTCGTCGAACTACTGGGTGGATGTCGTCTACAACCAGACAAGCAATGCGGTGCCGTTCGCCGCCAATGACAATGGCTACACGACCTATTCCAACACGGCGCTGTCGATTGCCGCAGCCAGCCTGCTTGCAAACGACAGCGATGGCGATGGCGACCCGCTCAGCATCACCGGCGTCAATGCTGCGGTCAACGGAACGGTGACCTTCAATAGCCAGACCAAGTCCGTCATTTTCACCCCGACGGCAGGTTATACGGGTGCGGCGAGCTTCTCCTATTCGATCGCGGATGGATATGGCGGCATAGCGTCGGCCACCGTCAGCCTCACTGTCGGCACGCCGCCCGGGGGAGGAACGACGTCAAGCCTGTTCACCGGCGCCGACACGTCGGGTGTTGCCGCCGCCAATGACGCCAACTCGGTCGAACTCGGCGTCAAATTCATCGCTTCCGCCAGCGGCCAGATCACCGGGCTCACCTATTACAGGAGCGCCCAGGATACCGGCACGCATGTCGGCTCGCTCTGGACGGCCAGCGGCCAGGTTCTGGCCCAGGCCACCTTCATCAGCGAGACGGCGAGCGGCTGGCAGACGGTTTACTTCACCCAGCCGATCAATGTTACGGCCGGCGCCACCTATGTGGCGAGCTACCATTCGAACGGCTTCTATTCCGCAACGGCGAACTACTTCACGACGGACCATACGAACGGCGCGCTGACGGCCCCGTCGAGTGCGGCGAGTGGCGGCAACGGCCTTTATGCCTATGGCTCGGGCAGCCTGTTTCCGACCGCTTCCTACAATGCGAGCAATTACTGGGTCGACGTGCTCTATCAACAGGGCGGCGCGCAGAATGCGATTCCGGTCGCCGCCAATGACAGCGGCTTGTCGACCAATACCGGCACGCCGATCACCATCCAGGCCTCAGTGCTCCTGGCAAACGACACCGATGCCGATGGTGATCCGCTTGTCATCACCGGCGTCAGCGGCGCGGTCAACGGCTCTGTCGCCTACGATGCCCAGGCCAAGACGGTGACTTTCACGCCGACGGCAGGCTATTCGGGACCGGCGAACTTCAGCTACGCAATTGCAGACGGCAAGGGCGGCACGGCGTCGGCGCAGGTTGCGCTCACCATCAACGGCGGCCAGACGGGAGGACCGGAGCAGAACCTCTTTGCCGCCGATGCGACGCCTTCGATCGTCTCCGTCAACGACAATCAGCCGGTTAATCTCGGCATGAAATTCCAGGCGGATACGGCAGGCTGGGTTACCGGCATCCGCTTCTACAAGGGGGCAGACAATACAGGCCCGCACAACGGCTATCTCTGGACCGCCTCGGGCACATTGCTCGGCAGCGTCAGCTTCGGCAACGAAACGGCAAGCGGCTGGCAGACCGCCACGCTCACCCAGCAGGTCGAGGTCGCCGCGGATACGACCTATGTCGTTTCCTACAGCACCAACGGCAATTATTCGGCGACCGGCAATTACTTCAGCGCCGATGTGACGAACGGCGATTTGAGGGCGCTCAGCGGCAACAACGGCGTCTATGCCTATGGGGCGAGCGGCTTGTTCCCAAGTGCCAGCTATAACAGCACAAACTACTATGTGGACGTAGCGTTCAGACCGCAGCTCGCGGCGTAGAAGAAGCGAGCGGGGAGTATCGATGACGAGTGCAGACAACAGACTTCCGGTCACGGTCCTTGCCGGCTTTCTCGGCGCCGGCAAGACGACGATCCTCAACCATGTCCTGCGCAATCGCGAGGGGCGTCGGGTCGCCGTCATCGTCAACGACATGAGCGAGGTGAATATCGACGCCGATCTCGTGCGCGACGGGGGAGCGAACCTGTCGCGGACGGACGAGACGCTGGTGGAGCTCACCAATGGCTGCATCTGCTGCACATTGCGCGACGATCTCTTAAGCGAAGTCCGCCGGCTCGCCGCCGCCGGTCGCTTCGATTATCTGCTGATCGAGGGCACGGGTATTGCCGAGCCGCTGCCGGTCGCAGCCACCTTCTCCTTCCGCGACGAGAGCGGGGCAGCCCTCTGCGACGTCGCGCGGCTCGACACGATGGTTTCCGTCGTCGATGCGGTCAATCTTCTGGTCGATTATGCGAGCGCGGAGTTCCTGAGCGATCGCGGCGAGAGCCGGGACGGAGACGACGAGCGCAAGCTGGTGGAACTGCTCGTCGAGCAGATCGAATTCGCCGATGTCGTGGTCATCAACAAGGCGCAGGATGTGCCGCCTGCAGCGCTTGCCGAGGTTCGCCGCATCGTTGCCGCACTCAACCCCGATGCCCGCGTCATCGAGACCGGCTTCGGCCGGCTGAAGCTCGACGCCATCTTGAATACTGGCCTCTTCAGCGAAGCGAGAGCTGCCCGCCATCCGCTCTGGCACAAGGAACTCTTCGGTTGGGGCGAGCATGTGCCGGAGACCGAGGAATACGGCATTTCGAGCTTCGTCTATCGCAGCCGCCGGCCGTTCGATCCCTCCAGGCTGAGCGATTTCCTCGACAGAAAATGGCCGGGCCTCATCCGGGCGAAGGGCCATTTCTGGCTGGCGACAAGGCCCGACGAGATCGGCCTGCTGTCGATTGCCGGCACGCAGTGCCGCATCGACACCAAGGGTTTCTGGTGGGCCTCCGTGCCGAAGGCGCAATGGCCGCGCTTTCAGCAGTTCCGCCAACTCATCGACCGGCATTGGGACGCGATCTGGGGCGACCGCCGCCAGGAACTGGTTTTCATCGGCGCCGGCTTCGACGAAGACGCAATCCGCACCGCGCTCGACGACTGCCTGACCGGTGAGGAGAGAGGCTTCGATCCGCAGACCGCCGCCCGGCTACGGGACCCGTTTCCGGCCTGGCAGCACGCCCATTCAAATAGTTAGAGTATCCTAATGGACG
This sequence comes from Rhizobium sp. BK212, assembly GCF_014197475.1. Lineage (NCBI taxonomy): Bacteria > Pseudomonadati > Pseudomonadota > Alphaproteobacteria > Hyphomicrobiales > Rhizobiaceae > Rhizobium > Rhizobium sp. BK212. Next base: position 421,976 of record NZ_JACIFS010000005.1, read on the forward strand.
TAAGCCGCCCAAAGAGGAAGACGTTTTGATTATCAACCGGAGGAGAGAACAATGAGCAACGAACTTTATGCAGATGGCATCGGCGAAATCACCATCACCGGAACGATCGTGCGGATTGACCTGATGTCGCTCTCGGCCACCGAGCGTGACGCCAACAACAATCCGAAGCCGGTTTTCCGCCAGCGCATCATCATGCCGGTCGATGCCTTCGCCAATGCGGTCGATCTCATGCAGAAGGCGCTTGGCGGGTTGGTCGAAGCTGGTGCGGTCCGTCGCATCGGCGATATGTCGGCGGCGGCTGCCGATATCCAGTCGGTGCAGGCCGGCGCTTCGAACGCCTCGCCGAACTTCAACTGATAAAACAAATATTGCCTCGGTCTCGTATTGTTTCAGGTGGGCCATGACTGGTTTTCTGCATACCAACCTGCATTGTCTTGCGCTGGTCGCGCGTCATCACGGCGTCGACCTTGCTCCTGAACGATTGCAGCACGATTATGCCGTCGGCAACGATCCTGTTGCCTTGCGGCAGCTGCTGCGCATGGCCAAGGATGCCGGCCTCAGGGCAAAGCATCTGACGCTCGACTGGCGATCCCTGTTCCAACTTGGCGAGGCGTTCCCGGTGCTCGCTGAGCTGACGAACGGCAACTGGGTGGTCATCGCCGGCGCTGTCGGGAGCGGGGAGGATGAGAGAATCCGCGTTCTCGACCCGCTGGCATCACGCGCCGAAGTGATGATGCTCAGCGAAGAGCAGTTCGCCAAGGCCTGGCTCGGATCGGTGATCCTGCTGAAGCGCAACTATCGCATGTCCGATGAGGACCGGCCCTTCGGCTTCCGCTGGTTCGTCCCCGAGATCATCAAGCAGCGCAGCTTCTTCCGCGATGTCGCGCTCGCCGCCTTCGTGCTCTACGGGCTGGGGCTGACGACGCCGATCTTCTTTCAGCTCGTCATCGACAAGGTGCTGGTGCATCAGAGCTATGCGACGCTGACGGTTCTCACGGCGGGCATTGCGATCGCGCTCGTCTTCGACGCGACCTTCACTTTCCTGCGCCGCTATTTGTTGCTCTATGCGACGAACAGGATCGACATCCGCGTCGCGACCCGCACCTTCGGCCATCTGCTCAACCTGCCGATCGCGCTCTTCGAACAGGCCTCCGCCGGCGTTCTCGTCAAGCATATGCAGCAGACGGGGCGCATTCGCGAATTCCTGACCGGCCGGCTGTTTCTCACACTCCTGGACGGCGTTTCGCTCCTGGTCTTCGTGCCGATCCTGCTTCTCTACAGCGTCAAGCTGACGCTCGTCGTGCTCGGTTTCGCAGCCCTCGTCGGGCTGGTGGTGATGATGCTCGTCGGGCCGTTCCAGCGCCGGTTGCAGGCGCTCTATCAAGCCGAAGGCGACCGCCAGGCATTGCTGGTGGAAACCGTACACGGCATGCGCACCGTCAAATCGCTGGCGCTGGAACCGCGCCAGCGCAAGGTGTGGGACGATTATTCGGCCCAGTCGATCTCCGTGCGTTTCCGGGTCGACAAGATCTCGACCATCGCTCAGGCGATGACCGGACTGCTGGAGAAGCTGATGAGCGTCGCGATCATCGGCCTCGGCGCGCTCGATGTCTTCAGTGGCGCGATGACGATCGGCGCGCTGGTCGCCTTCAACATGCTCGCCGGCCGGGTCTCGGGACCACTGGTGCAGATCGTCACCATGGTGCACGAATATCAGGAAGTCGCGCTCTCCGTGCGCATGCTCGGCGAGATCATGAACCAGCGGCCGGAGCAGGCGGGCCGCGGGCGAGGTGTTCGGCCGAATCTACAGGGCCGCATCGAATTCGACAGGGTCACCTTCCGCTACGGCCCGGATAGCGCGCCGGCGCTCGACAATGTCTCCTTCGCCATTCCGGCGGGCTGCTTGTTCGGGGTGGTCGGCAAAAGCGGCTCGGGCAAGACGACGATCACAAGGCTGATCCAGGGGCTCTATCAGAGCCAGGAAGGCCTCGTGCGCATGGATGGCTATGACAGCCGCGAGATCGACCTGGTGCATCTGAGAACGAGCATCGGCGTCGTGCTGCAGGATAGTTTCCTGTTCCGCGGCTCGGTGCGCGAGAATATTGCCGCCGCCAAGCCGGATGCCAGCATCGAGGAGATCATGGAAGTTGCCCGTATCGCCGGCGCCGAGGAGTTCATCGAGCGCCTGCCGCGCGGCTTTGACACGATGCTGGAGGAAAACGCCTCCAATCTGTCAGGCGGCCAGAAGCAGCGGCTTGCCATTGCCCGGGCGCTGATCACCGATCCGAAGCTGTTGATCTTTGACGAGGCGACGAGCGCCCTCGACCCCGACAGCGAGGCGATCATCCGCGAGAATCTGAGCCGCATCGCCGCCGGCCGCACTGTCATCATCGTCTCGCACCGGCTTTCGACGCTCGTCGATGCCGATGCCATTCTCGTCATCGAGCGTGGCAAGGTCGCCGATATCGGCCGGCACGATCAGCTTGTATCGCGCTGCATGACCTATCGCCACCTGTGGGCCCAGCAGATGAGGCAGGTCGCATGAACGCGCACAGCAGAAAACCCAGCGAGAACCTGCCGGTCCCTTCGGGCAAGGGGCCATCAGACAAGGAGCCGGAGAAGGGCAGGGAACTCATCGCCCGCCCACCGCTGCCACCGGCAATTGCCGAGTTCCAGTCCGATGCCGTCGAACTCGAAGAACGCGCGCCGCCGCGCGTTGCCCGCATGACGCTGTATTGCGTGACAGCACTGCTTGCCGCAGCGATCACCTGGGCCTCGGTCTCCTCCATCGACGAGGTGGTGATTGCGCCCGGCAAGCTCGTCACCACACAGCCCACTATCGTCGTCCAGCCGCTCGAAACCTCGATCATCCGCACGATCGACGTCAAGGTCGGCGAGGTGGTGCATGCCGGCCAAACGCTGGCGACGCTCGACGCCACCTTCAGCCAGGCCGATGTCGGCCAACTGAGGGCGAAGTTTTCCGCTCTCGACGCCCAGGTGAAGCGCCTGGAGGCCGAGCTTACCGGCGAGGACTATTCGAAGATCGCCGGCAACACGCAGGATGAGCAACTGCAGCTGCAGCTCTTTGCCCAGCGGCGGGCCTTCTACACGGCGCAGCTGCAGAATTTCGAACAGCAGATCGCCGGCCAATCGTCCGCACTTGCGGCAAACCGCAATCAGGAGGCCGTGCTGAACGACCGGCGCGACAACCTCTCGCAGATCGAGGCCACGCGAAAGAAGCTCTATGATAAGGAAAGCGGTTCGCTGCTCACCATGCTCGGCTCGCGCGACGCTCGCCTCGATGTGGAGGCCGATATCACCGCGGTGCGCGGCAAGGCCGAGGAGGCGGTCCACGCCTACGCGAAACTGAGCGCCGACCGCCAGGCCTTCATCGAGGATTTCCGCCGCGCCGCGATGGAGCAGCTGGTGGACCTGCGCGGCCAGCGTGACATGACCGGCGAAGAGCTGAAGAAGATGGAGCTGCGCCGTAACATGGTGGCGCTGACTGCACCCGCCGATGCCGTCGTGCTCGATCTTGCCCAGCGCTCGGTCGGTTCCGTCGTGCGCGAGGCCGAGCCGGTGGTGACGCTGGTGCCGATCAACGTGCCGCTCGAAGCAGAAGTCTCGATCAACACCCGCGACATCGGCCGCGTGGTCGTCGGCAAGGAAGCCCGCGTCAAGCTCGACGCCTATCCCTTCCAGAAATACGGCACGGCAACGGGCGAAGTGCGAACGATCAGCGAGGACACTTTCCTCACCGGCCAACCGGAACAGACCGCCACCCCGAGCCAGCCGTCCGCCCCCTTCTTCAAGGCGCGCATCCTGCTTGCCGATACCCGGTTGAATGCCACAGATGTGCCGGTGCGGCTGCTTCCCGGCATGACCGTGACCACGGAAATCAAGGTCGGCAACCGCACGGTGATCTCCTATTTCCTGTATCCGCTGCTGCGTGGCCTCGACAACGCAATACGCGAACCGTAGGGCGCCACAGCTCAGTTCGCCCCGAACAAGATCCCGAGCGAGCTTTTAGGCAGATAGTTCTGTCGTTCCCTAAATCATTGTTATTCCACATAGGGTTCAAATCCCTTCAAAGGGGCGCTGCAGATTTTTCAAATTGAACAAAATATCAAATTGACAGTATGTGTAATTTATGAATGTATAGAGTTGAAAGCGGATCATGGCCGTTAGCTAGTTTCCACTTGGCGTTGAAGAAAGAGCGATGTCGTCCTGGGAGCTTGGAGCCGCGTCGCAAAGCGATCGCCCGGCGCCAAGCGCTGGGCTGCAACAATAGTGGGGTTTTGAAGCGAAATCGTTGCTGCGTGTTTAAAGCTTGCCGAAATATTAGCAGTTTATTTTCAGTATCAGGGAGGAGCTGAACATGAATATCGCACCAAGCGTGGGACTCAAGAACCTGGAGTCCATTGTCAATGACGCCGGAGGTCCGGTAAAATTGCTTCGTGGGTCCAACATCGGGCCTTACACATTCCCGGTTATTCCACCGGAGTTCACCAATTGGCGCGATGAGGTGAGATCCTGGAAGGATAGCGTTGCGCTGCTTGAGCTTTCCTACCACATGACGGAACTGCATCTTCGCGGTCCGGACGCCGTAAAGTTTCTTTCCACGCTGGCGACCAACAAGTTCGATTCCTTCCCGGTTTTGCGCGGCAAACAACTGGTGCTGGCCGGCCACGACGGTTATATGATCGGTGATGCCATTGTCTTCCGCGAGGAAGAGGAATTTCTGCGCATCGTCGGCGCCCCTTTTGCCAGTGACTGGGTGCAGTACAACGCCGAAATCAGCGGCATGAATGTGACCGCGGTGCGGGACGACAACTTCTCGATCCGTTCGGGAACGCGCGATGTCTTCCGTATCCAGGTCCAGGGCCCCAACGCGCTTCCCTTGGTGCGTGAGGTTTCGGACGGGACGTTGCCGGACATCAAGTTCTTCAATATCGGTGAATTCCAGATTGCTGGTCACGCGGTTCGTGCCCTTCGCCATGGCATGGCAGGCGAGCCTGGCTACGAAATCTATGGGCCTTGGGACATTCAGCACGAGATTCGCGCCGCCTTTGCCGAGGTCGGGCAAAAATATGGCATGCGCAAGATTGGAGCGATGGCCTATTCGACCACCGCGCAGGAATCCGGCTGGATGCCAATGCCGCTTCCGGCCATCTATCACAGCGCCGAAATGAAGCCCTACCGCGAATGGCTGAACCAGTACTTCCTGGAGTCGGTCGCCTCGCTCGGCGGCAGCTTCCTGTCCGACAAGATTGAGGACTACTACGTCGATCCGGTTGAAGTCGGTTACAAGTCGCTGATCGACTTCAATCACGATTTCATTGGCAAGGAAGCCCTGCGTGAAAGGGTCGCCAATCCGAAGCGAAAGAAAGTGACGCTCGAATGGAACAACGACGACGTCATGGCATGCATGAACTCGTCGCTGATCGATCCGGACAACGGCGGTATGTTCATGAAGCTGCCAAATCCGATGTATGCGACGTTCCAGTCGGACGCGATCATGAAAGGTGGCAAACGCGTCGGCATATCGCAATGGCTTGCCTATTCCGCCAATGCCAATCGGGTCATCTCGCTCTCGCTCGTTGATATTGAGCACGCCGAACCCGGTGCGGAAGTCACAGTGCTTTGGGGTGAGCCAAATTCCCAGCGCCTTCCGGTCGGCACGCACCAGCTCCGCGAAATTCGCGCCAAGGTAGCTCCGGCTCCCTACTTCGAAAAAGTCATCAAGACCGGCCAGCAGTAACCTCAAGCCGCTTGGCGCTCAAAGCAAGCTTCATGGTGAACGGCAGCACTGTCCAGTGGCCCTCAGCGGGGCCGCGGTAGTCTGCCGTACGCATCCCTTGTGCGATCCAGCTGGGGATCGTCGACAATTTCCGAAGACGTCTATAGGGGCCATCGCATGATGCATAATATCGATATGGCGGAAGACGCCCTTGCCGTGCGACCGGTGATGTCGCCACGCGCAGCATTGATTGACGGATACTCATTCGAAATCACAGGAAAAGACACTGCCGGCCTCCAAGATGTGAGCAAACTGCTTGCACCGGCCACATGCGTTTCAATTGCCTTCATTCCCAATGAAAATCATGACGCGCGCCTTGCAGCCGCGGCAACGGTGAAAGAGCTCGGCTTTCATCCGGTGCCACATATTTCCGCCAGACGTTTGGGCTCGGCTGCAGAACTGGATCGTCTCTTGGCGTTGTTTGTGAGCGTGGCGAACGTCGATCGTCTATTTATCGTGGCCGGCGATCCTGACGTGCCTGTCGGGCCATATGAGGACTCTTTGGCCATCATTCGTTCGGGACTGTTGTCCAAGCATGGAATCAGGAAGGTCGGCATAGCCGGATATCCGGAAGGACATCCAAAGATCCGTGACGGGGTGCTTTTCGAGGTGCTGCAGGAAAAACATGCCCTCCTGACCGCTGCTGGGCTGGAATATGACATCACGACGCAGTTTTCCTTCGATGCCGAACCGGTCATCGAATGGATCGGGCGCCTTCGCCAGTCGGGCATAACAGCACCCATACGCATTGGTGTCCCGGGGCCTGCCAGTGTGAAAACCCTGTTACGCTTCGCCACGATCTGCGGCGTCGGCGCGTCCACGAAAGTCATGGCGAAATACGGGCTCTCGATCCGGAAACTTCTGAATACCGCCGGCCCGGATGCGCTTGTGGCGGAGTTCATAAGAAGGCTCGATCCAAGCAAGCACGGATCAGTTTGTTTGCATTTCTATCCATTCGGCGGTGTTGGAAAAACGGCCGAATGGATCCGAGACTTTCTGGCAAGTCACATATCGAAGTAGGCTTTATGCAATGAAAACAATCTCCGTTCAGCAGAACTTCGTCTTGACTTTGTCATGTCAAGACAAGCCTGGAATCGTCGCCGCGGTGACCTCTGAACTTGCAGCGCTCGGCGCCAACATTTCCGATTCCAATCAATTCTGGGATCGTGTCTCCAACACCTTTTTCATGCGCATCGCGTTTTCTGTCCCGACAGCGGTCACGGAGGCCATGGTTCGTCGTGCACTGAAATCTCCGATTGAACGGTTTTCCATGAAGCTCGAGTTGATCGACGTCGGACGGAAGCCGCGGATCATCATCATGGTTTCGAAATTCGATCACGCGCTCTTACATCTGCTCTACCAAATCCGGGTTGGCTGGTTGAACGCGGAGGTTGCGGCAATCGTTTCAAATCATGAGGACTGCCGCCCGACAGCGGAGCGTGAGGGCGCACCTTTCCATTACCTGCCGGTAAGCAGCGATACGAAGGCTCAACAAGAGGAAAAGCTCCTGACGCTGATGAGCGATGCGCAATCGGATCTGATCGTCCTGGCGCGCTATATGCAGGTTCTGTCGACGGAGCTTTCGAGCCGCCTGTTCGGAAGGATTATCAATATTCATCACTCTTTCCTGCCAAGCTTCAAGGGAGCCAAGCCCTATCATCAGGCCTTTGAAAGGGGTGTCAAACAGATCGGAGCCACGGCGCATTATGTCACTCCTGATCTGGACGAAGGGCCGATCATCGAGCAGCAAGTCGAGCGTGTGCATCACGCCATGGGTCCGGAGGATCTTGTCGAGACCGGCCGCGATATTGAAAGCCGGGTGCTCGCCAAGGCCGTCAAATTGCATCTTGAAACCCGTGTCATGCTCAATGGCCTGAAGACTGTGGTCTTTCCGTAGAAAGGGTCATCCGCGAAATCCAGGCTTTGGCGCTTAAAACGTAAGGCGTCATGATCAATCCTTCCGAAGGCGGCAACTGTTGCGGCCGTCGAAAGCAGGTTCATGGCACGATGTCGCACATCTTCATCGCAGGCAGTTTACGTCCCGATGTCGGCAGAACTGCTTGCATCAAAACAGTATTTTCTCATGCTTCGAACGGAGCTGATCGGCAAGATTTCCAAAAATCCCATGCATTGTTCTGAAAATGGTTTCGTGACATGACCGGCCTATATACGCTGCGATTGAATGAGGAATCGAGCAGGCATGGCGACGAAAATAAGCCCGGAACGGCGTGCGCAGATCGGCGTGGAGAAGCGTGCGCGTACCCGGGCGACTATCCTTTCAGCGGCGTTTCATCTGCTTGGCCGTCCAAACGGGAGGTCAACGCGTATCGAAGAAGTGTGTGGGATCGCCCTCATCTCACGGGGGACCTTTTACAACTATTTCTCTGACATTGACGAGCTGTTCGAGGTGCTCACCTATGAAATGAGCCATGAGTTCAACGTTGCAGTGCAAGAGCTCATGCGAACACTTCCTATCTGCGCGATGCGGGTTGCGCTGGCCATCCGTTATTACCTGCATCGCGCGCGCCAGGATCCTTCTTGGGGTTGGGCGATGGTCAACCTTTCCAGTGTCGGGCCCATTTTTGGTTCGGATACGTTCCAATACGCAACGGCGTCCGTTCAGGAGGGCATCGAGTCGGGCGAATTCAAATTGCAAAGCGTCACGATCGGGCGAGATATGATGATTGGCACCGTTCTCGCGTCGATGACAACGCTTCTCCGGCAAGAGCAGGAGCACGATCATCCTGAAAAGGTCGTGCGCCAAATTCTGTCAGCCTTTCAGGTGCCGCCTTCCATCATCGACGACTGTGTGGCGATCGAATTGCTCGATTTGCCACTCCAAGTGCCTTGAATTTTAGGGCAGCATGCAGCGAGGTTGGAGCGGGGCTTTGACGGGTGATGAGGATGTGCGGGTCATGGCCTGAGTTCGCAGCGCGTTGACGAGTTGGAGGAAGAGTTGCCGCCCCATTTGGGGATGGGCAGATATCCACGCTGCGATCAGTAAGCCGTGTTCAAATGAACAGGTGGAATGCCAAGGCGAGGTGACCGCGCGGTATGTCAATTGCGCGGTAGCGCCTGCGAACGCGAAACAACGCCGTCCCCATCGCATCCAACATGGAACCAAGAGGAGCTTTTGCACCGAGAGTGTCGAGGGGTTCGGGTCACCGTCAAAGGTTCGTTCGATGATGCGGGCTTTGCCGGTTACGTCGCCCGTCGGGTTGAAGATCGCCATCTGTCCCTTCTGCAGGGAGCCGCATCACGCCTCCGCAGCGCCAGCAAGGTTCTCGACGCCCGCGTCATCAACAAGGAGGAGTGCACCTCCAGCATCATCGTCAACCTGACGGCGGTGTTCAATCTCACGCAGGGTCGTTATCCGACTGACGAGTGAATTCCAGGCCTGCTCCTTAGTACCAATCGGGACGTACGAATGCATGACGACCAAGAGCGCCGTCCTGCCGCGAAGATGTCGACAATTCCCGCGCTCGTCGTTCAACTATCGGACCGGGTAAATTTTGCCGCCCATGCTTGCCAAATCTGCCTCACCTGTGTGGGCGCCGGTTGCCGGCACCCACTGGTAGGGAGCTATTCGTATGTTTTGCCTTCAAAGTCCAAGACGCCACCGAGCGGTGCGTATTCTTGGCCATCGAACTGGTATAGCTGGAGTGCCTCCACGGGGTAGATGTCGGATCCTTCCTTGGTTGTCATTGTGATGCCCTCTTGGAGCAATGGGTTCTTCCAACCGTCCATGTTGTGAACGACCTTCATCAGCTCTTCGCGGGTGGGGTCCTTGAGCTTTTCGAGGGACTGGACGAGCGTGTCGCCAATTGCATATCCGGTCTGGCCAATCGTATTGGCGAAGACGAAGTTCACCTTGGCTGCTTTTATGGCGTCGAGATAGTGATCGACGCCTTCGTCACCGGATTTCTGATTGCTGGTGATCGGCTTTAGGAAGTCGGAGGTGATGATACCCTTGGCATTTTCCAGGCCGACTGACTGGAGAACCGGATACGCCGATGACAAGTTAGTGACCAGGGTTAAAGGCTTCCAACCGCTTTCGGACTGGAAACGGATGGCCTCGCCCCCCTGGCGCGGTGCGGCGATAATAACCAATGTATCAGCGCCAGAAGCTTTCAGAGTATTTAGCTGGGTCTCGACAGTGGGGTCCTGCGATGTCACCGGCTGGCGTTCGATCACCTTGATGTTCGTTCCGTCGATTGCGCTATCGAAGGCCTTCATAAAGGTTTGGCCCGTCTCGGTGTTCAGATACAGGAAGGCCACCTTTGCGTCGGGCTTGTTGATCTGAAGATACGCAGCAAATGAGTCTGCTTCGGTTGAAAACGACGGCACGAAGCCAACCTCCCATTCGGGTGCGTTCAGGGAGACGACACCGGAATACATGAAAACGTTCGGGACTTTCTTCTGCGTGATGTAGCGGCCGATCGCCAGATTGTTTGGCGTCGCCGCGGTGCCGACGAGAGCAAATACCTGATCTTTCTCGACCATCTTGCGGACATTCGCCAAGGTGCGCTGGGGATCAAGGCCATCATCTTCGATGATGAGGTCGATCTTGCGGGTCTTGCCGTCGCCCATCTTAACGCCGCCTTCGGCGTTGGCCTGCTCGACGCGCGCTCGTATGCCTTCGGCGACACCGCCGACGACCGCGACCGGTCCAGTCAGTGGTCCCGTGACACCAATTTTAATGGTGTCGTCGGTGATACCAGGCGACGATTCCGCAGCATTGGCATCGCTTGCCGCGAGCAGTGCCGCGACAGCCAGCGGCATTGCGCTCCCCTTCAGTATAGAAATAAATCTCATGTCAGTTCCTCCCTTGTTTCAATTTGGCGTCGGCTACTCGCCATCCTCCGAAAAGTCATCGAGAGCCATTTTTCGATGAAGCCAGTGACCCCATTGCGCGCGACCATCATGACCAGGATGAGCGCGAGGCCGTAGATCAGGTTGCCGAGGCTCAGGTTGATGTCAGATGCCCAGGTCGGGACGAAGACCATGAACAGACCGCCGAGAAATGCTCCGACGATACTGGTAGCGCCGCCGACGATGCTGCCGATCACGATGTTGATGGACAGGATTGCCAGGAACGACTCCGGGCTGATGAAACCACTGATGATCCCGAACACTCCGCCGCCGAGTCCCGCGAGCGCCGAACTTGCGGCAAATGCCCAAAGGCGAGTACGTGTCAGGTTGATGCCGAGCGCTTGGGCAATCTGTGGATTGTCCCGCTGTGCCCTGAGCGCGCGCCCGTTGTCGCCGAAGAGCATTAGCGAGACAAGCAGGGCACCGATCCCCGCGCAAGTGAGCGATATGATGTAGAGCCACAACTCGGGATTGTCCGGCATGAAGCTCGGAGGTTCGAGGGCATCGATCGGAAGCCCCGACACTCCACCCGTCAGGCTCCCCATCTTGAGCAGCAATTGCGGGAACGCGGCCGCGATACCAAATGTCACGATGGCAAGCTGCAAGCCCTGAAGCCTGAGTGCCGGAAGGCCGATGGCAAGCCCGACGACGGCCGCCACGGCTGCAGAGACAGGCAACGTTACGAGCGGCGAGATGCCGTAGGTGGCATTGAGGATCGCCGTCACGTAAGCGCCGACGCCGAACAGCGTTCCCTGCGCAAGGCAAATTTGGCCAGCGAACCCCATTAGCAGGTTCAGACCTAAAATGGCGATAGCGTAGGCGATCGCGATCGCCACCTGTTGAAGTGCGTATCCCGGCACAAAGACTGGGATAAGGATCGCGACGATCGCAAAGAGACCGAACTTGAGAGCCGCCGCGCGGAATCCGTCATTCATAGTTTTGTCACCTTGTAGGATCCGAACAGGCCGACGGGCTTCACGAGCAGGATGATGAGCGTGAGGGCGATCGGCACGGCGATGCGCATGTCGGCGCCGATGAACGAGAGGTAGCTTGCACCCAAGCTCTCGGCGACGCCGACGGCGAGGCCGCCAACGATTGCGCCAAGCGGACTGTCCCAGCCGCCGAGCGTTGCTGCAGCGAGCCCGTAAAAGAGGATTGGCGTCATCATCGTCGGGCTCAGGAAGAGCCGAGGGGCAATCAGGATTGCGGCAAGTGCCCCAATAATGGCGGCAAAGCCCCAGCCCAACATCAGCATGCGTTCGACATTAACGCCGACAAGTACGCTTCGGGCATGGTCGAAAGCCGCCGCACGCATCGATAGGCCAAGCCTGGTGAACCGGAAGATAGAGCCCATCGCCAAAGCGATAACAAAAAGGATCGTTAGCGTGCCGATGGCGGAAGCGAGCACGCGAACGCCGCCGATATCCAAACCGCCGTCAGGGAAGAGGCTTGGGAACGAGAGTTGTTCGGCGCCCCACATCCACATGCACGCCGCTTGGAAGAGGACGAGGATGCCAAGGGTGATGACGACGACCGCCTCCACGGGAGCGCTCAACATCGGCCGGATAATCAAGCGGAAAGTCACAATCCCAATAGCAAACGCCATAATGAGGCTCGCGAGGACGGCGAGCCAGAGCGGCGCACCCCATTGCATCAACTGCCAGGCCACATAGGCGGAAAAGGTCGCCATCTCGCCCTGGCCGAAGTTGACGACGTTGGTTGCCCTGAAGATGAGGACGAGCGCCAGGGCGAGCGCCGCGTAAATTGCGCCCGTGGTCAGGCCGCTGACGACGAGCTGGAAGAAGAGGCTCATCAGGCAACTCCCAGGTAAGATTTCTTGATGTCTTCGTTGGCGATCAGCTCGTTTGCCGCACCGCTCGCCACAATCTGGCCGGCCTCGATAACGAAGGCCCGGTCGGCATATTGAAGGGTGATGTCGACATTCTGCTCGACCACGAGCAGCGTCATGCCGTGATCCTTGTTGAGCGTCTTGAAAATCGCCAGGATTTCCTGAGTGATCGAAGGGGCGAGCCCGAGCGATGGCTCGTCGCACAACAGAAGCTTCGGACGAGACATGAGCGCGCGTGCGACAGCCAGCATCTGCTGTTCCCCACCGCTAAGGTTTCCCGCAAGCTGATCGCGCCGTTCACGCAGACGCGGGAATGTCTCGTACCAGCGGTCCTTGTCCTCTCTCACTTGTGATCGGTTAGACACGATCGTTGCCCCGAGGGAGAGGTTTTCATCGACCGTAAACTCGGAGAAAGTACCGCGCCCCTGGGGTATGTGAGCAATGCCGAGCGCAAGGCGCTTCTGCGCGACGATCTTGTCGAGCGCCATTCCAGAAAAGGCAATCGAGCCTTTGAATGGGAGCAGTCCGGAAACGGCACGCAGCAGCGTCGTCTTCCCAGCCCCGTTGGAGCCGAGCAGGGCGACAAATTCGCCTTCTCCCACTGAGAAAGAACAGTCGAACAGTGCCTGCGTCTTGCCGTAGAACACGGAGAGGTTCTTGAGATCCAGTGTCATGCCGCCTTCCCGAGGTAGGCGGCAATCACCGCGTCGTTGGACTTGATTTCGGAAGGGGTGCCTTCGGCCAAGTTGCGACCCAGATGCAAGACAACGATCCGGTCGCAAAGGCTCATGACCAACCCCATGTGATGCTCGATGAGAAGAATGGAGAGGTTCCGCTTGCGTCGGATGCCATCGACGAGCGACCCAAATTCGTGGACCTCGCCGTGCGTCAGTCCGCCGGCGGGTTCGTCAAGCAGAAGAATTTTAGGCTCGGCGGCAAGCGCGCGAGCGATCTCCATACGCTTCTGCAGGGGATAGGAAAGCGATCCGGCCGCGCGCGCGGCGAGCTCGACCATGCCGACCTCTTCAAGCACCGCCATAGCCTTCTCGCGTGCAGACCGTTCCTCCGCCCTTATCCGAGATGGAGCGAAGATCGCTTGAGCGAACTTGCCGCCAAACCGGTGATGCGCCCCGAGCATGACATTCTCCAGAACGGTCATCGAGCCATAGATGCCGAGGTTCTGGAAGGTCCTCGCGATGCCCATTCCGATCATCTCACGCGAACCGACGCCTTCGAGTGGCTGACCGCCAAGCATGATCGATCCGCTTGTGTAATTTACGAGCCGGGTCGCCGCGTTGAGAAATGTCGATTTGCCTGCTCCGTTCGGCCCGATCAAACCACAGATTTCTCCTGCCTTTACGGAAACCGACACATTGGTCAGGGCTTTGACGCCGCCAAACTGCACGGTGACATCCCGCGCCTCAAGCACAAGGCGCACCTCGGCGATGCTGCTGTTGCTCACTGATTTCCTCCCTTCCGAAGCGGTCTCTCCACGGCCTGTCGATTTCTCTTGTTGACAGCCAACCTCGCTTTGGATACCTATCAGTATCCGAAGACGTTTCGGTATGTCAAGCATCAATCGCGTGGCGATTGCTCCAAAGGAACGTCCTGAAAATGCATGCCGCCGGGTTGGAGAACATGGTGGCGGATTGGCGAAGACCCCGCGACGCGGGTGAGGGAGGAAATCAATGACGGGAACGCACACCGAACTGACGGGCGAAAATCTCTATAGGGATCCCTATCCCGTCTACGCGAGGCTACGCGCGGAGGAGCCTGTGGCCTTCTTCGAAGGGACGAAAGAATATTTCATTACGCGGTTCGACGACTGCCGCACGATCGGCGGCAACGACAAGGTGTTTGGACCGTCGGGCTCAGCGGACCGTCCGGAAGCTCGCGTCATGGGCATGCCGAACGTCCTGACCATGTCTGGTGAAGATCACCAGTGCCTCCGCCAGGGTATCGACGAAAATCTCACGCAGGAACGCGTGCGCTCGTTCGTCGAAGGTCTGACACGCCCGGTCGTGCAGCGTTACATCGACTCCATCAAGAAGAATGGCGAAGCGAACCTGACGACGGAACTCTTCGAGCCAATCTCGGTGCGATGCATTGGCGACGTCATCGGCCTGACGGAGACGCCAAACGAAACCCTCGTCGAGTGGTTTCACGCGATGGCGCTCGGCCTGCAGAACGTCAGCAATGATCCGGCCATATGGAAGCGACTGGACGACGCGCTCGCCGACATCGACAAGCAGATGGGCGATCTTTACCAGGCGTGCCTATCAAAGCCCAACCACTCGCTGCTCAGCCATGTCATGTATGGCGGCATGGCAAAGGGCGAGGTTCGCAGCTGGGAGGAGATTTCGCCGACCATGCGCGTCATCATCCTTGGCGGTCTCCAGGAGCCGGGGCATGCGGCGGCGAATGCCTGCACGGGTCTTCTTTCGAATCCCGACCAGGCGAAGCTTATGGCCGAGCAGCCGCAGGAAAACGCGATGCGCGCCTTCGATGAGGGCTTGCGCTGGATCGCCCCGATCGGCGTAACACCGCGCATCGCCAAGGAAGATTTCGAGATCGCCGGAACGGTCATCCCAGAGGGGGCATCCGTCGCTATTGTCATGGGGTCGGCCAATCGCGATGAGACGCGTTTCGAAGATGCCGACCGTTTCGACATGTTCCGCAAGAAGAAGCAGCACCTGTCATTCGGCTTCCGTCCGCACTTCTGTTCCGGCCACTTCCTGTCGCGTGCGATGGGCGAGATTGCGCTTGCCGAGGTGTTCCGGCAGTTGCCCGATCTTCGTCTCGATACTTCGCGGGAGATCACAGGCAAGGGCTGGCGGTTCCGTGGCATCTCCGACCTTCCTGCGAAGTGGAATGGATGATGTCTTTGATCATCGACTGCCACGGCCACTTCACGACGGAACCACCAGAGCACCATGCCTTCCGAACGGCGCAAGTCGCCTATGCGGAAGGCAAGTCCTCCGAGCCGCCGATCTATCCGGGGATACCCGACAAGCAACTGCGCGACATTATCGAGGCGAACCAGCTTAAAATTCAGCGCGAGCGCGGTTCGCACGTGACGCTTCTCAGCCCGCGCGCCTCCGGCATGGGTCATCACGTGCCGGGACCGTCGGTCGCCAAGGAATGGTCGCGCCTGTCGAACGACAATGTCGGCCGGATCGTCGACATGTTCCCGGATAATTTCGCAGCCGTCTGCCAGCTTCCCCAAACAGTTGATGGCGACCTGTCTGATGTCATCGAGGAGTTGGAGCGCTGCGTCGAAAGCGGCTTTGTGGGCTGTAATCTCAACCCCGACCCGTCAGGCGGGCGTTGGAGCGCGCCGCCGATCTACGATCCATGGTGGGATCCTATGTGGGAGGCCATGGTCGCCCTCAGGGTCCCCGCGATGATCCACGTTTCGAGTTCCTGCGAGCGGTGCCTTCACATGACGGGTGCGCACTACATCAACGCGGATACGGCGGTATTCATGCAGTTGATTCAGGGAGAACTGTTCGAGCGCCATCCGGAACTCAAGCTTGTCATACCGCACGGAGGCGGGGCTGCGCCGTATCACTGGGGCCGTTATCGCGGCCTGTCGATCATGCTCGAAAAGCCGGGCCTCGACACGCACCTCATGAACAATGTGTTCTTCGACACCTGCGTCTATCACCAGGCGGGCATCGACACGCTCTTCCGCGTCGTCGACACCAAGAACATCCTGTTCGGCTCCGAGCTGCTCGGTGCTGTGAAAGCGATCGACCCGGAGACGGGGCACCCGTTCGACGACACCAAGAGATACATCGACCAACTCGCGCTTGGCGACGAACAGAGACACGCGGTCTTCGAAGGAAACGCACGTCGGGTCTATCCGCTTCTGGATGAGCGGTTGCGCAAGCGCGGCCTTTGAAGCCTCGAAATTGTCAGGGAGAAAACATATGGCTTCCAGCCAAAGTCTAAGCCTCGCGGGCGGGGCGCAAGGGTTCAACTGGCTCCCGGTCTTCGTGGCTGAAGAGCATGGAATTTTCGCCAAGCACGGGCTGGTGATCGAATACAAGAAGATGGGCACCGTCGACAAGGCGACCACCGCGGTTGTCGAAGGCGAGGCCGATCTTGCGATAACGCCACCTGAAGGTGCCGTCTCGAACTTCGTCAAAGGCGGCGAACTCAGGGTCATCGCCTCGAATTCCAATCGCCTGCCGATGTCGCTGGTCGCTCAGCCCTCGATCAAGAGGATCGAGGACCTCAAGGGCAAAAGGGTCGGCACATCGTCGCTGACAGAGGGCACGGCGATCTACACCCAGATGCTGCTGTCCCAGGAAGGCCTGCGGTATCCCGGCGACTACGAATTCGAACTCGCCGGCATTCACACCAAGCGCTGGGAAGCCCTGCAGGCGGGGGAAATTGACTGCGCCCCGCAGCCCGCGCCATGGAATTTCCTGGCTGAACGTGATGGCTACAACCTGATCGGCGAGATCAATGATGTCATCCCCGAGATCGTCTTCGCCGCTGTCATTGGCCGCAAAAGCTGGTTGGATGGTAACCGTGATGTGGTCGGCCGTTTCCTCAAGGCATTGTTCGAGGCCTATTCGATCACGAACGACCCGAGCCGCGAAGAAATCACGCTTCCGATTTTCCAGCGCATTACCACGAAGGACGACACCGAACTCGCCTCGCGCGGCCTCCACTACATGCGCGACATGGGTATGTGGCCCGGCGATTTGTCCATTCCGCAACGTGCCATGGATACCACGGTCGACTTGATGATCCGCGCCAACCTGCTTGAGGGATCAGCCAGATCCAGCGCCGCAGGCGTGTTTGATCGCAGTTTCCTCCAAGGCGCGGTCGGCTGGTTGAATCACGTTTGATTCCATCTCGAGAGGTTCCCAATGAAGGTAATGACCAAGACACCGCGAACGGATCGCGAGACATGCGAAGCCTTGGGTAAGCTCGGCGTCGCTACAGTCCATGAAGCGCAAGGCCGGAAGGGATTGCTGGCC
Source organism: Rhizobium sp. BK212 (assembly GCF_014197475.1). Lineage (NCBI taxonomy): Bacteria > Pseudomonadati > Pseudomonadota > Alphaproteobacteria > Hyphomicrobiales > Rhizobiaceae > Rhizobium > Rhizobium sp. BK212. The sequence goes on from NZ_JACIFS010000005.1 coordinate 439,491, forward strand.
CCGCATCTGCGCCCCGTGATCGAGGGCTCGCGCATCGGTGGCACGGCGCTCACATGCGAGGTGCCACCGGGTGACAACTGGATGATCCATGTCGCGCTTGAGGTCGCGCAGCCCGGCGACATCCTGGTCGTCACACCAACTTCGCCGTGCACGGACGGATATTTCGGCGATCTTCTCGCGACATCGTGCAAGGCTCGCGGAATTCTGGGACTCGTGATCGATGCCGGCGTACGCGATGTCGCTGACCTGCGGTCCATGAACTTTCCCGTTTGGTCGAAGGCAATATCGGCCCAAGGCACGGTCAAGGAGACGCTCGCGAACGTCCAAGTCCCCGTGGTCTGCGCCGGAGCCTACATCGAACCCGGCGATGTCATCGTCGCCGACGACGATGGCGTCTGTGTCGTCAAGCGCGATGAGGCCGCGATGGTCCTCGAAAAAGCGCGCCAACGCCAGAAAATGGAAGACGAAAAGCGCGGTCTCTACGAGAGAGGCCAACTGAGCCTCGACATTAACAACATGCGTCCGCAGCTTGAGGCGAAGGGCTTGATCTATGAATAGGGCAACGGAACTGCGCATACCCCGGCGCGTCGTCACAGGGATTAGTAGCGGCAGGTCAGTGTTCATCAGCGACGGCCCCGCACCCAATGCCCATGTGTACGATTCTGTGCCGGGCCACCTTACTTCGGTCCTTTATGCAACTTCGGCGAAACCCAGCCTTCCGCAAAGTCATGCGGAGCAGGCGCCGCCGCAAATCCTGATCACCCCCGAACCGGGCCAGACGAAGCTGATGATCGTCGTCTTTCCGCCAGACTCGGTATTCGCAACCGTCGATCCAGCGGCCGCGGTTGAGGAACAGGCGATGCACATCCCCGGCCTGATCCAGGCGTTCGAGCCTGATGCACCCGGGATGCACACTACAGATACCATCGACTATGACATCGTACTCGACGGTGAAGTGTGGCTTGAACTCGATGACGGCGCCGAAACGCTGCTGAAGCAGGGCGACGTCGTCGTCCAATGCGGCACGCGCCATGCCTGGCGCAACAAGGGCGACAAGCCCGCGACCATGTGCTTCGTCCTCATCGGTGCTGAAAGAAAGTCGTGACAATGACGCAGGAGCATCACAATGGCTTCTTCGACTGCATCATCGTCGGTGGCGGACATGGCGGCTCGCAGTCAGCGGCGGCGCTCAGGCAGTCCGGGTTCACCGGACGCATTGCCCTGATCGGCGCTGAGGCGGAAGTTCCCTACGACCGCCCTTCGCTTTCGAAGGAATATCTCGCAGGCAAGAAATCCTTCGAAAGGATGCATCTGAGGCCGGGGGACTTCTGGACCTCCCGGCAGGTGGAACTGATGCTGGGCAGGCGTGTGACCACCGTCGATGCGGCAGCCCATGTCGTCGTCACCGACCTGGGCGAACGCTTCTCCTACGGCAGGCTCGTGTGGGCGGCCGGTGGCGAACCGAGGAAGCTTTCCTGCTCAGGCAGCGAGTTGGCCGGAATCTGCTATATACGCAACAAGGCAGATTGCGACGCGCTCGTCGAAGGCCTTCCTAGCGCCGAAAGGATCGTGATCGTCGGTGGCGGTTATGTCGGTCTCGAAGCGGCAGCCGTGTTCCGAGAGATCGGCAAGGAGGTCACGTTGGTCGAGGCGCTCGACCGCGTGCTCGCGCGCGTGGCCGGGGAAACGGTATCGAGGTTCTACGAAGCCGAGCATCGCGCACATGGCGTCGACATCCGCCTCAACTGCGGTGTCGGTTCGCTGGAAGGTTCCAACGGCCGCGTCAAGAACGTGGTGCTTGCGACCGGCGAGAAGATCCCAGCCGATATCGTCGTGGTCGGTATAGGCATTGTCCCTTCGGCCGGCCCACTGATCGAGGCGGGCGCGGAAGGCTTAAACGGTGTGGATATCGATGAGTTATGCCGGACATCCCTGCCGGACATTTACTGCATTGGAGACTGCGCCCGGCTTAGACATGGCCGCGGCATTCGCATTGAATCTGTGCAGAACGCGACGGATCAGGCGACGACTGCCGCGAAGGCGATCTGCGGCGAACTCAAGCCCTACGATGCAACGCCCTGGTTCTGGTCCAATCAATACGATTTGAGAATGCAAACCATCGGTCTCAACTACGGCTTTGACAGCGTGGTGACGCGCGGCAATCCCTCCAGTCGGAGCTTCAGCGTTATTTATCTGAAGGACGGGGCGGTTCTGGCCCTCGATTGCGTCAATGCATCCCGAGACTACGTGCAAGGACGAAAGCTTGTCGATAGCTCAGCGAGGATCGACCGCGACGCCTTGGCGGACACATCGAAACAACTCAAGGAACTTGGCCCAGAAGTGGTGTGAGGCATTCGAGGCCCGAATGAAAGTGGAGGAAAAAATGTCTATGATATCAGTGCGTACGCGGGATGGAGAGCTGCATAGTTTCGAGGGAAGGGTGGGCGCTTCGCTGATGGAGAACATCCGAGGCGCGGGCTTTGATGAGCTGCTCGCAATGTGTGGCGGGTGCCTTTCCTGTGCCACCTGCCACCTCTACGTCGAGGAGCTACCGAAGACCGCAACTCTGGCAGAGCCCTCGATCGACGAGAGTGAGTTGCTGGAAGGCTCCGACTACCGCCAAGAGAACTCGCGGCTTTCCTGTCAGATCCCCTTTGACGAGACTCTCAGTGGAATCGTCGTTCGCATCGCCCCCGAAGATTAATAATAGATCCGCTCGCATCACGGGCGGATCTCGAGGATTATTTGCCAATGCTGCCGGGCTAACGAGTCAATGCCCGGCGGACGAACCTGACGACCCAACATCCCTTTATTCGATCGGCTCAGCGTGCAATTGGCCCTGTGCCATACTTCGCCATCCAGGGTAGACCGTTCGAGCCGCCTTAACCGCATGTGGGCGTACCCGTCTCAGCGCTATCGCGCTCTGACGACTGGGGAGGCGGTCCGCCCCCTCAATCGGGCCAGATTTCGAGATCGCCAGCGGCCCTGCTCCCAAATCCTTTGTCGCGCAACCCGTATCCATATGTCGATTGCCACTTTCGCTATCGCATGGTCATGGTCGGACGAATTTGGGAGGGGCCGAGCGCACAACGGCGAGCCTGCCGTGACGGGCTTACGGCTGCCGCGCACATGTTTCTTTGAGAAAATGTCTCCAGTCGGAAGCGGAGATCATCAAGCTCTCAGGCCAGCTTCGGAAGCAGGCCGTTGACCGACTCCTTGGCGTCGCCGTAGTACATGCGGGTGTTTTCCTTGAAGAACAGGGGGTTCTCGATACCGGAATAGCCGGTGCCCTGGCCACGCTTGGAGACGAAAACCTGCTTGGCTTTCCAGACCTCGAGCACGGGCATGCCTGCGATCGGCGAGTTCGGATCTTCCTGTGCCGCCGGATTGACGATGTCGTTCGAGCCGATGACGATGACGACATCGGTTTCATGGAAGTCGTCGTTGATCTCGTCCATCTCCAATACAATGTCGTAAGGGACCTTTGCTTCCGCCAGCAGGACGTTCATGTGGCCGGGCAGCCGACCTGCGACCGGATGGATCGCAAAGCGCACCTGCTTTCCGGCGGCGCGCAGCTTGCGAGTGAGTTCCGAAACCGCACTCTGGGCCTGCGCAACCGCCATGCCGTAACCCGGAACGATGATGACCGAGTCGGCATCGTTGAGCGCTGCGGCAACACCTTCGGCATCGATGGCAACTTGTTCGCCCTCTACGACCATCGTCGGGCCCGAGGCATTGCCGAAGCCGCCGAGAATGACCGACAGGAACTGGCGGTTCATCGCCTTACACATGATGTAGGAGAGGATCGCGCCCGACGAGCCGACGAGCGCTCCGGTTACGATCAACAGGTCGTTGCCGAGCAGGAAGCCCGTCGCCGCGGCCGCCCAGCCGGAATAGGAGTTGAGCATCGAAACCACGACCGGCATATCGGCGCCGCCGATGGCCATGACGAGATGAGCGCCGATGACAAAGGCGATCAGCGTCATCAGGTAGAGGGTCCATGCACCTGCGCCATTCATGTACCCGATCATCAGCACAAACGACCCGAGCACCATCAGGATATTGAATATGTGCCGGCCGGACAGGATAAGTGCCTTGCCGCCGATATGGCCAGAAAGTTTGCCAAAAGCGATGATCGAGCCGGTGAAGGTTACCGCACCGATGAACACGCCAAGGAAGATTTCCACTTCATGGATGATCTTTTCCGCATTGGTGGCGAACTCATGTGCCGTCATGTCGGAGTTGAGGCCGATCAGTACCGCAGCGAGGCCCACAAAGGAGTGTAGCGCCGCCACGAGTTGCGGCATGCCGGTCATTTCGACGCGCTGTGCCAACAACGTGCCGACGACAGCACCAAAGGCAAGCATGATGATCAGGACGACGGAAAGCCCGACGCCCGGCCCAAGAATGGTCGCGAGCACGGCTATTGCCATGCCTGATATGCCGTACCATACGGCGCGCTTGGCGCTTTCCTGACCGGAAAGACCGCCGAGCGAAAGGATGAAGAGAACGGATGCGGCGATGTAAGCCGCGGTCTGGATACCGATAGACATAGTTCTATACCCCGGGCTGGCGTCACGACTTTTGGAACATGTTCAACATGCGCCGCGTGACCATGAAGCCGCCAACGACGTTGATAGTGGCGATCGCCACCGAAACGGCGGCAAGGGCGGTCACCAGCCAGCCGCCTGCAGTGACCTGCAGCAACGCACCGATGATGATGATCCCGGAAATCGCATTGGTCACGGCCATCAGCGGCGTATGCAGCGAATGGCTAACACCCCAAATGACCTGGAAGCCGACGAAGCAGGAAAGCGCGAAGACGATGAAGTGGCCCATGAAGGCCGACGGTGCATAGGCGCCGATAAGCGCCATGAGAGCCCCGCCGACGACGAGCAGGCCGACCTGCTGCCGCGTTGCCGACTTGAAGGCGGAAGCTTCGGCTGCACGCCGTTCTTCCGGCGTCAACTCCTTGGGCTTTTCTTGTCGTTTCTGGGCTGCAATCGCCTGGATCTTCGGCGGCGGTGGCGGATAGGTGATCTCGCCCTGGAATGCCACAGTGGCTCCGCGAATGACATCGTCTTCCATGTTGTGGACGAGAACGCCATCCTTCTTCGGCGTCAGGTCCGTCATCATATGGCGGATGTTCGTCGAATAGAGGGTCGAGGCTTGCGCGGCCATGCGGCTCGGGAAATCGGTATAGCCGATGACGGTGACGCCGTTCTCAGAAACGATCTTCTGATCCGGAACAGTCAGGTCGCAATTCCCGCCGCGTTCCGCCGCAAGGTCGACGACCACGGAGCCCGGCTTCATCGCGGCGACCATGTCGGCAAGCCAGAGCTTCGGCGCGTCGCGGCCCGGGATCAGCGCGGTGCTGACGACGATGTCGATGTCCGACGCGATCTCACGGAACTTTTTCAATTGCGCTTCGCGAAATTCGGGGCTCGACGGCGATGCATAGCCACCCGTCGCCGCGCCGTCCTGCTGCTGTTCCTTGAAGTCGAGGAAGACGAATTCGGCACCCATCGATTCGATCTGCTCGGCCACTTCCGGTCGAACGTCGAATGCATAGGTGATGGCGCCGAGCGAGATGCTGGTGCCGACGGCGGCCAGACCGGCGACGCCGGCGCCAATGACCAGAACTTTGGCTGGCGGGATCTTGCCGGCCGCGGTCACCTGGCCGGTGAAGAAGCGGCCGAAATTATTGCCGGCCTCGATCACGGCGCGATAGCCGGCGATGTTGGCCATGGAAGACAGCGCGTCCATCTTCTGGGCGCGCGAAATGCGCGGCACCATGTCCATGGCAACCACGTTTGCGCCGGTCGTCTTCGCCTGCTCGAGAAGCTCTTTGTTTTGCGCAGGATAGAAGAAGGAGATCAGCGTCTTGCTTGCCGAAAGCCTTGCTAGGTCGTTCGTTTCGGGCGGCCGCACCTGAGCGATGACGTCTACGCTTGCATAAAGTGCGTCAATGCTGTCGACGACCGTAACGCCAACTGCGCGATAGGCGTCGTCGGAGAAGCCGGCAAGTTTGCCGGCGCCCGTTTCGATGGCACAGTGATATCCGAGTTTCTGAAGCTGGGTGGCGCTGTCCGGCGTCATCGCGACGCGTGCTTCCCCCTCGAACCGCTCTCGTGGCGAACCTATAAACATGTCACTCCCCATAATGCGATTTGTCAGTACACGACCACGCCGCGGATGGACTTGCCGGAATGCATCAGCTCGAAGCCCTTGTTGATGTCTTCGAGCGGCATGGTGTGGGTGATCATCGGATCGATCTGGATCTTGCCCTGCATGTACCAGTCGA
>NZ_JACIFS010000006.1:0-404729 GCF_014197475.1 Rhizobium sp. BK212
TACAATGACGCGGGCGCGGTGATCGGGGTCGCCACCGGCGACATGGGCATCGAGAAGAACGGCGAGCCTGGACCCAACTATACCCGCGGCATGGAGCTGCTCGGCAAATATACCCTGATCGGCGAGGGCGTGCGCGGCTCGCTCGCCAAGCAGCTGATCGCCAAGTTCGATCTGCAGAGGGATCGTGAACCGCAGAAATTCGGCATCGGCATCAAGGAACTCTGGCAGGTCAAGCCCGAGCATCACCGGCCGGGCCTGGTGCAGCACTCCTTCGGCTGGCCGCTCGGCATGAAGACCGGCGGCGGCTCCTTCCTCTATCACCTCGAAGACAATCTGGTGGCGGTCGGCTTCGTCGTTCACCTGAACTACAAGAACCCCTATCTCTATCCTTTCGAGGAATTCCAGCGCTTCAAGACGCATCCGGCCATTCGCGGAACCTTCGAGGGCGGCAAGCGGCTGTCCTATGGGGCGCGCGCCATCACCGAGGGCGGCTACCAGTCGGTACCGAAGCTCACCTTCCCCGGCGGGGCGCTGATCGGCTGTTCGGCCGGTCTGGTCAACGTGCCGCGCATCAAGGGCAGCCACAATGCGGTGCTGTCGGGCATGCTGGCGGCCGAGAAGCTGGCGGCGGCGATCGAAGCAGGCCGCAGCCATGACGAGGTCGCCGAGATCGAGAACGAATGGCGCAAGGGCGACATCGGCCGCGACCTGAAGCGGGTGAGGAACGTCAAGCCGCTGTGGTCGAAGTTCGGCACCGCCCTTGGCGTGGCGCTCGGCGGCTTCGATATGTGGACCAATACGCTGTTCGGCTTTTCGTTCTTCGGCACGCTGAAACACGGCAAGACCGATGCGCAGTCGCTTGAGCCGGCATCGCAGCACAAGCCGATCGCCTATCCGAAACCGGACGGCGTCCTGACCTTCGACCGGCTGTCCTCGGTGTTCCTGTCGAACACCAATCACGAGGAAGACCAGCCGGTGCATCTCAAGGTCAAGGACATGGGCCTGCAGAAGCGTTCCGAGCACGATATCTATGCCGGCCCGTCGACACGCTACTGTCCGGCCGGCGTCTATGAGTGGGTGGAGAAGGACGGGCAGGACACCTTCGTCATCAACGCCCAGAACTGCGTGCACTGCAAGACCTGCGACATCAAGGACCCCAACCAGAACATCAATTGGGTGCCGCCGCAGGGCGGCGAGGGGCCGGTCTATCCGAATATGTGAGGCGGATTATCCCCGCCGCCGCCAATTTTCACGTGCTGACGCCTTCGTGATCGCTTATTGCGGGCCGTCGTTAGTCGTTCGTTAACCATAATTTCCTTAGCTTGCGACATCATGTTGACGCACTAAGGACACATTCATGACAATCTCCCGCCGGGGCTTTCTGATCGCTCTGCCGCTTTTTGTCGCCGGTTGCTCTTCGACCGGCCTGAACAGCCAGACGAACTACGCCGCACTTCCGGAAGAAAAATTTCCGCTGAAGCAGGTGCCGATCGACAAGATCAAGCCGGAGCTCCGCCGCCAGGAAGTGGCCTATGAAACCACGCACGCTGCCGGCACCGTGGTGGTCGATACCCCGGCGCGCCGCGCCTACTATGTCCTCGGCGACGGCAGGGCAGTGCGTTATGGGGTGGGCGTCGGCCGCGAGGGGCTGGCCTTTGCCGGCGACGCCTATATCGGCCGCAAGGCCGAGTGGCCGAGCTGGACGCCGACCGAAAACATGCAGCGCCGCGAAGAACGCTATCGCAAGCTTGCCGGCGGTATGCCTGGCGGCCCGAACAACCCGCTCGGTGCGCGGGCGATGTATCTCTACCGCGGCGGCGGCGACACGCATTTCCGCATTCACGGCACCAACCAGCCGCAATCGATCGGTCTTGCCATGTCGAGCGGCTGTATCCGCATGATGAACCACGACGTGATCGACCTCTATAGCCGCGTCGAAGTCGGTGCCAGGGTCGTTGTCATCCAGGCTTGAGCGACTAAAATCTGGTTCATTGAAAAAGCCGCCGCAGCGATCGCTGTCGACGGCTGTTGACGTGTTGGTTCCCGCTGATGGTCAATGGCGCGGCGCGGCAATACCCGTCGAAAGCGCCACCCCGATGCCGGTGATCACCGCGGCGCTGATTTCGGTGATGCCGATCGCTTCGCCGAGCAGGAATCCGCCGCCGAGGGTTGCGAGCACCGGTGTCAGCGCCGTGAAGGCGGCGGCCTGCGTTCCGCCGAGTGTTCTGACGGCGGTGCCATAAGCCAGCATGGCGATCAGGCCGGACAGAATGCCCTGGCTCAGCACCTGCAGGCCGATATCCGGGAGAGAAGCCTGCGGCAGTGAGATGCCGAAGACAAGGGCAAGCGCGCCCATGATCAGGAAGGACCAGACGGCGATCAGGGCGCTCGCCTGTACGGCGGTCAGGCCGGAGCGGCGGAAGGCATGTGTATAGCTTGCCCACAAAACGGCGCCGGCCGGCAGCAACACGAAGCTCGTCCAGGGCAGCGAGGCGTCCGCAAGGCTCTGCGTCAGCAGGATCAGTACTCCGGCGATGATCGCGGCGAGCCCGGCGATGCGCGTGCTGTCAGGTCTTTCGCGAAACAGCGCAATGCCGATCAGCGCCGCAGCGAGCGGCATCGAGCCGCCGAGCAGAATGCCTGAAGAGGCGGCGGGCGTCGAATGGATTGCCAGCGTGGTCAGCAGGAAGAAGACGGCGCCGGAACCGGCGACCATGATCGCCAGCAGGTGGAGCGGCAGGGCCTTCGGCAGCAGTCCCGTCTTCAGCCAGACGGGTGCAAGCACCAGCGCCGGAATTCCGAAGCGGATCAGTCCGATGTCGATCGAGCCGAGTGGCGTTGCGGCGCTGTGGCGGGTGACGAGAAACCATGTCGCCCAGATCAACACGGTCAGAGTGCCGCTGGCATAGCCCAACGCCTGCGACGGCGACTTGTCGTTCGTAAATGCAATGGTGGTCATCGTCCTGTCCTTTCTCTCGTCCGGAGCCTCTCCGGTTGAGAAAAGACTAGCGCTAGAGGGCAGGGCATGTCCTTGCTATCTCTGGCTCTAAAATCATGCTAGACGCAATCTTCTGCCAATCCGTGCCGACAGGGATCGCGAAAATGCCAAATCTCGATAAATTCGATATTGCCATCCTGAAGTGCCTGCAGGAGGATGCGCGCGCCACCAATGTCGAGATCGCCGAGAAGGTGAACCTTTCACCGTCGCCCTGCCTGCGCCGCATCCGCAATCTCGAACGCTCCGGCGTCATCCGCGGCTATACGGCCGATATCGATCGCAAGGAGGTCGGTCTCGGCTTGACCGTCTTCGTCGAATTCAAGGTCGTCCATCACAGCCGCGAAAATTCCGAGGCGCAGCAGAAGGCGCTGCTCGCCATCCCCGAGATCGTCTCCTGCTTCCTGATTTCGGGCACGGCCGATTTCCTCGCCGAAGTGGTGGTGGAGGATCTCGCCGCCTACGAACGGCTTCTGACGGAAACGCTGCTGACGCTGCCGAATGTCAGCGACATCCGCTCCAACTTCGCCATCCGCAGCATCAAGACGCATGGGCCGTTGAAGCTGCCCGAGGGGAAATAATTCTCCTCGGGCTTGCCGTTTTGGGCGCTACAGCAGCGTTCCGCTGAGGATGAGTAGCGCCACCGAGAAGTAGATGACGAGCCCGGTGACGTCGACCAGCGTGGCGACGAAGGGGGCCGAGGCGCTGGCCGGATCGAGCCGGAGTTTCTGCAGCACGAAGGGCAGCATCGAGCCGCAGATCGAGCCGAAGGTGACGATCCCGATCAAGGCGGCGAATACCGTGACGGCGACCATCTGCCAGTGCGGGCCGTAATCGTAGAGCCCGGCCGACTGCCAGAAGACGATGCGGACGAAGCCGACCAGGCCGAGGATCGCGCCGAGCACGATGCCGGTCGGCAGCTCGCGCAACAGCACCTTCCACCAGTCGGAAAGCTTCAGCTCGCCGAGCGCCAGGGCCCGGATGATCAGCGAGGTCGCCTGCGAACCGGAATTGCCGCCGGAGCTCATGATCAGCGGGATGAACAGCGTCAGCACCACGGCCTTTTCCAGCTCGCCTTCGAAATGCTGCATGGCGCTTGCCGTCAGCATTTCGCCGAGGAAGAGCGCGGCGAGCCAGCCGGCGCGCTTGCGGATCATGCCGGCGAAGCTGATCTTCATGTAGGGCTGGCCGAGGGCTTCCATGCCGCCGAACTTCTGCGCGGCTTCCGTCGTGTCCGATATCATCGTGTCGATCACGTCGTCGACGGTGACGATGCCGAGCACCTGCCCATGTTCGTCAATGACGGGCAGGGCGAGCAGGTCGTGCTTGCGGATCAGCCGGGCGACATCTTCCTGCTTCATCAGCGGGTCGGCCGAAACCGGCGCACCCTTCTGCGCCACCGTGAGGATCGAAGCCTCCGGCTCGCCGGTGATGAGCCGGCGCAGCGTCACCACATGCATGAGCGCGTGGCTGATCTCGTCGAGCACGTAGATGGCATAGACGGTCTCGCGCGAGCGTTCGACCTGCCGCACATGGTCGAGCGTCTGGGCAACGGTCCAGCTGTCAGGCACGCTGACGAACTCGGTCGTCATGATGCCGCCGGCCGTGCGTGGCGGATAGCCCATCAGGTGCTGGATCGCGATGCGCACCGGCTCGTCGAGGCTGGAGAACAGCCGGGCGCGAGTCTCGCCGTCGAGTTCGAGCAGCACGTCGGCGACGCGGTCGTTGGACATGCCGTGCAGCAGCCGTGCGGCGTCCTCCGCGCTGATCAGTGCAAGGATCTGTGCAGCGTTGCGAAGCTCCGGCCGGTCGAGAATGTTGACGGCATAGTCCAGCGGCATGCCGGTGAGCACACGCCCGGCATCCTGGACGGCGAGCGCGTTCAACGCATCGACGCGTTCGGCGATCGTTGCGCCGCGGCTGTTGTTGATGAAGGCACGGGCGGCATGGCCTGCCCGAAGAGGGAAGCGATTGATATTCATGTGAGGCTCGCCTTTCCGTCGATCCGCCGTAGCGTCCGATCGGGCGAGCCGACAGGAGTCGGTCAGCGCACGAGGGCCGCCTACGGCAAAGGCAATCGACTGCTACTGTCGCTTGGCATCGTGAAGATGGCTCCGTTGAAATCCGTGGCCGACAGGTGTCGGTCACGTGTTTGCTAGGTGGTCCCGAACGCGGAAAAAGTCAAGCGGGGTCAATGCTTAACGCCAGAATGTCGCACCCCGCGATGCGGCACTCCGGACGGGGATGGTTTGTACGACCTTGCGGAACCGAAACATCGGCCCTGCTGGCGATCTCAGAATCCTGCAAGCACCGCCTTGCCCTTCATCCTGCCGCTTTCGACCATGGCATGCGCCTTCTTGAGATTGGCAGCACTGATCGGCCCGACGATCTCCGAAAGCGTAGTGCGAATCTTTCCGGCGTCGACGAGTTCGGAAACCTTGTTCAGCAGCTTGTGCTGCTCGATCATGTCAGGCGTGCCGTAGAGCGGGCGGGTGAACATCAGTTCCCAATGAACGGAGATGGCTTTGCGCTTTAAGGGCACGATGTCGAGCGTCTTCGGGTCGTCGATCAGCGCGAAGCGGCCCTGCGGCGCAATCGCTTCGACGATGTCGCCGATATGGCTGTCGGTATTGGTGGTCGAGAAGATGAATCCCGGCGCGCCGATGCCGAGCGCTGCCACCTGAGGCGCGATCGGTTTGGAATGGTCGACGACGTGATGCGCGCCGAGTTCCTTCACCCAACCCTGCGTTTCCGGCCGCGACGCGGTCGCGATCACGGTGAGATCGGTCAGGGCCCGGGCGATCTGGATGGCGATCGAGCCGACGCCGCCAGCGCCACCGACGATCAGGATGGAGCGTGCCGCTCCCGACACTGCGTCCTGTACCTTCAGCCGGTCGAACAGGGCTTCGTAGGCTGTGATCGAGGTCAGCGGCAGGGCGGCCGCGGCCGCGAAATCCAGGCTCTTCGGTTTGGCGCCGACGATGCGCTCGTCGACGAGATGGAATTCGGCATTGCTGCCCGGGCGGCTGATGACGCCGGAGTAGAATACTTCGTCGCCTGGCCGGAACAGCGTGACCTCTGCGCCAACAGCCTTGACGATACCGGCGGCGTCCCAGCCGAGCACCTTAAGCTCGTCAGCGGGTGGTGCGGAATGGGCGCGGACCTTCACATCGACGGGATTGACCGAAATGGCCTTTATTTCGACGAGCAGATCGTGACCCTTGGCCTCCGGCATCGGCAGTTCGACATCGATCAGCGAGGTCTCGGCGGAAATCGGTTGGGGCGTTTTATAAGCGACGGCGCGCATGGGAGACTCCTGTGTTAATTGCACGGAAGCTAGATGCGCACTATGTTCTGACAACGCAAGAATGCACAAATTCTGTACGTAGTACCCAAAAGGATACCGTAAAATGTCATTGCCGCGCGCCAAGCTCGTCACGAACTTTCCCGGGTGCCCGGTCGAGGCGACGCTGACTTACCTCGATGGGAAGTGGAAGGGCGTGATCCTCTTTCATCTGATGGAAGGAACCCTGCGTTTCAACGAACTGCGCCGCAAACTGCCGGCCGTGACCCAGCGCATGCTGACCAAGCAACTGCGCGAACTGGAAGAGTCCGGTCTGGTGTCGCGCACCGTCTTTCCGGTGGTGCCGCCGCGCGTCGAATATGCAATGACGCCGCTCGGCATGACGCTGAAGCCGGTCATTCGAGCGCTCGCAGCATGGGGCGATGATTATGTCTTCTGCAGCCCGGAAGGCCGCGAGTTGCGCATGGCCTCAGACGGCCTGCGCGCTCCGGCTGCGGCGCTCGAGGTGGAACGAGGCTGCAAACACGAAGAGGCCGAGGAATGAGAGCGCTGCGCCGACATAACCGGTTGCCGCAAAACCGTAACCCCAGGCGATGACGAGGCCGCCGAGCCAGGCGCCGATCGCATTGGCGATGTTGAAGGCGGAATGGTTGGAAGCGGCGGCAAGCGTCTGCGCATCGGCGGCGACATCCATCAGCCGCGTCTGCAGCGCCGGGCCGGCGGCAAAACCGCAGCCGACGAGGAAGACGCAAAGGCCGAGCATATAGGGGTTGGCGGCGGTCAGCGAAAAGGTGGTCAGCACGACAATGTTATAGACCAACGACCCGCCGATCGTGCCGAGCAGCGACTTGTCGGCGAGCCACGAGCCGATGAAATTGCCTGCGTTCATGCCGACGCCGAAGAGAACAAGCATGATCGGGACCGCACTTTCCGGCAGCATCGCCACTGCAGTCGTCGTCGAGGCGATATAGCTGAACATCGCGAACATGCCGCCATAACCGACGGCGGCGATGCCGAGCGTCAGCCACACTTGCGGCCGGCGGAAGGCGCCGAGTTCGCGCAGGAACCCCGCTTCCTCGGAAACCTGGTCCTTCGGAACGTAGAACCAGATCAGCGCCACAGTGAGCAGGCCGAGCACGCCGACCGACAAAAACGCCACCTGCCAGTCGAGCGACTGGCCAAAGAACGTCGTCAGCGGCGTGCCGAGGAGGGTAGCGACCGTCAGGCCGAGCATGACGCGGCCGACGGCACGGGCGCGGCGGTGCACCGGCACCATCGAGGCGGCCACAAGAGCCGCGACGCCGAAATAGGCGCCATGCGGCAGGCCGCTGATGAAACGCAGCAGGGTGAAGGTCTCGAAGGTCGGCGCCATGGCGCTTGATATATTGCCGGCGGCAAAGATCAGCATCAGGGTCAGGAGCAGCGTGCGGCGCGCCATCTTCGCGGCGAGCACGGCGATGACGGGTGCGCCGACGACGACGCCGAGCGCATAGGCGCTGATGACGTAGCCGGCCTGCGGTGTGGTGACCGAGAAAGTCTCGGCGACATTGGGCAGCAGCCCCATGATCGCAAACTCGCCGGTGCCGATGCCGAAGCCGCCGCAGGCGAGCGCCAGTTGCACCAGCGCCACGGTCGTTGCCGACGGCAGCTCTTCATCGCGGCTATCGACGGAAATATTGACGGCAATCTCACTCACGAGAGCTCCTCGAGGCGGTTTCTGCTTGGAAATGGCCCTTGGCGCAGGCGCGGCCGCGAGCCGATCGTAAAATGGCGGGAGGTGGAGACCCATGTCCCCGATACTTCATCTATCCCTAACGTTCAGGCTGGCGTCGAGTGCATTTTTTGCAGTGCAGCGTCCTGCTATGTGCATACGTCTATTGCAAATTTTGCATTTCTGTCATTTCTGCGGGGAAGCGGTGGCGCTTGAAATCGCCATGATCGCAACCATCTGATGGACAAAGGCAGGATTATCTCCACGCCAGGGACTGGAGCCCTTATGAAGCTTGTAGGCTTTTTCAATCGCGACGGCGGTACCTTCAAGACCACCGACATGCTGGCCTACGAAAAGAGGGCAGAGGCGGCTTTCCGCGAAGCGGGGCACGATTTCGATGCTATCGTCTTCTCCGGAAAGGAAATCATTCCCGCCATGGAGCGAGCGGCCAAGCGGGACGATATCGACGGGATCGTCGCCGGCGGCGGCGATGGCACGATTTCGGCGGCGGCCTCGATCGCCTGGAAAAACGGCATTGCGCTCGGTGTCGTGCCTGCGGGCACGATGAACCTCTTTGCCCGCTCGTTGCGTGTGCCTCTCGACATCTGGCAGGCGCTCGATGTGCTCGCCACCGGCGAGATCGACAATGTCGATATCGCCAGCGCCAACGGCCGGCCCTTCATCCACCAGTTTTCCGCCGGCCTGCATGCCCGCATGGTGCGCTACCGCAACGCTTACAGCTATCGCTCGCGGCTCGGCAAGATCCGGGCGAGCACGAAGGCGGCCTTGGGCGTCGTGTTCAATCCGCCGGAATTCGAGGTCGATTTCGAGGCGGCCGGCATGAGGGAGCGTCGCAGGGTGTCGGCGATTTCAGTCTCCAACAACCCCTTCGGCGAAAATGCGCTGCTCTATGCCGATAATCTCACAAGCGGCGAACTCGGCTTCTACACGGCAAATCCGCTGAAGCCTCTGGGTGTCGCCCGTCTCGCCATCGATATGCTGCGCGGCAAGTTCCGCGAGAATGCCGACGTCATGGTGATGCACCCGGCCGAAGTGCACCTGCATTTCCCGAAACTGCGCTTCAAGGCCAATTGCGTCATGGATGGTGAGTTGCTGCCACTCGAACGCGATGTCTCGATCCGGCTGCATCCGGGCGAATTGAAGGTTCTCGTCAAGCAGGGTCTTGCGGCGCAGGTGCACGCCAGCGAACGCCGCGAGCCCGCCGCGTAAGTCGGCGGCCGCGTAGATTTCAGAGCCGCGGCAGGTAGGTGCGATAGTCGAAATCCGAGACGGTGCGCAGATGCGCCAGCGCTTCCTTGCGCTTGGTGTCGCCATAGAGCGCCTGATACCGGGCGCCGAAGATATCGGCGATGAAGGGCGAGGTGCGGAAGCTTTCGACGGCGCTCAGGAAATCATGCGTCAGGCGTGCGGTATTCGCCGGCATGTGCGACGGCGTCGTCTCTTCGCCGGGGTCGAGTTCGTCGTCGAGACCGGTGAGCATGCCGCCAAGGATCGCCGCGAGCAGCAGATAGGGATTGGCGTCGGCGCCGGCGACGCGATGTTCGATGCGTGCAGCCGGCCCGTCCTTGTCGGGTATGCGGATCGCCGTGCCGCGATGGCCGCTGCCCCAGGTCAGATCGACCGGTGCGAACGAGCCCGGCTGGAACCGCCGGTAGGAATTGGCGAAGGGCGCGAAGATCAGCTGCGCCTCGCGCATGGTGTTAAGCAGGCCTGCCGTCACCGATTTGAGCCGCTTCGGCTCGCCGCCTTCGGCATCGAGGATGTTGCGGCCCTGGCCGTCGATGATGCTCGCATGCACATGCAGGCCGGAGCCGGCATGTTCGGAATAGGGCTTGGCCATGCAAGTCGATTTCAGCCCGTGCCGGCGCGCCGCCTGCTCGGCGATGCGCTTGAGATAGAGGCAATCGTCGGCGGCTGCCAGCGCATCGGGGCGGTGCAGCAGGTTGACCTCGAACTGGCCCGGGCCGAACTCCGCCGTCGTCGCATCCGCCGGCAGCCCCTGCGCCCTCGCATAGGCCCTCAGCGTTTTGAGATAATCGTCGAGCGCGTCGACGGCGCTCATGTCGTAAAGTTGGAAACCGTTCGGCTCGCCGCGATAGGTCAGGCTTTCGGGCGGGGCGGGGCGTCCGGTCTCGCGCCAGTCTCCCGCCATCACGTAGAATTCCAGCTCGGTCGCCACCACTGGCGTCAGGCCGCGCGAGGCATAGCGCTCCAGCACCGAGGCGAGGATGGCGCGCGGGTCCATGAAGCTCGGGCTGCCGTCGAATTCGTGCATGCTGGCGAGCACCTGCATCGAGCCTTCGGGCGCCCAGGGCATCGGCGCCAGGCTGCGCCGGTCGGCAACGAGCATGCCGTCGGGATCGCCGATCGTCAGCGACAGGCCGGTGATGTCGTCATTGTCGTCGCCCCAGATGTCGAGCGATTGCGTCGAGGTCGGCAGGCGGATGTCTCCGGACCAGATCTTGCTTTCGGCGCCGATCGGAAGCTGCTTGCCGCGCAGGTCGCCGTTCATGCCGACGATCAGGACCTCGAAACGCGGGTCGCCGCCTTCGGCCGTGCCGTCCATCCTGTCGCTCGCCATGACCTTGAAAATCCTCCGGGACAAGGCCAAGCTCCTAACCCATCGACATCAGCCTTTCAATCCGCGAGGGTCTTTACCACCATGCCCGATAGCTACCCGCCCTCGAACCTTGCGGCGATCGACGCCGCGCACCACCTGCATCCCTTCGCCGACATGAAGAAGCTGAATGCCGAAGGCACGCGCATCATCCAGCGCGGCGAGGGCGTCCACATCTTCGACAATCACGGCAGGAAATATCTCGACGGCTTCGCCGGCCTCTGGTGTGTCAATATCGGCTATGGCCGCCGGGAGATCACTGACGCCGTCGCCAGACAGATGAACGAGCTGCCCTATTACAACACCTTCTTCGGCACGACCTCGACGCCGACGACGCTGCTGGCGCAGAAGGTCGCCTCCCATGCCGGCGCCCGTTTCAACCATATCTTCTTCACCGGCTCCGGCTCGGAGGCCAACGACACCTGGTTCCGCATGGCCCGGGTCTATTGGAGCGCCGTCGGTAAGCCGTCGAAGAAGATCGTGATCTCGAGGAAGAACGGCTATCACGGCTCGACCGTCGCCGGTGCCAGCCTCGGCGGCATGAAATACATGCACGAACAGGGCGACCTGCCGATATCAGGCATCGTCCATATCGGCCAGCCCTACTGGTACGGCGAGGGCGGCGATCTCTCGCCCGCCGAATTCGGTCTCAAAGTCGCGCGCGAGCTCGAAGCGAAGATCGACGAGCTGGGCGAGGAGAATGTCGCAGCCTTCGTCGCCGAGCCGGTGCAGGGCGCCGCCGGCGTCATCATCCCGCCCGAGACTTACTGGCCGGAGATCGATCGGATCTGCAAGGCGCGCAATATTCTGTTGGTGACCGACGAGGTGATCTGCGGCTTCGGCCGGCTGGGCGCCTGGTTCGGCCACCAGTATTTCGGCGTCGAGCCCGATCTGGCGCCGATTGCCAAGGGGCTCTCCTCCGGTTACCTGCCGATCGGTGGCGTGCTCGTCAGCGACCGCATCGCCGATGTGCTGATCAACGAGGTCGGCGAGTTCAATCACGGCTTCACCTATTCCGGTCACCCGGTCTGTGCGGCCGCCGCACTCGAAAACCTGCGCATCATCGAGGAGGAAAGACTGGTCGAACGCGTGCGCGACGATATCGGTCCCTATTTCGGCACGGCCTGGGCAGTGCTCGCCGAACATGATCTCGTCGGAGAAGCCGTCAGCATCGGCCTGATGGGCGGCCTGCAGCTTGCCGCCGAGAAAAGCACGCGCACCCGTTATGCCAAGCCCGATCAGGTCGGTGCGCTGGTGCGCAACCACGCGCTGGCGAACGGCCTCGTGCTGCGCGCCACCGGCGACCGCATGCTGGCCTCGCCGCCGCTCGTCATCAGCCATGCGGAGGTGGACGAGATAGCAAGGATTACCAAGCTGGCGCTGGACGCGGCCTGGAAGGAGCTGAAGTCCTGATGCCGTTCAGCCCCGCTGGTTGACCCAGGCTTAACCGAAACGGTAGCTGCCGCCGCCACGCCCATAGAAATAGGGCAAGTCGACCACTGAGAGCTCAGGTGCGGCTACGCCGAGATTGCCTAGAGCCATTGAATCATGGCTGGTGGCGGCGCTTCGCTTCGACCCACCGGTCGAAGATCCGTGGCCGCAGGCGCGCAACATCCTGCTTTGGCAATGGGGCGGTTGCGAGGAAGCGGCTGTGCCGATGCCAGGTCACTGCTGTCGGATAATGGGCAAAGCCAAGGTGAGGAGCGCGGCGAAAACCATGACGACGCCATAGGGCACCTTCCGGCTCGCCCGGATTTCCTCCACGCGCATGAAAAAGGCGAGATGTGCGACGGGCAGCGGCACCGGCAGCCGCAGGACCAGGAGCGTCACGATGCCGAGGACGAGGAGCAGAAACGAAAACGGCAGCATTCCGTGCCATCCGATAAAAAGGCCGATCGGCAGGAAAAGCTTGGCGTCTCCTGCGCCAAACAGCCGGAACGCCCAGAGCATCACCCCCAGCATGAACATCAGCAGGCCGGCCCCGACGTCGCCGCCAATTCCGCTCGAAGCAAATAGCGCAGCGCCGACGTCCTGTGAGCCAAGTATCACGACCACCGCGCGCAATGCATAAAGTACAATCAATGCGAGCACGATCGAGTTGGGGATCTTCCATGTGCGGAAATCGGTCCATGCGGCATAGAGAAAAAGAAATACCGAAAGCGAGCTAATGACATCGATTATGTGCAGCATGGTATTCAACCCTTTGGGCTACTATAGTCGGATCTTTAAGTCGTATTCCAATAAATCCAGACGAGCGTGTCAGTTTTTACAAATGACGACCGGACTTTGGTCTTAACCATAAAGTATAGATGCCGAACGCCTCCGTATAAAACAATTGACTAAATTAGGCTTAAGAGATTATTAATATTCCCAGTCGAAGAGGCGGTCTCGACGACAAGGTGGCCGGGGGAAATTACGGCGCACAACTTATCTGGGAGGAAATTCTCGATGAAAGCCTTTGTAAATAGCGTACGCGCTTTCGCGCGGGAAGAAGACGGCGTCGCACTCACGGAATACCTCATTCTGCTTGCCTTGCTGATTGGCGGCGTGATCACGGCGGTGACATTGGCCGGCGACAATCTGACCGCGGTTTGGAATGCATGGGCAGGGTGGTTCACGACTGCGCTGGCTGTTCCAGCCTGATATTGGCGTTCGAAGAAGCGAGGGGTTTTTGTTAACCCCTCTCTCCTAAATTAGCATCAATGAATGGATGCGTTCCGTCCAGTGTAGCGAGTAGCCGCGATGCGTTCTTCAACGATTTTAAGTCTCGTTATTGCGTTTGTTCTCGCAGCAGCAGCAGTTTTCGGCATGCGCGAGTATCTCTCCGATCAGAAGGCCCGGCTGCTGGCGATGAACGGCATGAAGGCCGAGGAACGGACACTCGTTGTCGCCGCCAAGGCGATGCGCTTCGGCGATCGGATCCGATCCGAAAATCTCAGGGCCATTCCGTGGCCCTCGAATGAAACACCTACAGGCTCGTTCGTCAGCATCGAGACGGTCGTCGGTAGCGATGCCCAGCCGCGTTATGCCATGGCGGCGATCGACCCCGGCGAGCCGGTGCTATCCTCGAAAATCACTGGTACCGGCGAACGCGCCACGCTGTCGGCGGCCCTCGACCAGGGCATGAAGGCGGTTTCCATCCGCGTCAACGACGTGCTCGGCGTTGCCGGCTTCGTCAGGCCTTCCGATCGCGTCGACGTACTTCTGACGCGAGTCGTGCGCGGGCCGGCCGGCAACGATCAGACCTTCGTCGACGTGTTGCTGCAAGGCGTCAAGGTGCTGGCGGTGGACCAGACGGCGGACGAGCGCAAGGACGAGCCATCCGTCGTGAAAACCGTGACCTTTGAGGTCACGACCGATGAGGCGCAGCGCCTGACCCTCGGCTCCAGTATCGGCACGCTCTCACTGGCGCTTCGCAATATTGCCTCTTCCTCTGTCGAGCAAACCCGACCGATCACCGTCGCCGACCTCGGTGGCGGGGCGATGGCGACGGAACTCGGCAATGATCTGGAAAAGAATAAGTTGCCAGAACCCGAAAAACAAGTGCAGATTGTGGAGGAAAAGGTCGAACCGGTGTTGCCGGTCGAGCCGAAGTGGGTGACGGTGGGGGTCTGGAACACGACGAAGCGCGAGGAGCACCGAGTCGGCCTGATCCAGTGATGTTTATGCGGCCTGCCGCGGCGCGGCCAGCCGAATGAGGGGGGCTAAAGCAGGCATGGCGAACGACAAGAGACGAATCGCAAGGACCAAAAGCCTTGCGGCACTGGCGGCAGTGTTTTCGGCCTGTGTGTGTTTGGGGCCCGGATTTGCCGGCTGCGCCAACGCACAGGAAAAGTCGGTCACCCTCGGCAAATCGGTCCAGCATGTGACGTTGCCTCCGAACGAGACGCTGACGCTCAATACCGGCCAGCCCTTCGGTGATCTCGTCATCGGTAGCGCCGATATGATCGACGTGGTGCCGCTTTCCGATCGATCGCTGTTCATTCGCGGCAAGAAGACCGGCGCCACCAATATCTCGGTCTATGGCGACGACAAATCGCTTCTCGGCGTCATCGACATCCGCGTTGCCAGCGATTTCACCGAAGTCGCCGCCGCCATTCGCTCTGCCGCACCCTCGGCCCGGGTCAGAGTGGTCAACTCCAACGATCGTATTCGCCTGACAGGCATCGTCCGCGACGGCATCGAATTGCAGCGGGTGATGGAAATCGCCCAGTCCTATTCCGAGCAGCCGGTGCTGAACCAGTTGCGCGTCAGCGACAGCCAGCAGGTGATGCTGGAGGTCCGTGTCATCGAAGCCTCGCGTCAGACGGGTCGTGATCTCGGGATCGGTTGGTCCGGGCATGGCAACAACGGCATCGGCAAGGCAACGACCAGCCAGGGTATCACCGTGGACGATAACGGCAACCTGGCCCGTAGCCTCCTTGACCCCAAGGGTGCGGCAACGGGTATGCTGCCCTTCGGCCAGTTGATCGCCAAGGTGCTGGAAATCTCCGGCGGCCGCATCGACGTGGTCATCAATGCGCTCGAGCAGAAGGGATTGGTGCGTCGCCTGGCTCAGCCGAACCTCATCGCAATGAGCGGCTCGACCGCCAGCTTCCATGCCGGCGGTGAAGTGCCGATCCTGAAGACGACGAACAACGGCACGACAGTCGCCACCGAGACGGACTATCGCCCCTTCGGTGTGCGGCTGACCTTCAAGCCGGTGGTGCTTGACGACGGCGTCATCAATCTGGAGATCGAGCCGGAGGTTTCCGAGCTTGATCCGTCGATCAACGTCAACGGCAATCCAGGTTTCATCTCGCGTGCTGCGAGCACCACGGTAGCGCTTCGCGACGGCCAGAGCTTTGCCATGGCAGGCCTGCTGCAGTCGATCAATGCCAAAGACATCCAGCAACTGCCGGGCCTCGGGAAGATACCGATCCTCGGCGCACTGTTCCGTTCGACGAGTTTCCAGAAGAAGGAATCCGACCTCGTCATCGTCGTCACCCCGCACATAGTGCGACCGGCTCGCCCGGGCGAGGACCTCTACAGTCCGCTCGACCAGACGCGTTCGTCCAACGACGTCGAGCTTTTTGCGCTCGGTGTCCTGGAAGTCGACAAGGACATGCTCCGACGCTTTCGCAATGGCGTAGGCGTGACTGGGCCCTATGGCCATCGTCTCGACCTGAACCAGGGAGTCCAAGCCGTTGCTACAAAACGCTAAACGCGTCCTTTTCGTCCTTGCAGCCGCCGGCCTGGCTTCCGGCTGTGCCGACTACATGAACCATCGCGACACGATCACCTTCGGGGCCGGCAACGCCATGGAAGCAAACAAGGCCATCCATACCGAGGAGCCGTTCCCACCGGAAGCTCAGCGAACCCGCATCGCAAGCGACGGCAAGGTAATCCGCAGGGCGGTCACTCAGTATCAGAACGGCGGGGTGGGCGTTATTCAGCCGTCGCCGGCAATGGGGGCGAATGGGGCGGCGAGTGGGGCCACCGTCAGCCAGTAGCTGATCGAAAGGCATGAACGGCGGCAGCGCGCCGGAAGGGGAAATGCACGAAACAGGGTCGTCACGGCGATAGCGCCGCGATGGGGGTATGCCAATGCTGAGCAGGGTTATCAGACGGTTCTGGAACGATCATCGTGGCTATGTCATCGCCTTGACGCTCATCGCCATGCCGATGCTTCTCGGCTTTTCGCTGCTGATCATCGATGTCGGCCGCAGCAGCAACCTGCATACCGATCTCCAGAACGCGGTCGATGCGATGGCGCTAGCCGGAGCCCGCGAACTCGATGGCCGTGATGATGCCATTTCGAGGGCGCAGACGGCGATCGAGAAAATCGCCAATAGCGCGGCTTTTTCCGGGGGCGGGACCGGCATGTCGCTTGGCTCGCATATTACTGTGGCCTACCACGCCGGCAACGATGCCGGGAGCACGGTCACCGTACATTTTCTGAAGAGCATTCCGGCCAACGACGACACGCCCATCCCGTCTTCAATGCAAACGACCACGGCCAGCGAAGCGTCCTACGCCTGGGTCATCGCCAAGCCGCAGGCGATGACGACGATCTTTCCGATCCCGGTTGGCTTCACCCGCGATACGATCAACATCTCTGCCGACGCCGTGGCGGTATACCACGCCAGCGCCTGCGACGTGACGCCGATCTTTATCTGCAATCCGTTCGAGCCGGCGGGCAATACGAGTGAAAGCGCCAGCGAAGCTGCAGCCGCGGCCCTGCACACCAATTTTGCGGCCGGCAATCTCTACGGGCGACAGATCGAGCTTCACAGCACCTCGGCGTCCAATCCCGGTCCCGGCAATTTCGGGTTCCTGCGGACCCCCTTGGGCAATGGTGCGTCCGTGCTGGCGGAGGCTCTTGCCACCGGCAATCCCGGTACCTGCTACACGCAGGACAGCCTCGATACGGAGACCGGCGCAAAGGCGGGGCCAGTCGAGGACGGCGTCAATACGCGCTTCGGTTTTTACTCCTCGTCGTTCAACAAGGCAAACGGCGATTATCGTTACCGACCGGCCCAAAACGTGCGCTCCGCCCAGACGATCAGCGGTAAGGGAAAGAAGGGTTGCGATACTTACAATCCGGTCATGGCCGGAGCCGTTGTCGGTGATGCCACCAAGGCTTTGCCGCTCGGCTACGGAGCGTCCATGACCTCGCTTGCCGGCGGCAAGATCAGCAGCAGCAACAATTGGCAGTACATGACATATTGGAATGTCGCGCAGGGAACGGCCGCGCCCTCGGTGAGCACAGTCCTCGGCAGCCACTCCAGTTATCCGGCGCCGACCGGAACACCAAACCAACCCTCTGCTTACGATGTTTATCGTTACGAGTTGGCAAACCCGTCTCTCATCAGCCATGCCTCGGCCAATGGTGAGACCGGAACACCGGCAACCGGCGGCCAGTGCTATACCGGCCCGGACCTTTCGAACTATACGGCGGCCGAATACGGTGATCGCCGCGAGATCTTCTCAGCCATCGTCAATTGCGGCTATGAAGCCTCGGTCGGCCATTTGAACGGTCACAAGGCCACGCGTGCCGTGGCCTTCGCGCGCATGTTCCTGACCAAGCCGGCGATAAAGGATGCCGGCGAACGATACCTTTCCCTGGAGATGATCGACATCACCGGCAAGGGTGGTCGCGGTACGCTGGACGAATTCCTGCGGGAAGAAGCGGAGTTGGTCAGATGATGGCGCTCCGCAACTTTGTCAGGCATCGGCTTTGCCTCGGCTTCTGGCGGCGGGAGGAAGGCGCGGTGCTTGCCGAAGCGCTGCTCGCCATCCCCTTTGTGACGCTCTTTGCGGCGGGGATACTGGAGTTTGGCAGCATCTTCTGGGAGCGTATGCAGATCGACGCAGGCTTGCGCGATGCGGGGCGTTACCTTTCGCGATGCCGGCCGGTGTCGGGAACCTATGTGCCGACATGCAATCAGGCGACTGCGAAGACGATCGCCTTTTACGGAACGCAAACACCTGCGGCAGGCGCTATACCCCGCGTCCCCGGCTGGAAGGACGCTGCCGACATCACCATCACTGCACCCGATGCGGATGGGAATATCACCGTTTCCACTGCTCATCTCTACGAGACCTCGCCGGTGTTCGGCTTTCTCGGAATCAGTGCCATCACGATCAGTTCCTCCCACGAAGAGAGATATATCGGATGGTGACCTCTAGGGCGATCAAGACATTCTGGCAGGATAGCAATGGTGCGATCCTTGTCGAAGCATTGCTGACCTTTCCGATCGTCATGCTGGTATTCGCCGCCTTCATCGAGTTCGGCTATGCCATGTCGCAGTGGAACCAGACGGTCAAGGCACTGCAATATGGTGCCCGTTTGGCCGCTGTATCCGATCCGCTGACGACGAATTTCACTGCCGTTTTCCCAATCGAAGCTGCCAATCCGCTCAACAATGGCAAAGCGGCCCCGAACGATGCCACGATATCCTCAACCTGCGGACCGGCTCTAGCGAACTGCAGCACGGCGGCATTGAACCGGATCGTCCTGGGAAGCGACGGCGTTTGCAACGCGGGAACTGATCCTCACCCCGGCATTTGCGACCTCAATTGGCGCATCACGCCGGATAAGCTGATGGTCACCTATCAGCGATCCGGGCTCGGCTATTGGGGCCGGCCGGACGGGCCCGTGCTGACGATGCGGTTGGAGGTGCGCAATATCACCTTCGATCTGCCGATCCTCGGCGGGCTGTTGGGACTGAACGACGTCACCATCCCGGCCCATCCGGTGACGATCACGACGGAAGATCTAAAGACGTGCTCAACCTGCTGACTCCTTAAATTATGCGTAGGAAAGCGAAATGACAGCTCACATGAACATTGCCGCATCCACCAAGATCCTGGTTCTCTCCGACGACGCGGCTGCAGCGAGCTTCATGCTCGATACGTTCGGGTCGCTTTCGCGTTACGATGTCCGCCATCTCTCGCTGAAGGCGCTCTCAGAAAAGGGCCGTTTCGATCCGACGCAATTCAACCTGATCGTTCTCGACGTCGACAATGGGAACTTGCTGCACCAGCCGGAGCTTTTCGCGTTTCGCGCCAGCTATCGGGACATTCCGCTCGTCGTCGTTTCCGAAGACCTAGCGGACGATATGCTGCGGCTGCTCTTCCGTCTTAACGGCAATGACTGGCTGAAGAAGCCGCTCGAGCGCCGCGCCTTGATCGACATGATTTCGACCCATGCGCCAGGCACCGGGGCCAGCGACAGCCGGGTGCATGCCGTGGTCTCGGCCGTCGGCGGCGCGGGCGCCAGCATGATCGCTTCGTCGCTTGCGCATGTGCTGGCCCAGCCGACCAAGAATTCCACGCCGCGGATCGACTTGTTCGACACGGATTTCTGCTCCGGGGCGCTTGGCTATTATCTCAACCTCGTCAACGACTACGACTTGAAACCCGTCATCGCCAATCCTTCACGGGTCGATCTGGAATTCATCGATCTGGTCCGAAAGCGTCATTCGGGGGGCTTTTCACTGCTGTCCTTCAAGCAGCCATCAGTTCTTCTGGCGCCGAAGGGCCGTGAACTCGTGCTGCGTATGCTCGACGTGGCCGCCTTCGAGAGCGATCACACGATCATCGACGTTCCCTATTATGACACGCCGTGGAAATACGAGGTGCTCGCGTCGGTCAACAGTATCTGCATCGTCACCGAAATGACGGTCCCTGCGCTTTCTCAAGCCAAGGATTTGTTTGCCAATCTCGTACGGCTGCGTGGCAGTTCGGATCAGATATTCATCGTCATCAACAAATACCGCGCCAAGCTTTTCGGGCTCGGCCTGCGCCGACAACAAACGGAAAAGATCTTCAAGGAGATCCCGACGCATGTCATTGCGGATGACTGGGATACTTTGAGCGAGGCTGTCAACCGCGGCGTGCTGCCATTTCAGGTGAATTCCCGGGCGCGCTTCTGCGGCGCGGTCGGTAAACTTGGAGCACTGGTGCGATGACGGCGATCGACAGTAGGCGCATAAGGTCCCGCGCCGCCGATGTTGCTCTGGCGGTTTTGGCAATTCTGGCCGTTGCCGGGGATGCCGCGGCAGCCGGGCTTGTGCCGCGAAGCCTTGGGCCGACGACAGCCGCCGTGGTGACGATCGAAAAAAGCTATGCGGCTGGGACAATCGTCATCGTCACCGCAAACCGTACGCTCGATCTCGTCATCTCCGAAGGACGCGCGATCCGCTACAAAATCGGCGTCGGACGAGACGGATTTCGCTGGAGCGGCACCGTCAAGGTTGGACGCAAGGCAGAGTGGCCTGACTGGCGCCCGCCTGCCGAGATGAAGGCGCGCGCAGCCGGACTTCCGGACCTGGTACCGGCCGGTCCGCTCAATCCATTGGGTGCTCGCGGGATCTATCTCTACAAGGGCGGGACCGACACGCTCTACCGCATTCATGGAACGAACGAGCAGTCGACGGTCGGCGGTTTCGCGTCATCGGGCTGTTTTCGCATGAGCAATGCCGACGTCATCGATCTCTATGAGAGGGTGAAAGTCGGTTCCACGGTCATTGTAAAATAAGAGTTCAGGGGCGGGAAACATGGCGAACGGTATCATCGGGCGTTTCTACAAGCAGCGGGAGCCGGAAAGCCGCGAAGATCTGGAGGCGGCCGAACTGTCTTTGGTCGGCGCAGTTGAGAACATGCCTGCCCAACCGGCCTCCGACAGTGCCACGGCGAGTGGCGAAGAGGCTTCGTTCGGGCCGGACATGGTTTCCGAGCGGGTCAATCTGCACCGCTACCTGCTCGATCGCATCAACCTCGGGATCCTCGACACGCTCGACAACGAGGAGATCGCGACCGAGATCCGGCCGTTGGTCAAGGACTATATCCGGAACAACAACTTTCCGCTGAATGCCAAGGAAATCAATGATCTGATCCGCGATATCACCGACGAGATGCTCGGGCTTGGACCGATCGAGCCGCTGCTGGCCGATGATACAATCGCAGATATTCTCATCAACGGCTACAACAGCGTCTATGTCGAGCGGAGCGGCAAGCTCGAGGGCACCGCCGTGCGGTTCAAAGACGAGGACCACCTGCTTCGGGTGATCAACAAGATCGTCTCGGCGGTCGGCCGCCGTGTCGACGAGGCAACGCCGATGGTTGACGCCCGCCTCAAGGATGGCTCGCGTGTCAACGTCGCCATCCGGCCAATCTCGGTCGATGGACCGCTCGTTTCCATTCGCAAATTCACACGCAAGCCGCTGACGATGGAGCGCCTGGTGCAATATGGCGCCATGGCCGATGCGATGCGCGTCCTTCTCAGTGCCGCGGTCAAGGGCAAGGTGTCCATGGTCATTTCAGGCGGCACGGGTTCCGGCAAGACCACGTTGCTCAACGCTCTCTCGTCGCAGATTTCTCCAAGGGAGCGCCTGATCACCATCGAGGATGCGGCCGAGCTTCAACTGCAGCAGCCACATGTCGGGCGTCTGGAAACCCGGCCGCCGACGCTCGACGGGCGCAACGAGATCCGGCAACGCGAGCTTTTGAAAAACGCCCTGCGCATGCGCCCCGACCGCATCATCGTCGGCGAAGTGCGCGGCGACGAGGCGTTCGACATGCTGCAGGCGATGAATACCGGTCACGAGGGGTCGATGACGACCATTCACGCCAACACGCCGCGCGACGCCGTCGGTCGGCTTGAGCAGATGGTCGGCATGGCAGGGATGCCGATGTCGCAGTTGAGCATTCGCTCGCAGATCTCCTCCGCCATCACCATGATCGTACAGGTCCAGCGCCTGAGCGACGGCAGCCGCAAGGTCGTCTCGATTTCCGAGATCACCGGCATGGAGGGCGAAGTCGTGCAGATGCAGGAGATTATGAAATTCAAGAAAACCGGCACCGACGAAGGCGGGCGGATCCATGGAGAATTCCGCGCCACCGGCATCCGGCCGCGGTTCGTTGAGGAATTTGCCGAACTCGGGATCGAGATCCCTGTGGCGATTTTTGATCCCGGCAAACCGCTGCAGACGGGACCTGTCCAATGACCCTGACGCTCCTTTACGCCGCCGTTTTCACCGCTGCCCTTGTTGCGGTCGAAGCAATCATGCGCAACTACTTCAAGAGCACGGAACGACACCGCGCCGTGAACCATCGGCTGAGCTTGCTCGAGGTCAGCGATGATCATCGCAAGACCTATAGCGATATGCTGAAGGAGCGCGGGGCCGGCGGCGGTTGGCGGCAAACCCCTATCATGCAGCGGCTGCTGCAGTTCTACGCCCAGTCGGGAATCAAGTTCGATGCCAGGCGATTTGCTCTCTTCGCGATCGCGGGCGCCCTTTTGACGTGGCTGGCCGCGGGGTTCCTCGTGCCGAGCACTCTGTTCAGGATCCCTGTCTTTCTCCTGATCTGTCTCCTCATCCCGGCGCTCATCGTCTGGCGCGCCCGGGCGCGCCGCATGAGAAAATTCGAACTGAAGCTTCCTGAAGCGCTCGATGTCGCCAATCGCAGCTTGGCCGCCGGCCACCCGCTGCCGGCGGCGATTTCTTTGGTGGCACGCGAGATGCCTGATCCGATCGGCACCGAGTTCGGCCTGCTCTCGGATGAACTCACCTACGGCGTGACGCTGGACGATGCCCTTGTGAACTTGGCGGACCGGGTCGGCGTCGAGGATCTGAACCTGCTTGCGATATCGCTGAGCGTACAGGCCGGAACCGGCGGAAACCTCGTGGAGATCCTGCAGAACCTTTCGAAGACGCTGCGCGACCGGTATATGCTGAAGGCAAAGGTCAAGGCGATTTCCTCGGAAGGACGCATCACCGCGATCTTCATGTCGCTCTATCCGTTCCTGCTTTACGCGATGATCAAGGCGTTGTCGCCGACCTACTTCGATCCCGTCTGGGATAGCGGCCACGGAACCATGGTGGTGAGCGTGCTGCTGGCCGTCATGGCGATCGGGAATGTCATTCTCTACAAGATGGTCAACTTCGAGTACTGAGGCTGTTATGTCGAGTGAGTATGGAATTTACCTCATCGTCTTCTTCGCAGTGCTGATCTTTTCCGCAGCAGCATCGGAATTGTTTTTTCGACAGCGCGAGGTCTCGGTCCGGGTGTCGAAGAGCTCGGCGGCAACAGGCGATGAGTTCCACCTTGGCGATACGACGATTGCCGATCTCGGCGAGGCGGAAAACCGCCTGATCCGTCGCTATTTCGAGATTACGCGACGTGACACCAATGTGAACTCCACCCAGAACCGGCTGATCCGGGCGGGGTATTTCGCTGCCGGGGCCGTGACCACCTTCCAAGTGATTCGCGCGGTGGTCTGTATCGGCATGCTGGTCGCGGCGGTCTGGGCCCTGAACCGGTTCGCGCCTGATATGTCGCAGATGGTGACGCTGATCCTTGGCATGTTTGCTGCGGGTGCGACCTTTATTCTGGTCAACATCTATATCGACCGGCGCGGTGCCGCCAAGGAGAGAGAGTACCGCCGCCTCTTTCCCGATTTCATGGATATGCTGATCGTCTGCCTCGATGCGGGGATGAGCATCGAGGCGGCGGCGAACCGCGTTGCCCGGGAATTCGTTGCCAAGCGGCAGGACTTCGGCCTGCATCTCTCGATCATGATGCTGGAGGTGCGAGGCGGCCGGCGATTGCGCGAAGCGCTCGCCAACCTTGCCATCCGCCTGAGGATCGACGAGGCCCGGGCCCTTTCCGTTCTGTTCCGCCAATCGGAGGAACTCGGGACCAGCGTAACGCAGACGTTGCGGGTCTACTGCAAGGAAATGCGCGACCTCCGTATCGTGCGCGCGGAGGAAAAGGCAAACGCCCTGCCGGTCAAGATGCTGTTGCCGCTCGGCGCGTTCCTTTTTCCGGTAAGCCTCGTCATCGTTCTTGTACCCGTTGTTATCCGTGTCGTCAGTCTTCTCATCGGCATGAAACCCGGCGGTTGAGCCAAGCGAGGTCCTATGCAGTATTCGTTCGAACAGAATCGTAACGAGGCCATCATTTCCCTCGATCCGCGTATGCCCATGGCACCGGCAAGCATCGAACAAGCCGGACTGGATCCGTCGTTCCTGCTTCGGCTGGCCTCAAAATGTGCGGCCGAGCAGGATACGACCACGGCATCTCATCTGGCTGACCGCATGAAATTGCCGAAAGTGATCGTCAATATCCTGATCAAGGAGCTCGTGAAACTCGCCTATCTCGAGGCTCGCGGCTTGGCTGGTGAGGATGTGCGATCCGATATTCGATATGCGCTTTCCATGAAGGGGTTCGAATATGCCCACGCGGCGTCGCGTCAATGCCAATATGTCGGGCCGGCGCCGGTGTCGCTCGACGCGTTCTGCCGGCAAGTCGGTTTGCAGTCCATCCATTACGAGCGCGTGACCCCGGAGCGGCTGACCGACAGCCTTGACGGGCTGGTGCTCTCTGACGCCCTGGTCGAAAAACTCGGCCCGGCCATCAACTCCGGTCGCTCCATCCTGCTTTATGGACCGCCCGGCAACGGAAAGACGAGCATCGCCGAGCGGACGTCGCAACTGTTTCGCCAAACGATCTGGGTGCCATATGCCATCGAGGTCGGCGGCCATGTCATTAGTTTCTATGACGAAGCGGTGCATCACCCCGTATCGGAGGCTGACACGGAATCTCATCCGAAAGCGGATCAACGATGGATCGAATGCCGCCGTCCGGTGATCAAGACGGGCGGGGAATTGACCCTCGATCAGCTCGATCTCACCTTCAACGAAGGACCAAATGTCTATGAAGCGCCCATACACTTAAAGGCATCAGGCGGCGTTTTCATCATCGACGACTTCGGACGCCAACAAGTGGCACCGCAGGCGCTCATCAATCGCTGGATTGTGCCGCTCGAGCGCGGATATGACTTCCTGACGCTGCACACCGGCAAGAAGTTCAAGGTTCCCTTTGACGAGCTGGTGGTATTTTCGACGAATATCGCACCGAAGGACCTTTCCGACGAGGCGGGCTTGCGGCGACTCAAGTACAAGATCTTTGTGAACACGCCGTCGCGCGACGAATATATCAGAATCTTCAAATCCTATGCCAGCGGCACCGGATTGGCTGTCTGCGATCCTGACCTGAACCTGTTCTATGATCGCAAGTACAACAGCGATGTGCCGGCGTCTTGCTATCATCCGAAATACCTTCTGGATTTTGTCGGTTCTTACTGTGATTTCAATGGCATAGATAGAAATGCATCGCTCGAAATGCTCGAACGGGCATGGGAAGGCGTGTTTACATCGGAATGATTGCGCACTTGCCGCCGATCGCGGCCAGGTAGATTTGATGACTTACGGGGGAGTAAACGAATGACCAGCATTCCGAGTATCGAGGTCGAAGCAGAACGCCCAAAACCAGGCAATTTGCGAACAGTAGAGCAGAGGGGCTCAAAAAGCCCGCTGCTCATCGGTTTGCTCCTGATGCTCCTGCCGGTGAATGCCGGCGTTCTCATCTATACCGCCAAAAACTCGGCGGATGTTCGCGAGAGCCGCGAGACCATCGCCGCGCTGAAAAGGTCCATCGACGGCCTGAAAGGACAGATTGAAAAGCAGTCGCGCAAGATCGACGACAATGCCAAGGCCGACGACGTCGCGCTGATCCGCCAGGGGATGGATGAGCTGCAAAAAGCCGTGGTCAACGAACGGCACAACGACACAGACGGTCTTCGCATGGGTTCCGCTTTGGTCCTGAGCGCGCCCGGCAAGGAACCGGCACAATATTTCGCACCCCGTGCTGCGCCGGCGGAAACTCTGATGCCGGATAGCAGTCTTGCGTCGATCGCAGCCGGGGGCATTGCCGTCAGCGACCTGCCGCGTTACGAACGAACACTCTCGCCGGAAGGCCAGCTCATCCTTCGCAAGGCACGGTAGATAAAGGCTTCACCTGCAAAGCACGTGGCATCAAACGTGCTTCATGTGACGTGCTTCAGCTCTTTGCTTTTACATGATCTCCCTGCCGCAAGCCGCCGCACAGTTTTGCGCGACAGTTTTAAGGCAATCGCCGGACGCTGCCAGGGGCGCCGCGCCGATGCTCGCAACGCGGCAAGGGCGCTCTCATCTCGACACAGATTGCCGATCGCCGAAGGGCCGATCACCGCTGAGCGTAATTGACGCTGTTCTTCATCAATTCGAGATTACGGGCAGTGACTTCGTTTCCGGGATCAAGCTCATAGGCTTTCAGGAAATACCCTCTGGCAGTGCGCAAATCGCCGCGTAAAAGGTGAGAATATCCAATATTGTTGTAGTAGACCGGGGTGTTGCCGATCATGCGCGAGAGTTGCTGGTAGGCGCGGTCGGAGGTGTCGAAGCGGGCAACCATGTCGGCTGAGGCTGCCAAGCCTAGCCAAGCGGCCGGATCCTGCGGAAAAACGTCAACTGCTCGCTTGTAAATGGCGTAAGATTTTCCGTAGTTCTTTTCCTGAAACTGCAGTTTGCCGGTGGTTATCAACTCGTCGTTCTTATAGAAGGCGACGGCTGAGTCATCCTCGAGGGTCTTTGCACTATCGCCATAAGCAGCCAGACCATCGCTGGATGACTGGCAACCAGCTAAAATCGCTCCGGTCGCTATCAAAAGCGCGATGCATTTCGTTCCAACTCTGATCTGCAACATTGGCAATTTGATCCCCATCAGACATTCTTACCCAAGACTCGGATGTGTTCACCTGAGATCATCGTGAAAAAAAGCTAACAACTCAAGAATTTAAGCATATACTCACAAAAAAGCGAGAGAGGCGGTCTTCGCCGGAATGCGACAGTGTGATAAAAATGCCTACTATCCAAGGTAGGCATCATCTGCCTCGTGACTCCTGAGTAGAAATCAAATCGACGTCGCCTATCCTGCTCGTCAGGTCAACGGATGGAACGCCGCATGTGGATCGCGATTTTCACGCTGATGCGACTTGGGCCATCGCTGGCTTACGCGATAGCATCGATCTTCGTACTCAGCATACCGCTCCTGGAAAGCCACCCCTCAAGTGCCTCCGCCTGGTGGCTTTACATGACAATACTTCCGGTCATGCGCGAGCCCATCTATCTGCTTTTGGCGATACCCGGCATTGGAATTTGGAGCGCCACGGTCCTGTTGATGCTTGCATCGATTTTCGGGGTCAGAGTGGCCATGCAGCCACAAAGACACCCCCGTTCAGGCTTCATCCATGCCCATATCGCGCTGATCGCGACCGGTCTGCCTATGGGGCGGGGAGCCGTTGCGCAAGCCGGCCTTTCCGAGTTTGCGTTGCCTCAATTTCAACGAGGCGACTGGTCGTTCCTGCCGCTATCCCAACCGCTTGGGACCTTCCTTTTCATATCCGTGTTTTTGGCTTGCATTTGCTGCCATTTGACAGTCATCAAGCGTGCAATATCGGCGTGATAGAAAAGGGTCAAAATCCTGATTTCGTTCAGCCCGGCTGGTTGACCCAGGCATAACCGAAACGATAGCGGTCGTCGCCGCGCTGATAGAAATAGGGCTTGTCGATCACCAATGCCTCAGGCGTGGATGCGCCGAGATTGGTCTGTAGCCATTGCGCCATATCAGGCGGCAGTGCTTCGCTGCCGTCCTTGGGGAGGAGCCACACCAGGAGAAGCGGTCGCCGGCCGGAGAGATCCGGGCTGAAACCGGGATAATCCACCGAGAGGACCGGCACGCCGGGAATATCCTGCCTGAGATTGCCGGCGAGCAGACTGTCGCCGGCAAGGATCGCCGCCGGTTCGGCCTGCTGGCGCAGGGTTTCCAGCATCGGGGCATAAGGCCTGTTCAGCCGCTCGTAATGGCCGGTGAAACGTGCGGCCGCGACGCTGCCGTAAAGGGCCGCCGGTACGCCGATCATGATGATGGCGACGACAGCCATGAAACGCCGGAATGCCTTGGCGGTCGTGACACCTGCGGCCTCGATCTTCAGGCAGACATAGAGCGGCAAGATGAAGAGCATCGGCACCAGCCAGCGATCCTTGATGCCGGCAGCACCCCCGAAGACGATCAGAAGCAGAATGCCGATGAGGAAGACGAGCATCATCCGCTCGAGCAACTGCGTCCATTGCGAGCCGGAGCCGAGCGCCGGACGAAGGCTTTTGCCGAAAATGATCGCGAATATCGCCACGGTCAATCCGGCAAAGCTGATGACGGCGAGGGCGAGCGAGCTGACGCCCATCGCCACCTGCGCGGGATAGCTCGCATGGCCGCTGGCGGTCATCTTCTCCAGGGTGCGTGCTGTGGCGAAATCGAGATTGTCCTTCAGCCAGAACAGATGTGGCAGGATGATGATGAGCGCCACCACCGCCGTCAGTACCAGCCGCCTATCGAAGATCCGCGGCCGCAGACGCGCATCCGCCAGTGCGGCGATGAGGGCTGCCGCCGGCAGGATCGCAAAATTATATTTGGCAAGCAGGCCGAAACCGATGCCGACGCCTGCTATCAGATAGGAGGCAAGACTCGGCTGTTTCAGGCTGCGGATGAAGCCGTAGAAGAAGATGCTGGCCGAGAAGAACACGGCGACCGTATGCGTCAGGTCGCGCTGCATCTCGAAAACCATCTGCGGGATGGTGAGCAGGCCGAGCGTGGCGATCGCCACCAGCGCCTTGTCGCGCAGGACGAGCCGCGCTGTCAGGCCGTAGAGCAGGTAGGAGATGAACAGCAGAAGATTCTTGACCACCGAAAGGGCGGCAAGCGAGACGCCTGTCAATTGGAAGACGGTGTATTGCAGCCAGTTGTAGAAGGGCGGCTGCGGGCCGTAGCCGGCGGCAAGCCATTGCGAGCGGAAGACCTGTTCGGCCTCGTCGAGATCGAGCGAATGCGAGGTTGCGAGCCGTACGCCGACCTGAAGCATGAAATAGGCGGCCAGCAGGGCGAAAATCCAACTGATGTCGCGACGATTGGTCTCGGTCATCCTATCTGGTCTCCGGCCGAACCCAGCCATAACCGAGCGCGAAATTGTCGCCCGGTCGGCCGAAATAATAGGGAAGCGACAGCGAGCCGATCTCCTGCGGTGCGATGCCCGCCGCCGTCAGCGCCGATGAAAACCGCTCCGGCATGACGGCATCCGCAGCCGTCGCCGTTTTCTTGCCGCGCCAGACGATCAGCACCGGCCCCTTGGCCTCGGCATAGGCCGGAATGCCCGGTGCCGGAAAATCCGGGATCACCACCGGCACGTCGGGAAGCTGCAGCCGCATGTTGCCGCCGATATAGGGATCGGAAGCGATCACCAGCGCCGGTTCAGCCTGTCGCGTCATATCGCGCGAAAAACCCGCCATCGGCACATTCGGCCTGCTGTAGATGCCGATCAGCCCGGCGCCGACGACACGGAAACCGAGCGCGATCAGCACGCAGGCCATCAGCACCGGCAGCACCGGCCGGAAGCGGCGCAGCCCGGCGGCAAGGTCGAGGTCGGCAGCCTGCATCTTCGCCAGGAAATAGAGCGGCAGCACCAGCAGGAACGGGTCGAGCCAGCGTTCGCGCACGGTGGTGGAGCCGGTGAACAGCACGATCAAAGCGATGCCGGCAAGACTTGCGAGCATCATCCGCTCCATCATCCCGGTCCAGCGGTTTCCGGCCGAAAGCGCCCGGACGAAATCCCGGCGGAAGGTGGCGGCGAAGATTGCGACCGGCAGCGCCGCAAAGGCGATGATGGCGACGAGAAAGGCGAGAAGGCCTTTGCCGATCCGTACAATGCCGGCCGGTTCGCTGCCGGCGGCCATCTTGACCAGAGTGTCGGAGGAGGCGAATGCAAGATTGCCCTGCAGCCAGATCGCGTGCGGCAGGACGATGACGAGCGCAACGGCGACTGCGGCCAGCATGCGCCAGTCGAGCGCCCTGCGCCGCCATTCGGCATCGGGCAGTATGGCGATCAAGGCGGCGACGGGCATCAGCGCGAAATTATACTTCGAGATCAGTCCGATGCCGGTCGCAAGCCCGAGCACGAGATAGCTGCCGATATCGGGTCGGTCGAGCGTGCGGAAGAAGCCGTAGAGAAACAGCGAACTGGCAAAGAGCAGCGCCGTCGTGTGGGTCAGATCCTGCTGGGCCATGTAGGAGACCTGGGGCAGGGTGATCAGCGCCAGCATGGCGACGGCGGCAAGCGCCTGGTCCTTCAGCACGCGCTGCCCGGCAAGGCCATAGAAGAGATAGGACAGGAACAAGAGGATGTTCTTCGGGACAATAAGCGCGCCGATCGACATGCGCGTCACCGAAACGACGGCATATTGCATCCAGTTGTAGAAGGGCGGCTGCGGGCCGTAGCCGGCCAGCAGATATTGCGAGAAGAAGGATTGCTCGGCCTCGTCGAGCTCCAGTGAATGCGGAAGCACGATGCGCAGCACGATGTTGAGCACGAAATAGGCTGCAAGCAGCAGGCCCGCGGTCTTGATCGTCCTCGTTGCGCGCTCCAGCATCGGGCTGCCGGCTTAGGCTTGGCTGTGATCGTCGAAGATCTGTCGCACGATGTAGTTCGGAGAGGCGTCGTCGCGATAATAGGTGCGCGCAATCATCTCAGCCAGAATGCCGGTGGTGATCATCTGCACCGACGACAGCAGCAGCACGACGCCGACCATCAGCATCGGTCGCGTTCCGATATCGTTGCCCAGGATGAACTTGTCGAAGCCGAGATAGAGCAGGATCAGCATGGCGACCGCGCCGAGGCCAAGACCCAGAGAGCCGAAGAAATGCCCGGGCCGTGCCTTGTAGCGCATGAAGAACATCACCGACAGCAGGTCGAGGATGACGCGGAAGGTGCGCGAAATGCCGTATTTCGAAACACCGTGCTCGCGGGCATGATGGGTGACGGCCATCTCGCCGATGCGCGAGCTCGGGACGACACCGGCGACCCAGGCCGGGATGAAGCGGTGCATTTCGCCCATCAGCTTCACCTGCTTGATGATCGAGGCACGGTAGATCTTCAGGCTGCAGCCGTAATCGTGCAACTTGACGCCGGTGATACGGCCGATCAGGTAATTGGCGCACCACGACGGGATCTTGCGCAAGAACAGACCGTCCTTACGGTTCTTGCGCCAGCCGACCAAAAGGTCGAGTTCGCGCCGTTCCAGTTCGGCGACCATCGAAGGAATGTCCTTCGGATCGTTCTGGAGGTCGCCGTCCATCGTCGCGATCAGCCGGCCTCGCGCGGTGTCGATACCGGCCTGCATGGCGGCGGTCTGGCCGAAGTTGCGCTGCAGCTCGACGATTCTGAGCGCCAGCCCCTCGCGTCCGACAAACTTGCGGGCGTTGACGAGCGTCGCATCGGTGCTGCCGTCATCGACGAGGATCAGCTCCCAGCGATGCGGGTAGCCGGCCATCGCGGCCGCGACACGCTCAACAAGCGGACCGACGCTTTCCTCTTCGTTGAAAATGGGCACGACCAGCGACAGTTCGAGCGATTGTACCGGATCATTCGTGTCGCGAATGGGCTCTACCGTTGTCTGCAACTTTCATCTCCAAAAGGCCGGGCGGCCGAGTATTCTTTACTGCTGCCGCCGCGCTTGCGGAAGGCTACTACATGAAGTGTCCGCCGGTTGCCAGCGGCAATGGCGGTTTCCCAGCAATCGGCTGCGCTGCCGGGGCGCTATT
Organism: Rhizobium sp. BK212; assembly: GCF_014197475.1. Taxonomy (NCBI): domain Bacteria; kingdom Pseudomonadati; phylum Pseudomonadota; class Alphaproteobacteria; order Hyphomicrobiales; family Rhizobiaceae; genus Rhizobium; species Rhizobium sp. BK212. The sequence goes on from NZ_JACIFS010000006.1 coordinate 31,667, forward strand.
TCGCGCCTCCCTCCACCCAGGAGTAACCGATGGAGAAGCTACGTTTGCCGTCACCGAAGAGATAGGGCAGCGTCAGCGTGTTCAACTCTTGCAGATGAATGCCCGATTTGACGAGATCGCGGGCGAAACCGGGGGCAATTGTCGGGTCGTCTGCGGTCTCGCCGCGCCAGATTACCAGCACCGGCCCCTTCGCCGTCGCATATTCGGGAACCCCGGCACCCGGGAAGAACGGTATCACGACGGGAACATCGGGAAAGGCCAGCCTCAGATTGCCGGCCACGAACTTCGTCCCCGCCACGATCAGAACCGGCTTGCGGGTAGCGGTCAATTCAGCGACGTAACCGGAGAAGGGCACGTTCGTTCTCGTGTAAGTGCCGATGTATTGAATGCCGACGATCCGGAAAAGAAGGATCGACAGGATGACGACCATGAAGACCGGCACCACGGGCCGGAAGCGGGCGAGGCCGGCAGAAAGATCGAGATCGGCGGTTTCCAGTTTCAGGAACAGATAAAGCGGCAGGACGAGCAGGCACGGGTCGAGCCAGCGCTCGTGGATATCGCTGGCGCCGGCAAAGAGGACCACGCCGACGAAGGCGACCAGGCTGATGACCATCATCCGCTCGATCACCCGGATCATCGGGCTGGACGAGGAGAGTGCGCGAAAGAAGTCGCGCCGGAAGGCGGCGCCGATGAGAACGATCGGCAATGCGACGAAGCCGAGGACGGCGATGACGAGAGACAGCAACCCCTGTCCGATGCGCGGCAGGCCGGCGGGGGCCAGGTCTTCGGCGGTCATCCGCTCCAGTGTCGGCGCAGAGGCGCTGGCGAGATTGTCAGGCAGCCAGAGCGCATGCGGCAGCACGATCAGAATGGCGAGGACGACCGCCGGCAGCAAACGCCAGTCGATCAGACGGCCGCGCCATTTCCGGTCCGGCAGCACGGCGATCAGGGCGGCAGCCGGCAGGATGGCGAAATTATATTTCGAGATCAGCCCGATGCCGGTGGCGATGCCGATGATCAGGTAGCTCCCGATCGTCGGCTGGCGCAGCGTGCGGAAAAAGCCGAAGAGGAAAAGCGAGGTTGCAAACAGCAGCGCGACGGTATGCGTCAATTCGCGCTGCGCCATCAAACCCACTTGCGGCAGGGTAATCAGGCTCAGCATGGCGATGGCGGCGAGCGAGCGGCCCTTCAGCACCTCGCGGGCGGCAAGCCCGTAGAACAGATAGCAGCCCAAGAGAATGATATTCTTCGGCACCGACAGCACCCACATCGATATGCCGGTCACCGAAACGATGGCATATTGTATCCAGTTATAGAAAGGCGGCTGCGGGCCATAGCCGGCAAGCAGGTATTGTGAGTAGAAGGATTGCTCCGCCTCGTCGAGATCGAGCGTATGAGGCAAGGCGATGCGCAGCGCGATGTTCAGCAGGAAATAGACTGCCAGAAACATGCTGGCGCTCGTAATGCTTCTGGTAATTCGCTCCAACATCGATCTCCACGTCAAGCCGGCAAGGCGTGTCATATACCGGTCAGCGCCCGGATCGTCGGCGGGAAGGCGCCTTCGCCTCCGTCGCCATCAACTCCGCCGTTGTGCGCAACCTGCATTTCTCTTAAAAGGCCTGGCGACGGGACCGGTCCCATGCCGACCCAAGCGAGGAATGCCTACTACATGAAGAGCTCGATCGTTGAAAGCCGGCAATCCTGGTTTATGCGCAATCGCATGACCATTCTGACGGTCGTCATCGTCGCAGCCTATGCGCTCTTCATCCAATGGTTCTGGGGGTGGCCCGTCATCATCAGGCAATGGGCCGATGTCGGCGCCGGTCCGGTGATCGGCGCGCTCGTGCTTTTGACGAGCACCTATTTCCTGCGCACCTGGCGCATCTATGATTATTTTCCAAAGGAAACGGCCGGCCGGTTCGCCGTCCTCTTCCGCGTCACGCAGATCCACAACCTCTTGAACATCATGCTGCCCTTCCGCACCGGCGAGACCAGCTTTCCGCTGCTGATGCGCACCGAATTCGGCATTCCGCTGACGCGCGGAACCTCGGCGCTCTTCGTCATGCGGCTGCTCGACCTGCACGCGCTTCTGGCCGCCGCTGGCATCGGCTTTGCCGTCGCCGCCGCCAATGCGGCTGTTGCCTGGTCGCTCTGGACCGCCTTTCTGCTGTTGCCGGTCGCAGCCTTTGCCGCCCGCAAGCCGCTGCTGCGCCTCGCCGCCCGGCTGCTGCCTAATAAGGCCCAGAAATTCGTCGCCGAGATCGAAAACGGTTTGCCGCTCGATGCCGTGGCCTTTGCGCGCGCCTGGGCGATGACCATCGTCAACTGGCTGGTGAAGGTGATGGTGCTTGCCTGGGCGCTCGGCCTGATGGGCGTGTCGCCGATGGCGGCAAGCTTCGGCGGCGCGCTCGGCGGCGAGCTCTCCTCCGTGCTGCCGGTCCATGCGCCGGGCGGCGTCGGCACCTATCCGGCCGGCATCACCGCCGGCGCCATCGCTCTCGGTGCCTCGAGCGAGCGGATGGCTCTGGCCGCGCTGGCGCAGGCGAGCATCAATGCCCACCTGCTGATCATCGTCTCGGCGCTCACCGGCACGGCGATCTCACTGCCGCTCGGACGTCGCGGCAAGCTCTGAAATCCGTTTTCTCAGAAACGCCTGCTCCGGCTCCTGCCGGCAGAGCGACAGCGCCGTTTCATAGGCGGCGATCGCCTCTTGTCTCCGGCCGAGACGGCGCAGGAAATCGGCGCGCGCCGAATGGGCGAGGTGATAGGCCTGCAGCTCCCGGCGGGCCAGAATGGCATCGATCAGTTCCAGCCCCTTTGCCGGCCCGTCCGCCATCGCGATCGCCACGGCGCGGTTGAGCTCGACGATCGGGGAGGGCTGGGCTGCCAGAAGCAGATCGTAATAAAAGGCGATCCGCCGCCAGTCGGTCTCTTCGGCAGCGGGCGCCCTGGCATGCTCGGCGGCGATCGCCGCCTGCAGCGTATAGGTGCCGATCTCTCCCTCCCGCATCGCCTCGGTGAGCAGCGCCAGGCCTTCCCCAATCTTCGCATGATCCCAGAGCGAGCGGTCCTGGTCGGCAAGCAGCACCAGCGATCCCTCTTCGCCGCGGCGGGCGGCGCGGCGGGAGTCCTGCAGCAGCATCAAAGCCAGCAGGCCGGAGACGTCGGGATGCGGCAGCAGCGCCAGAAGCAGCCGCGCCAGACGTATCGCCTCTGCGGTCAGGTCGGCGCGGACCACGTCTTCGCCCGAAGAGGCCGAATAACCCTCGTTGAAGACGAGGTAGATGACGTGCAGCACCCGGTCGAGCCGCGGCGGCAGCGCTTCGCGGCCCGGCACCTCGTAGGGGATCTTCGCCGCCCGGATCTTGCCCTTGGCGCGCACGATCCGCTGCGCCACCGTCGGCGCCGGAATGAGGAAGGCATGGGCGATCTCTTCGGTGGTCAGTCCGCAGATTTCTCTGAGTGCCATCGCCATCTGCGCATCGGCCGAAATGAGCGGATGGCAGCAGGTGAAGATCAGCCGCAGCATGTCGTCCTCGACCGGTTCCATGTCGCCGATCTCCGTTGCCTCGGGGGAGTAGAGGCTGTCTTCGATGTGATGCTGCGAAGCATCGAAACGCGCCCGCCGCCGGATCGTGTCGATCGCCTTGAAGCGTCCCGTCGAAACGAGCCAGGCGAAGGGATTGCCGGGAATGCCGTTCGTTGGCCATGTCCGGGCGGCCGCAGCGAAGGCGTCGTGCAGCGCTTCCTCCGCCCGGTCGAAATCGCCGAGCAGGCGGATCAGCGTCGCCAGCACCCGGCGCGACTGCGTTCGATAGATCTCCTCGATCACGCGTTCCAACGGGCCACCTCAGTCCGGCAGGGTCAGCATTCGCACGGGCCTCAGTTCGACCGCGCCGAAACGTGCCGACGGGATCCGCCCGGCAATCTCCCTGGCTTTCACCATGTCAGGCGCCTCGATGACGTAGAAGCCGGCCAGATGCTCCTTGGTTTCGACATAGGGGCCGTCGGTAGCTGACAGGCTGTTGTTTCGAACACGAAGCACGGTCGCCTTATCAGGCATCTCAAGCGCATCGGCATGGATCATGATGCCGTCGCGGCGCAGTTCCTCGTCGAAGGCGAAATGCGCTTTGACGAGTTCATCGGTTTCCGCCGCGGTCAGCCTGCCGTCGGTGTCGGCACTGTTATAAATCAGGCAGATGTAGCGCATGGCTATTTCCCATCCTGGATGGAGTAAGTCGGGCGCACTTCGATTGAGCAATATTTGAGGATCGGAAAACTCGACACGATCGTCTTCGCCTCCTCGATGTTCTCGGCTTCGATCAGCACAAAACCGCCGAGGTGCTCTTTGATTTCGGCAAATGGGCCATCGGTCGCAAAGGCCTCGCCATTGCGCAGGCGGACCGTGATCGCCGTTGACGGTTCATGCAAGGCGAGCGCCACCTGCAGATGACCGCTCTCGCGCCAGCGATTGTCGCTGGTGATGCACTCCTGTGTGAGCGCATCCCATTCGGTCTGAGGGACCAGCTTGCTTTTTTCCGTGTCGAACCAGATCTGGCATAGAAATTTCATCGGTCTCTCCTCATTTAGCTCCGAATTCGTGGATTGGCCGCACTTCGATCGCACCGAGCCTGGCGAGCGGAATGCCGGCGGCGATGCGGATCGCCTCGTTGAGATCCTTTGCCTCGATCAGGATAAAGCCGCCGAGCGCCTCCTTCGTCTCGGCGAAGGGACCGTCCGTCACCGACATCTCGCCGCCCCGCACCCGCACGGTCACCGCCGATGTCGGCGGCTGCAGCGCCTGCGCGACAATCATATGCCCGCTTTCGGCAAGGTCCTTGTCATAGGCCAGGGAATTGGTGTCGAGTTCGGCCTTCTCCTCTTTCGTCATGGCGTCGAGCACACCGCCATCGAACCAGACCTGACAGAGATATTTCATCGCAGGCAGCCTCCTTGTGAGTATTCAATAACCCTGGACGACCGAGCTCCACGCAATTCGACAGCGGCGGGAAAAATCTTTGTTCCGGCCGGCTGTCGAAATCGCAAGGCAGCGCTCGACAAGGCTTCATCGAAACCTGTCGAGGAGAACGACAATGAGCATTCTTGAAATCGCCCTGGCAAGCCAGATCTGGGCACGCCGCCGCGAGAGGCGTCAATTGGGGCTGGACGATGCCGACGCGCTGAAGGCTCTTCTGCGCATCGCTTTCGTCATCGCCGCCTTCACCCTGCTGATTTCAGGGCTGAACCTTGCCGCGGGCAGGCCGCAGATGCTAGCGGACGGCTCGGCGTCTGTTGTGACAGGCAGGTGACGGCCTATTGGAAGGCCGTTTCGAAGAAGCTGCGCAGCTTACGTGAATGCAGCGCTTCCTTCGGCATGGCGGCCAGCTTCTGGACGGCGCGGATGCCGATCTGCAGATGCTGGTTGACCTGCGTCCGGTAGAAGGCCGTCGCCATGCCTGGCAGCTTCAATTCGCCGTGCAGCGGCTTGTCGGAGACGCAGAGCAGCGTGCCATAGGGCACGCGGAAGCGGAAGCCGTTGGCGGCGATCGTCGCCGATTCCATATCGAGCGCGATGGCGCGCGCCTGGGAGAGCCGCTTCACCGGCCCGCGCTGGTCACGCAGTTCCCAGTTGCGGTTATCGATCGTGCCGACCGTGCCGGTGCGCATGATGCGCTTCAGCTCGAAACCTTCATAGCCGGTGATTTCGGCAACGGCCGCTTCCAGCGCCACCTGGACTTCGGCCAGCGCCGGGATCGGCACCCAGACCGGCAGGTCGTCGTCGAGAACATGGTCCTCGCGCATATAGGCATGGGCGAGAACATAATCGCCGAGCCGCTGGCTGTTGCGAAGACCGGCGCAGTGGCCGAGCATCAGCCAGGCATGCGGGCGCAGCACGGCGACGTGGTCAGTGATCGTCTTGGCGTTGGAGGGGCCGACGCCGATATTGATCATGGTAATCCCGGCATGGCCCTTCTTCTTCAGATGGTAGGCCGGCATCTGCGGCAGGCGGGTAAGCGCCGCATCCGTTTCCGGCGCGTTCGAGCCGGGCAGGGTGACGACATTGCCGGGCTCGACGAAGGCGGTATAGCCATCGCCGCCGCCCTCGGCCATCAGCTTGCGCGCCCAGCCGCAGAATTCGTCGATATAGAACTGGTAGTTCGTAAACAGCACGAAATTCTGGAAATGCTCGGCATGCGTCGCCGTATAATGCGACAGCCGGGCGAGCGAATAGTCGATGCGTTGCGCGGTAAACGGCGCAAGCGGCGAGGGCTCTCCCGGCGGCGGGATATATTCGCCGTTGGCGATCTCGTCGTCGGTGGTGTTGAGATCGGGCGTGTCGAAGATATCGCGCATCGGAACGTCGATGAAGGCGTTGGTCGATGCTTCCACATGCGCACCCTCGCCGAAGGCGAAGTGCAAGGGGATCGGCGTCGTCGATTCCGAGACGATGACAGGAACATTGTGGCTCTTCATCAGCAACGCCAGCTGCTCCTTCAGGTAATGCTTGAAGAGCTTCGGCCGGGTGACTGTCGTCGTATAGATGCCGGGCGCCGTGACATGACCATAGGAAAGCCGCGAATCGACATGGCCGAAGCTTGTCGTCTCGATGCTGACCTGCGGATAAAAAGCGCGGTAGCGCGAGGAAATCGGTGCGCCCTGTGCGAGTTCGCTGAAGTTCTGGATCAGAAACGCCGTATTGCGCTCGTAAAGCGCCGTCAGCGCCTCGACCGCCTTGGCGGGATCATCGAAACTCTCAGGCTGGAAAGGGGGTGGAGAGGATGTGTCGAGGGGCGACAAAGGGGAGATTCGTTTGTTCATGACGCATTATAGAGAGTTGTTTTTGACAAGCAAACGACGCGCGCCGGCGGATTCCGATTTTTTATCCTCTTCCGCGTCTGGTGCGGATGCCTGTCGCCCAAACTGCGCAACGGTTTTGGGACAACGACATGCGTAAATCAAAGATTTAAAGCGCGTCGTACGATGCGCATTGGTCAGCGCACCGCAGGCGCGCAGAAGGTGCCGTTTCTCTCCAGGCAGGTATAGCTCGCCCCGAAATGCGACTGGGCACCGCCACCGCCTTCGTGCACCACGACCGCCGAAAATGTGACCGCGAAGATCGCCGCAAACAGCGTGATGATGCTAAAGCGTCTTGCCAGAATATAGAGGTCCATTGCCTTGCCCCCGATCGCAACTCTATCGTGACAAGAGTTTTGCCATGCCGCGGCTGAACGAGTGCTGAGATGCCGGTTCATCCGCCGTTCAGCTTGCCGGGCAGGCTCGGGAGGGGTGCGGAGAGGATTTATAAGGGTTCGTCAGGCGGATCGCCCCCTTTCGGCCATCGCCGGACGGCTTACCGAATGGGGCGGTAAAGAGCGTAGAAGCATGCCGGTGTGCCGGCATGCTTCTGTATTTGGGATGAGCTGTCTATGGTTCAGAGCCGCGTCCAGGTCTGCGACTTGCAGAGGATCTTCATCACGCAGCCCTGCATCCTCAGCGAATTGCCGGAAATCTTGCCCGAACCGCTATAGGTCTTTTCGGCCGCCGGGTCGGTGATCTCGCCGGCATAGCTGCCGCCGGTTCCCGCAAGCGTACCGATCTTCCGGCCGGCATATTTGCCGGTCTTCAGCGTCACGCAATAACTGCCGCCGCAGGATGCGATCACCGCCGTATCGCCGGCGGCCGTCTTCCAGCTGCCGACGATCGGCTCCTCGGCATGCGCGATACCCGCGATCATTGCAATAGTGCCGGCGAGAACGAAGCTGCGGATCATCTTTTCCTCCTTGATGTCCCTTGATCGGCCGCGAAAATAACTGACGCGAACGTAAAGGTAAATAAGCCCGATCGTTGATCTGCGGATCGAGTGAAAAACCGGAGAAAAAAGCCATGCGGCGAGCTTGTAAAGATATCGCCTGCTGATTTCATGATGAACGATCCCTTTATTTTCAAATCTGAATCTTTCGTAAAATTGGCGCGAAAATCCTTAATTCGCAAGGAATCTGATGTTTAACAAAAACCCAAATTTACCAAGCATTTGCACTTTGTTTGTCTAGAATTAATCATGCATTTTAGGCGTTTTTTGAAGGCCGTTCGGCATAGTGAAGCCATCAAACGAGCGGGGCAAACCCGCCGGACCGGAAGGGCCGCCAAGCCGCGATAGACGGCAAGGCCCGGAGGTAAAACAGGGTAAGTCATAAACAGGCTAACAGGGATAAAACCGATGGCACGCTTTGAAATGCACAATGCTGAAACGGCCACCATGGGTGGCGACAACAACGCCGATGTCTTCTGCGAAATGGGTCTGATGTATGCGACCGGCCGCGGCTGTGAAGTCGATCTCGTCGCCGCCCACAAATGGCTGAACATCGCTGCCATCAAGGGCAACGATCGCGCCGCCGAGCTTCGTGCCGACGTGGCCGCCGCCATGGACAAGATGCAGCTCGTGGCAGCGCTGCGCGCTGCCCGCGAGTGGATGACGGTTCACTGACACCCACCTGCCGGCAATTCGGTAGGAACGATATAACAACCTTGGAAAGAGGGAGCTGGCGGGGCGCTTTGGACGGGGCCGACGCCGGGAGAAGGGAACCGCGACCGGATCCTCCACCGGCCGCGGTTCTTGCCCTTATCGGCCGATCTTTTTCAGCACCTGCGGCAGTGCGTTTTCGAGGAGCGCCATATCCGCCTCCGGCCCGACGCTGATGCGAATGCAGCGATTGAGCGGCGCCACGCCAGGCATGCGGATGAAGACGCCATGCTCCATCAGCCCGTCGACGATCGCGCGGGCATAAACGCCGTCGCGTCCGGCGTCGATCGCCACGAAATTGGTCGCCGAGGGCAGGGGCTCGAGACCGTTCGCCCGGGCGATAGCGCCGATCCGCTCCCGCGCCGCATGGATTTTCCCGACCACCTCGACGAGATAGGCCTGGTCCTTGAGGGCGGCCAGCGCTGCTGCCGTCGCCAGCCGGTTCATGCCGAAATGATTGCGGATCTTGTCGAAGGCCTGCGCCGTGCCTGGCGTCGAGATCACATAGCCGATGCGTGCGCCGGCAAGTCCGTACGCCTTGGAGAAGGTGCGGGTGCGAACGACGTTCGGCAGCTCGATCAGCGAGGAGATCGACGGCAGCGACCCTGCCGGCCCCGTCTCGCTATAGGCCTCGTCGAGCACCATCAACGTCGTCTCGGGCAGCGCCCGGGCGAAAGCGACGATGCTCTCGGCATCCCACCAGCTTCCCATCGGATTGTCGGGATTGGCGAAATAGACGAGCGGCGCATTCTCCCGCTTGACGGCATCGAGCAGGCCGTCGAGGTCCTCGCGGTCGTTGGCGTAGGGAACGGTCACCAGCCGGCCGCCGAAACCGGCGACGTGGAAATTGAAGGTCGGATAGGCGCCGAGCGAGGTGACGACGGGCGCGCCCGGTTCGATCACCAGCCGGACGATCTGGCCGAGCAATTCGTCGATGCCGCTGCCGATGGCAATGTTGGCGGCCGAGACGCCGAGATGGGCGGCAAGCGCTTCCCTGAGCGCGAAATTCTCCGGATCATTGTATTTCCAGATATTGCCGGCCTCTTCGCGCATCGCGGCAAACACGGAAGCGGCTGGGCCGAAGCCGTTCTCATTGGCGCCGATGCGTGCCGAAACGGCAAGTCCGCGCTGGCGTTCGATCGCCTCGGGGCCGACAAAGGGAACTGTGGAGGGCAGGGCGCTGGCAAGGGGGGTGAAGCGCGAAAAGGCGGACATGCGAAAGCGGGTTCCCGAGCATATTGACAATTGACGAAACAATAGGCCCGGGCACGGCCAACGCAAGCAAGATTATTTCTGCAACAAGCCTGTTATGGGACGGTTCACGCCCTGAAGATCGGCGCACGTCGGGCGGCGATCGCTTCCATGTTGCCGACGAGGAAATCGGTGCGCACGACGCGGCGCAGAACCTCGGGGTCCATGATGTTGATGAACCGGACGCCGATGCGTTCCTTGTGGCGATAGACCTCGGCGCAGCCGATGCGATAGGCGAGGCCGAGAATGTTGAGATAATAATGCTTGGGCAGGCCGGCCGTGGTCGAGACGATGAAGGTGGCGCCGCCTTGGGATATATCGATGATCTCGGCGCTTCGCATCGAGACGCCCGTCAGGCACGGCCGGACGGCGACGATGCGGGCTGGCCGTTTGACGATGAATTCTTCCCAGCGCTGGTCGTAGACGGCGGACTTGACCGTGGCAAGGTGTGTAGCGCGGAGCATAGTCATTCACATTCTCCGTCAGTCAGGACACATTGGGGGTTTATCTCAATCAAGCTGACCTTGATCTCATTCAGGCTGGCTTGATCGAGCAACTGGTCTTGATCCCAACCAAGGTCACATGAATGTTTTGCACATTCGTCAAATATAAAATTACAATTTTAACGAGTTCAAACTTTGTTCCCAAGCGGGACGCCTTCATGTTCATTATCGGGACGCGGTTTTCCGGTTTCAACCCAGAAATCTGACGGCAAGATATCCGCCGGCGGCGGTCAGCGCCGTCAGAGCCGTGCCCCAGGCCATGTCGACCAGGCTCATGACGACTGGCCAGTTGCGAAGCGTGGCAAGATTGGTGATGTCATAGGTGCCATAGGCCGCCAGTCCCAGAATGGCACCGTGGAGAAATGCGGTGACGATCGAGCCTGCCGACAGAGCCGGCAGCACGGCGAGCACGACCACTGCCGCGGCAAAGAGCAGGTAGAACAGGGCGGCGATCGCAAGATTGGGCGAGGGCAGCATCAGCGCGCCCAGCTGGTCGCGATAAAAATTGCGAGCGATGAGGCCGAGCCAGATTCCGTCGCAGACGAGAAGGGTGAGAACGGCGCCGGCATAGGCGAGCAGTGATGTCTTCATCGTCAGTCTCCCGAACTTGTCCCTTTTTACGCAGCAAAGCCCGGCCGGATCGCTGCCCGTTCGATTTCGGTGCAATTTTCCCGAACTCTTTCAATAGCCAGGCGTTCTGCCTTGATCGATGAAGCATGGCGCGCTTCGAATGACGACAGTGAGGAATTGAAGATGACTGATGTCAAAGTCCCTTGGAAATCATGGGTCGTGGTCTGCAATGGAGCCAAGGCTCTGATCATGCAGAATGCCGGCGATGCCCAACTGATGAACCTGAAGGTGCTGGAAACCCTGACGCAGCCGAGCGCGCCCGATCGCGAGATTGGCGCCGATAAGCCCGGCCGCAGCCATGCCGCCAACGGCTTCAGCGGCAGCGCCGTCGAGGAGACCAACTGGCAGGATCAGGCCGAAGCCCAGTTTCTGAAACAACTGGCCGAAAGGCTGGACGAATTGGCGCAGGAAAAGGATGCCCGCCGCATCATCCTCGTTGCGCCGCCGAAGGCGCTCGGCGCGTTGCGGCCGGCCCTCAGCGCCGATACGCAGGCAGCGATCTCCGCGGAATTGGCGAAGGACTATACCAATATGCCGGTCGACGAGATCGAGCGGCATCTCGCGGCCTGAGCCCGTTCGCAGTAAACTGAGGAAACGCGGGTCGAGAGGCCCGCGTTTTCGCGTCATACCAACGGCATCCGCCCAGCAAACAGCTCTTCACGATCGGCAAAGAGCGCCGCCAGGCGGTCGATGACGATCCTGACCTCCGGCCGTTGCCGCTCGTCATCATGCGCAACAATCCACATCTCATACGTCAGCTCGTCGATCACAGGCCCGGCGCGGACGAGCCTGCGCTCGTGATCGCCGATAAAACAGGGAAGCACGCCACGGCCGGCACCGCCGCGGATCAGGTGAAACAGCATATGCGGCGTGTTCGTCCAGCTGGTGATCCAGTAATCCGGCTGTTCGAAAGTCCATTTGTCGGCCGGCGTGATGGCGGTATCGGTGCCGAGCGAGATCCAGTTGCAATTGGCCTCGTCATAATCTGCCGCCTGATAGGCCGCATGTGCCACCTTGACCGAACGGCGGATCGCGACGTTGCCGCTCTCCGGCCGGCTGTGGCCAACGGCGATATGCGCTTGCCGATAGGTGAAATCGACACTCGCATCTGAGGTTTTGTAGCACATGCGGAAGCTGTCCTTCGGCGTCCAGACGCTGGCCAGATGATCGGCGATGAAGCGCAAGGTCCAGCTGTCGGCGGCCGTCGAGACGATCGGTAGTGTCAGCACCTCACCGCGCCAGTCCGAGATCGCACGCGCGGCATCCTGCATCAGCCGGACGCGATCGAGCAGTTCCTGCCCATCCTTGGCGAGCAGATAACCGGTGGGGCCGCGGCTGAACAGCGAGCGGCCCGTCACCCGTTCGAGCGCCAGCATGCGCCGGCCGATGGTCGGGGCGCTGAGCCCGGTGCGCTGAGCCGCCGCCGAAAGCCCGCCGCCGGTCGCGACATGGAAGAAAAGCTGCAGGTCGTCCCAGCTGGCATCTTTCATGGATGAAAACCCCCTTTCCCCCACGCCTCTACATCGGATGGGCGCGAAGGCTTAGCTCAAGTGCACGAGCCAATAGATGGAGGACGAAGCAATGGATCTCAACTGGGTTACTCTCTTTAAGGAAGTCGAAACCCGCAATCGCCGGATCCGCCGCGATCGCTTTGCCGATCCGCTTGATAGGCCGGAATGGCGCGGATTTCTCTGGGTCGTTCCGATCATCGCGCGTCTCGCTGCACGGCCGGGCGCCGAAACAAAGGCGATGCGCCGCGATGCTTCGCGGATCGCCAAAGGCCTCAGCTTTCGAAACTCAGCCGCAGCACGTGGTGCAGGAATTCCGGATTGAGCAGCATGTTGAAGCTGATCGTCACCAATTCGCCTTCGCGCTTGACGACGGTCGAGCCGATCTCGTCATGGATGCCGAGGATTTCGAGGAAGAAATGGCTCGGCATTTCCAGGTTGGGGCTGACTTCGAGCAGGGCGCCGGCGAGCGTGATCGTGCGGATCAGGCAGCGCACCTGCGTTCCGGTGCTGAGATGATGGCCGACGAAGATGATGTTGCCCGGCCTGTCGAGATTGAATTCCCTGTAAGCACGTTCCGGCTTGGGGTGTTCTGTGTCGAGGTGCATCTGAAAGGCCCTTTTAGCCTCCGCTGGTATAGGACAGGATATTAGCTTAGGAATGCTGACACTTGCTGAAGAACATCGTTAGAATTGAATGCGTCGGTGAAATCTGCGGGAAAATCGCACCGATTTCGGGCAGGTTTGCTCCAAATTTGCTCATTTCCCAGCGCGTATGCGCCATTCTTGACATGCCTGCGTCCTTGCCGCATACAAGGGTCGGTTCGAGGCACCGGCCGCTCGCGGATGAAAATCCATGGTGAAGCCCTCGCGATCATGGTCACGGCCCCTTGTGCATGCTGACTGGCGGCAATGTGAGCTCCCATCCGCAGTCGAAGAGCATGCCTTGTGAAGGCTCACTCCATGACGACCTATCCTGCCATCGAAGAATTGAAGGCTCAGGCCAAGCGTCTGCGCCAGGCGATGAACGATCGCGGCACTCCGCTGACCCACAGTGCGGCGCTGGAAATGATCGCCCGCCAGCACGGCGTGCGCGACTGGAACACGCTCGCGGCCCTTGCGGCAAAGCCCAATGCCGCTCCAAAGGCGCCGCTTTTCATCGGCGCGCATATTCGCGGCCGTTATCTCAACCAGCCGTTCACCGGCGAGGTTCTGGCGCTTTCGGCCCTGCCAGGCGGCGATCTCCACAGGATCACCATCCATTTCGACGAGCCGGTGGATGTCGTCACCTTCGAGAGCTTCTCGGCCTTTCGCCGGCGCGTGAACGCGCAGATCGGTGCCGACGGCGTGTCGCCGAGAAAGACCTCGAACGGTCTGCCGCATCTGGTGCTCGACCTGTAAGTTGCTTCTCTTTTTCTTTTGAGGCGAATCCGCATGGTTACAAGCCGGGCTCGGGACTCGCCGATATGACACGGATTTCTCCATGACCGATCTTTCCCAAGGCAATGCCTTCCTCACCGGCTGGCTGCCGGGCGTCTTCATCAAGACGGCGGCGCCGATCGTCGCGATCACCACCGTCAACGGCCTGTTCACCGTCATCGACGCCTATTTCCTCGGTGCCTATGTCGGCCCGGACGCGCTCTCTGCCGTCAGCCTGATTTTCCCGGGGCTGATGCTGCTGATCGCCCTGCAATCGCTCGTCTCGAACGGCATGGCAAGCATCCTCGCCCGCCGGCTGGGTGCCGGCAATCGCGATGGTGCGCGTCGGGTCTTTGCCGGCGCGCATGCGCTGGCGCTCGCCGTTACCCTTATCCTCAATTTGGTCTACTGGACGGTGGGCCGGCAGATCATCGGTGCCGGTGCTGCCGGCAATTCCGCCGTAACCGATGGCGCAACGCTGTTCATGGGCGCGATGATCGCCTGTGCGCCGGTCAGCTTCTTTCTGTCGCTGCATCTCGACGGATTGCGCTGCGAAGGCAAGATCGGCTTCATGACGCTGGTGACGCTGTCGGCCTCGCTGCTCAACATCTTCGCCAACTGGCTGTTCATGGCGGTGATGCATTGGGGCGTGCTCGGTTCGGCAGCCGGCTCCATCGCCTCGCAATTCGTCTGTCTTGCAGCCGTGCTCGCCTACCGCTGGCGTCGGCCCACGGCACTCAGGCCGTCCTCTGGAGCAGCACTTGCCGAATGGCGTGGCATCGTCGCCTTCGGCGCGCCGATGAGCTTCGGCTTCATCGGCATATCGCTGGCCGCGGCCGCCATTCTGATCAATGTCTCGCTCTGGAGCGTGGCAGATCATGTCGCCACGATTGCCGCCTACGGCATCATCACCCGGATCATGACCTTCACCTATCTGCCGCTGCTTGGCCTCAGCATCGCCCTGCAGACGATCGCCGGCAACAATCACGGTGCCGGCCTCGGGCTTCGCGTCGGCCGCAGCCTGCAGATCGCCATGCTCGCAGCACTCGTCTATTGCACTTTGGTGGAGGTTACCGTCGAGTTGCTGGCTGGCCGCCTTGGCGCCGTCTTCGTCGCCGATCCCGCCATAACAGCCGAGGTCAGGCGAATTCTGCCCTGGACGATCGCCGCCTATTTTCTCTTTGGGCAGATGCTGATCCTGTCGTCCTATTTCCAATCGATCGGCGATGCGCCGCGCGCCGCGATCTTCGGCCTGTCGCGGCCCTATCTGCTGACCCTGCCGCTCACCTTCCTGCTTCCCTTCATCTTCGGCGAGCAGGGAATCTGGATGGTGCCGGTCTTTGCCGAGGCAGGCATGGTCATCCTTGCCGTCCTGGTGCTGTCGCAGAACGCCAAACGCCGCCGTTGGCGCTATGGGCTTCTGCCCGCCTGATACGGCAAAGCCGTGCCGCCTCGTGAATTGACCCCCGAAGGTTAACATCAACCCTCGGGGTCAGTTCACTGGCGGCTCTATCTGATACCGTCATTCATTGGCGCTCGAAGCGGCCGATGTCGCAGCTTCCGCCTCGTTCAACGCCTCGGCGCATTCCTGGCAGCAGACCTCGACAGTCTTGCCCCCGAGCTTGACGGTGATGGTTTCCGCACCGAGTTCGCAGTCGCAGGCAGCGCATGTGGTCTTCTTCATCTGGTGATCCTCCGGTTATCGTCCCCAGATCGGGACAGGCTCATAAGATCATCGAAGACCGCATCGCCGCTGTCGAAATCTTTAGCGATTTACGGAGGCTTTTACCTCAGCCGTAGCTGCGCCGAGCGCTGGAATTCGGCCGGAGTCTGCCCGAAGGACTGCTTGAAGGACGCGCTGAAATGGCTGTGGCTGGAAAAGCCGAGATCGAGACCGAGCGCCGTCAGATCCTCATACTGGCCGAGCAGATCGAGCGCCCGGGCAAGCCGCAGCCGCAACTGGTAGCGATAAAGCGGTGTGGCCTCGACCTGCTGGAAGACCTGGGTGAGATAAACCGGCGACACGCCGACTTCCGAGGCGATTTCCGCAAGCGTCCAGCGTCGTGCGAGATCGGAGGAGAGCACCAGCTTGGCCCGGTCGACAAGTTTCTGCCGGCCGGCGCTGGCGCCCGCTGCGTGCGATGTACGCTCGCCGAGCGAGCGGCGCACCAGCGTCAGCGCCAGTATCTCCGCCTCCAGCGTTTCGGCGACGTTGCGGCGCAGACCATGACGCAGCAGCGCGACCAGCGCCTGCGCCCGCGGATCGATCCGCCGGCGCTGACGGCGGAAGGAAAAGGCCTGGCCGGGCTGCACCTGATCCTTCGGCGTGAGTTCTTCGAGCATGGATTCGTCGATCGCCAGATCGATGCAAGCATCGCCGCCCTCGATGGGGTGGCTGATCCGATATCCCTGGCCGGCATTGAAGAACACGACCTGATTGGCTTCGGCCACCGTGTCGTTGCGGCCGACATGCCGCATGAATACGCCGCGATAGGGATAGACGAGGCTCGTCCTATGGGCGCATTCTTCGTCGCTCTTGTGGCGGCATTCGCCATTGCAGACGATGTCACGAATGGTGACCGTCTTCGTTTTCAGGAGCGGTGCTGTTGAAAACTGCGACATGGCATGTTCCGGGTCAGACAGGCCGCCCGACGAGGCGACCACTGCATAATTCCCTAAATCGGAATCGATTTAAAGAATTATGCAGCAATCCAAAATGCTGCAGCGTCCTCTGCGCGTCTGAAAAGACGCGCGGCGCTGCGGGGCACAATATCACGCTCAAGTTTCAGTAGCGACTGTAGACATGGACGTCGCTTTCGGTCTGCCCCCTGGAAAGGCCGATATCCTTCAGTTGCTCGTCGGACAGCTCCATCAGCGCATTGCAGTTGCGCCGTTCGTTCATTTTGCGCGCCAGCCAGTGTGCTGCGGTGGCTATGGCAAGGAACAGGCCGGGCCGCATATTGCGGGCCGAGATTGTGGAATTAGAGCTATGCATGGTGATCCTCCATCCGTGTTTGGATGGAGGCAGTGAACCATCAGCGGCGATTTTGCGCTGTCAGATTATTTAGCGATCTGAGACAGCCCTCACGCCTTCATCAGCCACTCATGTTCGGCAGCATTGTGGAACTTCCAGATCCGCTTCGGTCCGGCCATGACGTTGAGATAATAGAGATCATAGCCATGGCAGGCGGCGCAGGGGTGATAGCCCTTCGGCACCAACGTCACGTCACCGTCCTCGATCGCCATTGCCTCGTCGAGCGAGCGATCGTCGGTGTAGACGCGCTGGAAGCCGAAGCCCTGCGGCGGATTGAGGCGATGGTAATAGGTCTCTTCCAGGAAGCTCTCGTTCGGCAGGTCGTCCTGGTCGTGCTTGTGCGGCGGATAGGAGGAGGTGTGCCCGCCCGGCGTGATCACCTCGACGACCAGCAGCGAATGGGCCGAGCTGTCGTCTTCCGGCATGATATTGTTGACGTAGCGCACATTCGTGCCCTTGCCGCGCGTTACCTGCGGATGCGTGCCGGGCGGGATGGCCTTTGCCGGATAGGTGCCGCCGCCGGGCGCCGAGCAGACGGCAAGCTCCAGATCGGTCTCCGCCGTCACCGACCATGTCGATTCCATCGGGATATAGAGCGCATGCGGGGCGCCTTCGAACGGGCTCATGCGGCCGCCGAGCGTGCCGAAATCCCTGGTGCCGGCCGATGCCTTGCCCTTGCCGGTCACCCAGACGAGGCAGACTTCGCGATCGCCCGTCTCTCCCGAAACGGTC
This sequence comes from Rhizobium sp. BK212, assembly GCF_014197475.1. NCBI lineage: Bacteria > Pseudomonadati > Pseudomonadota > Alphaproteobacteria > Hyphomicrobiales > Rhizobiaceae > Rhizobium > Rhizobium sp. BK212. The sequence continues at coordinate 49,264 of NZ_JACIFS010000006.1, forward strand.
TCGCCCGGCTTCAGCCGATGCAGATCGAAGCCGACATAGGTCCAGCCGGCATTTTCCGGGGTGACGTGCGTGACGCGGCCATGCGTGCCGGACGGTTTCACCTTGAGGTTTGGCATTGGTGTTTCTCCTCGTAAATTGGCGGATGCGGCCTCCCTCATCCGGCTGCCGCCACCTTCTCCCCGAGAGGAGAAGGGACATGCCTCGCCGTTTCCATTCCCCCTTCTCCCCGGTGGGGAGAAGGTGCCCGGAGGGGAGGGGTCTTTCGTTCTGTTATCCCTTTGGAAAACCTTCCGTTTCCACGGTATAACCCGCGGCCGTCATGACGCGCATCAATTCGGCATGGCCGATCTCGGCCATTTTCTGCGGCGGTGCCTTGCGTGGATCCTGTTCGGCCTCGACGACGAACCAGCCTTCATAGCCGTGGTCGGCCAGCCGCTGGACGATGGCGCCGAAATCGAGCGAGCCGTCGCCGGGCACCGTGAAAGCGCCGAGCGCCACCGCATCGAGGAAGGACTGCCGGCTGCGGTCCAGCCCATCGACCACGGGCTTGCGGATGTCCTTGACGTGAACATGGTTGATGCGGGCGTGGTGGTTTTCGATGGCGCGCAGCACGTCGCCGCCGGCAAAGGCGAGATGCCCGGCATCGAGCAGCAGCGGAATGCCTTCACCCGAAGAGCGCATGAAGGCGTCGAGTTCCGGCTCGGTTTCGACCACGGCAGCCATGTGGTGATGATAGGAAAGCGGCATGCCCTGCTCGGCGCACCATTCCCCGAATTCCGTGACGCGTCGGGCATAGGCCTTCATCTCGTCATCGGAGAGGCGCGGCTTGGTTGCGAGCGGCTTCGAGCGATCGCCCTGGATGGAGCGGCCGACTTCGCCATAAACGATGCAAGGCGCATTGACCGCCTTGAACAGCGCAATCATCGGCGCGATGCGGTCCTTGTTGGCAGCAAGCTCCTCATTGACAAGCGTGCCGGAAAACCAGCCGCCGCACAGCGTCACGTCGGCGGCGCGCAGGATGGGAAGCATCTCTTCCGGATTGCTGGGGAAGCGGCGACCTTGTTCCATGCCGGTGAAACCGGCGCTGCGCGATTGCCGCAGGCATTCCTCGAGGGACACATCGTCGCTGAGCTCAGGAAGATCGTCGTTCCACCACGCGATGGGCGACATGCCGAGTTTGGCCTTCATCAACATTCTCCTTAAAAGCATTGCGGAAGAGCCGGGACGCTCCTCCGAAAAATGGTGGCACGACAGCGCCGCGCGCCTTTCCAGACGCGCAAAGGACGCTGTAGCACCTCGAATTGCTGCATAATTTTGTCCTTAAATCGATGCCGATTGAAGGAATTATGCAGTCGGTCAGCCGATGCGTTGGGCGGCGCGTGCTTCGACATAGCCCTTGCGCGCTTCGTTGACCTGTTCGCGAGGACTGACCTCAGGCACCACGACATCCCACCAATGGCCGCCGGCTTCGGTGGTAATGAGCGGATCGGTGTCGATGAGGAAGACCGAGGTGCGGTCGTTCTTCTTCGAATCGATGATCGCCTGCTCGAGTTCCGCGATGGAGCCGACCTTGACGGCGATGGCGCCCATGCTTTCGGCATGCGCGCGGAAATCGATCTCCGGCATCACCTCGTGATAGGAGTCCTTCAGCAGATTGTTGAAGTTGGCGCCGCCGGTGCCCATCTGCAAACGGTTGATGCAGCCGTAACCGCGATTGTCGAGCACGACGATGTTGAGCTTGAGGCCGAGCATGACCGACGTCGCGATCTCGGAATTCATCATCATGTAGGAGCCGTCGCCGACCATGACGACGACATCCCGTTCGGGATGCGCCATCTTGGCGCCGAGACCGCCGGCAATCTCATAGCCCATGCAGGAGAAGCCGTATTCCATATGATAGCTGCCAGGCGCGGTCGCCGGCCAGAGCTTGTGCAATTCGCCGGGAAGGCCGCCTGCAGCGCAAAGAACCGTCGTATTCTCGCCGCCGATCGTGCGTGCCACCGCGCCGATCACCTGCGCATCGGAGGGCAGGGCGGCATTGCTCGTGGCCATCGCCCTGGCCGCAGCCTCCATCCAGACCTTCTTCTCCGCGGCCGCCTTCTCCGCGAGTGCTGCCGGCGCCTTCCAGCCGGAAAGCCCTGCCGAAAGCGCCTTCAGCCCTTCGCGGGCATCGGCCACCAGCGGATGGCTATCGTGCTTCACCGCGTCATAGGCGGCGATATTGAGGCCGACCATCTTGAGGCTGTCGTTCTTGAACAGCGCCCAGGAGCCGGTGGTGAAATCCTGGCAGCGGGTGCCGACGGCGATGACGAGGTCCGTCTCTTCCGCGATCGCATTTGCCGCCGAGGTGCCGGTGACGCCGACCGAGCCGAGCGCCAGCGGATGGGTCTCGTTGATCGACGACTTGCCGGCCTGGGTGACGACGACGGGAAGGCCGTGGGCTTCGGCAAAAGCGGCAAGCTCCTTCGTCGCCTGCGAATAAAGCACGCCGCCGCCGGCAACGATCACCGGCTTGCGCGACGCCTTGATCAGCGCAATGGCATTTGCCAGCTCGTCCGCATCCGGCTGCGGCCGGCGGGTTGTCCAGACCTTTTCATCGAACAGGCTTTCCGGATAATCATAGGCTTCCGCCTGAACGTCCTGGCAGAGCGACAATGTCACCGGGCCGCAATCCAGGGGGTCGGTCAGGACCTGCATGGCGCGCTTCAGCGCCGTGATGATCTGCTCGGGCCGGGTGATGCGGTCGAAATAGCGCGAAACCGGACGGAAGGCATCATTGGCCGAAACCGTGCCATCGCCGAAATCCTCGATCTGCTGCAGCACCGGATCCGGCGCACGGTTGGCAAAGACGTCGCCCGGCAGGAAGAGAACGGGAATACGATTGACATGCGCGACGCCCGCGGCCGTCACCATGTTCAGTGCGCCGGGGCCGATCGAGGTCGTGCAGGCCATGAAGCGCGTGCGGAAATTCGCCTTGGCATAGGCGATCGCGGCATGCGCCATACCCTGTTCGTTGTGGGCGCGATAGGTCGTCAATTCGCCGCGCACCTGATAGAGCGCCTCGCCGATGCCGGCGACGTTGCCGTGACCGAAGATCGCCCAGACGCCGCCGAAGATCTGCACCTTCTTGCCGTCGACGATCGTCATCTGCTTCTTGAGGAAATGCGCGACGGCCTGCGCCATCGTCAACCGTATCGTCTTGCCCATCGGGTCCTCCCGCAATCTTTCTTTCACGTTTTTTCCTTCCCCAACCCTCCCCACAAGGGGAGGGGTTAACCTGGCGGGCTCTCACCATTCTCGCCGCAGGATCTCGTCCAAAAGAACGTTCGCTCATGGCGTGAGGCGAGCCTCAAGTTAAGTCCCTCCCCCTTGCGGGGAGGGGTTGGGGAGGGTCTTAATTCTCAGTGACGCCCACGCGTCTTCAGCCACGCTTCGGTCAGTTGCCGGAAGCGGCCGGCCATGTCGGCGATCGCCTCCTCGTCGTTTATTTCGCCCGAAAGCCAGGCGCGCGCCGGATCGGCAAAGATCGTCCGGCCAACGGCGAAGCCCTTGACGGAGGGAGCCGCCAGCGTCGCCTCGAAGCAGGAGATCAGCTCGTCGGCGGGCGCCTCGAGGCCCAAGAGCACGATACCGCGGCACCATGGATCATTTTTGGCGATCACCGCATCGATTTTCTTCCAGGCTTGGCTCGATGCCTGCGGCTCGAGTTTCCACCAGTCCGGCTTGATGCCGAGCGCATAAAGCTCTTCCAGCGCGGTCGCGATCGTATCGTCGGTGAGCGGCCCGTTCTTGCCGGCGATGATCTCCACCAGCAACTCGCGCCCGACCTTGCGGGCGGCCTCGAACAGCGTGCGCAGTTTCTCCTGCTGCTCCGTCTTCAGGTCAGCCGGATCATCGGGATGATAGAAGCACAGGCACTTGATGCAATGACCGAGCGGCCATTCCACAAGCTGCGAGCCGATATCCTGGCTGAATTCGAAGCGCAGCGGCTTCGAGCCCGGCAATTCCACCGGTCGGCCGATCCAAGAGAAATTCTTCGTTGCCGCGTCGAAGAAGGCGTCGCGGCCGAAACGTTCGTCGATCAGCATGCCGTAGCCGTCGCGGCCGTTCGACACCCGCGCCGCCGCCGCGACCGCCAGCCGCTTGAAGGCGCCGATCTTCTCATGGCCGACGCCGAGCTCATCGGCGACGCTGACGAGCTGCGAGCGGTGGTCGATCGCCAGCGCCATCAGAAGCGGGACTTCGCCGCGCCGGGTCGAGGCCCAGTGGATATGGTTGATCGCCTCGTCCTTGCGCAGTGCCCGGTGTTTGCTGCCGTTCGTCAGGAAGAAGTCGAGTTCCGCCCAGGTCGGATATTCCGGCGAGCAGAGCAGGCGGGAAACGGCGAAGGCGCCGCAGGCATTGGCCCAGGTGGCGCACGTCTTCAGCGGCTCGTCGCGCAGGAAGCCGCGCAGGAAGCCGGACATGAAGGCATCGCCGGCACCGAGCACGTTGAAGACTTCGATCGGGAAACCCTGGCCGACGATGCCGGCCTCGAGATCGTCGGCGATCGGCCCGTCATAGACGATGCAGCCCATCGCGCCGCGCTTCAGTACGATCGTTGCCGGCGACAGGCGGCGAATCTCCTTCAGCGCACCGAGCACGTCGTCGGCGCCGGAAGCGATCAGGATTTCCTCTTCTGTCCCGACGATGAGGTCGCAGTCCGGCAGCGTCTCCTTCATCTTCGAGGAGACCCGGTCGGATTTCACGTAGCGCTCGAAGCCTTCCGCATGGCCGGCAAGTCCCCAGAGATTCGGCCGGTAATCGATGTCGAAGATTACCTTGCGGCCGTTCGCCTTGGCGATACGGATCGCCTTGCGCTGCGCGGCCTCGGTATTCGGCCGCGAGAAATGCGTGCCGGAAACGAGAACGGCGCGCGACGATCTGATGAAATTTTCGTCGATATCGCCTTCATCGAGCGCCATATCGGCGCAGTCCGATCGATAGAAGATCATCGGCGAGACGCCCTCGGCCTCGACCGCAAGCAGCACCAGCGCCGTCAGCCGCTCCTTGTCGGTGATGATACCGTCTGTGGCGACACCTTCGCGCGCCGACTGCTCGCGGATGAAGCGTCCCATCTGCTCGTCGCCGACGCGGGTGATGAGGCCGGATTTGAGGCCGAGCCGCGCCGTGCCGATGGCGATATTGGCCGGGCAGCCACCGACGGACTTGGCGAAGGAGGCGATATCCTCCAGCCGTGAACCGATCTGCTGACCGTAAAGATCGACCGAGGAACGGCCGATGGTGATCACATCAAGCGCCGGCTCCGGCTGCGAACCCGGATTCGATTGTACCATGATGTCCTCCCGCTAGATTTTGCGCGGCTTCCAGTGCCTGCGAATTTTCAATAATGAAACATTGGTTCCGATATTTTGTCAATTCGGAATGTTTATTCCATTTTGCCTTTTACAGGTTTTGACTGCTGCCGCTTGCGCCGCCGCTCGGCAATTGCAACCGGCAGTGCCATGGTGAGCGCCATTGAGGCCGAAAGCGAGCGGAAGCCGGCGAAATCGGCCTCCGCCACCTCGAACCAGTGCGTGGCACAGGCGGCAAGCGGCGAGAAAGCCGAATCGGTGATCGCGATAACGGGCACGCCGCGGTCGGCAAGTTCCTGGCTCTGGCTGAGGCTGTCGGCCGCATAGGGCGAGAAGCTCGCCGCGATCGCCGCATCCCTGGGTGTTGCAAACTGCACCATCTCCGGATCGACGCCGTTCGGCGAGGCGACGATCTGGTGGCGGATGTTGAGCTTGGAAAAAGCGTAGGTCATGTGCGCCGTCAGCGGGTAGGAGCGCCGTTTGGCGATCAGATAGATCGTCTCGGCGCCGGCAAGGATATTCACCGCTTTCGTGAAAGTATCGCTCTGCACTGTCGCCGCCAACCGGTTGACCGACTGGTTTGCCGCGGCAATGAAGCCGGAGAGCAGATTGGCGTCCTCATCGTCGCCGCTCGATTGCTCCAGCGTGACGAGCCGCTCTTCGTAACTCAGCGTCCGGTCGCGCAATCTTTCGCGAAAGATGCTCTGCAGGTCGGAAAAGCCTCCATACCCCAGATGATGCGCCAGGCGCACCAGCGTCGAGGGCTGGACGTCCGAGGCGGCCGCGATGCTCGCCGTCGTGCCGAAGGCGATTTCGTCGGGATTGCCGAGCGCGAAGGCTGCGACTTGAGCCAGCCGCTTCGGCATGTTCGCCTTGCGCTCGATGATGGTGCTGCGCAGGCTTTCAAAATCGCGCGGCACACGCGCGTGCCTCTTGGGATCGTTATCCATGCTTGCGGCTCACGAGATGAAACAAATATTCCATATTGTCGAACATAGACGATTTCAAACGACACGCCTAATTGTTTTTAATCGCCTGTAATTGAAGGCTTTTGGACAGTTGTGCGGGGAAGGGCGCGAGAAATGCCATGCGTAGGTCTCTTGTCAAAATGATCCAAATATTCCAAAAATCCGCGCGCAGCTCTGGAGGAGACGGAAATGAAGCCACTCGGCATCGGTTTGATCGGCACCGGTTATATGGGCAAATGCCATGCGCTGGCGTGGAATGCGGTGAAGACTGTGTTCGGCGATGTCGAGCGTCCGCGTCTCGTGCATCTGGCCGAAGCCAATGCCGGGCTTGCTGAGGCCCGTGCCGGTGAATTCGGCTTCGAGAAGGCGACGGCGGACTGGCGGGCGCTGATCGCCGACCCCGAGGTCGACGTCGTCTCCGTCACGACGCCCAATCAGTTCCACCCCGAGATGGCGATTGCAGCCCTCGAAGCCGGCAAGCATGTCTGGTGCGAAAAGCCGATGGCGCCGGCCTATGCCGATGCCGAGCGCATGCTGGAAACCGCAAAGCGGTCCGGCAAGGTCGCCGCCCTTGGTTACAATTACATCCAGAATCCCGTCATGCGGCATATCAGGACGCTGATCGGGGAGGGCGCCATCGGCACGGTCAACCACATCCGCGTCGAGATGGACGAGGACTTCATGGCCGATCCCGATGTCTTCTTTTATTGGAAGAGCGAGCTTTCCGCCGGCTACGGCGCCCTCGACGATTTCGCCGTGCATCCGCTATCGCTGCTTTGGTACCTCTTCGGCCATGTCGAGGCCGTCATAACGGATATGGTGAAACCCTATGCCGATCGCCCGCTGAGCGAAGGTGGTCGCCGTGCCGTCGAAAACCACGATGGCGCCAACGTGCTGATGCGGCTTGGCGGCGGCATCTCCGCCGTGTTGATGGCGAATCGCGCCGCCTGGGGCCGCAAGGGCCGTATCGCCCTGCAGATTTTCGGCTCGAAAGGCTCGATCGTCTACGACCAGGAGCGCATGAACGAATTCGAACTCTATCAGGCCGAGGGGCGCGGCTCGGAACAGGGCTTCCGCAAGATACTGGCGGCGCCCGCCCATCGGCCCTATGATCGCTTCATCCCGGCGCCCGGCCATGGCCTCGGCTTCAACGATCTGAAGATCATCGAATGCCGCGAGCTGATCCGGGCAATTTCAGGCGAGCCGTCGTCGATCGTGACATTCGAAGACGGTCTCAGGATAGAGAAGTCGGTGCATGCCATGGCACAGTCCTTCCACGAGCGCCGTTGGATCGAGATCGGCTGAATGTAAGAGGCCGCTTTCCGTTGACGGCGTATGAGGCCGCTGCATAATCCTTAAATCGGAATCGATTTGAAGAGTATGCGGCAAATTGAAAGTGCTACAGCGTCCTTTGCGCGTCTGAAGACGCGCGGCGCTGGAGGGGATAGCCTCGGCGCGAGTGTCGGGCGCAGCTTCAGGAGTGAGATCGTGACGGATAGACTGGTGATCATCGGCGCGGGACAGGCCGGTTTCGCATTGGCGGCCAAGCTGCGTGCGTTGAAGGACACGCGCCCGATCACCCTTATCGGCGCGGAGGACGTGGCGCCCTATCAGCGCCCGCCGCTTTCGAAGAAATACCTGCTCGGCGAAATGGCATTCGACCGTCTGCTGTTCCGCGCCGAGCACTGGTATGCCGACAACGATGTCGACCTTCGCCTTTCGACCTGGGCCGAGCAGATCAAGCCTGACACCAAGCAGGTTCTCCTGCAGGACGGCTCCGTTCTCGATTACGGCACGCTGGCGCTGGCCACCGGCTCGACGCCGCGCCGGCTGCCGGCCGCAATCGGCGGTGATCTCGAAGGTGTCTATGTCGCCCGCGACAAGCGCGATGCCGATCTGCTCGCCGAAGAGATGCGTCCCGGTCGCCGCGTCCTCATCATCGGTGGCGGTTATATCGGTCTCGAGGCGGCCGCCGTCGCCCGCCATCGCGGCCTTGAGGTGACCGTCATCGAGATGGCCGACCGTATCCTGCAGCGCGTCGCGGCGAAGGAGACCGCCGACATCATGCGCGGGATCCATGAAAGCCATGACGTGGTGATTCGGGAAAAGACAGGGCTCAAGCATCTGATCGGCACGGATGGCCGCGTCACCGGCGCCGCACTTTCCGACGGTTCGGTCATCGATATCGACTTCGCCGTCGTCGGCATCGGCGTCGCGCCGAACGACCAGCTCGCCAAGGAAGCCGGCCTCGAAGTCGCCAACGGCATTGTCGTCGACGAATTCGCCCGCACCTCCGATCCGTCGATCTTTGCCGCCGGCGATTGCGCCGCCCTTCCCTGGCAGGGCGGCCGCATCAGGCTCGAATCGGTGCAGAACGCCGTCGACCAGGCCGAAGCGGCGGCAGCGGTCATCGCCGGTGGCAGCGAGCCCTATGAGCCGAAGCCATGGTTCTGGTCCGATCAGTATGACGTCAAGCTGCAGATCGCCGGCTTCAATCTCGGTTATGATGAGACGCTGCTGCGCCCCGGCGCCCGCGAAGGCGCCCACTCCGTCTGGTACTTCAGGGATGGCCTGCTGATTGCCGTCGATGCGATAAACGACGCGAAAGCCTATGTGACCGGAAAGAAACTGCTGGAATCCGGGATCAATCCCGATAGATCGATTCTCGCCGACCCCTCTGCCGACCTCAAGAGCCTGCTCGGCTAAATCAGCACCTGTTGTCGCAGGGGATTGGCGCCGGCGGTAACGCCGTCCTGGATTCGCTGATCCTGCCGGAGGCCGGGCGGCAAGGCTCGGCGTCTTTCGCCAAGACAACGAAGCGCGATTAATTTCTTCTGATCACGGCAGGAAATGCCGTTCTGTTTGCGCAGCCAGCCGAAAGGCTGCCTGCTGTATTTCTTCTGGTGAAAATTCAAAAAACTCTTGCATTCACAGGCCGGTCACCATAGTTAGGCCGCACCGGAGAGGTGGCCGAGTGGTCGAAGGCGCTCCCCTGCTAAGGGAGTATACGTCAAAAGCGTATCGTGGGTTCGAATCCCATCTTCTCCGCCATTCCGATTTTCCAAGAGTCTGCCGCTTCTTAGTTCCTGCCAGGAATCATATTCGCTTCGTCGATTACAGCGCCGCGCGTCTTTTCAGGCGGACAATGGACGCTGAAGCGACTTTGAGTCGCTGCGTAATTCCTTAAATCGGTTCCCGGTTTTATTGAATGATGCAGCGGGGCTTTGCGGCCACGCGACGGGAAGGTCTCTCCGCCTCGAGCGAGAGAATCGCTTTGCGGGAATCACTTCCCGCGCCCTGCATCGGCAGGTGACGAAAGCGGATTGGTGCACCTCCGGTTACGCTTCCCAGCGCTACGGTATCCCAGAAAGAACCGGATTTTGTCAAAAAAGTGTCGCGAATGTGTCACAAAGCGCATGTCCAATTCTTTGTCGATCAGAGCTAAGCAGCCGCAAAATCAGGGTTTTCTTAACAAAGCATAAAGGAAATCGGGGCTGGTTGCCCGACTTGTGTCCTTTCAGCAACAGAATGTCGGGAAGGCTCCCGCAAACCCCCCATCCGAGTAAGTTGGTGATTGCGTGACGGCTTCCGTCTTGTATTTTCAGCGTCGGAAGCAAGGGCGACTGATCGTCCACTTCTTGAAACACGGGGATGGGGCAGGGAACGCTGCTCAGCGAAAGATCCCAAACCCGATCGAAACTTTGAATTGGAGGTCATTTATGAACATCAAGAGCCTTCTTCTCGGCTCCGCTGCTGCTCTCGCAGTAGTTTCCGGTGCTCAGGCTGCTGACGCTATCGTTGCTGCCGAGCCGGAACCGGTTGAATACGTCCGCGTTTGCGACGCTTACGGCACCGGCTATTTCTACATCCCGGGCACCGAAACCTGCCTCAAGATCAACGGTTACGTCCGTTTCCAGGTTAACGTCGGCGAAGATGTCGGCGGCGACTCTGACTGGGATGCCTTCAGCCGTGGTCAGGTTCAGTTCACGGCCAAGAGCGACACCGAATACGGTCCGCTGACCGGCGTCATCGTCATGCAGTTCAATGCTGACAACGCCACCGATCAGGGTGCCAAGCTCGACTCCGCTTACCTCGACATCGCCGGCTTCCGCGCTGGTCTGTTCTACAGCTGGTGGGACGATGGCCTCTCTGGCGAAACCGACGATATCGGCTCTCCGGTCACCCTGCATAACTCCATCCGTTATCAGTACGAAACCTCTGACTTCTACGCTGGCATCAGCGTCGATGAACTCGAAGACGGCTTCTACAAGACGGACGAAGAAGCCAACAACGTTGGTGTTGCAGTCGGTCTCGGCGGCAAGGCTGGCGCGTTCAGCTACCAGATCACTGCCGGCTACGACGTCGACAACGAAGAAGGTGCTGTCCGTGCAATGGGTACGGTTGACATCGGTCCCGGCACGCTCGGCCTCGCTGCCGTATACGCTACCGGCCCGAGCTCCTACTACACCAAGGCTGAATGGGCTGTTGCTGCCGAATACGCAATCAAGGCAACCGACAAGCTCAAGATCACCCCTGGCGTCCAGTACTACAGCGACTACTACGTTTCTGGCGACGACTTCGGCAACGGCGATGCCTGGAAGGCCGGTCTGACGGTTGATTACCAGATCGTCGACAACTTCTACGCCAAGGCTTCGGTTCAGTACCTCGATCCGGAAGATGCTGACGACTCCACGACGGGCTACTTCCGCCTGCAGCGTGCGTTCTAATCTGACCAGATTAGGCAATACGGAAAGCCCGGCTCTTGAGCCGGGCTTTCTGCTTTTGGTCACTGTCTCGATAGATGGAGATCAAAGCGCTTATCGGCAATTGGCGAGAAAAGCCTGAATCATTGCGGGGATGCTGCCGAGATGGAGGAGCGGTGCATGCCCTTGCTTCGCCGCGGTGTGCAGAACCAGTCCGGAATGGCGGCGTGCCATTTCGTCGGCCGTCTGCTTTGAGAGCAGCGACGTATTCTCGCCGCGGATCAACATGAGCGGCAACCGGCTCAGGCTTTCGAATTGCTCCCACAGATCGGGTAGCGGCTGGCTGAAATCGACCGATTTGAGTGCATCTGCGATCGCCGGATCGAAATCGGCGACCGGCCTTCCCCCGACGTCGCGATAAAGCGCAAGCGCCATCTCGCGCCAGTCTTCCCCCGCAAGTGCGGTAAACGACGCCCCATGATTTTCCTTCAATATATCGGCCGCCTCGCTCCACTCCGCCGGCTGCCTGCCATTGTTGAGGTAATCTCGGATTCGTGCCAGCCCTTCAGCTTCGATCACAGGCCCGATATCGTTGAGGATGACGGCTTCGAGGAGAGCCGGACGCGTCGCTGCGATCAGATGCAGGATCAGCCCGCCGCGCGATGTGCCGATGAAGATCGCCCGCTCGAAGCCGAGCGCCGCGCAGGCGGCTATGACGTCGCCGGCTTCGACGGCGAGATTGTAGTTCGCCTTATTCTCGTCCCATGCCGAGTTTCCCCGGCCGCGCGAATCGAGTGCGATGACCCTGCGCGGCGATGTTCTGTCGCGGGAGAGAAGCAGCGCCAGCCGATGAAAATCCCGCGTATTGCGGGTCAGCCCGGGCAGGCAGATTACCGGCAGCCGTCCGCCTGTTAGGGCCTCGTCGGGCCGGTAGTCGCGGGCATAAAGCCTCAGCCCGTCGGAAGATGTGTAAAACCGTTCCTGGAAATCGCCTGCGTAAGTATCCGGCATCGCATCCCCTCGAGATCTGTTGATCCCGAAGATGTAGCCTGCTTTGCGAGCCGCACCAAACGGCTTCAGGAGGCGCTGCGTCCGCCGATCAGGTCGCGTTCGATATCGGTCGGCTGGCCAAGGCGGGCCTTGTAGACTTCGTAATTCTCCATCACCCGCTGCACGTAGTTGCGCGTTTCGGGGAAGGGGATGCGCTCGATCCAGTCGACGATCTCGTCGATCGGCCTGCCGCGCGGATCGCCGTAGCGGCCGATCCATTCCGGCACCCGCTTCGGCCCGGCATTGTAGGCAATGAAGGTGAGGATATAGGAGCCGCCAAAGGCGTCGATCTGCTCGCCGAGATAATGTGCGCCGAGCGTCGCGTTATAGCCGGCATCGGCCGTCAGCTTGTCTTTGGAATAGGTAATATTGTGGCGCTTGGCCACCGCCTGGGCTGTTCCCGGCAGAAGCTGCAGCAGGCCGCGCGCATTCGCCGCCGAAACGGCGGCCGGGTTGAAGGCGCTTTCCTGCCGGGCGATGGCATAGGCGAGTGCCTTGCCGGAGCCTGATATATTGGCGTTCGCTGGGATCACGCCGACCGGAAAGGCCAGCGCTGCGACATCGATGCCGCGCCCGTAAGCGATCTTGCCGATCTGCAACGAGAGATGATGATCGCCGGATTGCTCGGCCTTTGCTGCAAGGACGGCCAATTCACCGGGGCTCTGCAGCTGATCGGCGAGCGCGAGATAGAGAATATCGGCCCGCCATCCATGGCCTGCGGCTTCCAGCCGGGCGATCGCCTGCACGGCTTCGCGCGCCTGGAAGCGTTGCCGGTCGGCCGTGCTCGGAGAGGGATAGGCGACGTTCAGCGTCTTTCGCCCCAGCCGTTCGGCCGCGAGCTGACCGTAGAAGGTGCCGGGAAAATTCGCGGCTTTCGTATAGAATTCACTGGATTGGCCGGGGCCGCCGGCCTCCGCTGCCCGGCCCAGCCAATACCAGGCGCGTGAAACCGAGATCGGCCCGTTTGATGTCTGGAGGATCTTGCGGAAGTGTCTTTCCGCCGTTGTCGGGTCCTGCAGGCCGCGAAGCGCGTACCATCCGGCATGGAACTCGGCCTCGACGATATCCGTCGGGCTTGTTGCGGCGTAGTTTGCGACGATGCGATAGGCGGGCTTGAATTGCCCCTGGTCGACCAGGCCGCGGCTGATGATCCGCTGCTCGTTCCACCACTCGCCGGAATTGACGAGTTCGCTGCGCTCGGGTGGCATCTGCTCCAGCAGCGCTGCCGCTTCGGCATATTTGTCCTGCTTGCGCAGATATTCGATCCGGGCAAACAGCAGGCCGGCATCGCCGCGCCATCTCGCATCGACGGCGTTAAGCAGGGCGCCGGCATTGGCTGCTTTGGCGTCGACGGCAGCCCAGGCCTTGTAGAGCGACTGCGCCTGGCCCATGTCGCCGAAGCGCTTGGCCTGCGCCACCCGGCCGCGATACATCAGATAGTCCATCCGCGCCTTATGGTCGGCAGGCGTCAGCAGCGCGGAAAACTCGATGAGGATCTTGTCCTCCGTCGCCTTGTCGAGAGCCTCTCCACGCCAGACCTTGCGGATATATTTTGCTGCCTGCGCCTGCTTGCCTGTCGCAACCAGCGCCCGGCCGAGGATGACGGCGCCCTGCATCGTCTCAGGCGCAGTATCGCCGAAGGCGGCGAGCACGGCGGAAGGGGCGGGATTTTCGTCATAGAGCGCGCGCTCGGAATAGGCGCGCAGCCGCGAAAGACCCGGCCAACCCTTGAGCTCCTGCGCGGCGCTGGCGATTTCATAGGAGGGAACGCCCTTCAATCCAGAAACGGCGATCGCCCAGGTGAGGATATGGCGGTCAAGCGTATCGTCGCGCATGCTGTCGCGGATCGAAAGCGCCAGCTGCGGGTCCTTGTCGGAAAGCGCGTCGAGGCCGGTTTTCAGGTCGCTGTTGACAGGCGCCACTGCCGGATTGCGCGGGATGGCGCCTGTTGTGATCGCCTCCGGTATGGATGTCTCGGGGATGAAGCCGAGCGGCTTGACATCAGGCATGGCAGCGCTCTCGCCGGGAAGCGGCGACGCAACGCTGCCCCACGCGGCGGCAATGAAGCCGAAGGCGGACAGAATCAGGACAGCTTTCTTCATCCGGGATCTCGCACCGAAAACACGCCCTGCCATTAGGCTAGAGGCATCTTAACGAAACCTTACCGTACCAGGTAAAATTCATTCACATCTGCTATCGGAATTTGCCCTAAACCGAACTCTCCGCGCTTGTCGCGATGATTTCGGCGCTCTATGGTGCGCAACTCTTATTCATGGAATGCGGCCGAAGCAAGGATTTGGTCGTGAGGAGCTTTGCATGTTCAATGGGTCCATTCCCGCCCTCGTCACCCCCTTCACCGACGCCGGACTGATCGACGAAGATAGTTTCGCCGCTCATGTCGACTGGCAGATCAAGGAAGGCAGCGCCGGTCTCGTTCCGGTCGGCACGACGGGCGAATCCCCGACGCTGTCGCATGCCGAACACAAGCGGGTCGTGGAACTTTGCATCGAGGTTGCCGCAAAACGCGTCCCCGTCATGGCCGGCGCCGGCTCGAACAATACGCGAGAGGCGATCGAGCTTGCCCAGCATGCCGAAAAGGTCGGTGCGAACGCCGTTCTGGTCGTCACTCCCTATTACAACAAGCCGACGCAGAAGGGTTTGATCGCGCATTTTTCGGCGATCGCCGAGGCCGTCGATCTGCCGATCTATATCTATAACATCCCCGGCCGCTCGGTGGTCGACATGACGCCGGAAACGATGGGGGCGCTCGCCAAGGCGCACAGCAATATCGTCGGCGTCAAGGATGCAACGGGTAAGATCGAGCGCGTCTCCGAACAGCGCATCACCTGCGGCACGGATTTCCGGCAACTGTCCGGCGAGGATGCGACGGCGCTCGGCTTCAACGCCCATGGCGGTGTCGGCTGTATTTCGGTAACGGCCAATGTCGCCCCGCGGCTCTGCGCCGAGTTCCAGGCGGCGACGCTCGCAGGCGATTATGCCCGCGCCCTGGAATATCAGGATCGGCTGATGCCGCTGCACAAGGCGATCTTCCTCGAGCCGGGTCTTTGCGGCGCCAAATACGGGCTCTCCAGGCTTGGCCGCATGAGCCGCAACGTCCGCTCGCCGCTGCTTTCGACGCTGGAGCCGGCCACGGAAACGGCGATCGACGCCGCGCTGCGCCATGCCGGCCTGCTGAACTGAAAAGACCGGCCATCTTCACAAGGCCGGGTCGCTCCCTTACATAAAGGGCAAGCCCTCAGATAGAGGTCGGGAATGAGGGCGCGGCTTTTCGCGCTCTAAATGAATGGAATGTCGTCATGGCCCCCAAAGGCAGCCAGCGCGTGGTGAACAAGGTCGTGGCCGAAAACCGCAAGGCCCGCTTCAACTACGAGATCATCGATACCTACGAGGCCGGCCTCGTGCTGATGGGCACGGAGGTCAAATCGCTGCGCGAGGGCAAGGCCAATATCGCCGAATCCTATGCCTCGGATGAGGGGGGCGAGATCTGGCTGATCAATTCCTATCTGCCGGAATATCTGCAGGCCAACCGCTTCAATCACGAACCGCGCCGACGCCGCAAGCTGCTGCTGTCGGGCCGTGAGATTCATCGCCTGCGTTCTGCCGTCAACCGTGAAGGCATGACGCTGATCCCGCTGAAGATCTATTTCAACGATCGCGGTCGGGCGAAGATGGAACTGGCGCTCGCCAAGGGTAAAAAATTGCATGACAAGCGCGAGTCGGAGAAAGAACGCGATTGGAACCGGCAGAAGAGCCGCCTGCTGAAGGACAATGGCTGATCTAAGATCGGCCGCTGTCGTTCAGCACGCATGCCAAAGCATGGCGATGCGCGAAGGCAGCTGCCGTGCCGCTGAGCTTCGCAGCTCCGCTTCGAGATGGTGGAGAGATCACTCCTCGAAATCGCTGGCCGGGACGACTTCGACCGGACGTGGCGCCCGCTCGGAAGGATCACGACCGATTTCAGCCTTCAAAGACAAGAGATCGATGAAATGATCGGCCTGCCGACGCAGGTCGTCGGCGATCATCGGCGGTTGCGTCGCCATGGTTGAGATCACCGAGACCTTGCGGCCTCTGCGCTGCAGCGCCTCGACCAGATTGGTGAAATCACCGTCGCCGGAGAAGATGACAAGATGATCGACCGTTTCGGACTGTTCCATGGCGTCGATCGCAAGCTCGATGTCCATGTTGCCCTTGATCTTTCGGCGACCCATGGAATCTGTGAATTCCTTGGCGGGCTTGGTGACGACTTTGTAGCCGTTGTAGTCGAGCCAGTCGATCAGCGGCCGGATCGATGAATATTCCTGATCCTCGATCAGAGCGGTATAATAATAAGCGCGCAGCAGATAACCGCGTTTCTGGAATGCTTTCAACAGTTTGCGGTAATCTATGTCGAAGCCGAGGCTCTTGGATGCAGCGTAGAGGTTGGCGCCGTCAATGAAGAGTGCAATTTTTTCGCGTGGGTCAAACATCGCTTACCAATCCAATGAGAGCAATCGAAATCCGCAGGTGACAAACTTCAATAAAAACAATACCTTGCGTTTCTATTTCGCTTTGATCCTTACTTTATGAATTATTCATATATGAAAGATTTAGGGCACGATTCGGCATATTCCAAGCAACCTTCGGTGGAATTATGACATTCTCCATGGAAATTTAGCTCAGTCGCGGATAAAGACGAGGGGCGCCGGAATGAAAAACTTGTATTTGCCCGGTTTTAATTGTATCGGGCGTGCTAATCCCGAAATGACGACCGCAAAGGACAGGCAATGGCCCGTGTCACAGTTGAAGATTGCATCGACAAGGTGGAGAACCGCTTCGAGCTGGTTCTGCTCGCCAGCCACCGCGCCCGGCTGATTTCCCAGGGTGCCTCGATCACCATCGATCGCGACAATGACAAGAATCCTGTCGTGGCCCTGCGCGAAATCGCCGACGAGACGCTTTCACCCGATGACCTCAAGGAAGATCTGATCCATTCGCTGCAGAAGCATGTCGAAGTCGACGAGCCCGAGCCCGATCCGGCAAGCATGATCGCCGCCGGCGGCGTCGCCGCAGCCGACAGCGAGGAGCAGGACGACCTGCCGGAGACGATCACTTTCGACCAGATGTCGGAAGAAGAGCTGCTAGCCGGCATCGAAGGCCTGGTGCCGCCGGAAAAGAGCGACGACTACTAAGCGCATAGGCCGGATCCCGGTCACATCGGTCAGATGTGATACCGAAACAGCTTCATGCGATGCAAAAGAGCGATGATTACCAATCGTCAATCTTGCGCCTTTATTGCTTAGGCATATTATTGCCCATGTGTGCGCCAATCGTTGATTGGCGCGCTTTTATTTTTATCGGAGTGGCTTTGGAATGATGCGGCAGTACGAGCTCGTGGAGCGGGTTCAGCAATACAAGCCCGATGCCAATGAAGCACTGCTGAACAAAGCCTATGTCTACGCCATGCAGAAGCATGGCCAGCAAAAGCGCGCGAGCGGCGATCCCTATATTTCTCATCCGCTCGAAGTCGCCGCCATCCTCACCGACATGCACCTCGATGAATCGACGATCGCGGTTGCCCTTCTGCACGACACGATCGAGGATACGACGGCGACGCGCGCCGAGATCGACGAACTGTTCGGCGAGGATATCGGCCGCCTGGTCGAGGGGCTGACGAAGATCAAGAAGCTCGATCTCGTCACCAAGAAGGCCAAGCAGGCGGAAAACCTGCGCAAGCTGCTGCTCGCCATATCCGATGATGTGCGTGTGCTGCTCGTCAAGCTTGCCGATCGCCTGCACAATATGCGCACCCTCGATCACATGTCGGCCGACAAGCGCGCCCGCATCTCCGAGGAGACGATGGAAATCTATGCGCCGCTGGCCGGCCGCATGGGCATGCAGGACATGCGTGAGGAACTCGAGGAACTCTCCTTCCGGCATATGAACCCGGAAGCCTACGAGACCGTCACCAAAAGGCTGGAAGAGCTTTCGAAGCGCAACGAGGGCATCGTCAAGAAGATCGAGGCCGAACTGCGCGACCTGCTGGTCGCAAGCGGGTTGACGAGCGCCTATGTCAAGGGCCGACAGAAGAAGCCCTATTCGGTCTTTCGCAAGATGCAGTCGAAGTCTCTTTCCTTCGAGCAGCTTTCCGATGTCTACGGCTTCCGCCTGATCGTCGAGGACATCCCGTCCTGCTATCGGGCGCTCGGCATCGTCCACACGCGCTGGCGCGTCGTGCCCGGCCGCTTCAAGGACTATATTTCGACGCCAAAGCAGAATGATTACCGGTCGCTGCACACCACCATCGTCGGTCCGTCCAGCCAGCGCATCGAACTGCAGATCCGCACCAAGCGCATGCACGAAATCGCCGAATTCGGCATCGCCGCCCACGCGCTTTACAAGGACGGCGCCACCAATGCCGACGGCGACATCCTTTCGCGCGAATCCAACGCCTATTCCTGGCTGCGCCATACGATCGAGGCGCTCGCCGAGGGCGACAGCCCGGAAGAATTCCTCGAACACACCAAGCTTGAGCTCTTCCAGGATCAGGTCTTCTGCTTCACGCCGAAGGGCAAGCTGATTGCCCTGCCGCGTGGCGCCACCCCGATCGATTTCGCCTATGCGGTGCACACCAATATCGGCGACACCACGGTGGGCGCCAAGATCAACGGCCGTATCATGCCGCTGGTGACGCGGCTTGCCAATGGCGACGAGGTCGAGATCATCCGCTCCGGCGTGCAGGTTCCGCCCGCCGCCTGGGAAGAGATCGTCGTGACCGGCAAGGCGCGCGCCGCCATCCGCCGCGCCACCCGCATGGCGATCCGCAAGCAATATGCCGGCCTCGGTCACCGCATTCTCGAGCGTACCTTCGACAGGGCCGGCAAGATCTTCTCGCGCGAGGCGATGAAGCCGGCGCTGCACCGTCTCGGCCAGAAGGATGTCGAGGATGCGATTGCCGCCGTCGGCCGTGGCGAGATGTCCTCGCTCGATGTGCTGCGCGCCGTCTATCCCGATCATCAGGACGAGCGCGTCACCGTGAAACCATCAGGCGACGACGGCTGGTTCAACGTGCGCAGTGCGGCCGGGATGATCTTCAAGATCCCCGGCAAGACCAAGGCCGGGCCCGACGGCGGCCATTCGGAAGTCGACACGCATGCCGATATCGGTCCGATCCGCGGTCTGTCCGGCAATGTCGACGTCAAGTTCGCGCCGACTGGTGCTGTGCCTGGCGATCGCATCGTCGGCATCATGGACCAGGGCAACGGCATCACCATCTATCCGATCCAGTCGCCGAGCCTGCAGCGCTTCGACGATCAGCCCGACCGCTGGATCGACGTCCGCTGGGATCTCGACGAAGCCAACAAGTCGCGTTTCATGGCGCGCATCATGGTCAATGGGTTGAATGAGCCCGGCACGCTCGCCAAGGTCGCCCAGACGGTCGCAGGCCTCGACGTCAATATTCGCCTTCTGAACACGGTGCGGGTGGCGGCCGATTTCACCGAAATGATGCTCGAGGTCGAGGTCTGGGACTTGCGCCAGCTCAATCAGCTGCTCGCCCAGATGAAGGAACTGGATTGCATCGCCACCGTTCGGCGGCTTTACGAGTAAGCTTTTGTTAAGCCTGTCAGTGGGCTGGGCGAGAGATTGCATATTTTATGATCGTTTTGTGCGCAATGTGGAGCACCAAAAAGGCAAGCAATGCATTAGGCGCATGGCTGTCTCCATGTTGCGGCTGTAGTAATTAACCTGCGCCGGGCCTATCTTCTGATCATCGAAACGCAAACAGAAGATGAGACAAGATAATGTTTGACCCTATCAGGAAAATCGCTCGCGCCTTCCGCGCTCAGACCACGCAGGAACGTGAAATGGCATATCTCAATGGCTCGCTCGATCGTATCGATCTCGAGTTTCGTCAGCGCCAGGTCGACCGCGGTCTATTCCGCAATCGCTAATACTGAGCTTTATACTTGAGGCGAGTGAGGGACGTTTTGCATAACGGACGCCCCTCGGCTGAAGAAGTTCCTCTCCGCTGAGAGAGCTGAGCTGTTTTTCGGGCGGTATCATTTGCCGCTCTTGTCATGGTCATGTGCGCTGCACTAAATACCGGCCATGTTGTTTCGCCGTCGCAAGCCTGCGGGATTCAAGGAAAAGATGCGAGAGCTTTTATGGCCCCGCAAAGGTTTCCTTCGCCCGATCCGTTACCTGACAATGCGCATCCTGCGCCTGAGCGCCTCGCCGCACGCGGTTGCGGCTGGCGTCGCCGCGGGTGTCTTCGTCTCGTGGACGCCGTTCATCGGCGTGCATTTCGTCATGGCCTTCGTCATCACCTATTTCCTCTCCGGCAGCATGGTGGCCGCCGCCCTCGGCTGCGCGGCCTTCGGCAATCCGCTGACCTATCCCTTCATCTGGGGCATCACCTGGGAGATCGGACATCTGCTGCTCAGCCGCGAGGATCATCTGGCCGGTCAGACGGTGGATCTGGCCGCGCTTTTCCATAAGCTGAATTTCACCGAGCTGTGGAAGCCGGTGCTGGAACCGATGCTGGTAGGCGCCATCCCGCCGGCGATCGTCACCTCCGTTGCGCTCTATGCGCTGACGTTCTACACCGTGAAGGGTTTTCAGACGCGCCGCCACATACGGCTGATCGAGCGGGCGCGCCTGCGCCTTGCCAGCCCGGCCGGCGACATGCCGAGCGTTTGAACCCGATCGAGAATTCTCAAGCGACGGAAGGTTCC
The DNA here is from genome assembly GCF_014197475.1 of Rhizobium sp. BK212. Lineage (NCBI taxonomy): Bacteria > Pseudomonadati > Pseudomonadota > Alphaproteobacteria > Hyphomicrobiales > Rhizobiaceae > Rhizobium > Rhizobium sp. BK212. The sequence goes on from NZ_JACIFS010000006.1 coordinate 70,071, forward strand.
GGCATGATCATCGGCATTGGCAGCGATCTGATCGACATTCGCCGCATCGAGAAATCCATCGAGCGCTTCGGCGAGCGCTTCACCCATCGCTGCTTCACCGAGGTCGAACGCGCGCGTTCCGACCGCCGCGCAAATCGCGCCGAATCCTATGCCAAGCGTTTCGCCGCCAAGGAGGCCTGTTCCAAAGCACTCGGCACCGGTATCGCCCAGGGCGTTTTCTGGAAGGACATGGGCGTCGTCAACCTGCCGAGCGGCAAGCCGACCATGGTTTTGTCAGGCGCCGCCGCCCTGATCCTCGAATCGCTGCTGCCGGCGGGCCACAAGCCCGCCATTCATTTGACAATAACCGATGATTATCCCTTGGCGCAGGCCTTCGTCATTATCGAGGCGTTGCCCGAGAACCTTTGATCCGGAGTGTTATCGCGACCCCCGTAAGCCTGTAGTCGCGACCTCTCGTCGCTTTTGACGTTGTCGCCATTGCCGCAATCGGCCGAAGCCGCTAGAGAGAACGACAGAAAGAATTGCGCCTCCGCGGCGTCTTGAAGGAATAAGACTGCGTGTCCGAAAAAGTCGAAGCCAAGCCGAACGCCCTCTGGGAAAATATCAAAGTCATCATCCAGGCGCTGATTTTGGCGATGGTGATCCGAACGGTGCTGTTCCAGCCCTTTACCATTCCGTCCGGTTCGATGATGCCGACGCTGCTCGTCGGCGATTATATCTTCGTCAACAAGTTCGCCTACGGCTATTCGAAATATTCGCTGCCCTTCTCCCCCGACATCTTCAGCGGCCGCCTGTTCGGCGCCGATCCGAAGCGTGGCGACATCGTCGTCTTCCGCTTCCCGCCAAACCCTGAGGTTGATTACATCAAGCGCTGCATCGGCCTGCCGGGCGATCACATCCAGGTGACCGACGGCGTGCTCTACGTCAACGGTAAGCCGGTTCCGAAGGTGGCGGACGGGACCTTCACGTCGGATTACAAGCTCGATCCGGGCGCCGATGTGCCGGTGTTCCGCGAAACGCTCGACAGCGGCAAGACCTACGACACGCTCGATCAGTCTCCGGTGTCGCGGGGTGACAACACCCGTGAATTCATCGTGCCGGAAGGCCATTATTTCATGATGGGCGACAACCGCGACAACTCGCTCGACAGCCGGTTCGACGTCGGCTTCGTGCCTGCCGAAAATCTTGTCGGCCGTGCCAGCGTCATCTTCTTCTCGCTCGGCAACGACACCTCCTTCCGAGAAATCTGGAAGTGGCCGACGAACATGCGTTGGGACCGCCTCTTCAAGGTTGTTGAATGAGCAAGGCGCAGACGCTTTCTGCGGCGGACCGCGCAAAGCTTGAAGGCCTGATCGGTCACGACTTCGCCGAAAAGGAACGCCTCGATCGGGCGCTGACCCATGCCAGTGCCCGCACGGAAAAGGGCGGCAATTACGAACGGCTGGAATTCCTCGGCGACAGGGTCCTCGGGCTCTGCATCGCCGAGCTTCTGTTCCGCACCTTCGGCACAGCAGGCGAAGGCGAGCTCTCGGTTCGCCTCAACCAGCTCGTCAGCGCCGAAACCTGCGCAGCGGTCGCCGACGAACTCAATCTTCACCTCTATATCCGCACCGGCGCCGATGTGAAGAAATTGACCGGCAAGCGCATGATGAACGTGCGCGCCGATGTCGTTGAAAGCCTGATCGCCGCGATCTATCTCGACGGCGGCCTTGAGGTCGCCCGCCGGTTCATACTGCGCTATTGGCAGGGCAGGGCGGCGCGGGCCGATGGCGCCAAGCGCGACGCCAAGACCGAGCTGCAGGAATGGTCGCACGCGAAATTCGGTGTCACTCCGATCTACCGGGTTGATGAACGCAGCGGACCGGATCATGATCCGCGTTTCAAGGTGACGGTGGAAGTTGCTGGCATTAAGCCCGAAACCGGCGTAGAGCGGTCGAAGCGTGCCGCCGAACAGGTTGCGGCGACGAAGATGCTTGAGCGCGAAGGCATTTGGCAGCAATCGCCTGCCGGAAACTGACGGGACAATGACACAAGAAGAAGATATCGCGGCCGAAGCTGCCGCAGAAACCAGTGGTCCGACGCATTCGGGCTTCGTCGCGCTGATCGGGCCGACCAATGCCGGCAAGTCGACGTTGGTAAACCGCCTCGTCGGCGCCAAGGTCTCGATCGTCAGCCATAAGGTGCAGACGACGCGGGCGATCGTGCGCGGCATCGCCATCCACGACAATGCCCAGATCGTCTTCATGGACACGCCTGGTATCTTCAAGCCGCGTCGCCGGCTTGACCGCGCCATGGTGACCTCGGCCTGGGGCGGTGCCAAGGATGCCGATCTGATCGTGCTCTTGATCGACAGCGAGCGCGGTCTGCGCGGCGATGCCGAAGCCATCCTCGAAGGCCTCAAGGAGGTCCGGCAGCCGAAGATCCTGTTGCTCAACAAGATCGACCGCGTCAATCGCGAGGATCTGCTGGCGCTGGCCGCTGCCGCCAACGAGAAGATCGCCTTCGAGCGCACCTTCATGATATCGGCCGAAAACGGCTCCGGTTGCGACGACGTCATGGACTATCTGGCGAAGACCCTCCCGGAGGGGCCGTGGTACTATCCGGAAGACCAGATCTCCGATTTGCCGATGCGTCAGCTCGCCGCCGAGATCACCCGCGAAAAACTGTTTCTGCGCCTCCATCAGGAGCTTCCCTATGCCTCGCACGTCGAAACGGAGAAGTGGGAAGAGCGCAAGGACGGCTCGGTGCGGATCGAGCAGGTGATCTATCTCGAGCGCGACAGCCAGAAGAAGATCGCCCTCGGCAAGGGTGGTGAAACCATCAAGGCGATCTCGACTGCCTCCCGCAAGGAACTGTCGGAAATCCTCGAACAGCCGGTCCATCTCTTCCTGTTCGTCAAGGTTCGTGAGAATTGGGGCGATGATCCCGAGCGGTTCCGCGAAATGGGCCTCGATTTCCCGAAATAAAGCATGGCAAAGATTTCATCGGGCACGCGCCAGCCCTTTGTTTTCGCATAAAAAATCTGCCTCGCTCGTGGAACAAATCCGTGGCCTGCGCATTCTTTGATGAGCGGCGCGCCAACGTTGGCGCGCCGGTTTTGCGACGGCAAGGGCAAATATGGCGACGTCGAGACCCATCCATTCTTTCAAGACCCCTTGCGAGCAATGTCCTTTGCGCCCCTTGCCGCATTTCAGGGAGTTCAGCCGCGACGAGTTGGAATTCGTCTCGCGTTTCAAGAGGGGCGAGCTTGCCGTCGATGCCGGCTCCACCATCCTCGTTGAGGGCGCACACAGCGCTCATCTCTTCACGGTGCTTACCGGCTGGGGCTTCCGCTACAAGATGCTGGAGGACGGGCGCCGCCAGATTCTGAATTATATCATGCCGGGCGACCTGATCGGCCTGCAGGGAACGATCGCCGGCGAGATGCAGCACTCCGTTGAAGCGCTTTCGCCCGTTTCCCTGTGTGTCTTCGAGCGTGACCGGTTGATGACGCTCTACAACAAACATGCCTCGCTCGCCTTCGACATCACCTGGATCGCCGCGCGCGAGGAACGCATCCTGGATGAGCATCTCCTGAGCATCGGCCGCCGCACGGCGCTGGAAAGAGCCGCCTACCTGATCGCGTTCCTGTTCGAGCGCGGCCGGAAGCTCAATATCTTCAACGGCCGCAAATTCATCCCCATCACCCAGCAGCACATTGCCGACACGCTTGGTCTTTCCATCGTCCACACCAACAAGACTCTGAAAAAGCTCGCCGAACGTGGGTTGATTCGCTGGCAGGAGCGCGGCTGCGAGGTGCTGAACGGCGAAGAGTTGATGGCGATCGCCGGTTGGGAAGGGCTCGGAGAGGGCAAACGCCCGTTCATCTAAATTCCATTCTCCGCGTCCCGGGCATGCTCTATCGCTTTGTTTTGGCGTTATTGCGCTCGATTTCGATCGCTTGCTACCATCCACATTTGATGGGCAAACTCTCGCATTTCTGTGAGATCGGTCCGCCTGCGACGACAAAACTGCCGGTAGCCGTCTTGGCTTCGCGCAAATCACAGTCATCCGTCTGAGGACACGATTATTTGTCGACAGACCCCTGACCAACCAGCTTGGTTATGTCTTTTTTAAATGCAGATTAGCATCAGGGAAAATAAGGTCGGGCATCATCTTTCCTCCGATTTTGATTCTTATCGACCGGGCAGAAAAATGGTTTATTCAGACAAGGTGGCGGAATTCACCGATAGCGTGCCATGCGGGGCACCGGAGGGCAATGATGTTGGCGAAACGGCCGGGGCGCTGCGACAGGCGCTCGACGAGGGGCATCGAATCATGAGCGCAATCCGTGTTCTGGTTCTTGAGGACAGTCTGATCATCGCGATGGAGGCGGAGGATATTCTGCGCCTGGCCGGCGTCGAGAGTATCGATATCGTCGGCAGCGTCGAGCAGGCGAGGGCTGCTATCGCGGCGGAGACATATGATTTCGCCCTTCTCGACGTCAATCTCGGTGACGGCATGAGCTTCGGATTTGCCCGCCATCTTTTCGATATCGGCATCCCCTTCGGCTTCGTCAGTGGCTATTCCGATACGGGCGATTTCCCACCCGACCTGCAGCACATCCCGCTTTTGGTCAAGCCTTTCGACGAAACCGCGATGCGTGACTTCCTGCTGAGGCTTTTCCCGGCTGTCGCCTGACGCGGTCCATGACAGAAACCGGTCCTTGGATTAGGATGGATTCGTCATCCGCAAGGACTTCTTTCGATGCAGTGGCAAGACCATGCGATCATTCTGGGCGTCAAGCGCCACGGTGAGACGAGCGTCATCGCCGAGGTGATGACGCGTGATCGCGGCCGCCATCTCGGCCTGGTGCGTTCCGGCCGCTCGCGCGCCATGCAGCCTGTGCTGCAGGCGGGCAATGCCGTCGAAGTCACCTGGCGCGCTCGGCTTGACGAGCATCTCGGAGATTTCCGCGTCGAACCGGTGACGCTGCGCGCCGCCCGCCTGATGGAAACGGCGACCGCCGTCTACGGCGTCCAGGCCATGGGCGCGCTGCTGCGGCTGCTGCCGGAGCGTGACCCGCATCCGCATCTCTTCGATGCGCTTGAAGTAATCCTCGATCACCTGCACAACCCGGCCGATGCCGGCGAACTCTTCGTGCGTTTCGAGCTTGCGGTGCTGAATGATCTCGGCTTCGGACTCGATCTTGCCGAATGCGCCGCAACCGGCGCCCGTTCCGATCTCGTCTATGTCTCGCCGAAATCCGGGCGTGCCGTCAGCCGCACGGCCGGTGCCCCCTGGGCGGACAAGATGCTGCTCCTGCCGCCGTTCCTCAGTGCCGAAGGCAATCATGCGGCCGACTTCGATAGTCTCGCAGCAGCATTCCGGCTGACGGGGTTCTTTCTGCATCGCCACGTCTATGAGCCGCGTGGCATCGAGGCGGCGGCGGCCCGCGACGGTTTCGTTCAGGCCGCGCTCAAGGCGCTCAATCCAGCCTTGCGGACGCTTTCCCCTCCGAATGGTATTTCCGCCTGACCTCGTTTTTTACGGGTGCAAAACATCCTCCGGATTTGGCGGTTTACCTGCCGAAGAGCGCTTCCTATGTCTTCACAGGATTGCCAATCAAGGAGGACCTCATGCTGACCAAGACCGCATCACCGACGACGATCACGCTCTGGAACGGCCGCGAAATTCCGCGCCTCGGCATGGGATGCTGGGCGATCGGCGGTCCCTTCTTCGCCGGCGACACGCCACTCGGCTGGGGCGATGTCGACGACGATGAATCCGTCGAAGCGATCCATCGCGCCATCGAACTCGGCATCCGCTTCTTCGACACGGCGTCGAATTACGGCGCCGGCCACTCGGAGGACGTGCTCGGCCGGGCGATCGGCAATCGCGACGATATCGTCATCGCCACCAAATTCGGCTTTGCCACCGATCCGGAAACCAAGCAGGCAACCGGTGCCTTTGCCGATGAGGCCTTCATTCGCCGTTCGGTCGAGACCTCGTTGCGCCGCCTGAAGCGCGACCGCCTCGATCTGCTGCAGTTCCACATCAATGATTTTCCGCTGGAACAGTCGGATGCCGTCTTCGATACGCTGGAGGCGCTGCGGGCCGAAGGCAAGATCGATGCGTTCGGCTGGAGCACCGATTCTCCCGATCGCGCCGCCCGTCATGCCGGCCGCCGGGGCTATGTCTCGATCCAGCATACGATGAACGTCTTCGAGCCGGTGCCGGAGATGATTGCGGTGACCGAGGGGAAGGGGTTGATCTCCATCAATCGCGGCCCGCTGGCCATGGGTCTGCTCACTGGCAAGTTCACCGCCGACAAGGCGGTGGGCGCGAAGGATGTCCGCGGTGCCGCCCTCGACTGGATGGTCTATTTCAAGGACGGGCGCATCGCCCCCGAATTCGCCGCAAGGCTCGATGCCGTCCGTGATCTACTGACCTCAGGTGGCCGCACGCTGACGCAGGGCGCGCTTGCCTGGCTCTGGGCACGCTCGCCGCGCACGCTCCCCATTCCGGGTTTCCGCACCGTCGCCCAGGTGGAGGAAAATGCCGGCGCACTGGAAAAGGGACCGCTGCCGGCCGATGTCATGGCGGGAATCGATGCCGCGCTTGATCGCGTCTGAAAAGGCTAGAGCCTTTCCGGGTTAGATTGCAGCATTCTGCCGGAGCAGGTTTTCGTCAGGGCAGAGGCGATTGGCGAAGGGCGTACCTCCTGGTACGTTCGAGCCGATCGCCTTTGATCCTGGCTAGAGATGCCCGGCCCACCGGCCGCACTGCTTCGCTATGCGAAGCAATAGGTGCGCCCGGCGATTTTAAAGTCTTGCAGATTTGCCAGGCAAATCTGCGGGAGGGTTGGCTGAAACGGGCCGTCTGATCGACCGGCCGGCTTGGCCGTAGAGCTGGGCTACGACGCGCGCCGGCCGGTCGACCATCCGACTCCGTTTGAGCCAACAGAATGTTTCAATCTAACCCGGAAAGGCTCTAGGCTGCGGCGCGACGTTTGAGCGCCCAGCCTTCCGGTCTCTCTTCAACAATGCTGACGGCGTCGCCGACCGTAATCCTGCCGCTGCCGCGCGGCGTGACGTTCCAGCCGAACAGTGGGCCGGGCACGCGCCGGTCGGCCGACATGCGGATGCGGCCCATGGCCGGCATCGGGTTTGGCCCCTCGCGTGAACCGGTCAGCTGGTCTTGGGTCGTCATGATGCAGCGGGAGCAGGGTTTGACGAGATCGAAGCGGATGCCGGCGATCTCGATTGCCGCCCAGCGGTCCTCCGGCCAGGCCTCGTCCGTATCGATGACGATGTTCGGACGGAAGCGTTCCATGCCGACACTGCCTTCGCCATGGGCGGCGAGATCGGCATTCAATGCCTTCAGCGAGCCGGTTGTCGTCACAAGGATCTGATAGCCGTCGGTGAAGGTGACGGGCGTGCCTTCGCCAGCCCATTCGGCATTCGCCGTTCGCCGCGCCTGGCCATCGAAGAAGACCAGCCGCACCTCGCGGCCGAGCCACTCGGAAAGCTGCCGGTTGCTCTCCGGATCGGCGACGGCGGCACTGACGGCAGATTTCCACACGGTCACATCCATGCGATTTTCAGGCTGAGGCGGCTGAACCGATATGTCAGGCTTTCCCTGCATCAGCAGCCGAAAGGCGTTCGCTTCCGGTCGCACCTCGATACGTGCGAGGTCTGGCAGCTCGCGCTGGGTGATGAAGTGCCCCTGCGCATCGGTGATCATCGCCCGTCGGTCGCCGGGAAGCCCGTAGGCGTCGATGTCGGCGGCCGGCAGCGCAATGCCGCGGGCGCTCTTGAGCGGGTAGATGAAGAGGTCGCTGACACGCATGTTGTGCTCCTAGAGTCTTTCCGGGTTAGATTGCAGCATTCTGCCGGAGCAGGTTTTCGTCAGGGCAAAGGCGATTGGCGACGGGCATACCCTAAGGTACGTCCGAGCCGATCGCCTTTGCTCTGGCGGAAAGATGCCCGGCCCACCGGCCGCACTGCTTCGCCATGCGAAGCAACAGGTGCGTCCGGCGATCTAAAGTCTTGCAGATTTGCCAGGCAAATCTGCGGGAGGGTTGGCTGAAACGGGCCGTCTGATCGACCGGCCGGCTTGGCCGTAGAACTGGGCTACGACGCGCGCCGGCCGGTCGACCATCCGACTCCGTTTGAGCCAACAGAATGCTGCAATCTAACCCGGAAAGACTCTAGATTTCATCCATGAAGGCCGAGAGGAAGTCGCGCAAGCTCTTGTCGCGCGCGGCCGCCAGCCTGCGGCCGGTCTCGGTCTGGAACCCTTCCGCCAGTTTGAACAGCTTCGTCTGGAAATGGTCAATGGCATAACGCTTGTCATCGAGCGGACGGTCCGCTGCCGGCGGATCGAACGGATTGTAGAGCCCGGATCCTAGTCGCCCGGCGATATAGAAGCAGCGTGCGGCGCCGATCATGCCGATCGCGTCCAGCCGGTCGGCATCTTGCAGGATCTTCGCCTCCAGCGTCTGAGGCGCCACCCCGGCCGAGAAGCTGTGCGCGGTGATTGCATGGGCCGCGGCGTCAATATCCGCTTCGCTCCAGCCGAGTTCCGCCAGGATTGCCGATGCCTTCTCCGCCGCCAAAGCCGATGCTTTTGCCCGCAACGGCGAATTCTTCTCGACGGCGACACAGTCGTGCAGCAGCACGGAAGCGGCAAGAACCCGCCCGTCGCCGCCTTCGCCCGCATGGATGCGCATGGCATTCCTGAAGACGCGCAGGATATGCGCAAGGTCGTGCGAGCCGTCGTCGCCGTCGGTCGCATGGGCAATCAGCGCCGCCGCGAGCGTTTCGTATGGGGAGAAGGCTTCGGCCTCGAACATTGCGCCACCTGTCATAAGGAAAATCGTTTCCGCCAACAGGGCATCGGGGCGGAAGTGATGCCGGCGGGTAAACTATGCGACAACGAAGACACCGGGAATCGCAGCCGATTGTGTAGCGGCTTGCCGTGCGAGTCGCAATCGACGGCACTGCCCGTCTGAGAAGACGAGAGCGCCGTAAGGCCCTGAATTGGGATCTCAGTGCTTGGCTTGAGGGTGATGCGCCACGGCGCCGTTCTTTGGCGGCAGGGAGAGAAGATGGGCCACGTCACCTGCAGGTCTCGGCGGGCTGATATGATAGCCCTGGATCTCGTCGCATTCCTCGCGTTCGAGCAGCGCCAACTGCGCTGCGGTCTCGACACCTTCGACAGTGACGCGCATGCCGAGCGCATCGCCGAGCAGGATGATCGCGTGCATGATCGCATGCGCTTCCTTGTTGTCGACGATGTCGTTGACGAAGGATTTGTCGATCTTGATCTTATCGAAGGGGAAGCTCGAGAGGTAACTCAGTGAGGAATAGCCGGTGCCGAAATCGTCCATCGAGATGCGGATGCCGCGCTCCTTCAGCGCATGCAGGATCGGCAGCACCTCGCCCAGATTTTCCATCAGCACGCTCTCGGTGATTTCGAGCTCTAGCCGCGACGGCGGCAGCGATGCAGCGCCAAGCGCCTCGCTGACATCCTGCGTCAGGTCGCTGCTGCTGAACTGGATCGCCGAGACATTGACGGCGACCTTGATGCCCTCCGGCCATTGCGCCGCATCGCTGCAGGCCTGGCGCAAAACCCATCGGCCGATATCGACGACGAGGCCGACCTCTTCGGCAAGCGGAATGAAATCCATCGGCGGAACGCGGCCTCGGACGGGGTGGTTCCAGCGGATCAGAGCTTCGAAGCCGCAGATGCGCCGCTGCGAGAGATCATAGAGCGGCTGGTAGTGCAGCTCGAATTCCTCGTTCTCAACGGCGGCTTTGAGGTCTGCCTCCAGCGCGTGGCGCAGCTGCATCTGCGCTTCCATCTCGCCGGTAAAGAAGCGCTCGCGCTTGCGCCCATCTGCCTTGGCATGTGACAGCGCCACGCCGGCGTTCCTCAACAGGATGTCGGTTTCCTCGCCATCATCAGGGGCGACTGCGATGCCCATGGAGACGCTGAGTTCCACCTGTTTTTCGCCGTGGAAGAACGGTGCGGAAAGCTCTTGGCGGATCTGTTCTGCAAGCGCCGTCACGTTCCACGGCTGCTGCTTCCCCGTCTGCAGGATGGCAAATTCGTCCGAACCGAGGCGCGCCAGGGTGTTCTCCGAACCGGCCGAGATTCGGATACGCGCGGCGACCTGCTGCAGGATCGTGTCGCCGGCCGAAACGCCCATCGTGTTGTTGATCGATTTGAACCCGTCGAGATTGAGGTGGACGAGGGCTATCTGCTCATCCGGCTTGCGCTCGGTGAGCGTCGCATCGACCTGCTCGCGGAAATGGATGCGGTTCGGAAGGCCGGTCAGCGGGTCGTGGTGGGCGAGATAGGTGATGCGCTCGGCCGCCCTTCGATCCTCGGTAATATCGGCATGTATGGCGATGTTGCTGCCGTCGGCAAGAATGGTCACCATGCTCTGAATGATGCGGCCATCGTCCATCACCCATTCGCGCCGGCGGATGCTGCCGGTTCTTGCGGTTGCGGAGGAATGTCGCCCGCTCCGCCGGCCGGGCTTGACCCCGGCGCTCTCTGTACCGCGCATTTTGGCCGTGAGATCGGCGATTGCCGCGCCGGCAGTGACATCTTCCTGCGTCAGGCCGAAGAGTTGACGGAAGCGGATGTTGGAAAGCGTCAGCCGCTGGTCGGCGTCGAAGACGCTGAGACCGAGCGGCAGATTGTTGAGAATGATTTCGAAGAGCTTTGTCTGTCCGTCGAATGCCTGGCTGAGGGCGGAAATATTGCCTCGCAGCGCATGGTTTTCCCTGAGCAGCGTCTCCGCGCTTCTTTCGATTTCGTCATAATCGCTTTCATGGACGCGATAGGTCGCGATCACAAGTTCCATCAGTCGCTGCGCATCGATCGATCCATCGGCGGCGACGGCCTGGCTACATTGCTGCCAGAAGAGCGCTTCAGCTTTCATGCCGATACATCTTGCGAGACGGCTGCGACGGCATGGTCGTCTTCATTGATGAACGTACCTCATTGCGTTGGGAAACCTCTAAAATTGATTTTTTATAAGCTGAACGCCTGGGTGGTGCCTTGTGACGCCCATTTTGTACGGGCCGGATTAATATTCGGTTGCAGTGCAGCAGCGGCGTTGACGCGATAGACGTTTGTTTTTTATGTGAAAAATCGCTGAAATACGGAGAAAATCGGCCCGTTGACGCTGGCGGAAGCCTGTGCCGAGGCGTTCCGTTAACGTTTGTCAATCATCGTTAATGAGAAGTTAACAACTTATTGACGCACTGCGCAAATCAGTTTAACCACCGAGTCAACAGTGATTTTCCACCTTCGTATTGCGTACAAACACCACCGGCAAAAGGCGGTGAATGGAGGTTTGTATGACCAGCACCACATCCGTTTCAGACACCTCATATGCATATCTGGCGACGCTTTCGCGGCTCGATGCCAATGGCGATGGCGTACTCAGCCGCGGCGAACGTGCCGCCGACAAGAAGCCCGGCATCATCAAGGAGCTCCTCGAAGAGGACAAGGCCAGCGAGACGCAGCCGAAGTTTTCCGGCAGCCTGATTGCGCTGATGATGGACACGCGTGACAGTGGCACGGCAAGCAGCATCGCCGTTTCCTATCCGTTGCAGCAGACCGCGCCGACAACGGGCGATCAGCCCGAGGATCTCTACCGCAAGACCTACGGCCAGTTCGATTTCGACGCCATCGCCTGAACGGCATCCCGATCCAGGTGATCTGCAAGCCGGCCGTTTGGCCGGCTTTTCTCGTCCCGTCTTCTTCGTTCGATCTTCCTCGGTCAGGAACACCTTCCGGTTTGACACGTTCAGGAGGACAACCGAATGGAAGGAGATCTTCATGAAAGCCATGCGCACCATCGCCGCCCTGAGCCTGCTTGCGGTTGCATTGCCGGCGGCGGCTCAGGACAAGCAGACGGCGGTCGCCAATTTCGTCGGCAAGGACGGCAAGGAAGACGGCCGCGCCCAGCTGACGGCCGCCGCCACTGGCGGTGTGCTGATCGAAGTCGAGATATCGGGACTGCCGGCGAACAAATGGGTGGCCTTCCATGTTCATGAGACCGGCCGCTGCGACGCCGCGACCCATCACGAGTCGGCAGGCGGCCACTTCAACCCTGGCAAGGCCGAGCACGGCATCCTTGCCGCCAAGGGGCCGCACGCCGGTGATATGCCCAATCAATATGTCGGGCAGGACGGGGTGCTCCGGGCGCAGATCTTCGACAGCATGGTCACGCTCGACGACAAGACCGACGGCATTCGCGGCCGCGCCTTGATGGTGCATGCCAATTCCGATGATTATCGCAGCCAGCCCTCGGGGGATGCCGGGGAAAGACTGTCCTGCGGCGTCATCCAATAATCCACGGGGCAACTCCTTGATCGGATCGATTCAAGGGCAAAATTATGCACAAATTCAAGGTGTTACATCGTTATTTGCACGTCTTGAACGACAAGGCGCGCTGTAACCTTTCATTGCCGTGTCGCCGCCTGCTTTTCGGCCGCCGTCCTGCCGTTGGACTTCTTTGTCGGTGTTGCGTCTGAGGTATCCGACAGCGTGGCCGGACGACCCTTCTCGTCGAAGGCGAGTTTCACGCGCTTCACCATGTCACGGCTGAGCGACCACCAGTCGCCGGTCTTTGCCCAGTAGCGCAGCGTTACGAAGATCGCGCCGTCAGCGATGCTGTCGATAAAGACGCTGGGAGCCGGTGATGGCAGCACCCGCGAATCGGCTTTGGCGAGGCCCATCAGCGTCCCCATCGCCAGATCGATATCATCCTCATAGGCGACCTTGATCTTCACATCGTTCTGCCGCGTGGGCTCGCGGCTGAAATTGGTAATCGGCGTGTTCCAGAGCGTCGAATTCGGCGCCAATCGGTAGAGCCCGTCGCCGGTCCTGAGTTCGGTCGCAAACAATCCGATTTCGCGCACCGTGCCGGCCACGCTGCTGGTTTCGATATATTCCCCGACGCGAAACGGCCTGAGGATCAACAGCATGATGCCCGCAGCGATATTCTGCAGCGTCCCTTGCAGCGCCAGTCCGATCGCGAGGCCGGCTGCGCCGAGTGCCGCGATGATCGAGGCGGTCTGGACGCCGAACTGGCCGAGGACGGTGATGAACACCAGGATGAGCAGCGCATAGCGCAGCACGTTGGTGAAGAATCGCGCCAACGTCTCGTCTATGCCACGGACACGCGACAGGCCTTCATAGGCCCAGCGGCTGGTAAAGCCGGCAAGCGCCCAGCCAAGAACAAGCAGGATCACCGCGCCGAGGACGGAGAAGGAATACTGCACCGCCAGCGCGCTTGCCTGGCTGAGTGCGGTTTGCGTGGCGAGGAGGACATCGGCTGCCTGTTGTTCCATGATCTGGCCCTGTCGTTGTGCTTGGTCGGGGGCTAGATGGAGCGGCTGGCGGCAGCGTCAACCGCAGGCGGTGTCCCGGATATCAAGCACGAAGGGCGCATTGCCGTCGGCATCGGCGCCGCGGCCGATCGCCCGCACCGCCGCGACCAACCGGCCGCCGCGGTTCAGCAGCGCGTCACCGATCTCGACCAGCCGGGTATTCGGTGTTGCGAAAGGCGAGGCGGCCCGCAGCCGGCGGGCAAGCGTTTCCTCGCTCTGATCCGGTGCCAGCGACAGGGCGGCGATCAGGGCTGCGGCCGGCGATCGCGACACGCCCATCCAGCAATGGATGAGCAGCGGCGTCTCCTGCCGCCACGAGGCGGCAAAGTCGATAATCCCGCGCACATGCGTCTCGTCAGGCGCTACGAGATTGCCGGTGCCCTTGAAGGCGATGTCGTTCATACCGAGCGTCAGATGGCGATCGGCTGCGATCACGCCCGGCCGGTGAAAGGCCTGCTCCTTGGCAATCAGGCTGATCATGTCGCGCGCCTTGTGGCGCACCGCCATTTCCGCGATGCGGGCCAGCGGCGAGACGACGATGAAGCTCACGATACCGTCTCCCGCTCGGCGTCGATCGCCGCGAAACGCTCGCAGAACAACCGCTGCGCTTCGATCGCCGGCAAGGGCTCGATCATCAGCATTTCCCTGCTGATGCCGCGTGGCTGGCCGAAGAATTTCTGCGCCTCGGCGGGCGTGAAGCCGGCAAGCACCGTCGCTTCGAAATAGGCGGCGATCGCGTCGGCCTTCTTGATCCGGTCCTTGAGGTCGCGCGAGGGGTGCGGTGGCAGGCCGAAGCGCAGGTGCACGGCGGCCTCCAATCGCTTTTCCACCGTCTTGTAGCCGCCGCCGACCACCGATTTGAACGGCGATATCATATCGCCGATCACGTATTCGGGTGCATCATGCAACAGTGCCATCAGGCACTCCTGCGGCCGCGCGTCGTTGAAGCGGCGGAAAATATCCTCGACGACGAGACTGTGCTGGGCCACCGAAAAAGCATGATCGCCTGAGGTCTGGCCGTTCCAGCGGGCGACGCGCGCAAGCCCATGGGCGATGTCGGCGAGTTCGACGTCGAGCGGTGAGGGGTCGAGCAGGTCGAGCCTGCGCCCGGACAGCATGCGCTGCCAGGCACGCGGAGTTTTCGCCGTTGTCACGCGCTGGCCTCGTCGGCGCTGGCGGGAAAGACAAGGCCGGACCATGCCGGCAGGACGAAGGAAACAGGCGTTTCGCCGGCGAGCAGCGGCGTGCCTGCCGCCATCGCGGCGCCGGCGCGGTCGATGCGCACGATCGCAAGCCCATGGCCGCCTTCGACGGAGCCGAGCGTTCCCACGGGCTTGCCGGCGGCGGTGATCTCCGTCCCGGTCTCCGGCAAGGCTGTTGCGGCGGACACCGTGACGACGCGCCGGCGCGCGGTGCCGCGGTGCTGCATGCGCGAGACGACCTCCTGGCCAACATAACAGCCTTTCCGGAAGGAGAGGCCGCCGTTGAAATCCATCAGCACGTCATGCGGGAAGGCGTCCTGCAGGGCGAAGTCCGATCCCGATGTGACGATGCCGTGGCTGATGCGCAGCGCGTCGTAGAGCGCTTCCTGGCCGTCGCCATGTTTGCCGGGCCGGCGGATCAGCGTGACGCCGGCCTTGGCAAAGCGGCTATCCCGGACGCCTTGGCTGTCCCGCACGCCTTGGCTGCCGTCGGCGTCCTCACCCCAGGAAACGGTGACGCCCTCTTCGGCACTCGGCGCAAGTGTGACGGCGGCGCGCAGCTTGTACATGGTCAGCCGCTTCAGCAGGCCGTCGCGCTGGCCTGCATCGGTTTCGATCCTGTAGCCGTCGCCGTCCTGCCAGATCATGAAGTCGAACAGGATCTTGCCCTGCGGTGTCAGCAGTGCCCCGGGCCGCGCCTCGTCGGCGCCGAGCGAGGTGATATCGGTGGTGATCAGGTTCTGCAGGAAGGATTGGGCTTCCGCACCGCTGACGAGAAGCAATGAGCGGTCTTTCAGGAATACGGCTGGCATGGCGGAACCTGTCGCGTTGGTCATCGCTCAGAGGTATGTCTTCATGAGGTGGATCGCAAGCGCCATGCGAGATGTGAAAGGCGCAAGTGAGACGGGGGTGTCAGTCGCCCGCCGTGAAGAATTTCCATTTGCCCGCAGGTGTGATGCCGAGGCGGTAGAAATTATATCCGCCGAACTCCTGCATGTCGGAGAGATCGCCGGCGGTGACGATGCGCAGCAGCTCGACGCGCTCCGGCGGCGTGAGCGACTTCAGATCCTTCTCGGCAAAATAGGGCCAGACATACATGTCGTCTGCGGTGCCCTGGCCGACATGCACGAAACCGGTCGAGACGATGTCGAGCATGATGGCAAGAATCTCGTCTCCGTCAGGATCGCCTGAAAGATCCTTCAGCGTGCCGATCGGATCGTCGGTCGGCTCGCCCACCGTCACCTGCGTCTGTTCGGCGCCGGTGCCCATCAGCGGCCGCAGCCGTTCGAGATCGCCGGAGGCGGCCGCCTCGACGATCTGCTCACGCATTTTGCGAACCGGCTCCGGCACCTTGCCGATATCGTAGATCACCTCGACAGGCTTGGAAGCATCCTGGGCGCCGGGCGTCTTGTCGACACCCTGATTGTTCTGGCTGTTGACCAGCGGATCAGCCATCGGAACACCGGGAGTGGTCCCGCCTTGCGGCTGGCTCTGTCCCTGAGCGTTTCCCTGCGCGGGCGGAGTGTCGTTGGCCGCCTGGCCCGGGATCTTGTGCAGTTCGGAAAGCGCATAGGCTGCCGGCGCGAGGAAAACATTGCCGGCGGCGAGGCTGAACGCAAGCAGCACCGGCGCGAGGGGAGTTCGCGAAATTTTCTCTTTACCGGGGCGCATCAATCTCTCTGATTGGTCGTTATTGCAGGGTGCGGTTCGCGGAGAATTCGCCGGCAAGCATGCGCTCACGCAGCGAATCCAGCAGGGCTTCGGCACTGTTTTCCCCATGCAATCTGATCGTCTCGCGCAGCGCATGCGCAATGGCGGCATCAGCGATGATTTCAGGCTCGATTCCGTCGGCCATGCCGTCGGCCCAAGCCTCGTTCTGGTACTCCAGAGCCGCCTGCATCTTTTCGTGGACGATCATGTCGTCGATGTCGTTGAGGCTTGCTTCCATTGTTTTTTCCTCAGAACTTCTCATGTCTTACTGCACCGTTAACAACACTAACAGCCTTTTCCCAAAACGACACGTCCGCATGCGAAAACAGGTTAATTTAAGGTTAATTTCCAAAGCGCGAGGTAATTTCTGTGGCGAGTGTTGCACCTTCGTTACGGTAGCGCTCTTCTGCCACGATGGCCGCCGGGGTGCAATCCGTATAGACCGAGGCGAAGGTGCGATAGCCGCGATTGAAGGCCGCTGTGAGCTTTTCCCGACGCTGCGGTTCGTTGCCGGTCTCCGAATCGAGCAGTTGCTGCATGCCGTCTCGCCACTCGTCGCCGCCCGCTGCCTTGCAGAGCGTTCTGAGATAATGCACCGATCCCAGCACTTCGGCGAGCCGCGCCAGCTTGTCATCATAGGGCACGGCTACAGCAGGCGGCGGCGCAATTTCCTCCTCCTGTGGAGGCGGCGTATTCTTGCCCTGCGCCATCGTGGGGCCGGCGAGCACGAGCAGGGCCAGGAAAACGCGTCGAACGGGAATCATGCTCGTAGTTGATACGCTGAGCATGACGGCAACAAGGCGTGCCTGAAAGTTTCCACTTCTATTCGCCGCCCGAAAGCCGCTCCGCGCATTCGAGCACGCTCTGCGGAACCGGCAGCCGCCGGATTTCCTCCACCGTGTACCAACCGAGGGCGGCCGCATCGTCGGCGGCTTCCGCCACCGCGTCGCGATCCGCGTCGACGCGAAAGACCGACAGCAGGAAATGGCTGTTGATGCTGCCGTCGGCCGCATGCGTCTTCAGGTCATAGGTCGAAAACAGCCGCGGATTGCGGGCGGAAATGCCGGTTTCCTCGCGGAATTCCCGCAATGCCGTTTCCTCCGGCGTTTCGCCGGGTTCGGCACGTCCGCCGGGAAAGGCATACATGTCGGCTGAAGGCGGGTTGCGTCGCAACACCAGAAGGAAGCGTCCGTCACGTTCGAGAATGGCGGCGGAGCCGGGTTTGGCGGTGGATGTCATCGGGCCTGCTCTTGCTGTGATCGCCCATCTTATCGGATGAAGAGTGCGACGGGGATTCGAAAGGTGCTTCCGTGACCTACATCATCTTTGCGTTTGCCGCTCTCTTCGAGATCGCTGGCTGCTTTGCCTTCTGGGCATGGCTGAAGCTCGAAAAGCCCGCTTGGTGGCTGGCGCCGGGCATGGTCTCCCTGGCGCTTTTCGCCTGGCTTCTGACGCTGGTTCCGAGCGAGGCTGCCGGCCGTACCTTCGCAGCCTATGGCGGCATCTACATCCTCGCCTCGCTGCTCTGGCTGTGGCTGGTTGAGAGCCGCGTGCCGGACCGTTACGACATCGGCGGCGCGCTGATCTGCCTTGCCGGCGCCAGCCTCATCCTCTTCGCGCCGAGAGGTTGAGGCGCCTTGACCGGACACGAGCTGGGTGCAAAAACACGCCGATGTGTGGACGTTTCTCCCTGACAAGCTCCCGCGCCGACCTGCGCGATTTCTTCTCCGGTCTCGATCTCGACGATTTTCCGGCGCGCTACAATATTGCGCCGACGCAGCCGATCCTCGTCGTCATCGCGGGCGAGGGCAGGGAGCAGGGCAGCAATCTGCCCGACCGGCGCGCCGTGCTCGTGCGCTGGGGCCTCACGCCGGGCTGGGTCAAGGACCCGAAGGATTTCCCGCTGCTGATCAATGCGCGCTCCGAAACCGCGATCGGCAAAGCCTCCTTCCGCGCCGCCATGCGCCATCGCCGCGTGCTCATTCCGGCCTCCGGCTTCTATGAATGGCATCGCCCGTCCAAGGAAAGCGGCGAGCGGCCGCAGGCCTACTGGATCAGGCCGCGCCAGGGCGGGGTCATCGCCTTTGCCGGGCTGATGGAGACATGGTCCTCGGCCGACGGCTCCGAGGTCGATACCGGCGCGATCCTGACGACATCGGCCAATTCAGGCATATCGGCGATCCACGATCGCATGCCTGTCGTCATCAGACCTGAGGATTTCTCGCGCTGGCTCGATTGCAAGACGCAGGAACCACGCGACGTGGCCGACCTGATGCAGCCCGTTCAGGATGATTTTTTTGAGGCCGTCCCGGTCTCCGACAAGGTCAACAAGGTTGCCAATATGGGGCCGGACCTGCAGCAGCCGGTCGTCATCGAAAAGCCGCTGAGGGCGCCCGAGAAGCAAAAGCCGGAAGACGGCCAACTCAGCTTCTTCTGAACGATATCCTAAGATGTTCAGGGCCGCCGGCGGCCTATCGGCGCCGACGTCTCACATCAGCGGCGGCGTCGCGTCGGCCATCAGGTTTTTCGGGTTGTGCTTATGTCGCCAGAGCGTTGTTAGGAGATTTCCGGCGATCGCCTCGTCATTCACTTCGTCAGCGGTGCCTAACGCATGTAACCCGAAAGCACGCATGATCCCAATTTGAAGTCTTCCGCCTCAAGCGGATTTCTTGACGCTGGTCGGCTTATGCTTTGCCATCAGCGATGCTGCGGCAACAGCCTTCAGGCCGACGGGGCGATAGTTGGCGGCGAGGTCTGGCTTGGACGCCTGCTGTTCGCCGGTACTGCTCTTCTTCGAAGTCACGATACTCTCCTTACGTGGTTCTTCCCTGGGTATTTTATGGTTTGATGTTTGGTCACGAATAGCGACAAAACGGGGGCGTAGCTTATCAGGATTTGTAAACGCCGACCATAATTCGCGAGGCTTAACTGAAGCCTACGTTGGTTAATACTTACTGAAGGGAGCGGTTCCAATAAAAGCGCGAAAGCGGTTTTCTGGGGAAAAGCGCGCAACGGTTTTCACCGGGATAAAGCGCCTGCTTTCCCGGGGATAGCTGAGAATGAAGGAAAAGAAGCATTTCCGTCATTTGGAGAAATCCGGAAATGCTCGAAGATCAGATGTGCCGGCCGATATCGTCGTCGCCGACGCCGGGTTCCTCGATCGTCAGGGTCCCGTATTTCCGCTGCCATTTCCGTGCGCCGAAGGGAAGCGAAACGAGGTAGGCGGCAACGGTAAAGACCATTACCTCCCAGGTGTAGCTCATCAGCAGCGCCACATAGAGCACGACGCCGAGCATCATCGGCAGCACGAGATCGCGCCGCAGACGGTTGCCTTCCGATTTGCCCGACCAGACCGGCAGCCGGCTGATCAGCAGGAAGGCGATCAGCACCGTGTAGATCGACGAGAGATAGGCGAAGGTGCGGTCCGTTGCCAGTCCGAGGAAGCCGAGATAGACCGGCAGCAGCACCAGCATGGCGCCGGCCGGCGCCGGCACGCCGACGAAATATTCCGATTGCCAGCTCGCCTTGTTCTCGCGTTCTGACATGACGTTGAAGCGGGCAAGGCGAAGTCCGGCGGCGATCGCATAGATCAGGGCGGCGATCCAGCCGAGCGAACGCGCCTGGTCGAGGGCGAAGACATAGACGACGAGGGCGGGCGCGACGCCGAAATTGACGATGTCGGCAAGCGAATCCATCTGCGCGCCGAACTTCGAGGTCGCCTTCATCAGCCGCGCCACGCGCCCGTCGATGCCATCGAGGAAGGCGGCGAGCAGCACCATGGCGACGGCGAGCTCGTAACGATTCTCGAAAGCCAGCCGGATGCCGGTCAACCCGGCGCAGATCGCCAGAATGGTGATGAGGTTCGGAAAGACGAGCCGGAGCGGGATTTCGCGCAGACGCGGGCCGCGGGCGGAATCATCCGGCCCATTGGGCTCGAAAGGCGGAAAAGGCGTTTCCATATCGCGTTCCAATCGTTCCTAAAGCAATTCCAGCAAGGCTGCCCAGCGGTCGCTTCCGTGAAAAGCTGAACCGCTTTAGCTGCGGCGGCTGATGACAGGACCCCTGGCGGAGGCGAATTCGGCAATCACGGTTTCGCCGGCAACTGCCGTCTGGCCGAGCGAGACGCGTGGTGCCGCACCGGCGGGCAGGAACACGTCGAGTCGCGAGCCGAAACGGATCAGCCCGAAGCGCTCGCCGGCATCCACCGGCTCGTTCGGGTTCGCCCAGCAGAGGATGCGCCGCGCCACCAGGCCGGCAATCTGCACGACGCCGATCTGGCCGTGGCGGGTTTCGATCACCAGTCCGTTGCGCTCGTTGTCCTCGCTCGCCTTGTCGAGTTCGGCGTTGACGAAGCTGCCGGGGCGGTAGTTGATGCTGACGATCCGCCCCCGCATTGGCGCCCGGTTCACATGGCAATTGAAGACGTTCATGAAGACCGAGATGCGCAGCATCGGCTCATTGCCGAGGTCGAGCTCGGCCGGCGGCGTCACCATCTGGATCGCCGAGACCTTGCCGTCGGCAGGAGAGATCACCAGATCGTCGTCCTGCGGGGTCACGCGCTCCGGATCGCGGAAGAAATAGGCGCACCACAGCGTGAAGATCATGCCGATCCAGAAGAGCGGCTTGAAGATCCAGCCCAAGACCAGCGATGCGACGAAGAAGGCGGCAACGAAGGGATAACCCTCCTTGTGCACGGGGACGATCGTGTTGCGAACCGTGTTGAACAGGCTCATGCTGCCGGTCTCCTTGCGTTGTCGTTTTTTGCTGGTTAGCGAAAAACCGTCTCCGGGGCAATGCTGTGGCCCTGGCCCCGGTTCCCATGCCGGGGTTCTGAACAACAAAAGCCGGCCGGCGCCGGTTTCCAGGTTCAGCTTGCCGGAGCAAGCCGGGTGATCACGCCCATGTCGTCGCTTTCGCGCACTTGCTTCAGATGTTCCTCCGCCTGTGTCGCCTCGCGCTGGCGGTTCCACATCGAGGCATAGAGGCCGTTCCTTTCGAGGAGGGCGGCATGTGTGCCGCGCTCGGCGATCTCGCCGCTTTTGAGCACGATGATTTCATCGGCGCTGATGACCGTCGAAAGACGGTGGGCGATAACAAGCGTCGTGCGGTTCTTCGAGACCACGTCGAGCGCCGTCTGGATCTCACGCTCCGTCGTCGTGTCGAGCGCCGACGTCGCCTCGTCGAGGATCAGGATCGGCGGCGCCTTGAGGATGGTGCGGGCGATTGCCACCCGCTGCTTCTCGCCGCCGGAAAGTTTGAGCCCACGCTCGCCGACCTTGGTTTCGAACCCCTCGGGCAGCGTTTCGATGAAATGCGCGATCTGCGCCACCTCGGCCGCCGCAAAGACCTCGCCGTCGCTGGCCGATGTGCGGCCGTAGCGGATGTTGTAGGCGACCGTGTCGTTGAAGAGCACCGTATCCTGCGGCACCATGCCGATATGAGAGCGCAGGCTCTTCTGCGTCACCGTGCGGATATCCTGGCTGTCGACGGTGATCGCGCCGCTCTGAATATCGTAGAAACGATAGAGCAGCCGTGACAGCGTCGATTTGCCGGCACCCGACGGACCGACGACGGCGACCGTCTTGCCGGCCGGCACCTCGAAGGAAATGCCCTTCAGGATCGGACGGGCCGGATCGTAGGCGAAGTGCACGTCCTTGAAAGAGATTGCGCCCTGGCCGATCCTGAGCTCGCTCGCATCGGGTGCGTCTTTGACCTCGGACTTCACCTCGAGCAGGTCGAACATCTGCTCGATGTCGGTCAGCCCCTGGCGAATTTCGCGGTAGACGAAGCCGATGAAGTTGAGCGGCACGGAAAGCTGCAGCAGCATCGAATTGACGAAGACGAAATCGCCGACCGTCTGCTCGCCGCGCTGCACCGCCAGTGCCGACAGCACCAGCATGATGGTCGTGCCGATGCCGAAGATGACGCCCTGGCCGAAGTTCAGCCAGCCGAGCGAGGTCCAGACATCGGTCGCCGCCTTCTCGTAGCGTTCCATCGATTTGTCGAAGCGCTTTGCCTCCATTTCCTCATTGCCGAAATATTTGACGGTCTCGAAATTGAGGAGGGAGTCGATCGCCTTGGTGTTGGCGTCGGTATCGCTGTCGTTCATCGACCGGCGGATGGCGATGCGCCAGTCGGATGCGCGGATCGTGAACCAGATATAGGCCCAGACGGTGAAGGCGGTGACGGCGAGATAGGAGAAACCGTAACCCCACCAGAAGATCACCGCCGTCAGCAGGAATTCGATGACGGTCGGGACCGAATTGAGGATCGTGAAGCGTACGATCGTCTCGATGCCCTTGGTGCCGCGCTCGATGATGCGCGAAAGCCCGCCGGTCTTGCGCTCGAGATGGAAGCGCAGCGACAGTTCGTGCATGTGCACGAAGGTCCTGTAGGCGAGTTGGCGCACCGCATGTTGCCCGACGCTTGCAAAGAGCGCGTCGCGCAGCTGGTTGAGGCCGAGCTGGATCAGCCGGGTGATGTTGTAGGCGATGACAAGGGCGATGGCGCCGGCAAAGAGCGGCGGCACGGAGCCGGCAAGATCCATCCTGCCGTTCAGCGCATCGGTCGACCACTTGAAGAAATAGGGAACCAGCAGCAATACGAATTTGGAGATCAGCAGGTAGACCGAGGCCCAGACGACGCGCATCTTGAGGTCGCTTCGGCCGGCCGGCCACATATAGGGCCAGAGGTTGAGAAGTGTGCGCAGCAGATTGGATTCCGAGACTGTCTTGCCGTTTGCCATGCTTATCTCCAGCCCGGACGAAATGTACCGTCGTAGCGGCGCTTCGATGCCGGCAAAGCGCGGAATCGGAATGTGCCTGAAGGCGTTTCCCACAACCCGCAGCCGCCAGATAGGGTGCCGCGCGGACGAATACAACACGTGCGGGCTTCAGGAAAAGAGAAGCCGGGCGGGTTATCCCGCCCGGCCTCGTCATGTTGTTGTTGGAGCTTAGAGCCGCTGACCGGAAAGACGCTTGCGGTGCAGCTCTTCGGCATTCGGCAACACATCTTTCGGCAGGCCGAAGATCTGGCCGGGGCGGATGCGATCGGGATTGATGATCTTGTCTTCGTTGGCGATGTAGATCGTCGTGTAGCGCACGCCGAGGCCGTAGGTGCGGCGTGAGATCTGCCACAGCGTGTCGCCGCGGCGAATGATGACCGCCGCGTTGTTTGCCGTCAGCGGCGCCTGTTCGATCGTCTTCGGCTCATTGCTGCCGATATCGTTTGCAGTGGGTGCCGCCGGAGCGGGTGCAGCGGTGAGTTCGGCAATCATGCCGCCCAGCCTGTCGAGTGCGGCGCCGACGGACTTCGCATCCCCGGGCAGGCTTTGCAGCAGCTTCAGCGCATTGCCGGCGACCTGCGACGAAGAGCCGGAGGCTTGTTTGAAGGCGTCCGGGGCATCGGCCGCCGGGCGGAAGTCGGCGACGGAGCGCAACGCGAATTCCGTTGCCGAGCGCGCCGCCGCAAGCTGTTCGGCGCCAGGCAGCTTGCCGTCGGCAAACAGCCCCTTCAGCAGCCCGAACGCCTTGCCGGCCTCGGCCTTGAGCTTGCCGAGCTCGCCTTCGTCGAGCGGCACCATCGAGGAGGCGCCACTCGCATCGGCCGGGACCGATTGCGCCGCGACCCTCACCTGATCGCCGGCCGGGCGATTGAAATTCACCGCCGCGCGCACGATCACTTTGCCTGTGGGGTCGACGACGTCGACGCGGATTTTGTGGTCGCCGACCGAAAGCGCCACCACGCCGTCGATGACGAAATGACCGTCGGTGCCGGCCGTGTCCTGGCCGATGAGGTTGTCGTCTGCATAGCCGATGACCTTGGCATTGGAGCGCGTCGTGCCGGCAATGAAGATCTTGTTGCCCTCGATCTCGACGGCATTGACCATCACATCGGGCGCAGTCGTCTTGTCAGGTGCGGCCGTGGCGGGAGTGGCCGGTGCCGTATCCGTGCCGCCGGAGGTATCGGTGACACCAGTCGTCTGCAACGCCAGGTCGCCCGCCGGCTTGTCCGCAGGCGGCGCCGCCGGATTGGAGGCATCGGCGACTTCGGTTCCGGCCTTCGGCGCGGTGATGATCCGGCTCGCCGCGCCGGGTTTGGAGACCATGGCGAGCAGGTTGGCGCCATTGCCGTCCTTCGGCACGGATATGGTCGCGACCTCTTCGGAAAGCGTGCTCTTGCCGTCCTTGTCCGTGAACTTGAGCACGAGCTGGTGGTCGCCGGCTGGAAGCGGATCGTCGAGGACGGCGGCAAAATCGCCGCTCGCATCGACATTGGCCGTCGTCACCACCTTTTCGCCGTCGAGCACCTCGAGTTTGCCGTTCGGTTCGGCGGAGCCGGCAATCACCGTCGAGCCGTCGGGTTCGACGCGCAAGACGTCGAAAGCCGGAAGCTTCGGTCCGGTATTCGCCGCCGCATTATTCGCAGTTGGGGCGGGCTCGGGCGCACCGGTCAGCGCGGCCTCGGCCCTGGCGACCGCGGCAGACGCATCGGCGATGTTCTCGGGCAGCGACTGAACGATGGCGAGCGCCTTTGCGCCGCCGTCCTTGGCCTTGGCGGCAAGGGTCTGGGTCGCGGGATCGAGACCCTCGGGGATGGCAAAATCGGCAAGTGCCGTCAATGCGTTGACGGCCTTGGTCTTGGCGGCGGTGAAGGCATCGATGGCGGGGCCTTTGCCATCGGCGAACAGCGCCTTGAGCTCGCTGAGCGACACGCCGGCATCGGCCGAAAGACGACCCACCTTATCGGCGACCGCAGCCGTGTCGGCGATGGTGGAGCGTGATGTCTTTGCCGCCTCGTTGACCGTGTTCTTGAGCTCCGTGCTTGCCTGGTTGATGGCGTCGCCGACCTTGGTTGCATCGCCGCCGATGCGCGGCATGACGAAAAACACCATCAATAGGATTGCGATTACGAGGACTGCAAGAGCCAGCAAGCCGGCACGGTTCTTCATCATTATGTCTCCCAAGGCGGCAATTTGCCGTAGTAACCAAAATTGCTAGCGATTCCCGTTGCTTTTCACAAGCATTCAAAGCAATTAGGCAAGCTAGGCATGCTGCTTTTCAGTCAATTTTCTTGACTGCATTGAAATGGAATAGTTGTTTGCCTCTATGACCGAACAATCTGTATCGATTCGATCCATCTGCGTTTACTGCGGCTCAAGGCCGGGACGCGATCCTTCCCACATGGCGGCCGGGCGTGCTCTCGGAAGAGAGATCGCCGAATACGGCCTGCGCCTCGTCTATGGCGGGGGTACCAAAGGCATCATGGGCGCGGTTGCGAGCGGTGTTCTTTCAGGCGGCGGTCAGGTGACGGGCATCATTCCCGAATTCCTGATCGATATGGAAGCGACTCGCCACTCGCTCGGTCAGCTCAACGAACTCATTGTAACCCCTGACATGCACGCGCGCAAACACACCATGTTCGAGCGCTCCGATGCTTTCGTCGCACTGCCCGGCGGCATCGGTACGCTGGAGGAGATCGTCGAGATCATGACCTGGGCGCAGCTCGGCCGCCACGAGAAGCCGATGGTCTTCGCCAACATCAACGGTTTCTGGGATCCGATGATGGAACTGATGCGCCATATGACCGAAGAGGGCTTCCTGCACACCGCCCACCGGGTTCAGCCGCTCGTCGTCGACGAGATCTCCGGCATCATCCCGGCGATCATGGCCCAGGCAGCCCAGCTCGCCGCCGATCGTGACGGCGAGGAGGACGTGATTTCGAAGATGTAGGCGGCCGGGCGGCGCCGGAGCCGTCAAGCTTTTCTGCGGGCAAATTCAGCTATAAGCCGAGACAAGCTGCGTCACCTGAGATCGCATCCATCGGCTGGCGGGATCATTGTCACTTGCCGTCGACCAAACCATCGATATCGGGCTTACCGTTAGATCGAGGGGAACGTCGGCGACCGCCAAGCCGAACAGGCCGGCATACCGCTTCACGATTCTGGTCGGCAGGGTCGCGATCAAGGGCGCTTCCAGAACAGCGGTCAGCACAGTCAGGAATTCCGGCGCTGCCACCGACACGTCGAGCCGCACATTGATCCGCTTCAATGCATCATCAATGCAGCCTTCGATGGCGTCTTTCTGTGAAACCAGTGCATGCTTCAGCCCGATATAGCTGTCTCGGTCCAATGTTTCGGGTAGGTCGAGAAGCTTCGGATTGTAGCAACACATCAGCGATTGCTCGAACAGCGGGCTCCGCCGATGTCTGTTGTTGCCGTCATCGTAGCAGCCGACGCCGAGATCGATGACGTTGTCGTCCAGAAGCTTGTGGACCATCTCGGGTTCGACCGCACGGGCGAGCACCCTGATGCCGGGCGCCGTTTCGTTCAACATGGCGGCGAGACGCGGCACGAGCAGCACCTCAAGCTCGCTGGAAAAGCCGATGCGGAATATCTGTTCGGCCTCACCGGGCTCGAAGGTTCCGGGCGTTACGATCGCCTGCTGCGTACGGCTGAGGATCTGCTCGACGGCCTCTGCGAAACGCAGTGCGCGATGGGTCGGCTGCATGACCTGGCCGATACGCACAAACAGTTCGTCCTGAAGCAATGTCCGAAGCGTTCCGAGATTGTGGCTCATGGCAGGCTGCTGAATTTTCAGACGAACAGCAGCCTTCGTCACGCTCCGCTCCTTCATCAGCGCATCGAATGCGACGAGCAGGTTCAGGTCGAAAGACCACAAATTGAAATGATCGATGGATACAATTTCATTCATCGATTTGATCGTTTCATGAATTCTCCCTATTGTCCATAGCCATCAGACAGCGCTGTCCCGATCCCAGTTCAACTCGAAAGGAAGTTCCATGAGCGATCTTGGAAAGGAATATCGTATTGCCGGCGTGACGGTGAGAAAGGTGCAGGAGCAATATCTGCATAACGTGCCGCCGTCGTTTCTCTATCCGGATGCTGGTTCTGAGGAGATCAAGGCGGTCGAGCCGCGGCTTTCCGCCGTTGATATGGAAGAGGGCCGCGATGCCCTTGTGGTGAGCATACATAGTTGGCTTGTGAGAACACCCGACTACGTCATCCTGATCGATACGAGCTCGGGCAACGACAAGGAAAGACCGCGTAACCCCAGCTTCCATCAACAGACCATCCCGTTTCTCGACAGGCTGCGCCAGGCGGGTGTCGGGCCGGAAGACGTCGACTTCGTCATCAATACTCATCTCCACGTCGATCATTCCGGCTGGAATACCGTGCTTGAGGACGGAAGATGGATTCCCACCTTCAAAAATGCGCGCTACATCTTCCCGCGCGTCGAGCAGGAATACTACTCGTCAACGGCAAGCCACAACGACGTCAACATTCCCAGTTCCGGCGTCTACGAAGACAGCGTGCAGCCCGTGATCGAGGCGGGGCTTGCGGATTTCATCGACAGCGCTGGCGGTCCTTTCCTGGATCGCTTCACCTTCTTGCCGACACCTGGCCACAGCATCGGCCACATGTCCGTTCTGCTGGAATCGGACAATGAAGCGGCGATTTTTGCCGGCGACGTCATGCACCATCCGATCCAGGTGGAGCGTCCCGACCTCAACACGGTGTTCTGCGAATTCCTGGATCAGGCTGCCCAGTCCAGACGGCGTGTCCTCGAGCTCGCAGCCGATAATCGCGCCATTTACTTCTCCACGCATTTCCCCGGCTCGTCTGCTGGTTATGTGACCCGCGACGGCGAAAAATTCAGGTGGTCCTATGTCTGAGAACAAGCTCGCATCTTCAGCTTTTGACGCAGGCGAGATCGTATTCGACGAGCATTACGTCGATAGCGGAACCGACGGCATCAAGCTCTATCTCCGCAATAAGCGAAGGAAAGATCACAAGACCTTTCTCGCCGAGAAGACAATCGTGATGGTGCACGGGGCGACCTTCTCGTCCGGAAGTCTTTACGATGTTCCCTTCAACGGGATGTCCTTCATCGACTTCCTCGCTCATCAAGGCTTCGATGTCTTTGCGGTCGATGTCAGGGGCTATGGAAAATCGACCCGCCCGCCGGAAATGCAGGCGGAGCCCGATCTCAACCCGCCGCTTGTCGCTACCGACACCGGCGTCACGGACTTCGCAACGGCTGTCGATTTCGTCCTTCGACTGCGCGGTCTGAAGGCTGTCAACGTCTTCGCCATGTCGTGGGGCGGCACCGTGGCCGGCGCATATGCTGCGCGCAACGGCGACAAGGTCGTCAAGCTCGCGCTGCTCGCGCCGCAATGGCTGAGCGACGTCCCCATCCCGATCGACCAGGGTGGCGTCCTCGGTTCCTACCGGCTTGTTCCGGTCCAGGCGGCCTTGGCGCGTTGGCTGAGCACCGCACCCGAACGCGCGCGTGAACGTCTTGTGCCGGAGGGCTGGTTCGACCTCTGGGCCAAACTGACCCTTTCCGAGGAGACATCGCAGGCTGACAGGGAGCAGGGAAAACTCCGGGCTACCAACGGGCCGATCCAGGATATCCGTACCTACTGGCGGGCTGGAAATCCCTACTGTCGGCCGGGCGAAATTCGCGCGCCGGTGCTGCTGTTGCACGGTGAATGGGACATCGACGTCCCGCTTGATCTGGCGCGGGCCTATTTCGAGCAACTGACCGGCACCTCCTACAAGCGATGGGTGGAAATCGGGGAGGCGACGCACCTCGCCCTCATGGAAAGCAACCGCATGCAGGCCTATTCCGAGGATGCCCGCTTCTTCGATGAAACCTTCCAACCGGAATAGAATTTGAACGAGCGGGCTCCGGGATCGGACCCGGGGCTTGCTTCTCTATCAAGCCTGCCGCGAGTTCGGCGCGACCATCAAACCACGTGTTCCCATGACAATTCTGATCAACGCCATCCTGGATGCCGGACGAAGTGCCGTAGACATCGCGATATTCACCTTTCTGCCGTTGATGATCGTGACATTCTCGCTGATGCGCTATCTCGAGGGTATGAGCGCCTTGCGATGGATGGCCGGCAAGGCCGACCCGCTCTTCCGATTGTTCGGTCTGGACGGTTTCGGAGCCTTGGCGATTATCCAGCTCAGCCTCGTCAGTTCGGCGGCCCCGGTCGCGGCTCTGTCGCTCATGGCGCACAAACGGGCATCGGAGCGATTCATGGCCGCCGCCTTTGCCGCGGTGCTTGCGGCCGCGCCGGCAAATGCCAGTTTTCCGCTCGCAAGCCTCGGTGTCGATCCCGGCTTGATCATCGTCAACGGTCTTTGCGGAGCGCTTGTGGCGTCCACTCTCGCTTGCTGGATGATTGGACGCCGTTCCTTGTTTGAAACGGTGTGTTCCCGTGACACGGCCGATGACCACGTCGCCGCAAGACGCGATCTGCTGGCGGCAATCAACCGCGGTGGCGCAGATGCCGTTCGGGTCATTTCGGCAATTCTGCCGGTGCTCGTGATATCCCTGGCGATGGTGAGGCTAATCCAAAGCACAGGCGCACTTTCGGTCTTCACGTCCGTTGCGCAGCCGTTGCTTCAGTTGCTCGGCGTCTCGCAGCAGGATGTCCTGTTCCTCCTCACAAAGTGCCTGGCAGGGTCGAGCGCAGCGGTCACGCTGTTACTCGACCTCCACAAGGAGCAGGGCCTTGCGCCTGAGAAGATCATTCACGGGTCCGCATTTCTGCTAAACCCTCTCGACGTTCCCGGTCTTTCCATCCTGATCGCTTCGGTGCCGGCGCTCAGGCCGGTGGCAGGCGTCGCCGTCGTGAGCGCATTGGCCGGGATCGTTGTCCGCACGGCGCTGCTGTCCTGGTTTTAAAGCCGACGCACTCCGGCTTTCGATGGTTCGATCGTTACGCAGCAACGACGATATCCGTTGGACAGGGACTCCGAACTAGCGTCCGCGGCTCCCCTTCAGCATCGACCAGCTATAGAGGAACAGCCCCGCCCAGATCAGCGGGAAGGCGATCATGCGCGCCGTGCCGAGTGGCTCGTGGAAGACGAAAACCGCGATCAGGAAGATCATTGTCGGCGCGATATACTGCATGATGCCGATCGTCGAGAGCTTCAGGAGCTTGGCGCCGTTCGCATAGATCATCAGCGGCACGGCGGTGATGACGCCGCAGCCGAGCAGCAGGGTCGTGTCGGCAAGGCCGGTGCGGTAGAGATGACCCTGGCCGCTGCCGAATTCGAGATAGAGGATGTAGAGCAGGGCCGGGCCGCTGAGGATCAGCACTTCGAGGAAGAAGCCCTGGTTCGGCCCGAGCGGCAGCGTCTTGCGCAGCAGGGCATAAAAACCCCAGCTGATTGCCAGTGTCAGCGCCACCCACGGGATGCCGCCGCTATCCAGCGCGAGAACGGCGACGGCGAGGGCTGCCAGTCCGATCGCCGCCATCTGCAGCGGCTGCAGCTTTTCCTTGAGGATCACCGCGCCGAGAAAGATGCTGAACAGCGGATTGATGAAATAGCCAAGCGCCGCATCGAGCGAATGGCCGGCGCCGATCGCCCAGACATAGGTGCCCCAGTTGACGGTGATCAGCGACGCCGTCAGCGCCCCCATCGCCAGCATGCGCGGCGAGCGGAGCGCGGCACGGATATCCCCGGTGCGTCCGAGCACGACCAGCACTAGGCCTGCCAGCGGCAGCGACCAGACGATGCGATGGGCGATCACCTCGGCCGGCGAAATATGCGCCACCGCCTTCATGTAGATCGGCAGGAAGCCCCAGAGCAGATAGGCCGTCAGCGCGAAGGCGAACCCGCGCGGACTGTCTTCGTTCTTGGCCAACGGAAGGGATGCATCGGTCGACATCGGTGTTTCCATCTTTGTTCTTCTTCTGATCCGGCCTAGCTTAAGCGCCGTGAATAGGCCAATTCATTTCGTTGAATGAAGGGTGAGAAGATCTGAAGCGCAAGACGCCGGCCGGCATCGGCTGCGGCGACTCCCGAAGGGGACGAACGGTATTTGGATGGGTATTGTCGCCGAACCGGCGGAATAGACTTATTCCGCCGCGATCTTGCCCGCCAGCTGCCGGTTCTTCATCAGCTTATAGATGACTGAATCCATCAGCGCCTGGAACGAAGCGTCGATGATGTTCTCCGAGACGCCGACCGTCCACCAGCGCACGCCGTCGCTGTCGGTGGATTCGATCAGCACGCGGGTGATCGCCTCCGTGCCGCCATTGAGGATACGCACCTTGAAATCGGCGAGCACCAGATCGTCGATCTCGTGCTGGTACTTGCCGAAATCCTTGCGCAGCGCGAGGTCGAGCGCGTTGACGGGACCTTCGGCATCGGCAACCGACATCAGCGTTTGGCCGTCGATGGTAATCTTGACCACCGCTTCCGAGACGATCTTCACACGGCCAAGACTGTCGAAGCGGCGCTCGATCATGACGCGGAAGCCGTCGATGGTGAAGAATTCGGGGATCGTGCCGAGCGTGCGGCGCGCCAGCAGCTCGAAGCTCGCATCCGCGCCCTCATAGGCATAGCCCGTCGCCTCGCGTTCCTTGACGATCGAGATCAGCAGGTCGAGCTTCGGATCGTCCTTGGCGACCTCGATGCCGCGCCGTTTCAACGCATTGATGAAGTTTGCCTTGCCGCCCTGGTCCGACACCATGACCTTGCGGAAATTGCCGACGCTTTCCGGCGGCACATGTTCATAGGTGCGCGGATCCTTGAGCAGCGCCGAGGCGTGGATGCCGGCCTTGGTGGCGAAGGCGGAAGCGCCGACATAGGGCATCTGGTGATCGGGCGAGCGGTTGAGCAGCTCGTCGAAGGCATGCGAGAGCCGGGTGAGGTTGAGCAGCCGCTCCTCGTCAATCGCCGTTTCGAAACGTGTATTGTAGGCGCTCTTCAGCGCCAAGGTCGGGATCAGTGTCACCAGATTGGCATTGCCGCAGCGCTCGCCGATGCCGTTCAGCGTGCCCTGGATCTGCCGGACGCCGGCTTCGACTGCGGCAAGCGAATTGGCGACCGCCTGGCCGGTGTCGTTATGTGCATGGATGCCAAGACAGTGGCCGGGAACACCCGAGGCGATCACCGCCTCGACGATCGCCCGCACCTCCGGGGGCTGCGTGCCGCCATTGGTATCGCAGAGCACGACCCAGCGTGCGCCGCTCTCATAGGCCGTCTTGGCGCAGGCGAGCGCATAGGCCGGATTGGCCTTGAAGCCGTCGAAGAAATGCTCGCAGTCGACGATCGCCTCCTTGCCGGCGCCGACCGCCGCTTTGACGCTTTCGCCGATGCATTCGAGGTTTTCTTCATTGGTGCAGCCGAGCGCCACCGCGACGTGATAGTCCCAGCTCTTGGCGACGAAACAGATGGCGTCGCTCTTGGCCTGCAAGAGCCCTGCAATGCCGGGATCGTTGGACACCGAAATGCCTGCCCGTTTCGTCATGCCGAAGGCGACGAAACTGGCCCGGCTGGTGCGCTTCTCGCCGAAGAAGGCAGTATCCGTCGGATTGGCGCCGGGATATCCGCCCTCGACATAATCAAGGCCGAACTCGTCCAGCATGGCGGCGATCGCAATCTTATCCTCGACGGAGAAATCGATGCCGGGCGTCTGCTGCCCGTCCCGGAGCGTCGTGTCAAAGAGATAGATGCGTTCTTTCATGTCGTTTCCTCCCGCCAAGCGGGTGTTGTTTCTGTCGTGCGGATGCCCCCTCATCCGCGCTACGGGCACCTTCTCTCCGAGGGGAGAAGGGTAGCCACGTCGTTCGCCTTGTCCCCTCTCCCCTCGGGGAGAGGGTTAGGGTGAGGGGGGCTTCACGGTGTGGCTTATGCCTTCCCGGCAAACTGATCCGTCGCCCGGATCAGCCGATCGAGAATCCCGGGCTCCGAATAGGCATGGCCCGCACCCTCGATCAGATGGAACTCCGCCTTCGGCCAGGCCTTGTGCAACTGCCAGGCATACCTGGCCGGGCAGGGCATGTCGTAGCGGCCATGCACGATGACGCCGGGAATATTCTTGAGCCTGCCGGCATCGTGGATCAGCTGTCCCTCGTCCATCCAGCCGGCATTGACGAAGAAATGGTTCTCGATGCGCGCAAAGGCATAGGCGAATTCCGGCTCCTCGAACTTGCCGCTCGTCGAAGGTTCGGGCAGCAGCGTGATCGTTTCGCCTTCCCAGATACTCCAGGCCTGCGCGGCCTCGAGGCGCACCTTCCTGTCCTCGTGCGTCAGGCGGCGATGATAGGCATGCATCATCTCATGCCGCTCTTCCGGCGGAATGGGAGCGATGAAGCGCTCCCACTTATCCGGGAACATTTCCGAGACGCCGAATTGATAGTACCAGTCGAGCTCGGCCTTAGTCAGCGTGTAGATACCGCGCAGGATGAGCTCGGACACGTGCTGCGGATGCGTCTCGGCATAGGCGAGTGCCAGCGTCGAACCCCAGGAGCCGCCGAACACCTGCCAGCTGTCGACGCCGGCCATTTCGCGCAGCCGCTCGATATCGGCGACGAGGTGCCAGGTCGTGTTGGCATTGAGATCCGCATGCGGCGTCGACCTGCCGCAACCGCGCTGGTCGAACAGCATGACGTCGTAGAGCGCGGGATCGAAAAGCCGGCGGTGTGCAGGCGAAAAACCGCCGCCCGGGCCGCCATGCAGGAAGACGGCGGGCTTGGCGCCAGGCGTGCCGGAGCGCTCCCAATAGATCACATGGCCATCGCCGACATCGAGATGGCCGGACGCATAGGGTTCGATTTCCGGATAGAGCGTGCGCAGGATCTCGGTCATATCTTCACGCCTTTCGCGGGCCAGACTTCTGTGTCGTGATCGGGATGCTGGAAGGAGATGATCGCCTCCTGCCGGGCGTAGAAATCCTGATCCTTCAGCACCGGCGCCTTGAAGATTTCCTCGACCCAGGGCAGGCGGGCCTCGTAGTTGACCTGGATCAGCGGTGCGAGGTCGCTGCGGTCGTCGAAGGTGCCGATCGCAAGCTCCAGTCCACCCGGATGACGATAGGTCATCGGGGTGCCGCAATTGCTGCAGAAGCCGCGATCGATATTGACCGAGGACTGGAAGTAGCTCGGCTCGCCGCGCGTCCACTCCATGCCTTCCTCGGGCGCGGTGACGAGCGCCGAGAAAAAGCCGCCGAACTGCTTCTGGCACATGCGGCAATGGCAGATCGAGGGACGCCCCAACTTGCCTGAGATGCGGAAGCGCACGGCGCCGCACTGGCATCCGCCTGTCTTGATCGTGTCCGTCATGAGGTCTCTCCGAAAGGCCAGCTTTTCGTGTCGTGGTCGGGGTGCTGATGATTGCTCGCCGCGATCGCGTTCTCGCGGTCGGGCGTCTGAGGCTCCGGTTCGAGCGGCAGGCCGTCCAGCGCATGAAACCAGGACATCTTCTGGCCGGTATTCGATTGCGCCACCGGCCTGACCGCGTCGGGCTCGTCGAGCGAGCCGAGCGCGAGGTTGATGAAGTCTTCGCCCGGAATGTCGTAGAACAGCGGCGTGCCGCAATCGCCGCAGAAACCGCGCCGCACCAGATCCGAGGACTGGAACCATTTTGGCGCGCCGCGCGTCATGGTCAAATCGCTGCGCTTCACGCCGGCCAGCGGCATGAAATAATTGCCGGCCGCCTTCTGACACATCCGGCAATGGCAAAGATGGGGATAGCCGAGTTCGCCTTTGGCACGGTAACGCACCGCCCCGCATTGGCACCCGCCGCTTTTGTCCGTTCCCGTCGTCATTCGAGCTCCTTGGGGGGCCATGCCTGCGTCTCATGATCTGGATGCTGGTAGGAAACGAGCTCGAGCAGGAAGGGAGCGGCTTGCACATCCTCCTCCGTCCTGTGCCCAGGCAATTCGTGCAGATGATCGACGAAACCGATCTTGCCCTCGACGCCGAATTGGACCAGCGGCGGAAACGCCGAAGGATCGTCGAAGGCGCCCGCGGCAATCGCCATTCCATCCGGCGCTTCGTAGGTGAGCGGCGTGCCGCAATCGCCGCAGAAGCCGCGCTCGACGAAATTGGAAGAGCGAAATCTTTTCCGCTCTCCGCGGGTCCATTCGAAATCGGCGCCGCGCACCGAGACCAGCGGCGCATAATAAGCCCCGAACGCCTTCTGGCACATGCGGCAATGACAGATCGACGAATCCTTGATCTCCCCGCTGACCCGGAACCGGATCGCCCCGCATTGGCAGCCGCCGGTGTAGGTGGTCATCTCTTGACCTCCCACGTCGTCACGCGCTCGCCTGTCACCGGATCCTTGCCGTCTTTCAGCTGGATACCCTTTGCCGTCAATTCGTCGCGGATCTTGTCGGCCTCGGTGAAGTTCTTCGCCTTCAGCATTTCGAGACGCATGGCGACCAGCGCATCGATCGCCGATGCGACGGCTTCGTCGATCTCCGTCTTTTTCGGCAGCAGGCCCAGAAGGTCGGCCGTTGCCGCAAAGGTGGCGCCCACGGCGGGATCCGTATGGGCGGCCTGCGCCAGTGCATGCAATGCCTGCACCGCCGCCACCGTGTTGAGATCGTCCGCCAGCGCATTCAGTACGCTTTCATCGGGCGCCGCATCGCCGGCATCTGTTGCCGGCCATTTGGCGAGCAGGCGTTCGGCCTCTTCCAGTCGCTTGATCGAGAAATCGATCGGCTCGCGGTAATGCGTCATCAGCATGGCAAGGCGCAGCACCTGGCCCGGCCATTGGCGGCCGCCGAAGGTTTCCGTGTGCAACAACTCGTGGATAGTGACGAAATTGCCTTCGGATTTCGACATCTTGCGGCCTTCGACCTGCAGGAAGCCGTTATGCATCCAGACATTCGCCATCACTTGGGTACCATGGGCGCAGCGCGACTGGGCGATCTCGTTTTCATGGTGCGGGAAGATCAGGTCCAGCCCACCGCCGTGAATGTCGAAGACATCGCCGAGATAACGCTTGCTCATCGCCGAGCATTCGATGTGCCATCCAGGCCGGCCGCGGCCCCACGGGCTCTCCCAGCCGGGCTCGTTGTGGCTCGACAGTTTCCAGAGCACGAAATCGCCCGGGTTCTTCTTATGCGCGTCGACGGCGATGCGCGCGCCTGCCTGCTGCTCGTCGAGCGGGCGCTTCGAAAGCTGACCGTAATCCGCCATGGATTTGGTGTCGAACAGCACTTCGCCCGATGCGACATAGGCATGGCCGTTACCGATCAGCTTCTCGATGATCTCGATCATCTCGGCGATGTTGTCGGTGGCGCGCGGTTCGAAATCCGGCTCCAGGCAGCCGAGTTCGGCGACATCGGCGTGAAATTGCGTTTCGGTCTTTTCGGTGACCGCGCGGATCGCCTCATTGAGCGGCAGGCCCGGGTGGTCCCGAAGTGCGCGCGCATTGATCTTGTCGTCGACGTCGGTGATGTTGCGGGCGTAAATGACGTGGTCTTTGCCGTAGACATGACGCAGCAGCCGGAACAGCACATCGAAGACGATGACCGGCCGGGCATTGCCGATATGAGCGAAGTCATAGACGGTCGGCCCGCAGACATACATGCGGACAGCGTCGGGATCGATCGGCGAAAACACCGATTTTTCCCGTGTCAGCGTGTTGTACAGCTTCAGTTCCGGCGTCGCGTCCATTCCACTCTCCCAAAGGCACGATCAGAAAAATAATGCGACCGGCGGACCGGGGCGTTTCGCATCTTGACTATTTGGGAGACGAAAACGGCCGGGCCAGCGCTCGCGCTAGCGAATAATCTTCCGGCAGATAATGCAGATAACCGTTTTCATGGCGGGTTTTATGGCCCGGTTCGCGCTTCCGGTCAAGGGGGACGAAGAGCGATCGGCGGCAACAGGATCCATCCATCCGATTCTGCCATTTTCGCGGCGCAAATCTCGCATAGCCAGATGAGAAGCTGTCGAAAATTGGGGGGAAGGGATGCGGAAACTGGCTCGATCGACGATCGGAGCAACTGCAATTCTGGTGGTCGCATTCGCGGCATATCTGGCATACGATTTCGGGATGCTTCGCTTCAACAATCCCTCTCTCGACAGCTATCCGATCCAAGGCATCGATGTCAGCCATCACCAGGGTGATATCGATTGGAAGGCGGTCGCTACGCAGGCGAATGTCCGCTTCGCCTTCATGAAGGCGACCGAAGGGGGAGATCATCGGGATTCCAAATTCGCCGACAACTGGCAGCGCGCCAGAGATGCCGGCGTGGTCAGGGGCGCTTATCATTTCTTCACCTTCTGCCGCCCGGGCAGGGATCAGGCGCAGAATGTCCTGGCGACCGTGCCGAAGGAGCAGGGAACCCTGCCCATCGCCGTCGATCTGGAGTTTGTCGGCAATTGCAACAGAGTCCCGACGCTCGAGGAAATGGCGGCCGAGGTGAGCGCCTTCTTCGCCGAACTGAAAGGCACCTTTCCCGAAAAGCCTATCTTTTACGTCACGCAGGAATTCTTCGATCAATATCTGAAAGGCAATGAATCCCGCTTCCCCGATCATTACCTGTGGCTGCGAAGCGTGTTCAGGGAGCCGAGGCAGGAAGAATGCAGCCGTTGGTCGATCTGGCAATTTGCCGATAACGGCACATTGGACGGCATTCAGGGACCGGTGGATCTCAACGTCCTATGCCCGTCGGAAACGGGCCTGGCGCATCTGTTCCCGGCCGTTGCTGCGAAGTGAGACGTCTATAGCGCCGCGCGTCTTTCTATTCCGGCAGCCGGTAATCGACGAGCTTGTTTTCCCGCACCATAAACAGTTTGCCCGTCTCCGTTATTCCGGGACCGAGCAACGGCAGGATCGCCTTCGCCACTTCGGATGGATGCGGCAATGTCTGCGGATCTTCGCCGGGGACCGCCTGCGCCCGCATCGCGGTGCGTGTCGCGCCGGGATCGACGCTGGTGATCCGCAGCGGTGTGCTTTGACTTTCGCCCGCCCATGTGCGCGCCAGCGCCTCGACGGCGGCCTTGGAAGCAGAATAGGCGCCCCAGAAGGGGCGGCATTTATGGGCAGCGCCTGAAGACAGGATGACCGCTCGGCCGGCATCGGAACGGGCGAGCAGCGGATCGACCGAGCGGATCAGCCGCCATGTCGCGGTGACGTTGATGCTCATCACCTTCTCGAACACTTTCGCTTCGATATGGCCGATCGGCGAAATGACGCCGAGCACGCCGGCATTGGCGACGAGGATGTCGAGCTTGCCCCAGCGCTCGAAGATCGAGCCGCCGAGCGCATCGATCGCATTCATGTCGGCAAGGTCGAAGGGCACGAGCGTCGCCGTGCCGCCGACGGCCTTGATCGCATCGTCGAGATCCTCGAGCCCGCCGACCGTGCGGGCGCAGGCAATCACATGGGCGCCGGCTTTGGCCAGTTCCAGCGCCGTGAAATAGCCGATGCCGCGCGACGCGCCGGTGACGAGTGCGATCTTGCCCTCAAGATTGATGTTCATGATGTCGTATTCCCCGACGAAGGGAGAGGGGTGCGGTGAACCCCTCCGAATGGATGATAGGAAAGCCGGCCCCCGTCAGCCGTTGCTTGCCAGCCGTTACTGGTCAGCCGTTGCTGGCAAGCATCGAAAGCTTGTTGCCCATCGACTCGCCGTTCTTGTCGAGTAGGCGGGTCGGGTAGTCACCGGTGAAATAGTGATCGGTGAATTGCGGCCGGGCCGGATTGCGATCCTCGCCGCCGACGGCGCGGTAAAGCCCGTTGATCGACAGGAAAGCCAGCGAATCCGCACCGATATATTTGGCCATGGCTTCGACATCGGCATACTGGTTTGCCAGCAGCTTTTCGGCATCGGGCGTGTCGATGCCGTAGAAATCCGGGAAGAAGATCATCGGGCTTGCGACGCGGACATGGACTTCGCGCGCGCCGGCTTCGCGGATCATCTGGACGATCTTGAGAGAGGTCGTGCCGCGCACGATGGAATCGTCCACCAGCACCACTCGCTTGCCTTCGATCATCGCCCGGTTGGCCGAATGCTTCAGCTTCACGCCGAAGGCGCGGATCTGCTGCGTCGGCTCGATGAAGGTACGGCCGACATAATGGTTGCGGATGATACCGTATTCGAAGGGAATGCCGCTCTGCTGGGCATAGCCGAGCGCTGCTGGCGTGCCGCCATCCGGCACCGGCACGATCACGTCGGCATCGACGGGCGATTCCTTGGCGAGGTTCATGCCCATGTTCTTGCGCGTCGTATAGACGTTGCGGCCGCCGACGACCGAATCCGGCCGGGCGAAATAGACATATTCGAACAGGCAGAGGCGCTCCGGCTGCGGCTTGCTGGGCTTGCGCGCATCGATGCTGATCGAGCCGTCGGGCTGGATTTCGCAGATGACGACTTCGCCGTTTTCCACGTCGCGGATGAACTTGGCGCCGATGATATCGAGCGCGCAGGTTTCCGAGCAGAAGATCGGCTTGCCGTCGAGTTCGCCCAGCACGAGCGGGCGGATGCCTGTGGGGTCACGGGCGGCAATCAGCTTCGTGCGCGTCATGGCGAGCATCGAATAGCCGCCTTCCATCTGGCGGATCGCATCGATGAAGCGGTCGGATGTGGACGCATGGCGCGAGCGGGCAATGAGGTGGAGGACGACTTCCGTGTCAGAGGTCGACTGACAGATGGCGCCGGTGGCGATGATCTGGCGGCGCAGCGTCAACCCGTTGGTGAAATTGCCGTTATGGGCAATGGCGATGCCGCCTTCTTCCAGTTCGGCAAAGAGCGGCTGCACGTTGCGCATTGCCACTTCGCCTGTCGTCGAGTAGCGCGTATGGCCGATCGACATGCTGCCGGGCAGGCGGGCGAGCGTCATCGGATTGGTATAGTGGTCGCCGACGAGGCCCATATGGCGCTCTTGATAAAAGCGCTTGCCGTCGAAGGAGACGATGCCGGCCGCTTCCTGTCCGCGATGCTGAAGCGCATGCAGGCCAAGCGCCGTGAGCGCTGCGGCATCGGGATGTCCCAAAATTCCGAATACCCCGCATTCTTCATGCAGCGTATCTCCGTCGAGCGGATCGTCGGTCGGGATGGCATGGGACTGGTTCATTTCTGCGGGCCTCTGCTCTCACAAGAATGGATCGGCATTTCCAGAAATAAAGGAAGCCCGGCGGAGCTGGAATGCCCGACCGCACCCTCATTCACATTCCGCTCAAATGGCAATTGCCTTAAGGCGGGTCAAGCTCTTGAACACTGTGTCAATTCGCCGGCTGCTGTGCGCCGTCTGCAGGCGCATTCGGTGCGTCTTCCGCCGGAGCCTGGTCGCCCGTCGGCGGCGTGGTACCCTCAGTGCCTTGTGCCTGCGGCTGAAGCTTATCACGGATGCTCGCCGGTATCATCTGGGCAAATTGCTCCGGCAGAGCCGATTTCAGCTTCACGACCATCGAATCCAGGAAGGGTTTCGATTTGGCTTCGTTGACCCAGGCTGGGCGGTGATCGACATCGACCAGCCAGTTCCAGAAGGCGACGGCAACGACCAGGAGCAGCACGCCGCGGGCTGCCCCGAACAGGAAGCCGAGCGTGCGATCAAGCGCGCCGACGCGGCTGTCGATGATGAAATCGGCGATCTTCATCGTGATGAAGGAGATGACGATGAGCGCGATCAGGAAGACGACCGCTGCCGAACCGATGATCGCGATGCGGTCGTCATCGGTGTATTTCTTCGCATAGGGCAGCAGGTAGGGATAGAGGTAATAGGCCGCCGCCGCCGAACCGCCCCAACTCGCGATCGAGAGGATCTCGCGCGAAAAGCCGCGGACCATCGCCAGCACGGCGGAGAAGAGCACGACGCCGATGACAATACCGTCGAAAATCGTAATGGGCATGTAAATTCAACTCCAGGACTGCCGCTTGGCGGCCGTGTCGTGCCTTATCGTGTGCCTCCTATATCATCACCAATCTTGGCAATGAAAGGATCAAACCTCGTCTTCCACACGCAACGCCCCCTTCGACCCGGCGATGCGCGCGACCAGATCCGGCAGGCTTTCGACCTCGCTCCAGCGCCCGCCGGAACCCTTCGGCAATTCGGCGGAGGCGGATGGAAGCAATGCCGCGGAAAAACCCAGCTTCTCGGCTTCCTTGAGGCGCTGGGCGGTGTGCGCAACCGGCCGGATGGCGCCCGACAGGCTGACTTCGCCGAAATAGACGCAATCGGCAGGAAGGGCAATACCGGCAAGCGAGGAAACGAGCGCCGAAGCGACGGCCAGATCGGCGGCCGGTTCGGTGATGCGGTAACCGCCGGCGACGTTGAGGTAGACGTCGTGCTGGCCGAGCCGGACGCCGCAATGGGCTTCGAGCACGGCCAGGATCATCGACAGCCTGGCCGAATCCCAGCCGACCACGGCGCGCCGCGGCGTGCCGAGTGAGGTCGGCGCCACCAGCGCCTGCACCTCGACGAGCACCGGACGTGTGCCCTCCATGCCGGCAAAGACGGCAGCGCCCGGCGATTTCTCGTTGCGCTCGCCGAGGAAGAGTTCCGAGGGGTTGGCGACTTCGCG
The DNA here is from genome assembly GCF_014197475.1 of Rhizobium sp. BK212. Classification (NCBI taxonomy): domain Bacteria; kingdom Pseudomonadati; phylum Pseudomonadota; class Alphaproteobacteria; order Hyphomicrobiales; family Rhizobiaceae; genus Rhizobium; species Rhizobium sp. BK212. The sequence goes on from NZ_JACIFS010000006.1 coordinate 111,692, forward strand.
CAAGCCCTTGTCGGACATTTCGAAGACGCCGATCTCGTCGGTCGGTCCGAAGCGGTTCTTGACCGTGCGCAGGATGCGGTAGTGATGGCCGCGATCGCCTTCGAAATAGAGCACGGCATCGACCATGTGCTCGACGACGCGCGGGCCGGCGATCTGCCCGTCCTTGGTCACATGCCCGACGAGCACCATGGCGGCCCCCGTCTGCTTGGCGAAACGGATCATCGCCTGCACGCCGGTGCGCACCTGCGTCACCGTTCCCGGCGCGGATTCGGCCAGTTCGCTCCACAGCGTCTGGATGGAATCGATGATGACGAGGTCCGGCCGCTTGCCCTCGGCGAGGGTCGCCAGAATATCCTCGACATTGGTTTCGGCGGCCAGCATCACGTCGGTATCGGCCGCCGCGAGGCGTTGCGCCCGCAGCCGGACCTGCGCCACGGCTTCTTCGCCGGAGACGTAGATGATCTTGTGGCCGCGCCGTGCAAGGGCGGCGGCCGCCTGCATCAGTAGCGTCGATTTGCCGATGCCGGGATCGCCGCCGATCAGCACCGCCGAGCCGCGCACGAAGCCGCCGCCAAGCGCCCGATCGAGCTCCGACATGGCGGTGTGGATGCGCGGCGCCTCCTCGATCTCGCCGGATAGCGCCGTCAGGGCCACCGGGCGGCCCTTTTTCGGCGTCTTGCCCGGACCGGAGCCGATCCCGCCCATCGGGTCCTCTTCGACGATGGTGTTCCACTCGCCGCAGTTTTCGCATTTGCCGGCCCAGCGGTTATGAACCGTGCCGCAATTCTGGCAGATGAATTGTGTCCTGGCCTTCGCCATCGATTACTCTTTCAGTCCGGATTCCCGAGGCAAGCAGACGCGCCGCTTCATCGAATCATTGTCGTGCTTGAGATAATGGCTATCGCGACGGATCAAAACTAATGATTTCCCCATCAGCGCGCGCCGTGCCTATCCTTTGTTCTCTGCTTATCCGGAACGGTGGAAGATGTTCGATTATTCGCTCGCGCACTGGCTTGCATTTCTGTCGGCTGCGGTTTTGCTCAACCTCTCGCCCGGCCCCGACATCGCCTTCATCCTCGGTCACACGATGAGAGGCGGAAAACGTGCCGGTTTTTCCGCGTTGTTCGGCGTCTGGTCTGGCGCCTGCCTGCACGTGCTGATGGCGGCACTCGGTCTTTCCGCCGTGCTTGCCGCTTCCGCCGCTGCCTTCTCGACGGTCAAATGGATCGGCGCCGCCTATCTCGTCTGGCTGGGCATCCAGGCGTTGCGCGCCGGCGGCGGCAATGGACTGATAAAGGCTGCCGGTGAAGAAATGCCGGTCGCAAGGATCTACCGGCAGGGAATCCTGGTGTCGCTGCTCAATCCGAAGGTGGCGATCTTCTTCCTGGCCTTCCTGCCGCAATTCGTCGTCGAAGGGGCAGGACCGGCATGGGCCCAACTCCTGCTGCATGGCGGGCTCATCATTGTCGTCGCTGCCTTCATCGAGCCGCCGCTCGTCCTTCTCGGCGGGCGCCTTGCCGATGCGCTCAGGCATAATCAGAAAGTCGGGCTATGGCTCGATCGCAGCCTCGGCGCGCTTTTCGTGGCGCTCGGCGTCCGCCTTGCGCTCAGCAGCCGTTGACGGGCGAACTCTACTCCTCGGCGACATAGCGCCGCTCATGGCGGAGCCCCATGCTGGTCAGGATCTCGTATCCGATCGTGCCTGCTGCCCGCGCCACGTCGTCGACTGGCATATTCTTGCCGAACAGCTCGACATAATCCCCGGCGCGCACGGCATTGTCAGGCAGGTCGGTGATATCGAAGATCGTCAGGTCCATGGTGATCCGGCCGGCAACCGGCACCTTGTGTCCGGCGATAAAGCCTTGCCCGCCTTGCGGCACCGCTTGGCGCAGCGGCACGCCGCCGCTCGACTGGCTGCGCATATAGCCGTCGGCATAACCGGCCGAGGCGATCGCCAGCCGGCTTTTGCGGTTGAGCTGCAGCGCCCGCCCATAGCTGACGGTCTCGCCGGCCTCGACATTTCGCACCTGGATGATGCGCGCTTCCGCGGTTGCCACCGGCCGCATCGGGTTCGTCATGCCGCAGACCGCTTCGCCGCCATAAAGCGCAATGCCGGGGCGGGTCAGGTCGAAGTGATAATCCTCGCCGAGAAAGATGCCGGCCGAGGCCGCAAGACTTGAATCGATGCCTTCATAGGCGGCGCTAACCCTGTGGAATGATTCGAGCTGCCGCCGGTTCATCGCATGGCTGGGATCGTCGCCGCAGGCGAGATGGCTCATGACAAGCACCGGCGCGAAACTCGCCGGCCGCGAAACATCGTCGACGAGCGCGATCGCATCGTCGATATGTAGTCCGAGCCGATTGAAACCGGTATCGACATGCAGCGCGCAGGGGTAGTCGCCGTAATCGGCCAGCACCGCCATCCAGAAGGCGAGTTGCTCGTCGGAAGAAATCACCGGCACCAGATCATTGTCGAAGAAGCGCCGCTCGGTGCCCGGCCAGATGCCGGAGAGCACGAAGATGCGCGCCTCCGGCGCATAGAGGCGAAGGGTGACGCCCTCGTCGACGGTCGCGACGAAGAAGTCGCGGGCGCCTGCCATATAGAGCGCTTCGCCGGCATCCTCGATGCCCATGCCATAGGCATCCGCCTTGACGACGGCCGAGGCGCGCGCTGCACCGGAGCGGCGCGCCATATCGCGCCAGTTCTCCGTAAGCGCGGTCAAGTCGACGGTCAGCCGCAGGCCTGCGGAAGCGAAAAGATCGTCGTCGTCGAAGGGAATGGGAAAATCTGTCATGAATCGCCGTGAAGAAATGAAGGGAAAATCACCTCACCCAGTTTAGTGAGCATTGTGGCCAAGGGAAAGCGCGGGCGGTCACATACCATCCTTTGCCGCCTGTACGATCACTTTTGTTCAAGACGCATGGCGGCTTCGGCGCTAATCTACCCGCATGCAGAACGTATCCCAGAAAGAGGCGGCGGAGGCTATGCCGCTCGCCAACGTGGAATCGGCCCGCTTTTGGCGGGACAGCCGCTTCCGCGACATGGAGTGTCTGAGCGCCACCTTCCTCACTCATGAATATGCGCCGCATGCGCACGATACATTCAGCATCGGCGCGATTGAAAGCGGCAGCCAGATCGCCACGCTGAGCGGCAGGCGGGAGGAAACCGGCCCGGGCGACCTTTATCTTATCGATCCGGGCGTCATTCATGACGGTGCTCCCGGCGGCGAGGGCTACCGCTACCGCATGATTTATCCGGACATGAAATTATTCATCGATATTCTGGAGGATGTGACGTGTAAGGCCTTTCACGCGACACCGTCTTTTTCCGGCGGGCTTCCACGCGATCCACAACTCGCCAATGCTTTTCACGCCGCCCACCGCACGCTCGAAAGGGGCGCAGGTGCATTGGAGTCCGATGAAAGCATGTTCTCTGTGCTGGCGGCGATCTTTGCGCGCCACGGCAGCACAGTCGTCGTGCCTGTCGATACGCAGGAGCGAAGCGCCGTCGCCCGCGCCCGCGAATACCTCATCGAGAATTTCGGCAGCGACGTCGGCCTCGAGGAACTGGCCGGGGTGGCAGGGTTGAGCCGCGCTCACCTCATCCGCGCCTTCCGCAAGGAATACCACATCACGCCACATGCCTTCCTGACGGACCGGCGCGTGCAGGTGGCCCGCAGGCTGCTGCGGCAGGGGCGCATGCCCGCCGATATCGCGCTCGAGTGCGGTTTTGCCGATCAGGCGCATTTCACCCGGCACTTCAAGGCGCGGACAGGCGTAACACCCGGTCAATTCCGTACTGGCTGATCACTTTCGTTCAATACGGCTGTGTCGGGCTGGGCTACTGCTCCGCGATCTCAATCAGGAGGTTGCCATGTTGCAGCAAAGCCGGCCATCCAGCGAATTTCTTACCGGCGAATTTCTTGCCGGAATGCGCGCCATCTTTCCGCTTGTCGTCGCCGTTGCTCCGATCGGTCTGGTTTTCGGCGCGATTTCGGCCACCAAGGGTCTTTCGGTGTTGGAAACGACGCTGATGAGTGCGCTGGTCTTCGCCGGCGGCTCGCAGTTCGTGGCAATGGATATATGGGCGCATCCGGCAAGCTGGGTCGGCGTCGGCTTCGCAACACTGCTGGTCAATATCCGCCATGTTCTGATGAGCGCGTCGCTCGGTATGAAGATGCAGTCCTTCTCCACCATCAAGCGCTATGCCGCCATGCTGTTTCTCGCTGACGAACTCTGGGCCATGGCGGAGTTCCGCGCCGGCAGCACACGGCTGACGCCCGTCTGGTATGCCGGCATCGTCGCGCCCTTCTATGTCGCCTGGGTCGGCTCTTCGCTCGCAGGCGCATTGCTCGGCGTCTTTCTGGGCGATCCGGCGGTCATCGGTCTCGATTTCGCCTTTCCGGCTGTCTTTGTCGTGCTGGTCATGGGCTTCTGGAAGGGACTGGAAACGGGCGCAATTCTGGCCGCGAGCGGAATTGCAGCCGTCGCCGTCCATCATTTCGTGCCGGGCGTCTGGTATATCGCAGCCGGCGCTTTGGCCGGACTGGTGATGGCTTTCTGGAAGGGTGGGGTCCAGGAGCAGGCCGCATGACGCTTGATATCAATACCCTGCTTGCCATCCTCGCGATGGCATTCGCGACGATTTTCACGCGCATCAGCGGTCTCGTCCTCATCCGTCACGTGCAGCTGGACGAGCGTTGGAAAACGGCGATTGAGGCGATCCCGCCTGCGGTCCTGATGGCCGTGATCGCTCCGACCGCCTTTGCGACCGGCTGGGCGGAGACACTGGCATGTGCCGCAACGGCGCTGGCCGCCCGCCGCCTGCCGATGCTTGCCAGCGTCGTCGGCGGCGTTGTGACGGTGGCCTTGTTGCGGGCCACAGGTTTCTAGGGGAAATTGACCCGGAAAACCGCGTCAATGTTCCTCGTACTGTGTGAAGGAGGGATCGGCGAGATCGGCGAAGCGGGTGAATTCCGACTGGAAGGCGAGCTTCACCGTGCCTGTCGGCCCGTGGCGCTGCTTGGCGATGATGACGTCGGCCGTACCTTTTACCTTGTCGAACAGCGCTTCCCATTCCGGATATTTCGGATCGTGGATGTCGCGCGGCTCCGAATTTTTGACGTAGTATTCCTCGCGGAACACGAACAACACGACGTCGGCGTCCTGCTCGATCGAGCCGGATTCGCGAAGGTCGGAAAGCTGCGGGCGCTTGTCGTCGCGGCTTTCGACCTGACGCGAGAGCTGCGACAGCGCGATGATCGGAACGTTGAGCTCCTTGCCGAGCGCCTTCAGGCCGGTGGTGATCTGGGTGATTTCCTGGACGCGGTTGTCGCTGGATTTGCCCGAGCCGGTCATCAGCTGGATGTAGTCGACCACAAGCACGTCGAGGCCGCGCTGGCGCTTGAGGCGGCGGGCGCGCGCCGAAAGCTGGGCGATCGAAATACCGCCGGTCTGGTCGATATAGAGCGGCACTTTCTGCATCATCATCGAGCAGGCGACGAGCTTTTCAAAATCGGCATCATTGATGTCGCCGCGGCGGATCTTCGAGGAGGAGACTTCCGTCTGCTCGGAGATGATACGGGTGGCGAGCTGTTCGGACGACATTTCGAGCGAATAGAAGCCGACGACGCCGCCGTTCTTCGCCTTCATGCTGCCGTCCGACTGGACTTCGCCTTCGTAGGCGGCGGCGATGTTATAGGCGATATTGGTGGCAAGCGAGGTCTTGCCCATGCCGGGACGTCCGGCCAGCACGATCAAGTCCGAACGCTGCAGGCCACCCATCTTGGAATCCAGCGAATGGATGCCGGTGGAAATGCCGGAAAGCCCGCCATCGCGTTCCTTGGCGACGGCCGCCATGTCGATCGCCAGCGCAACGGCATCGTTGAAGGCCTGGAATCCGCCGTCGTAGCGGCCGTTTTCCGCCAGTTCGAAGAGGCGGCGTTCGGTATCTTCGATCTGCGACTGCGGCGGCATGTCGAGCGGCGCGTCATAGGCGATGTTGACGACGTCCTCGCCGATGGTGATCAGCGCCCGGCGCAGCGCCAGGTCGTAGATCGCCCGGCCGTAATCCTCGGCATTGATGACGGTGACGGCGTTGCTGACGAGGCTCGCCAGATATTGCGAAACCGTCATGTCGCCGACCTTCTCGTCGGCCTTCAGAAAGGTCTTGATCGTCACCGGATTGGCGATCTTGCCCATGCGGATGATATCGCCGGCAACCTCGAAGATCTTCCGATGCAGCGGTTCATAGAGATGGATAGGCTTCAGGAAGTCCGACACCCGGTAATAGGCGTCGTTGTTCATCAGGATCGCGCCCAGAAGCGCCTGCTCGGCTTCGATATTGTTGGGTGCTTCGCGATAATGCTGCTCCGACGGAGCAACGGCTGCAATCTTTCGAGCGGCGTCGTTCATCATCATCCGTTCTGTCTTTTTCCAGCTCCGGATTTGCAATTCCGGACGCGAAAATCAAGAGGCTGCGAAAGGAGCGGGGGCTCTCTTCGCCTAAATCCTGAACGCTGTGCACGTTGTTCGACTTCTCCACAGTCTTGGGCGACACAAAGGAGAAATACTGGCAGTGTCACCCGCACGACACGGTCTGGCGCCGACTCAGCCCATCCGTTTCGGAGAAGGGTATTTTAGCGTGGCGCGATAAGGCGCGCAGCAAAAACATCCGGGAAATCCCCTTAAAAAAGCGACCCCGATCGGCTGCGCCTGTCGAAGGGGTGGAAAACGGTCTGTCGAAGGTGTGTAAACGAAAAAGCCCGGCGCGATGGCCGGGCTTTCCCTCTCGTGGATCGCTCCGACGAAAATTATGCTTCGTCTTCGTCGACGCCGTCGGCTTCCGGATCGAAGAAGTCTTCCGGACGCAGTGCGTCTTCGTCGACACCGTAGATCGCGTCGACCGAGGTGAGTTCTTCGCCCTTGGCCTGGCGCTCTGCCTCTTCGGCAGAACGGGCAACGTTGAGCTCGACGTGGATTTCGACTTCGGCATGCAGCTGCAGCTCGACCTTGTGCAGGCCGATCGACTTGATCGGCGTGTTGAGGTGAACCTGGTTGCGGCCGATGTTGAAGCCTTCGGCGGCGAGGATCTCGACGACGTCACGGGCGGCGACCGAACCGTAGAGCTGGCCGGTTTCGCCGGCGGAACGCACGACGATGAAGGACTTGCCGTCGAGAACGTCGGCGACCTTCTGGGCTTCCGACTTGCGCTCGAGGTTGCGGGCTTCGAGCGTCGCACGCTCGGCTTCGAAGCGGGTCTTGTTGGCGGCGTTGGCGCGCAGCGCCTTGCCGAGCGGCAGCAGGTAGTTGCGGGCAAAGCCGTCGCGAACCTTGACGGTTTCGCCCATCTGGCCGAGCTTGGAGATGCGTTCGAGAAGAATGACTTCCATTTTCTTTTTCCTTTCTAGTGTCTCAGATTTTCGTATCGGGTTGTTTGGGGGCATCAGCATCTTTCGTCGGGGTCAGCGCGATCGCCTTGCGCGTATCGCTGAGACCAAGGACGAGGATGAGGAGAGCTGGCAGCAGCATGAGCATCGAAGCCAGGTAGCTAAGGATGAGGGCCGGCATGCGCCAGTCCTTGCCGCGCGTGCGGAAATGCAGCGAGGCGAAACCGGAGAGCATGAAACCGGCGCCGAAGGTGCCGATCACGGTCGCGCCGACCAGCGCCGGAACGCCGCCGAAGAAGCAGGCGGCAAGCCCGGCCAGGAAGATGAAGATCGAGTTGCGGTTCATGCGCAGCGACGAGGGAATGTCCTCGCGCGGGCGAAGGCCGCGGCCGGAGGCTGAGACGATGCGCACCGCAAAATAACAGGCGGCAAACAGCATGGAGACCCACATGCCGCCCTGCAAAGCCGGCAGCATCAGCAGGATCAGCGATTTGGTCTGCGCGGTCGCCGCCGGATCGGGCATGAATTCCGGCTGCTGCTGCTTGAGCGAGGTGATCAGCAGGTCGACGATCGGATCGGTGATCTCAGGCCCGTAGCCGATGATCACGCCGATGACGATGACGGCGAGCGTCACCAGGCCGCAGAGATGCAGCAGGATATCGGAGAGCGGATACCAGGCAAGCAGGTGGTCGGGGCCACCGAGTTCGGAGGCGGGACGCGCGAGATTGGCGAGATGGCTCAGCCAGCCGGCCGGCAGAAGCGTCACCAGCGTCATGATCAGCGCGAAGGAAGGCGAGATCAAGATCGCGCCGAGTGCGGCAGCGGTGGTGACGGCCGAGATCGCCGCGGCATTGCCCCATCCGAGCCCGACGATCAGAATCGGCAGCGCTGAAGCCGTGTAGAGAAGCGCGCTGAAAAACGACGGCTGCATGCTCGCGCCCAGCACCAGCAGGGCGGCGGTCAATCCGGCGAGTGCGCCGATCAGCAGCGTTCTAATGTTTAGTCGTTTCAAGGTCGCTGTCCTGCTTCATCAAGCAGTTAGAGGATGTTGCTGAATCGAATTCAGAAACATCTCAACATGGGTTTTAAGAGTTCCGATCCGCGCCCATCGCAGAAGGGAGAAGGGAAGGCACGAATGCCTTCCCTCAGGAGTTGGTCACGTCAGCCGATCAGGCGACGACGTAGGGCAGCAGGCCGAGGAAACGGGCGCGCTTGATCGCCTGGGCGAGTTCGCGCTGCTTCTTCTGGGAAACCGCCGTGATGCGGGACGGAACGATCTTGCCGCGCTCGGAAATGTAGCGCTGCAGCAGACGTACGTCCTTGTAGTCGATCCGCGGCGCGTTGGCGCCGGAGAACGGGCAGGTCTTGCGGCGGCGATGGAACGGGCGGCGGACCGGAGCGGAGGAAGTTTCAGACATATCTCGGATCTCCCTTATACACGGTCTTCGCGCGGACGGCGCGGACGGTCGTCACGGTCGCCGAAGCCACCTTCACGCGGCGGACGCGGGCCACGGTCGCGATCACCGAAGCCGCCTTCACGCGGGCCACGGCCGCCTTCACGCGGACGGTCGTCACGGTCGCGCTTCTGCATCATGGCAGACGGACCTTCTTCATGCTTCTCGACGGCGATCGTCATGTAGCGAAGAACGTCTTCGCTGATGCGCATCTGACGTTCCATTTCCTGGACGGCAGCAGCCGGTGCATCGATGTCCATCAGGGCGTAGTGCGCCTTGCGGTTCTTCTTGATGCGGTAGGTGAGGGACTTGAGGCCCCAATTCTCGATACGCCCGACTTTACCGCCGTTTGCTTCGATCACGCCCTTGTACTGTTCTACGAGGGCATCGACCTGCTGAGCGGAAATATCCTGCCGGGCAAGGAATACATGTTCATAAAGAGCCATGACAGCTTTGCCTTTCTTGCGTTTGGTTCAACCCGATATTCGGCGGCTAAGCCTCAACGACTGCTCCTGATTGGGCGGGCCCAGGCAAGAAAGCGTTTTCCGAGACGGTCGAGAGCGGAGACACGGGAGGCTGGAACGCTTCCGTTCCGAACGATTTCCTATGGAAACCGGCCCTCCGTTCAGCCACCAGCCAGAAGACCGGGTTAACGAACAGGGCGGCTTATACGGATTTTTCGGGCAAAGGCAAGTGCAATCGGACCCGACGCAAACCGATGGTCGGCGTCGGGGGGGGGGGGCGTTACGGCAAGATGATCAAAGCGTCAGCGGATACTGGCGGTGCACCTTGGCGATCTCCGCCAGGACTTCGTGAGAGAGCGTCAGTTCGGCCGCGCCGATATCGATCTTCAGCTGCTCCATCGAGGTTGCGCCGATGATGACCGAGGCCATGAACGGCCTCGATCGGCAAAAGGCGAGCGCCATGGCCGCCGGGTCGAGGCCGTAGGTTGCGGCGATCTGCAGATAGGCTTTGGTCGCCGGTTCCTGCAACGGCTGCAGGCGGCCGCCGATATCGGGGTTGATCGAACCGCGCGAACCCTTCGGCCTGCCGCCATCTACATATTTGCCGGACAGGATGCCGCCGGCAAGCGGCGAATAGGCGAGCAGCCCGACATCCTCGTGATGTGAGAGTTCGGCGAGGTCGAGATCGAAATGACGGTAGAGCAGGTTATATTCGTTCTGGACGCTAGCAACGCGCGGCAGGCTCTTCTGTTCGGAAAGCGTCAGATATTTCTGTATGCCCCAGGTGGTTTCGTTGGAAAGGCCGATCGCGCGGATCTTGCCTTCCTGCACCAGCGCGCCGAGCGTTTCCAGGATGTCGAGCATGTTGGCGACGGCCTTGTCGCGATCCTGGTTGAAGGGATTGTAGCTCCAGTTCTGGCGGAAATGGAAATGGCCGCGGTTCGGCCAGTGGACCTGGTAGAGATCGACGTAATCGGTCTTCAGCCGCGCCAGGCTGGCCTCGAGCGCCAGTCGGATATTCTTTGCATCGGCGCCTTCGCCGCCGCGAATATAGTCGCGGCCGCGGCCTGCAACCTTGGTGGCGAGCACGATATCCCCGCGTTTGCCGGTCTTCTCGAACCAGCTGCCGATATAGTCTTCGGTCCAACCCTGCGTTTCGGCCGAAACCGGCGTGGTCGGATAAAGCTCGGCCGTGTCGAAGAAATTGACGCCTTTTTCGACGGCGTAGTCCATCTGCGCATGCGCGTCGGCTTCGCTGTTCTGCGAACCCCAGGTCATCGTGCCAAGGCAGATCTCTGAAACGGAAATCTCGGTGCGGCCTAGTGAATTGTACTTCATGGAAAAACCTTGGAAGAGAGGTGAAAGCCTTGGGAGGGTCCGCGCAAATCTAGGCTGGATTTGGCGGAGCGCAAGATCAAAAACCGGGCTTTTGCGCGCGTGCGAAAGGCTTTGCGGAGAAGGGGCCGCCACTTGACTCTGCCGGAAAGAATGTCAATTGGAGGCAAAACAGCCTCAAGGGGCGCAATCAGGGACATGAAAATGACCATCGCTTTCACTTTTCCCGGCCAGGGCAGTCAGGCCGTCGGCATGGGCAAGGATCTCGCCGAGAATTTTGCCGAAGCCCGCGCCGTCTTCGACGAGGTCGACGAGGCACTCGGTGAAAAGCTTTCGGACGTCATGTTCAATGGTCCCGAGGATACGTTGACCTTGACGGCGAACGCCCAGCCGGCGCTGATGGCCGTCTCGATCGCCGTCGTCCGCGTTCTCGAAGCCAAGGGGCTGGATCTGAAGTCCAAGGTCGCCTATGTCGCCGGCCACTCGCTCGGCGAATATTCGGCACTTTGCGCCGCCGGCACCTTCTCGCTCGCCGATACTGCGCGGCTTTTGCGCATCCGCGGCAATGCCATGCAGGCGGCCGTCCCCGTCGGCGTCGGCGCCATGGCCGCGATCATCGGCCTCGAACACGCCGACGTCGTTGCCGTCTGCGAGGCAGCGGCTGCCGTCGGCGCCTGTCAGATCGCCAACGACAATGGCGGCGGCCAGATCGTCATCTCGGGTGAGAAGGCAGCCGTCGAAAAGGCCGCCGGCCTTGCGACCGACAAGGGCGCCAAGCGCGCCATCCTGCTGCCGGTCTCCGCTCCCTTCCATTCGACGCTGATGGCGCCGGCCGCCGACGCCATGCGCGAAGCACTGGCAACGGTTTCGAAATCCGATCCGGTCGTGCCCCTCATTGCCAATGTGCGTGCCGCCCCCGTGACCGGCGCCGACGAGATCGCCGGCCTCCTGGTCGAGCAGGTCACCGGCCAGGTCCGCTGGCGCGAGACGGTGGAATGGTTCGCCGGAAATGGCGTCACGACGCTTTATGAACTCGGTTCCGGCAAGGTGCTGACCGGCCTTGCCCGTCGCATCGACAAGACGATCAACGGCATCTCCGTCAACGGTCCGGCGGATATCGACGCGGCCGTCGCCGCCCTCATGGCCTGATTGGTATCTCCAGATATAAGGAACGTTTCCATGTTCGATCTTTCCGGCCGCAAGGCTCTCGTCACCGGCGCATCGGGCGGTATCGGCGAGGAAATCGCCCGCCTTCTTCATAAGCAGGGCGCTATCGTCGGCCTCCACGGCACCCGCGTCGAGAAGCTGGAAGCGCTGGCCGCCGAACTCGGCGAGCGCGTCAAGATCTTCCCGGCCAACCTCTCCGACCGCGATGAGGTCAAGGCGCTCGGGCAGAAGGCCGAGGCCGACCTCGAAGGCGTCGACATTCTCGTCAACAATGCCGGCATCACCCGCGACGGCTTGTTCGTGCGCATGAGCGACGAGGACTGGGACAGCGTGCTCGAAGTCAACCTGACGTCGACCTTCCGCCTGACGCGCGAATTGACGCATCCGATGATGCGTCGCCGCTATGGCCGCATCATCAACATCACATCGGTCGTCGGCGTCACCGGCAATCCGGGCCAGGCCAATTACTGCGCCTCCAAGGCTGGCATGATCGGCTTCACCAAGTCGCTGGCGCAGGAAATTGCCACCCGCAACGTGACGGTCAACTGCGTGGCGCCCGGTTTTATCGAGAGCGCCATGACCGGCAAGCTGAACGACAAGCAGAAGGAAGCGATCATGGGAGCGATCCCGATGAAACGCATGGGTACGGGCGGCGAGGTCGCTTCGGCGGTCGCTTATCTTGCCTCCTCCGAGGCTGCTTACATGACGGGCCAGACGCTGCACGTAAACGGCGGCATGGCGATGATCTGAAACGACAAACTGTTGGCATGGGTATAATTCCGCCAATAGCATGTTGAGCAATCACGAACCGTTGATTTTCTGGCTTTGCGGCAGACATAAAGCATGTTAAGCGGGCCATGACTGTGAACAGTCGTCCCGAGAAAGCAGACGGACCGGCGGGCTTTTTGCAAGCCTGGGACATCTCTGAAGCCGGGTAAACGAGTTTGCCGAGGATGTCTGAAAACATCGCAGGCTGAAACAGGGTAAGGGTGCCGCAATGGCATTCCGATCAGGACATAAGGTCGAGGAAACCGACATGAGCGATATCGCAGAACGCGTAAAGAAAATTGTTATTGATCATCTTGGCGTCGATGCCGACAAGGTCGTCGAGAGCGCCAGCTTTATCGACGATCTGGGCGCTGACTCGCTCGACACGGTCGAACTTGTCATGGCTTTCGAAGAAGAATTCGGCGTTGAAATTCCTGACGACGCTGCCGACTCGATCCTGACGGTCGGCGATGCCGTGAAGTTTATTGAGAAGGCCCAGGCCTGATCCTGTGCATTTGAGAAAGGGCGGGCCTGGAGTCCGCCCTTTTCTTTTCGGCATATTTCTCCATAGAACATAAGAGACGGGGGGAAGCACGCGATGAGACGTGTCGTCATCACCGGTACCGGCATGGTATCACCCTTGGGATGCGGAACAGAGGTGACGTGGTCCCGGCTGCTTGCCGGCCAGAACGGCGCCCGCCTCGTCACCGAATTCGAAGTCGACGACCTTCCCGCCAAGATCGCCTGCCGTATCCCTGTCGGTGACGGCACCGACGGCACATTCAATGTCGATCAGTGGATGGAGCCGAAAGAACAGCGAAAGGTCGATCCCTTCATCATCTTCGGCATGGCCGCCGCCGACATGGCGCTTGCCGATGCCGGCTGGCACCCCGAGACCGATGAGGACCAGATCGCCACCGGCGTGCTGATCGGCTCCGGCATCGGCGGCATCGAAGGCATCGTCGAGGCGGGTTACACCCTGCGCGACAAGGGCCCGCGCCGCATTTCTCCCTTCTTCATTCCCGGCCGCCTGATCAACCTCGTCTCCGGCCAGGTCTCGATCCGCCACAAGCTGCGCGGCCCCAATCATTCGGTCGTCACCGCCTGCTCGACGGGCGCGCATGCGATCGGCGATGCCGCTCGGCTGATCGCGCTGGGTGACGCCGACGTCATGGTCGCCGGCGGCACGGAATCCCCGGTCAGCCGCATTTCGCTTGCCGGCTTCGCCGCCTGCAAGGCGCTGTCGACCCAGCACAATGACGACCCGCAAAAGGCTTCGCGCCCCTACGACCGCGACCGCGACGGCTTCGTCATGGGCGAGGGCGCCGGCATCGTCGTGCTCGAGGAACTGGAACACGCCAAGGCGCGCGGCGCCAGGATCTACGCCGAAGTCGTCGGCTACGGCCTGTCGGGCGATGCCTATCACATCACCGCGCCGTCCGAGGACGGCGAGGGCGCCGGCCGTTGCATGGCGATGGCGCTGAAGAGGGCCGGGCTGACGCCGGCCGATATCGATTACATCAACGCCCACGGTACTTCCACCATGGCCGATACGATCGAACTCGGCGCCGTCGAACGGCTGGTCGGCAATGCGGCGTCGAAGATCTCGATGTCCTCGACCAAGTCGGCGACAGGGCACCTTCTCGGTGCTGCCGGCGCCATCGAGGCGATCTTCACCACGCTCGCCATCCGCGACAATATCGCGCCGCCGACGCTCAATCTCGACAATCCCGAACGTGAGACGGCGATCGATCTTGTGCCGCACAAGGCGCGCGAGCGAGAAATCAATGTGGCGCTGTCCAATTCGTTCGGATTCGGCGGCACGAACGCGTCGCTCGTGCTGCGCCGCTACGCACAATAAGGGCCTCTACGCGGCGTAACGGGGGTCCCTTGCGCCGCAGGCCGGCCGTTCCCTACGTTGCGTAGCGGGACGTGCGGGAGCATAACGACCGGCAGCGGCGCCGTTGAACGGCGGCAGAACCTGCTTTTGCCGCATTGCTTCGCGAAATAGCGAAGTGAGGGTCAAGTTTTAGAGGATTGCCGGTGAGCGATACGACGAACCAGAGCAACGATACCCCGCAGGGCGAGAACGACCGGCAGGCACAGAAGGGACCGATCATCCCGAAGTCGCCGAGCGAAGCCCTGCGTCCGGAGCGCGTCCCGGAGCCGCCGAAGCGCTCCAAGAAAGCCCGCGGACAGGTGGTTCTTTTCCTCAACTTCATCATGACCATGGCGGTTCTGGTCTGCGTCGTCGCCGTCATCGGCTTCTACTACGCCACATCGACCTATCGAAACCCCGGTCCGCTGCAGACCAACACCAATTTCATCGTCCGCAACGGCGCTGGTCTGGCCGAAATCGCCTCGAACCTCGAGCGCAATGCGATCATCAGCGATGCCCGCATCTTCCGCTATCTCACGGCAACGCATCTTTCTGCCGGTGAGAGCCTGAAAGCGGGTGAATACGAGATCAAGGCGAGGGCTTCCATGAGCGATATCATGGAGCTTCTGAAATCGGGCAAGTCCATTCTCTATTCCGTTTCCTTCCCGGAGGGCCTGACGGTCCGCCAGATGTTTGACCGCATGCTGCAGGATACTGTGCTGGAAGGCGACTTGCCGGCCGCGCTGCCGACCGAGGGCAGCCTGCGTCCGGATACCTACAAATTCTCGCGCGGCACCAAACGCTCGGAAATCATCGACCAGATGGCGGCTGCGCAGCAGAAGCTCGTCGATCAGATCTGGGACAAGCGCGACTCCTCGCTGCCGCTGCGATCCAAGGAGGAGTTCGTGACGCTCGCCTCGATCGTCGAAAAGGAAACCGGCGTTCCCGACGAGCGTGCGCATGTCGCCTCCGTTTTCCTGAACCGGCTCGGCAAGGGCATGCGCCTGCAATCCGATCCGACGATCATCTACGGTCTCTTCGGCGGCGAGGGTAAACCGGCCGACCGGCCGATCTACCAGTCGGACCTGAAGCGGGACACGCCATACAATACCTATGTCATCAAGGGGCTGCCGCCGACGCCGATCGCCAATCCCGGCAAGGATGCGCTCGAAGCCGTCGCCAATCCCTGGAAGACGCAGGATCTCTATTTCGTTGCCGACGGCACCGGCGGCCATGTCTTTGCCGCCACGCTCGAGGAGCACAACGCCAACGTCAAGCGCTGGCGCAAGCTCGAAGCCGACAAGGGTTCGGATCCGAACATCGCAGTTGACGGCCAGCCGGAAGAGCAGCCGGCGGATAGTGGCGCGACCGTCGTGCCGCCGAAGAAAAAGAAGATCAACTGATACCTTCGGGAGGTTCGCATGGCTTTGCAGTCCATGACCGGTTTTGCGCGGCGCGAGGGAACGAGCGGCCGCTGGCGCTGGGCATGGGAACTGCGCTCGGTCAACGGCAAGGGCCTTGATCTGCGCCTCCGCCTGCCGCCCGGTCTCGAACGCATGGAGGCGGAGGTCCGCCGCCTCGCCGGCGAAAGCTTCAGCCGCGGCAACCTGCAGGCATCCCTATCCGTCACCGCCGACGAGAACCGCTTCGAGGCGGTGCTGAACAGGGAGGCGCTCGCCGCCGTGCTGGCCATGCGCGAGCAATTGGACGGGGTGATCGATCCGTCGCCGCTGAAGCTCGATACGCTGCTTCTGGTGCGCGGCATCGTGGAATTCCGCGAAGGCGAGGATGGCGAGGAGGCGCTTGCCGCCCGTGACGCCGATATCGCTGCCGGCCTGTTGGCCGCGCTTGCCGATCTTAGGGCGATGCGCGAACAGGAAGGGGCGGCGCTGACCCGCATTCTTCTCGACCATGTCGCGACGATCGAAGGCCTGGCATGGACGATCGAGGCCGATCCGTCGCGCTCGCCGCAGGAGATCGCTGCGCGGCTTGCCGGACAGGTCGCCTTGCTGATGGATGGCATGGCCGCGCTCGACCGCGACAGGCTGCATGCCGAAGCCGCGCTGCTGGCGACCAAGGCGGATCTGCGCGAGGAAATCGATCGTCTGAAGGCCCATATCGCCGCCGCGCGCGATCTTCTGGTGAAAGGTGGCCCTGCCGGGCGCCGGTTGGACTTCCTTGCACAGGAATTTAACCGCGAATCGAATACCATCTGTTCGAAGTCGAATGCCTCGGCAGTGACCGCTGCCGGCATCGAGCTGAAAGTCGTGATCGACCAGTTCCGCGAGCAGGTCCAGAATTTGGAGTAAGACATGAAACCGGCGAAAACTTCGCCCGTGCAGATCGCCCGCCGCGGTCTGATGCTTGTCATTTCGTCGCCATCGGGCGCCGGCAAGTCCACCATCGCGCGCACGCTGCTGGGGATCGACAAGAATATCGGCCTTTCCGTCAGCGTTACCACGCGCCCGCGCCGCCCGAGCGAGGTTGAGGGCGTGCATTACCACTTCAAGAGTGTGCGTGAGTTCGAGCGGCTGCGTGACAGCGATGCGCTGCTCGAATGGGCCGAGGTGCACGGCAATTTCTATGGCACGCCGCGCGAGCCGGTGGAGCAGGCCATGGCCGAAGGCCGCGACATGCTCTTCGATATCGACTGGCAGGGCGCCCAGCAATTGCAGGAGAAGATGTCGGCCGACGTCGTCTCGATCTTTGTGCTGCCGCCGACCATGACCGAACTGCAGTCGCGGCTGCATCGCCGCGCCGAGGATTCCGAAGAGGTCATCCAGACGCGCCTCGCCAACAGCCGCGCCGAGATCGCCCACTGGCGCGAATATGACTATGTCATCGTAAACGACGACCTCGACACCGCCTTCGACGCGGTTCAGTCGATCGTCAAGGCCGAACGCCTGCGCCGCGACCGCCGCCATGGCATGTTCGACTTCGTCCGCGGACTGCTGGAAGAAACGCCGTCGCTTTAGAGCAATTCCAGCAAAAGTGCACGGCGGTTTTGCGTCCGGAATTGCGTGAAAACAAAGAGATAGAGCATTTTCGTGATTCGAAGAAAAAATGGAAATGCTCTAGAACGGCTGGCTTTTCGCCGAGCTTTAGAGGCTGTTCGCCAACAGGCAGAACTCTTCGACGGAAAGGGTCTCGGCTCGCCGCGCCGGATCGATCCCGGCCTTGATGAGCAGGCGCTCACCGCCGAGCGGTTTCAGGCTTTGGCGCAGCATCTTGCGGCGCTGCCCGAAGGCGGCCTGCGTCACCTTTTCCAGATCGGCGACAGCGCAGGGGATGGGATTTTCGCGGGGTGTGAGATGCACGACCGTCGACGTCACCTTCGGCGGCGGTGTGAAGGCTTGCGGCGGCACGTCGAAAGCCATGCGGGCCTCTGTCCGCCAGCCGCAGAGCACGCCGAGACGGCCGTAGTGATCATCGTCTTCGCCAGCGACGATACGCTCGCCGACTTCCTTCTGAAACATCAGCGTCAGCGACTGCCAGAACGGCGGCCAGGCTTTCGGCAGCAGCCAATTGACCAAAAGCTGCGTGCCGACGTTGTAGGGCAGGTTGGCGATGATCTTGATCGGGCCTTCCGGCGCCAATGTCTCGAAATCCGTCTTCAGCGCGTCGCCTTCGATCACCTCGAGCCGGCCGGGATAATGATCGGCGATCTCGGCGAGCGCCGGCAGGCAGCGTGTATCCCGCTCGATGGCGATAACCTTCCTGGCGCCGAGCGCCAGGATCGCGCGGGTCAACCCGCCGGGGCCGGGGCCGACCTCGATGACGGTTGCCTCGTCAAGCGTCCCCGCCGTGCGGGCGATCTTCTGGGTGAGGTTGAGATCGAGCAGGAAGTTCTGCCCGAGCGCCTTGCGCGCATCGAGGCCGTGGCGTTGGATGACGTCACGAAGCGGTGGCAGACCGTCGAGTGCAGCCATCAGCGGCGGCTTTCGGCGCTGCGGCCAAGCTGGGCGGCGAGCTTCAGCGCGGCAATGAGGCTCTGCTCGCGCGCCAGTCCCTTGCCGGCGATGCCGAAAGCGGTGCCGTGATCCGGCGAGGTGCGCACGAAGGGAAGCCCGAGCGTCACGTTGACGCTGTCGTCGAAACCGAGTGCCTTGGCCGGGATCAGCGCCTGATCGTGATACATGCAGACGGCGACATCGTAACGCGCCCGCGCCTCGTCATGGAACATCGTATCGGCGGGCAGGGGGCCGATCGCATCGATGCCCTCGTCGCGCAGGCGCTCGATCGCCGGACGGATGATGTCCTCGTCCTCCCGGCCCATCGTCCCGCCTTCGCCCGCATGCGGGTTGAGGCCGGCAACGGCGAGCCGCGGCGCCTCGATGCCGAAGCGGTGCCTGAGGTCTTCATGGGCGACGCGGCAGGTTTCCACGATCAGTTCGCCGGTCAGCGCCTGCGGCACGTCCCGGACCGGAATGTGGATGGTGACGGGAATGGCCCGCAGTTTCGGACCGGACAGCATCATGACAGGCGTCACCGGCCGGCCCGTCGCCCTGGCGGCGAGATCGGCGAGAAATTCGGTATGGCCGGGAAACCGGAAACCCGCCTCGTAGAGCACGGCCTTGGCGATCGGGTTGGTCACGACCGCGAGCGCCTCGCCGCTGATGACGAGCGACACGGCTTTCTCGATCGATGCGATCGTGCCCTTCGCCGTAGCCGCATGCGGCTCGCCGGCCACCACTTCGATGCCGGCCGGGACGGTCATGACCGGCAGCGCGTCGGCAAATAGGCCGGCAGCCTCGCTGGCCGTGTGCGTCTCGCGGATCGAAACCGCCAGATTGAGCTGGCGGGCTCTCAGCGCCAGGACATCAGGATCGCCGATCAGGAAGAAAGGCGGCAGCCCAAGTTCGCGCCGCCGCAGCCACGCCATCAGCGTAATATCCGGCCCGATGCCGGCGGGGTCGCCCTGGCTCAGCGCAAGCGGTCGCGAAAACGGTGTCGCCATCGTCGGTCAGCGGTAGGCGATCTGCGCCTTTTTGCGCAGTTCATCCAGGTATTTCTTGCTGTTTTCGTTTTCCGGGCCGGCATCTTTTTTACCGGCCTTGGACTTGTCGAGATCTTCCTGGCGGAAGACCATTTCGGCGGCCTGATCGTCGGAGACCTGGCGCTGGCTGCAGATCGCCAGATATTCGACGCCCTTGTCGGTGACGCGGGTGCCCGTCGTATTGCCCTTGGCCTGCTCGACCAGCGGTTTCCAATCCGGCGGGATCTCGGGGGCGAGCATGCGGCCGAGATCGCGCACAGACACGTCGCGCATCGTCGCGGCAAAGACCTTTGCCTGATCACAGCCCGGAAATTTCGAGCGCGACGCCTCGGCCTCGCCCTTACGCTTGCCGGTGATCGCGCCGCGCTTGGCTTCAGGAATGACGAAGATGATCTGCTGCAGCATATATTCCGTCGTCACCGGCTTCTGTTTGTTGTTCTGCATCATGCGCGAGACGAGATCATAGTTCGACAGCCGCGAGGTCGAGCCGTAGCGCGCGTTGACGACGCGCGGCCAGCTCATCTGTACGGCGATGAAAGCCTTGAAATGATCGACGCCGACGCCGGCGCGATCGAGGATCTGCGACATTTGCTCGACGGAAAGCTTGTTGCCGCTCGAAAAGCGCGCGAAAGACGCATCGACGTCCTGCTGCGAAACCGACATATGGACGCGGGAGACCTCCTGCCGCTTGAGCGTCTCGTCGACCAATTGCTCCTGCGCAGTCTTCGCATCGGCCTTCGTGTGCTGCAGGCGCAGGAAGGCCTGGCGCTTGGCGACATCGCCGCTGGTGATGGCGGTGCCGTTGACCACGGCCTTGACTTCGCTTGCCGCAAGCGCGGGACCGGCGAGGCTTGTCAGCAATGCAAGCGCCGCCCCGGCGAGGAACGTGGTTATGGCTTTTTTCGCGTCAATCATCTGTTGACCTCCCAATAGCGCCGCGAGACGTGTTCGCGGCGTCCTTACCACAGTGCGAGACATGCAGAAATCGCTCCCGTCACGGCGCGAAACCCCTATGCCTCAGATATCGACTGGCGGCAATGTCCTGCACAGGCTTACGGCGAAAGAATGGCTTCAGGCGATGTTTGCGCCGCCTGCCGTCACTCCAGGCTGTCGGTGCCGATCTTGATGTCGCCGAGCGTGCGGAAGGTCAGCCGTGCGCCGATCGTCCAGTCGCTTGCCGTCTCGTCGTCGGAATCCCTGCTGTCGGTGTAGGCGATCGTGAAAATCGTGCACTCGTCGTCATAGGAGAGACCAAGCGTCCGGCGGCTGATCACATCATTATTCAGATCCCAGGCGATGCCGCCGAAAATCGCCCAGTAATCCTTGAACTTGATTCTGCTGCTGGTCTGGATCTCGTCATTGTCTTCGTCGAAGCCATATTCCGGCTGGGCGCTGAGATGGGTGAAGGTCACCTGCGTCGAGAAGGTGTCGTTCTGGTAAGCCGTCGTCAGGTCGCCGCGGCGGAAATCGAAATCCTTCTCGTCGAGGCGGTAGGAGGCGGTCACTGAAAGGCCGAACGGTGTCTCGACGCCGCCGAGGCCGACATAGTCGGAACGCGTGGTTTCAAGGCCGGAATCCGCGCCGACATTGACGAGATCATCGGTCGCAAATGAATTCTGACCGGCGATCTGGTAGGACTGGCCAAAAATGCCGTGCAGCTTGTAGCCGCTGTCGAACGTACCGGTGTACTGGACGCCGACATTGGCGCGGGTCCCGCCTTCGACGCGGTCGTAGCCCGAGAATTTGTCGCGGTCGAACAGTGAGGTGGCGTCGAAGACGAAGCTTTGCGCATCCTCGTTCGGCAGGCGGCCTGCCAGCTGCTCGTCGGGGCGGGCATAGATCTGTGCGATCGGCTCGAGAATATGCGTGCTGTTATCCGTCGTCATCAGGATCGGATAACGCATCTCCAGCCCGGCCGTGAACATCGAACGGGTGGCGGAATTGCCGTCGACATAGTTGCCGGTGTAGCCCGTGGGATCGTCCATGTTCAGCGCGAAGGCGTCGCCGCGCGCAGCCAGCAGCGGCGTGATCACCAGGCCGGTCGGCGTGACGTAGGTGCGCTTCCACTGCAGCTCGGCAGTCAGCCGCGAGGTCTGGCCCTTCAGGCCGCGGAAGCGGTCGAAGCCGTCGACGGTATAGAAGTCGTCATGGGTGCGCGAAATATTCGTCAGGTTGACATCGGCCGAAAGCTCGCCGCCGGCAAGCGGCTGCGGCGCCACATAGTGATAGTCCATCGCGGGATAGACGATCGCCTGCTTTTTCTCGGCCGTGTTCGTCCGGTCGGCATCCTGGACGTCGAAATAGAACGCCCGCATATCGAAATAATTGCGTTTTCCAAGCCCCGTCAGATAGATCTGGTTGGTCCGATCCGTGCTGCTCAGACCGCGCAGCTTGTAGGTGCGTGAAAAATTGTTGTCGCTCTGCATCATGACGTCCCAGCCGAACGTCCAGCGTGGATTGATGCGGAATTCGGCCTTCGACGCCACCATGCCACGCTGGCCGGCTTCGGCATCGCTGGTGCCGGAGCTGAAATTGTCCGGCTTTGCCTGGTCGATGCCGGCGACGCGCAGGATATGCGTGCCATTTTCGAAGCGCTGGCGGAATTCGCCTTCGACGAGGAAGCCCTGGGCCGTGTAGCCGGTGGCTGTGACCGTCGCGTCCATGCTCGGCGAGATCACGTAATAATAGGGAACGGAAAGCCCGAAGCCGAGATTCTGCGACAGGCTCATTGTCGGGAAGAGAAAGCCGGACTTGCGCTTCACCGTATTGTCGGGAACTTCCATGACCGGCACGAAGGCGATCGGATAACCGAGCAGCTCGAAGCGCGCGCGCTCCAGGCGGATCGTGTGCGTCACGCCGTTCTGGATCACGCGCTTGGCCTTGACCTGCCAGAAGGGCGCGCGTTTCGGATCTTCGGCGCAGGGAAGGCAGGCCGTGTAGACACCCTTGTTCAGAATCATCTGCGTGCCGCCGACACGCTCGCCGCTCTCGGCGACGATACGCGTATTGTCAGCCGTTTCGATGCGCAGTTCGTTCAGGAACCCGTCCGCGAAATTGTCGGTCACGTCAAGGTTGTCGGCATAGATGCGGTTGCCGTCGGGGCTGACCAGCTCGACATTGCCGAGCGCCATCATCCGGCCGGTCTTCTGATTGTACTCGACCTTCTGTGCGACCATTTTGTAGCCGCCATAATTGATCTGAACGCCGCCGACCGCCGACACCAACTGGGCGTCGCGATTGTAGAGGAGTTCGTTGGCCGAAAGCAGAAGCTTCGCCCCTTCAGGAATCTTATTCTTTATCGTTTGTTCGGGCGCGCTGGCCTGGCCGTAAGAGGCCGGGGCGCTGCCGAAATAGGAAGATACAGTCGCGCCGACAAGCAGGGCAACCAGCTGTTTACTAAAATACTTGCGGTCGCCTGCCGCCACTAGCCGTCCTCCTGATGAAGCAGAATAGTCGCACCCAAGGCCAGCGCGACGACCACCGGTATCCACGTCGCCACGAAGGGAGGCACGACTCCACTGCTTCCGAATGCCTTTACAAGCACGGTGATGACATAAAGCATGAAGCCCGAGAGGATGCCACCCAGAATCACGGAGCGAGATTGGTTGAACCGGCTAAATTTTAGGGACACTGTTGCAGCAATGAGAGTCATGGCCACCAGCAGCAATGGCTGGGACAACAGGGAGTTGAATTGCGTCTCCAACGCCTTGGTTGAAATACCGAAGGATTTGGCAGCCGCAATCCGGTTGGAAAGGTCAAAGAAACCAATTGTTTCCGGCGCTGTCAGCCGCTCCTGGACGAAATCCTGTTTCAGATTGGTGCGAAGTTGAACCGAAGCTTTACGCAGGGGGATTTCGCCAGGCTTACGCTCGACGACGTTGTTAAGTTGCCAGTAACCATCTTCCAATTTTGCCGTGGCGGCATCCTGTCTCAGAATGACCTGACCACCTGAATCGAAATGGATCAGCACGGCGTCGATCAGCTTGGTTCCGTTCTCCTGAACCGTCTGAGCGCCGATGATGACATCGTCTCGGCCACTGATCTGGCGCAGCCACGGAATCTGCGGCGCCTTGCGCAGGACCGCGTTCTCGCCGCGCCAGTCGGATTCGACCAGCAGCGCCTGGCGCTGTCCCCAGGCCGCGAGCGGATTGAGCGCCGTCATCGTCAGCAGGCCGAGCGCCAGCGAGCCGGCGATGAAGGGGAACATGAACTGCCAGACCGAAATGCCGGCTGCGCGCGTGACGACCAGCTCATATTTGCGGTTGAGCCCGATCAGCACCGTCATGCCGACGAACAGCGCGATGAACGGCACGGTCTGCTGCAGGATGAGCGGCAGGCGCACGGCGGTCATCAGGATGCCGCCGCTGATCGTGTAGCCGGGCAGGCCGGACATGCGGCCCGCCGTCTCGCTGAAATCGAGCAGGAAAGAAATCGCCGAGACGCCGATCAGGAACCAGCCCGTCGTCGCCAGGTAGCGGCGAAAGAAATAACGCGACAATGTCCCGAACATCATTGGGCAGTGTCCCCGCCGGTCCTGCCGGTGGCGGCAAGCAGTCTTTCCTGCGTTCGTCTCCAGAAGGACGACATCCGGTCCCGAACGAACGACGGCATGACCAGTCGTTTGTGCAGGCCGAGGAAGACGATCGAGATGATGCTGCTGACGATCGGGATGGCGTAGAGGACGGCAATATATTCAGGGTCGGTGTCGATCTGATTGGCCGCGTAGAAGGCCGCCCATCGCATCGCGAAGGCATAGGCAAGCGCGCTCACCATCGGATGCAGCCGCGCTTCGCGGTGCGAGCGCGCGTCGCCGGCGATCGCCAGCGAAAACAGGGCAAAGACGACCGGCAGGATCCAGTCCGTCAACCGGCGGTGCAGTTCGGCGCGATAGCTCTGCGGCCGGATCGTATAGTCCTTGTCGGCCGGATCCGGGTTGAACAGGAACCACAGATCACGGTCGCTGGCGCGCAGGGTCGCCTGGCCGCGATTCTCGGTCATGTCGGAGAGGTCGAAGGAATAAGAATCGAAATTGATCACCGAGACATTGCCATCGGGCGTTTTGCGGTGCACTTCGCCCTCATGCATGATCAGCGTCGTGCCCGTATCGTCGACGGCGCCTTCCTTCGCATAATAGATCAGTTCGTAGGCCGGATCGCGCTCGTCGGCGACGAACAGGCCTTTCAGCATGCGGCCGGCCATCCGCTTCGAGATCTGCACATAAAGGCCTTCATCGAGCTTGCGGAAGGTCTTTTCTTCGATCACCGAAGACAGCAGGTCGGCATAGGTCTCGGCGATCATCTGGCGCACGACGGTCTTTGCACGCGGCTCGACGACGTTGTCGACGAAGAAGGAAAAGACGCTGATGACGGCGGCAAGCAGCAGGATCGGGCGGATCAGCACACTGCGCCGCGCCCCGGCCGCGTCGATGACGGTGAGCTCGGAATCGTTGTTCATCGTCGTCAGCGTCTGGGTGACCGCGATGACGAGTGCGAAGGGCAGCACGACGGGAATGATCGACGGCAGAATCATCGTCGCGAGCTTGGCGAACGAGCCGATCGACTGGCCGCTGTCGGTGACCAGGTTGATGCGCTGCAGAACCTGTGTCGTCCAAATGATCGCCAGAACGGGCAGGAGCGCCACGAGAAACATCTGGCCGACGCGCCGCAATATGTATGTCTCGAGTAGTTTCATGCCTGCCCTTGAAAGCACCTGCACGCCCAAACGGCTTTGCAGGAGAATCCCTCTACGCTCTTTGTCGCGCTTTTGCGACAAGCTGGTGTCAAAAATTCATTCAAATTTCAGAATTTTTTTGATGCTGTTGCGACTCAGTTAACGCCAGCAGTGCGGCGAAGACGACCAGCGAGGAAAGCCATCCGAGAACGACGTCGGAGAGGTAGTGCGCGCCGAAGGATAGCCGCATCGCCGGCGTGAGGATGGAGATCGCCGCCACCGGCGGCACCAGCGCGTAACGCAGGGATTTCGGAACGAAGATCAGAAGGCAGAAGAGCCAGCCGGCGCTTGCTGCCTCGCCTGATATGAACGAGCAATTCGAAACGCATTTTCCGGCAAGCGAACCCGCCTCGGCGAAATGCAGCGCACCGCCGAAAATATCCGTCTGTATCGGCCGCGGCCGGCCCCAATGTTCTTTCAGCACGACATTGACGAGCAGCACCGGTCCGATCAGCAGCGTTCCGAGTGCGACCTTGAGCTTGCGGGCCCGATCTGCGTTGAAGGTCGCGCCATGCTGCTGGTAGCATTCGATGATTTTCCACACCATCACGATCGCGACGACATAGGGCAGGCGGAAAAAGATGGTGCGTAGCAGATCGAAGGTCGCGACGTCGCGATAGGGAAAGCCGCCGCAGATGCTCCCGGCGGCGGCAGTCGCATCGCAATCTGTGGCCACGAAAAAAAGCTGGGAAAAATAGATGTCTATTCCGGGGAATGCGCGGAAGACGGCAAGCAGCGCCCACCACGTCCAGAACAGCAGCATGAACGCGCCGAAAGTCGTTTTCGGCAGGCGGATTGCGAGCCCCCGCCATCGATTTTTCGAAAAAACTGTCAACGCGAATATCTACGAAACTGACGAAAACATGAGGGCCGTGATGGCCGCGGGCGACCATAACAATTGTCGCAAGCCATTGACAGACCCGCCAAACGCGAAATTATCCGCCAGGGACGGATTTCAAAGAATCCCAGCGGAGAAGACATGTCAGCAAAGTTGGAAATTTCATTCGCAAAGTCGGCAAAGCTCAATGGCGGCCTGTCGATCCTGTTGAAGACCGTGGAGGCCGACAGCGCTGCCGGCGCCGAAACGGTCGACCCGGCAGGCGTGATCGTCAAGGCTGCCAGGATCGCCCGATTCTCCGCGAAATCCATGAGCGCTCTCGATATCGTCGCCCCCGAAGGCGCGCCCGTCGAGCGCATCGTCGTCATCGGGCTTGGCAAGGCCGCCGAACTCACCGCCCATGACTGGCTGAAGGCCGGCGGTGCCGCGGCATCGAGAATCAAGAATACCGACAAGGCCGCTGTCTTCATCGACGTGCCTGGGCTCGAGACGAGCGCGCGGGCCGCCGCCGACTTCGCGCTCGGCATGCTGCTGCGCGCCTATAGCTTCGATACCTACAAGACAAAGAAGGGCGACGAGGAGGAGAAGCCGGCGAAATCTGTCAAGGTGACGATCGTCACCGCCGATGCGGCTGGTGCCAAGAAGGCGTTTTCCGATTCCGAAGCGGTTGCCGGCGGCGTCAATCTGGCCCGTGACCTCGTCAACGAACCGCCGAATGTGCTCGGGCCCGTCGAGTTCGCCGCCAAGGCGAGAGAGCTGGAAAAGCTCGGCGTCGAAGTGGAAATCCTGACCGAGAAGGAGATGCGCCGTCTCGGCATGGGCGCCCTTCTCGGCGTCGCCCAGGGCTCCGTGCGCCCGCCGCGCCTGGCGGTCATGCAGTGGAAGGGCGGCAAGGCCAAGGATCGTCCCGTCGCCTTCGTCGGCAAAGGCGTGGTCTTCGATACCGGCGGCATTTCGATCAAGCCGGCCGCCGGCATGGAGGACATGAAGGGTGATATGGGCGGGGCGGCAGCCGTCACCGGCCTCATGCATGTGCTCGCCTCGCGCAAGGCCGCCGTCAACGCCGTCGGTATCATCGGCCTGGTCGAGAACATGCCCGACGGCAACGCCCAGCGTCCGGGCGACATCGTCACCTCGATGTCCGGCCAGACGATCGAGGTGATCAACACCGATGCCGAGGGCCGCCTCGTGCTCTGCGATGCGCTCTGGTACTGCAACGATCGTTTCAAGCCGCAGTTCATGATCAATCTCGCCACGCTGACCGGCGCGATCGTCGTGGCGCTCGGCAACGTGCATGCCGGGCTGTTCTCCAATGACGACCAGCTTTCCGCCCGGCTGACGGCAGCCGGCCTTTCGAGCAATGAGAAGCTCTGGCGCATGCCGCTCGGCCGGGACTACGACAAGCTGATCGACAGCAAGTTCGCCGACATGAAGAATACCGGCGGCCGGCAGGCCGGCTCGATCACGGCGGCGCATTTCCTCAAGCGCTTCGTGCAGGACACGCCCTGGGCGCATCTCGACATTGCCGGCACGGCGATGGGCTCGCCGCAGGACGAGATCAACCAGTCCTGGGGTTCCGGTTTCGGTGTGCGCCTGCTCGATGAGCTCGTCCGCGCCCATTATGAATCCTGATGACGGACGTTCTCTTCTATCATCTGACCGAAAGCCGGCTGGAGGACGCGCTTCCGCCGCTCATCGACAAAAGCGTCGAGCGCGGCTGGCGCGTTGCCGTCCAGACGCATGAGCCGGCGCGGCGCGATGCTCTCGATCAGCATCTTTGGACGTTCCGCGAGGAGAGCTTCCTGCCGCACGGCACCGACGAGGCCGATTTCGCCGAAAGCCAGCCGGTGCTTTTGACGGTGACGTCAGACAATGCCAATGCGGCGACCGTGCGTTTCATCGTCGACGGCGCCGAGCCGCCGCCGGCCGATGCCTATGAGCGCATCGTCTTCATGTTCGACGGTCATGACCAGGAGCAACTGGAAGCCGCCCGTGCGCAATGGAAGAAGCTGAAAGGTGAGGGGCATAACCTCACCTATTGGCAGCAGACGCCGGAGGGGCGGTGGGAGAAGAAGGCCTGACGCTGTAAGATTTTGAATTGCTGTACGAAGTCTTCCGACGTCGTTCTCAGCGGCCGTCGGAAGCCGTTATCCTTTCGACCCTTTGTCCTCGTCGAGGTTCGTCAGGATGTTGAGGGGGACGATCCCTCCCGCATCTTCCGACGGATTGAGCGCCTCCACTGCCAAAACCCGCTTTCCGCTCGGACTGACAAAAGCGAATGCCCACGCGCTGTCGGCAAAAGTGCTGACCGGCATTTCCGCCCAGCCGGCTTGATGGACAAGGCGTTCGGCATAATAGGCCTTGATGCTTTGCGGGCTGGTGGTGCTGGCGAGATTGCGCGCCAGGACACGCACGGATTTCTCTCCGAACCGCCCTTCCAGTTGGTCCAGTACCTTTTTGGTGGCCTGCCAATCCTGGGCCTGGGTCGCAGATCCGAAGGAATATTCCTCGGATCGGGAAACGCCCGGTGCATCAGGAGGCATGACGACCTGTTCGCCCGAACATGCTGCAAGGCCGAGAAGCGGCACCACAAGGATGCCAATCTTCAACACGCGGAAAAATCGGCCCTTGCGGCGGATTTTGTTGCTCATGAGCGGCTGCCCCCGAACACTATTGCACATAGGCCGGCAAATCTTGCCGGTTTCTATGACGTTATTGCGACCCTCAGTCGTGGAATGCGTCGACGAACTTCCGCTTGCCGAGCATGAAGGCGTCGGCGACGTGGCGCAGCGGCGCGAGGTCGACATCCGATCTGCCGGCTTTGACGATTTCGGCGAAGCGACGGTAGAGCGAAGGATATTCCTGCTCCGGTTCGGCGAATGTCAGCGCACCGTTGATGGAAAGCTTGGCGCCGCCCTCGGAAAGCACCATCTGGCCGGCGGCCGTCTCCGCGACGATGTCCCAGCTCTGCTTGCCGGTCTGGCGCCAGTCGAATTCGGCATGAACCGGCAGGCCGTCGGCATTGCGGAAGTGGATGTCGGCCGCGATCGGCGCATCGCGATTCTCGGGAAACTCGAGAACGGCCTCGGTGATGAAGATCGGCCGCGGCAGGATATGGGTGACGATCGACAGCGCATTGATGCCGGGATCGAAGACGCCGAGGCCGCCGGCCTGCCAGATCCAATCCTGGTTCGGATGCCAGTGGCGGACATCCTCCTTCCAGATCACATGCACGCTTTCAATCGTCGTCGAGGCAAGAAACGCCTTCGCGGCCTCGACGCCCGGCGCATAGCGGGAATGCCAGCTGGCAAAGAGCGACGCGCCCTGCTTGCTCGCAAGCGCCTCGAGATCGGCCACTTCGCTGAGCGTGGCGCCGGGCGGCTTTTCCAGGAAGACATGCTTGCCGGCGACAAGTGCCTTGTAGGCTGCCTCATAGCGATATTGCGGCGGCATGCAGAGCGAAACCGCATCGATCGACGGCTCGGCGTCGAGCATCGCCTCGATCGTGGTGTAGCTCGTGACGCCTTCGACCGTGCCGTGGCGGCTCGCCGTGGCGACGAGCTTAAAATCCGGGTTCTTGGCGATAGAGGGAAGATGCTGGTCGCGGACGATCTTGCCGACGCCGACGATGGCGAGGTTGATAGGGGACATGGTGTTTCGCTCGAGCCTGTTAAAAAGTATGATTTATTGAGCCTGTTTGTAGCAGAAAGAGGCGCGCCGACAAGCTCTCCTCCTCCAATTCTGTTGTATCCTAATACATGTTGCCCGGAAGTGTGCAGCGGTTCCGGGATAACGACATGTATAAAACAAAGAGCTTTAGCGCATGATAGTTTGGCGAAGGAAGCTGTAACCCATCGCCGCGCGGGTGGCGCGCTCTTCGGAATTGCCGTCGCCACCATGCCCGCCGGAGCCGAATTCATGGAAGAGCGGCCGGTGTCCCGCTTCCTCCAGCCGCGCGGCAAAGCGGCGCGCATGCGAGGGATGCACGCGGTCGTCATTGGCGGAGCTTTCGATATAGATCGGCGGATAGCTGACCTCGGTCGCCGGCCCGACATTGTGCAGCGGCGAATAACCGAGCATGAAATCCCGGTCCGCCGGCGTCTCCGGATCGCCGTATTCGTCCATCCAGGCTTGTCCTGCGCTGAACAGGTGGAAGCGTGTCATGTCGAGGACCGGCACCTGGCACCAGACGGCGCCGAAATCCTCCGGGTAGCGCGTCAGCATCACGCCGGTCAGCAGGCCGCCATTGCTGCCGCCCTGGCAGGCGATCCGCGACGGCACGGTGTAGCCGCGGGCGACGAGATCGCGGGCGATGGCGACGAAATCGGCAAAGGCCCTGTCTCGCCCCTGCCGCTTGGCGCTGCGATACCAGTCGGGTCCGAATTCGCCGCCGCCGCGGATATAGGCCTGCACATAGGCGCCGCCTTGCTCCAGCCAGCGTCCCGTCACGCCGGAATAGTTCGGCGACAGCGAAACATCGAAGCCGCCATAGCCGTAAAGCAGCACCGGCAGCGCGCCTTTGGTCCACTGCTTCGGCAGGATCAGCCGGTAGGCAACCTTCGTCCCGTCCTCGGAAACAGCCTCCAGCAGTTCGGATGACATATCGGCCGCATCGAAATAGCTTGGCGCCGCGGCGACGAAAATCGGTTCGGCCTCTCTGCTGCGATCCGACAGCTCGAGCCGATAACAGGCCGGAGGCTGCAGGAAGCCTTGGCCGACGATGCAGAGCGTATCGTCTCCGAGATGCAGATCGGCATGCAGCGGCCTGAAATGGGCCGTCTGCATGTCCGCCGGCAGCGCGATTTCGCGCTGTTCGGCATCGGGCCTTGTCAGGTCCAGCACCATGAGACGCGGACGCAGCCGATCGGAGATGATGAAGACGCACCACTCCCGCATCAGCATCATTTGCGAGATGGACTGGCCCTCGGCAGGCTGAAACAGAATCCGCTCCGGCCCGAGCAGAGCCGTCTCCGAGTTGGGGTTGAAGCGTTGCAGCACGAGGCTGCCGGACGCAACGCGCTCATCGGTCTTTGCCCGCCAAAGGCAATGATCGTGATTGAACTGGAAATCGGCCTCCTGAGGCAGATCGATGCGCCGCTGCGTGCCGTCATTGGCGATCAGGAACGCGCTGGCGACGCCGATCTCATGGGCGGCGACGAAAATGTCGATCAATCCGGCATCGGCCGAAGCGCCTGACAGGGCCGGGTCGATGACGAGATTGAAGCCGTAGACGTCCTCGTCGGCGGCTTCGACCATGACGGCGGCCTCTTCCGGCCGCTGCCCGCGCTTCAATCGCCGCCCGACCCGCGGCCATCCCGAACGGGTCGCCGAAAATCGGTCGATGGAGCCGAAATAGCAGATCTCGTCACGGCTCAGCCAATTGGCATGCGATCGCGCGGCTGGCGTATCGAAGCCGCCCTCGACGATCTGCTTGCTCTCGGCGTCGAATTCGAGCAGCCGGAGAAGATCGGAGCCGCCGTCCGAAAGTGTGAGCAGCACCCGCGTCGGCTCCCATGGGCAGGTGACGGCGCCGCGCCAGTTCCAGCGCTTGCCTTCGCTCACGCAGAAGGCATCGAGATCGAAGACCGGTTCCCAGCCGGCATCGGGCAAGGGTTGCTGATTGGCCGGCAGGCGGAGCCAGACGCCGAGCGGATTGTCCTTGCTCTGCCGGAAATCGAACAGCCACTCGCCTCGGCGCATCGGGACGATCAGCCTGTCCTGCCGTTCGATCAGCGCCTGGATCGCGTCGCGATCTTGGGCGAATTCCGGTGTTCTCAGTGCCTTGTCGGAAAGCCCGTTATGCTCGTCGATGAATTGGCGGGTACGCGGATCGTCGTCCGTTTCGAGATGAAGGTTCATGTTCGACCTGCCTGATTCCGTTGACGTCGTATGTCTAGCCAATATTTCGCACAGTTAGGGCGAAATTAGTGCCGGCCGCGCAAGGCCGAGATGCTCGCGCAGTGTCGAACCATCATATTGGGTGCGGAACAGGCCGCGTTCCTGCAGGATCGGCACGACCATCTGCGTGAAGTCTTCGAGCCCTTCGAGAAGAAACGGCGGCATGACGTTGAAGCCGTCGGCGGCGCGGCTTTCAAACCATTGCTGCATCCGGTCGGCGATCTCGACCGGCGTGCCAAGCACGATATGGTGGCCGCGGCCGGCGGCAACGCGCAGCGCCAACTGACGGATGGTCAGGTTCTCGCGCCTTGCAAGCGCGGTCAGCAATTCGGCACGGCTGCGCAACTGGTCGGAGATCGGAAGGTCCGGCAGAGGGCCATCGACATCGTAATCGGCAAGGCTGTGGCCGATGCGTTCTTCCAGAAGCGGCATGGCGCTTTTGATGTCAGTCCACTTGTCGAGTTCTGCAAGTTTGTCCGCGGCTTCCCTGGCGGTGCGGCCAATCACCGGCAGGAAGCCCGGCATGATGGCGACCTCGTCCGGCTGACGTCCGAGGCGCGCGACGCGCTCCTTGACGCTCTTGTAGAAGGCCTGCGCCTCTTCGAGGCTCTGCTGCGCGGTGAACACCACGTCGGCGGTGCGGGCGGCAAGATCCTGGCCGGGGCCGGATGAGCCGGCCTGGATCAGGATCGGATGGCCCTGCGGTGCGCGCGGAATGTTCAGCGGCCCCTTGACTGAGAAATACTTGCCCTTGTGATCGAGCACATGGAGCTTGGCAGGGTCGGCATAGACGCCGCTCTGCTCGTCCTTGACGAAGGCGTCGTCATCCCAGCTGTCCCACAGTCCGCGCACGACGTCGACGAATTCCTCGGCCACGGCGTAACGCTCATCGTGCTCCGGGTGCGCCTTGGAGAAATTGTTCGCCGTGCGGGCATAGGATGTCGTGACCACGTTCCAGGCGGCCCGGCCGTGGCTCAGGTGGTCGATCGAGGCGAAGGCGCGGGCAGTGTGATAGGGCTCGCCATAGGTCGTGGATGCGGTTGCCGCGAGGCCGATCTTGTCTGTCACCACGGCGAGCGCCGAAAGCAGCGTCAGAGGCTCGAAACGCGCGATCGTCGAGGGATGAGCATCGATGCCGCTGGTCAATCCGTCGGCCAGAAAGACCATGTCGAATTTCGCTGCTTCGGCGATCTGGGACACGCGTCTCAGCAAGTCGAAATTCTCGCTTCCCGCCTCGGCGTGAGGATGACGCCAGCCGGATACGTGGTGGCCCGCCCCTTGCAGAAACAGGCCCAGGTGGATTTCTCTTTTGCGAGTCATGACAATATCCTTCGTCATTCTGGATTTTGGGCGGCATCCTGGTTGAGCAGCGCCAGAAGTTGGCGAAGGTCGGCCGTGCTGCTCATTGTCCGGACGAGCGACGGGACATCCGCGAAGGCGGGATTGCGCGCAGTTGCGTCGCGAAATTTTTCGGCCGGATCGCTCAGCCCCGGCAGGCCGTCGAAGCGGCGCTGTATCGCGCTGCCGTCGCGAAGCACGATATCGACGATCACGAAGCGGGTGCGTGGATCGCTCGACATGCGGGGCGCAGTCTCGTCGTGGCGGCGGCCGGCGCGCCGGGCAAGGTCCATCAGGCGCGGCAAGACAGGCCGCTCGTCGAAATGGTCGAGCCGCAGAGCCCCGTCGATGAGGGCGGCGGCGAACACGTATTCGGGACTGAAGCGCGCCTCGATCCCATTGCCGGGCTTGCTCACCACCAGGGCGGCATCGGCGCCGGGCGGGTAGGTGAAGGTGATATGCTCGATCGCATCAGCCTCCAGGCCTTCCCGGTTGAGGCCGATGCCGAGAGACGCGACCGGATGGCTGGCGGTGCAGCAGGGATAGGCCTTCAGCGTCAGCCCGGGCGTCACGATCTGCCATGGCGAACCCCAGTTCTCGGTCACGGCGGACGGGCGTTCCGCGCCGAAGGCATAGACCGAATGGAAGCCGACCGGATTGTCGAGGAAATCCGGCGCGCCGCCGAAACCCGCCGCGGCCATCCTCGCCGACAGGAGCCCGGATCGCGCCGCCATGCCGGCGTGGAAAGGTTTGGCGTCCGTGCCGAACTGCAGCCGCAGGCCGGACGATTGCGTTGCCGCAAGGCCCAGCGCGACGGCGGTCTCGTCGATGGAGGCGCGGGTTAGATGGGCGATTGCCGCCGCCGCGCCGATCGTCCCGAGCGTCGCCGTGGCATGGAAACCGTTCTCGTAGTGCTTCGAGCCGAGTGACAAACCCAGCCGCGCCATGGCTTCGAGCCCGACGACATAGGAGGCGATCAGCGCATCTGCGGAAAACTCGCGCTCGGCGGCGAACGCCAGCAGGGCCGGGATGATCACGGTCGTCGGATGGCCGCGCACGCTTGCATGCACGTCGTCATAATCGAGCACATGGCCGGCATGACCGTTGACGAGCGCCGCGACCAGCGGATCGGTTCGGCGCGAGCTGCCGAGCAGGATCGCTTCGCCCGGCAGGTTGGCGCCGACGGTATCTGCCAGAATGCCGGTCGTGCGGTCGCCGGCGCCTGCGATCGCACAGGCGAGAAAATCGATGATCGCCGTGCGCGCCGCGTCCAATGCCAGGGGATCTTTCGATGGATCCGAGGAGATGATCGCCTGGGCGAATGCCGAAGTCAGGGGCGCGAATGTGCTCGTCATGAAAAAATCCTAGATGCCTTCGCGCACTGGCCCGCGCCCTCCGGCGAGACCGCCGACGAATTGGCGGATACGGGGATTGTCGAAGGTATGGAAAATCTGTTCAGGCGAGCCTTGGTCGACGATGCGCCCGTTCTCGGTGAAGACGACGATGTCGCTGATCTCCTCGGCGAACCGCATTTCGTGGGTCACGAGGATGCTGGTCATGCCGTCGCGGATGAGGTCGCGGATCACCCACAGCACTTCGCCCACCGTCTCGGGGTCAAGCGCCGAGGTGACTTCGTCGAACAGCACCAGTTCCGGCTTCATCGCCAGCGCGCGGGCGATCGCGACGCGCTGCTGCTGACCACCGGAAAGCTGGCCGGGATAGGCACCGGCTTTTTCCGAAAGCCTGACCTTGTCGAGCAGTTCGCGTGCGAGTTTTTCCGCTTCGCGCCGCTCGACGCCGAGGATGCGGGTCGGGGCCAGCACGATATTGTCCAGCACGCTCAGGTGGGGAAAGAGATTGTACTGCTGGAAGACGATGCCGATACGCTTGCGCAGAGCGATGCGTTCGCTCTCCTTGGCCAGTTGATCGACGCGGGTACCGTCGACCGTGATGCGGCCGCGCTGCGGCGCCACCAATGCGTTGATGCAGCGCAGGATCGTCGACTTTCCCGAACCGGACGGGCCGATAATGGAAACCGCATTGCCCTTGTTGACGGTGAGGTCTATGCCCTTCAGCACCTCCGTCTGGCCGAAGGACAGGTGCACGTCTTCCAGTCGCACGATCGTTTCGTCGGTTTTTGCGTTCATCATTCAAATCCTCAGGCCGTCTTGAAACGCCGCTCGAGGCGTCTGGTCAGGCGGGCGATCGGGTAGCAAAGCGTGAAGAAGGCGGCCATCACCACGATATAGGCGATGATCGTGAAATCGAGGCGGCGCACGGATGTGCTGGCATCGGTTGCGGCATGCAATAGTTCGTGCACGCCAACCAGCGAGGCGAGCGACGTGCCCATGGTAATGGAGGCCAATATGTTCATCCATGGCGGCAGCGAGCGCCGCAGGCATTGCGGCAGGATGATCCAGCGCAAGGCCTGGCCGCGCGAAAAACCGAGCCCCTTTGCCGCTTCCCATTGCGTGGTCGGGATCGAAAGGACGGCGCCGCGGGTGATCTCGGCCACATAGGCGCTGGCCGGTATGGCAAGGCCGATCACCGCCTTCAGCCAATCCGGGAAGGGCAGATAGTTGCCGGCCACCACGATTTCGAAGGGAAAGATGTAAGTCGTCGCGAAGATCAGCACGAGATGCGGGGCATTGCGGAAGACTTGCACATAAGCGACAATGGGGTAGCGCACCAGCTTGAAGGGAACCAGTTCCAGTATGCCGAACACGGCTCCGACGGTCGTTCCAAGCGTCATCGCGCACAGGCTGATGATGACGTTCATCATGAAGCCCGAGCCGAGATAGGGAAGCCACGTCACCAGTTCGCGCCCCAGCGTCAGGTCGGTCAGCGACCAGAGGACGATAACAAGCGGGAGTGCCGTAAAGCCGATATTGCGCAGCAGGCGACCATTCCTGCGCTGCTCGGAAAGTACCGCAGTCGTCATAGGCCATACCCCGGAATGGCGAGCTTGCGCTCCACCCACAGGCCGATGCGGGCAACGGCAAGGTTGATGATGCTGAAGAACAGCAGAATGACGATCATCAGTGACACCACGTTGTCGCGCTGCGTCCAGACCATGATCGAGGCATAGGTAATCTCGCTGACTGCAATCGCATTGCCCACCGTCGTCAACTTCACGAGATTGATGAGATTGTTGACGATCGCGGGCAGCGATGCCCTCAATGCCAGGGGAACTTCGACGTAACGCAGGATCTGCAGCGCGCTGAAGCCGATGCCGCGCGCCGCTTCCACCGTGGCCGACGGCACCGCCTCGATACCTGCGCGGATCGCCTCGGCATGCAAGGCGGCGATGTGCAGTCCGACCACCGCCACCACCCAAAAGAAGGGTGTCAGCGGATTGTTCTGCGTCCCGCCGACCAGGTTCGATACGAATGTATTGAGAACGAGGAAGCTGAACATCAACTGTACCAGCGTCGGCGTGTTTCGGGTGATTTCCACGAAAGCGCGGACCGGCGTCGATAGCCAGGGCTTGCCGGATGTCAGGCAGGCGGCAAACAGCAGCCCGGCAATCAGGCTGACGGGGATCAAGAGGGCAATCAGATAGAGCGTGGTGATGAAACCATCACGCCATATCTGCGCCTCGTACCCCGTCGCCAGGAACTCGTAGTTAAGGCCAAGCCTGTTCGTCAGGTTGACGAACAGGCTGGTCATGCTGGTGTCCTGCATGTCGATCCGCCAGTGTAACCTGTCTTACTTGCCAGCCGACAGGGTCTTGCGCTCTTGTTCGAGATAGTCGGTATTGCGGAGCCGGTTTGCCTTCGCAAATTCCAGGAGCTTTCCTGACGTATGGAGCTGCCGGATCGACTTATCGAGTGCCTCGGCCGTCTCCTTTTCGCCTTTTCGCACCCAGATCACCGAGTCGGAAGGGAGCAGTTCGGTCGGGAAGAGAATAGTGTAGTCCTTCCACTCCTCGGGCCGGTCCTCCAGCAGAAGGCCGACGGTTGCGCCGACATGGACGGCGGCGACACAATTGCCGCCCTGCAGCGCCAGCAGCGATTCCGGCTGGCTCGGCAAGCCCTTTACCTCGGCGCCGTATTGTTCGATGAGCGGCTGCGTGAAGTTCGACCCTTGCGAAACGCAGACCGGCTTTCCCTTGAGATCTGCCCAGTCCTTCAGGCCGCTGTCCTTGCGTCCGACGGCAGCACCGCCGCTGCGATCATACGGCGTCGCCACCCAATCAAGAACTTTAGCGCGGTCCTCGGTATATTGCATGTTCGCA
The DNA here is from genome assembly GCF_014197475.1 of Rhizobium sp. BK212. Taxonomy (NCBI): domain Bacteria; kingdom Pseudomonadati; phylum Pseudomonadota; class Alphaproteobacteria; order Hyphomicrobiales; family Rhizobiaceae; genus Rhizobium; species Rhizobium sp. BK212. Next base: position 149,184 of record NZ_JACIFS010000006.1, read on the forward strand.
ATCAGGATATCGACCTTGCCCTGCTGGAGAAATTGCACCCGGTTCGGGGGCGTGACGGTGACTGTTTCCAGCTTGACGCCAAGATCGTCCGCGAGCGCTTTTGCAATATCGAGATTGTATCCCTTCTGCGTTTGCGATGTCGGATCGATATAGCCGAAGGGCGCCCCCGAGAGGATGACGCCAACGGTAAGGGTGCCGCGGGCTTTGATGCGGTCGAGCGTGGCATCCGCCGATGCCTGCGTTGCCGCCAGCAAGGCAATCGACATGGCGAGGAGCGCCTTCGGGAGAAATTTGCGTGACATGTTTGAGCTCCGTCTTGGGAAGGTGGAGGGACCGGTTCAGGTCTTCGAGCAATTGCAGCGCTCTTTGGCTCGACTGCTATGGCGTGGATGTGCGCCACTTCGAGGTGAGGCCGAAAGGCTGGTGATGAGATGGACGTCGGCTTCCCGCGCAATATTGGCCATGCTTCTCCGCGCTGATAGAAAAGGACGCTGACCGCATCGCTTTCCTGCGCGAATCGGCAACTGGACGGCTTTGAAAGGCATAGGGAACCGATGAGAGAGAAGGAACGTTCTGTCTCAGAGAAAATCATCATTGTGATGGATTTTGTAGATTTTATTTTCTGAAATAGGCGCGTTCGTTGAAAAATCTTGTGCACGAGAGGGTTGCTGATCGGCAACCTTCCCGCCCGGTAATGGCATCAAAAAACGGATTTTGCTCGGCCGAACTCCTGCCGTCTTGCGGCTAATCCCGACTGTGCAACCCGCCTTAGGCTCCAAACCCAATCAAACCATTGATCGAATTGAATCCATGTGATTCACTGCGTCGACGATGGGAGTTTGATGATGGCTAGCGAATTCTGGCTTGATGATCAGCAGTGGGCAGTGATCGCCCCTCTGCTTCCGGCAAACCAACCCGGCGCTCATCGAACTGATGACCGCCGGGTGATCAGCGGGATCATCCATGTCCTGCGATCAGGTTGCCGATGGCAGGATTGTCCAGCCTGCTACGGGCCTTCAACAACCGTCTACAATCGCTTCCATCGCTGGTCTGCCAAAGGAATATGGCGGCGGCTGTTTGAAGCCCTGGTGCAAACAACCGATCGGGATCTTCATATGATCGACAGCACCACCGCCAAAGCCCACCGGTCGGCCGCCGGCGGAAAAGGGGGGCGGATGCCGAGGCAATCGGCCGCTCGCAAGGCGGCAGATCGACAAAAATCCATGCTGTTGTCGATGGTTGCGGCCGTCCAATTGCGCTGCGAATAACGCCTGGGCAGCGCGGCGACGCACCCGTTGCCGTTCCACTGCTCACGCCCTTGCCGGCCAGCCGCCTGTGTGCCGCAGACACCGCTTACGACAGCGACACGTTACGCGATTTCCTCATCACGCGCGGCACCGAGCCAGTCATTCCCAACAACCCGACTCGAAAGCACAGGCAGCCTTTCAACCCAGTCGCCTACAAGCGCAGAAATATTATCGAACGCACCTTCTGCCGACTGAAGGACTGGAGACGCATCGCAACGCGATACGACAAGCTCATGATCAACTTCGCTGCATCTTGCTACATTGCAGCTCTCATCATTTGGTGGACCTGATTGAGTCTGGAGCCTAGCGGATCGTCACGAAATCGGCCGAGGCAAGGACGTTGTTCGGCATCGGCGTCTTCTTGAATTTCAGCGTCACGACCTTGTAGCCTTCGGTTTCGAGTTCCGAAAGCAAGGTTGGTAGCATTGTCGCCGTGCGTTTGTGGATGTCATGCATCAGGATGATGCCGCGGCCGCGCTTGTGCAGCAGGTCCATCGTCCGCTGCGTCACGGAGACCGGCGTCGTGTTGAAATAGTCCTTGCTGTCGATGTCGACATCCATCACCACCATGTCGCGCAGGGCGATCGCGGCGCGCAGCCTGTGGCTCTCAGCCAGATAGGGGAAGCGGAAGAAGGAGACATCCGTCCCCGTCGCCTTGGTCACCGCCAATTCGCCCTTGATCACCTCGGCCATCGCCGCGTCGAAATCCAGCGAACTCAAATTGGCGTGGTCATAGGTGTGACTGCCGATCGTGTTGCCGTCCTCGGCGACCTTGCGGGCGAGCGCCGGATGCATCTCGGCCATTTCGCCGACCATCATGAAGGCGCCCTTGACACCGAACTGGTCGAGGATCGCCAGCACCTTGTCCGTCCGGCCAGGGATCGGACCGTCGTCGAAACTCAGGATCACTTCTTTGTCCTGCAGCTTGAGATCGGCGAGCGAGGAAACCTCCAGCGTCCGCCCGGCCAGATGGTGCCAGCCGGTCATGCGCGGCGGCGCATCGTCGCCGGTATAGGCAAGCTTCCGCTCCTCGGGTGCGATCACCGAGGAGGTCTTGATCGATGTGTCCGGCGCGGATTGTCTGGTGGTGCTGCAGGCAGAAAGGGTGGCCGTGAGGGCCATGCAGGACAGAACAAAAAAACGATACATGGAAAGGGCTCAACAAATCGGTAACGAATGTTGAGACAACCTTTCGAATTATGGTTAACGATCGGTTGATGCAGGCGGGAATTGTGCCGATGCGCGGCACTTCGCCACGCTTTCGCCAGAGCATGATGCCGAAAAGTGTGCGCGTTTTCGGACGGCATCCTGTTCTAAGGCCTGTGGCTATCCCGCCATCGCTTCTTCGTATTCGGCCGAAAGCATCAGCCAGTCTTCCTCGGCGGCAGCCAGTTTTGCTGCCGCTTCGCCGCGCTGTTTTGCCTTCTCGGCGGCCTTGGCCGGTGTCTTTTCATAAAGGGCCGGATCTGCAAGTTCCGCGTCAAGCGCCTGAATCTGTTTCTCCAGCTTCGCCGTCAAGGATTCGATTTCGTTGATCTTTTTCTTGAGTGGCGTCAGCGAGGCGCGACGTTCGGCATTGAGCTTGCGTTGGTCGGCCTTCGACGTCGCCTCTTCAGCTAGCTGCGGCTTTTCTTCTTTTTTTTTACCGGAAGTGACGATGAGGTCGCGATACTCGTCCATATCGCCTTCGAAGGCCGTCACTGTACCGCCGTTGACCAGCCACAGCCGGTCGACCGTCGCCTCGATCAGATGGCGATCGTGCGAGATCAGGATGACGGCGCCTTCGTAATCGTTCAGCGCCTCGATCAGCGCGCGGCGGCTGTCGATGTCGAGGTGGTTGGTCGGCTCGTCGAGGATCAGCAGATTGGGCGCATGGAAAGCGGCAAGCCCCATCAGCAACCGGGCTTTTTCGCCACCGGAAAGATCCTTGGCGGCTGTCGCCATCTTCTCGGTCGCAAGCCCCATCTGGGCGACGCGGGCGCGCACCTTGGCCTCAGGCGCACCGGGCATCAGCCGGCGCACATGTTCCACCGGCGACTGCTCGGGAATGAGGTCGTCGAGCTGGTGCTGCGCGAAGAAGCCGATCTTCAGGCTCGGCGCCAGCTTCACTTCGCCGCTCTCGGGTGCAAGTCTTCCTGAGATGAATTTGGCGAAGGTCGATTTGCCGTTGCCGTTCGAGCCGAGCAGGGCGATGCGATCGTCATTGTCGATGCGCAGATTGAGGTTCTTCAGGATTGGATTGCCGGGCTCGTAGCCGACGGCGCCGCTCTGGATCGCGACGATCGGCGAGGCCGGCTGCTTTTCCGGTTCGGGAAAGGTGATCGGCTGGACATGATCCTCAATTACCGCGGCAACCGTTCCCATGCGCTCGAGCGCCTTGACGCGTGACTGCGCCTGGCGGGCCTTGGAGGCCTTGGCCTTGAAGCGATCGATGAAGCTCTGCAGATGTTTGCGCGCGGCGTCGTTCTTGGCCTTGGCCTTGGTCTGCAGCTCGTCGGCTTCGGCCTTCTGCCGCTCGAACTGGTCGTAGCCGCCGCGATAGAAGGTCAGCTTCTTCTGGTCGAGATGGACGATCGCATTGACCGCATTGTTCAGGAGGTCGCGATCGTGGCTGATGATGACGACGGTGTGCGGATAGCGGCGGACATAATCTTCCAGCCACAGCGTGCCTTCGAGGTCGAGATAGTTGGTCGGCTCGTCGAGCAGCAGCAGATCCGGCTCGGAAAACAGCACGGCGGCAAGGGCGACGCGCATGCGCCAGCCGCCGGAGAAGGAGGAGGCGGGGCGGGCCTGCGCCGCCTGGTCGAAACCGAGGCCGGCAAGAATGCTCGCCGCGCGCGCCTCGGCCGAATGCGCGTCGATATCGACGAGACGCATCTGGATTTCGGCGATGCGGTGCGGATCGGTCGCCGTCTCCGCCTCGGTCACGAGGGCCGTGCGTTCCTTGTCGGCGGCAAGCACGATTTCGATCAGCGTGTCTTCGGTCGCCGGCGCTTCCTGCGCCACCTGGCCGATGCGTGCGGCCTTCGGGATCGACACCGATCCTGTCTCCGAGCCGAGATCGCCGGTGATGACGCGAAACAGCGTGGACTTGCCGGCGCCATTGCGCCCGACGAGCCCCGCCTTCGTGCCCGAAGGCAACGAAATGCTGGCATTGTCGAGAAGCAGGCGCCCGGCAATGCGGGCGGAAATGTCAGTGAGCGTGATCATGGCCGGGGTTTTGGCTGAAAGCGCTCGTCAAGGCAAGAGCGCTTTACCGCGCCAAGCTCGCTTGGCGCCGACAAGCCTGCTTGGCCGCCGCAAGAGGCTTGTCCGCTCAGCGCCCGAAAGCTTGCACCGGCTGGCGAGGATTCGACTGCGCGGCAAGAAGCGCCACACGGGCGTTGGCCTGCAACTGTCCCGGTGTTGCCGCGTCAGCACTGAGCGCCACGCCGATTGAGACGGTGAGCCGGCCGGGGTCGGCCTTGTCGGATGTCGCGAAGACGAGATTGTCCTCCACGGAGGCGCGCAGGCGGTCGGCGATAGCAATCGCATCCTGCATGCCGACATTGGAAAACAGGAGGGCGAATTCGTCGGCCTCGGTGCGGGCGACGAAATCGTTCTTCTTGATACATTTGCGAAAGAGCCCGGCGAACTTCTTCAGGAGTTTGTTGCCGGCGTGCGTGCCGTATTTGCCGTTGAGATCAGAGAAATTGTCGATATCGACCATGATCAGCGCGCTGCCGGCGGCACCCTCTTCGCGCTCATAAAGATCGGATATCGTCCGGTTGAGTGCTACGCGGTTCGGCAGTCCGGTGAGCTTGTCGGTAATCGCAGCCGATTGCATGGCAGAGATGCCGCGCTCCAGTGTTTCTAGCGCCTTGATGTCGTCCTGCAGCTTCGCGCCGATTTCCATTTCGGCTGAAAGAACGGTTGCAAGCGAGGCAGTCAGATAATCCACCTCGCTGAGGAAGGCGGCAAGGCTCCGGTCGTCGTTACTGGAAATGGATTTCAGAATCGTCCCGCAGGCGCGCGCAAAGGCGTTCTTGTGCTTCAGCCCTTCGGCAAGCCGTTCCGCCGCCTCGCGCAGCATCCGGCTCGCCTCGTTCCGTGATGTTTCGCCCGCCAATCCGCAATGGCCGATGAGCCGGTATTTCAGGCCGAGTTCATCGAGCATGGGCTGTTGCGGATGCGGTCCGAGCGCTGCGATATCCTGCGCAAGGCCCGGATTGAGTCCGATGATCGCCTCATGGAAGAGTTCGTAGTTGCGCGGCAGGGCGGCAACGTTCAGGCGCGCCATATGCTGGGCGATCTTCTGAATGTCCGCCATGGGGGCCACGCGAGCAGCTTCGCGCGGCACCAGTGTTTTTGCGCTTGCGTTCTGCATGATGTTCCCTCGCGGCCAAGCTCTTTTCTTAACTTCCGCTATACCCGCAAGCTTTTAAGAGAAGCTGAATATTCAACTGGAAGTCCGGATTCGCGGCGGAACTGGCAAAGTCGGTTAATACCGTCTTGATGGCGAACGCCTCACATCCACTCACGGCCCTCGTTGCGCAGGAAGTAGATGAGATCCAGCATGAGGCTCGGCTTGCCAAGCGCCGTCAGCGTCATGTGGCACTGGCCACGATGATGGGTCTGGTGGTTGAAGAAATGCGCGAGCGCTGCCGACAGAGCTTGGGTAATCTCGACCGGCTGTACCACCGTGACATAAGTGAAGTCGCCGGCGAGGGTTTTCTCGTCCAGCATGCCCGTCCAGGCAATGATCCGCTCATCCTCTGCCCTGCGGGCGGCGACCAGCGCATCCAGATCCTCGAACAGCACGGCATCGAGTGTCGTCGGCGCTTCGCCGGCGCCGGTGAAGCGCTTCATCCAAATCCGATCGGCGACGAGCAGATGATTGAGCGTGCGATGCAGCGAGCCGAAGAACGCGCCGCGATTGCTGCGGAAGTCTGCATCGCTGAGTTCGGCCGCGGCCGCGTAGACTTGCGTGTTGGCCCAGCGATTATAGGCGGCGAACATCCTGTAATGTCTGAGCATTCACTCCCTCCCGGATTGGTCGCTGCAGTCTAGCCCGGTTTCCCCGAAATCGCAGTGATATGCCCATGAAATTTCCTGATTTGATCGCCGGTGCTTTCTGTCGTGGAATGGATGCAGCCGTGATCTCGAAAGGACTGTCATGACCAGAGCCCTCTATTCCCTCTGCGGTGCCGACGAACGGCGCTTCTTTTCGCCCCATTGCTGGAAGGCGGTGATGGCGCTCGCCCATAAGAGGCTCGATTTCGAGGAGATTCCGACGACCTACGCCCGCATCCGCGCGATCGGCGGCGGCGTGTCGCCGACCGTGCCGGTGCTCGACGACAACGGCCGGCTGATCCCCGACAGTTTCGACATCGCCCTCTATCTGGAGGAGGCCTATCCCGAGCGGCCGTCGCTGTTTGGCGGCGAGGGCGGCAAGGCGCTGTCGCGCATGGTCGAAGGCTATTCGCAGATGATCATCCATCCGGCGATCATGCGCATTGCCCTTCTCGATATCCACGCGAACCTCGACGAGGGCGACAAGGCCTATTTCCGCGAAAGCCGTGAGGTCAGGCTGGGCAAGCCGCTGGAAGTGGTTGCCGCCGATGGCGAAGCGGAGAAGGCTTCCTTCGGCGCCAAGCTGGAGCCGCTCCGCCACATGCTGAAGTTCCAGCCCTTCATCGGCGGGCAGACGCCGCTGTTTGCCGACTATATCGTCTTCGGCGCGCTGCAATGGCTGCGTGTCTCCGCCGGTCTCGCCATGCTGGCCGCCGCCGATCCGGTCATGGGCTGGTTCGAACGCTGCCTCGATCTTCACCAAAGCCGCGGCAGGACTGTGACAGCGGCGTGAAATTGCCGCCGACCCCTTGTTTTCGGGCGTTGGGGCGGGTAAAGACCGCCCACTTTTCCCGAGAAAACAGAGGATTTGACTATGGCGATTGAACGCACCTTCTCGATGATCAAGCCGGATGCAACCAAGCGCAACCTGACGGGCGCCATCACCAAGATGCTCGAAGATGCCGGTCTGCGCGTCGTCGCTTCCAAGCGCGTCTGGATGAGCCGTCGCGAAGCCGAAGGCTTCTACGCCGTTCACAAGGACCGTCCCTTCTTCGGCGAACTGGTCGAAGGCATGACCTCCGGCCCGACCGTTGTCCAGGTGCTGGAAGGCGAAGGCGCGATCCTCAAGAACCGCGAGATCATGGGCGCGACCAACCCGGCAAACGCTGACGAAGGCACGATCCGCAAGGTTCACGCCCTGTCGATCGGCGAAAACTCCGTTCACGGCTCGGATGCTCCGGAAACGGCCGCCCAGGAAATCAAGTACTGGTTCTCCGACACCGAAATCGTCGGCTGAGGCCTTACGTCGGCATTCGTGCCGAACACCTTGAATTGACTCTTGAAAGCCGGGGCTCTGCTCCGGCTTTTTCTATGTGCCCTTGTTTCTATGCCGGGCATTTGTCGGTATTGGAGAAATCGACGCTGCCGTCAGGCTTGAAGACCTCAGGGTTCTTTTCATAAAGCGCGCCGATAACGAGCGGTTTGCTCGGCAGCACTGTCTGGTCGAGGTCGGAACGGAACTGCGTTTTCAATTCCTGCAGCACCTTGCCGTCCTTGTCGACCAGCCGGACACTCACGGAATAGGGGCGGTCCTTGCGCACGCAGTGCAGGTTCTCGCTCTGCAGCGCGATCTTGTCGTCGATCGGGTAGATCTTCTGATTCAGTACCAGCGGATCGCCACCTTGAGGATTTTCGAATTCGGCGATGATCACCGAACCGTCGGGAATGGGTCCTGTCTTCTTCAGCGTCAGCAGGTAGGTGGCGCTCGCCACCCGATAGTTGAAGACGAAGAGATGGCCGGTGACCTCGACCAGGTTTTCCGCCTGGCGCTGGCAGGCGGACAGCAGCCCGACAGTGACCGCCATCACGATCCAATAATTCCTCATGGCGTCTCCTCCTTCTTGCGGCGATAGTGCCGATTGGCCTTGGCGCGGTTGCCGCAGACCGCCATGTCGCACCAGGCCCGACTCCGGTTCTTGCTGCGATCGATGAACAGCCAGCCGCAATTTCCGCAGATCTTCATCCGCTCCGGATCCGGCATGGCGATCAGCCGTAGCACCGAATGGGCAGTAGCCGAGGCCAGGCTGCCGGGGCTTGGGTCGCGCAATGTCTTGGCCAAGGCTTCCAACAGTCCGGCCAGCAGTTGGTCGTTGCCGCCATCGAGTATACGCTTGCGGAAATAGAGGTCGATCTCTTCCCGCAGCGCGATGAAATCCGCCTCGTTTTCCGCCGCCACCGGCGCGATGTCGCCGAAGAGGGCGCGTTCGGCGCAGAATTCGGCGGCCGCGCGCGGAAAACTCCGCATCTGATCGCTGACTGCGAAGCGATCGATCCGCCGCGCAGCATCGTGGCGCAGAATGACGCTGTTGGCGACATCGAGCGCCAGTGCGCCGCCGGCAAAGCGGTGAGGGGTCCAGGAAAAGCTCATATTGAAATTATAACTGGCAAAATAGGTTTTACCAGTTATAATTTTGCGGACGCGGAGTGTCTGGAATGGCCTATCTTCTGCAGCAGCTGGCGAATGCGGTTCCGCTCGCTGCCCTCTATGCCGCGCTCGCCTTCGGTTATGCCGTGGCCTTCGGCGTGACGAAGCGGGCCGACATCACCTATGGGGCGATCTTTGCCTTCGCCGGCCAGATTCTGCTGCTCTTCACCGAACTCGCCTATGTCAGGTTCTGGCTGGTGCTGCCGGCGGCTCTTGCCATCGGCGCCGGCGCTTCCATCGTCTATTCGCTGGCGGCGGGCCTCTGGATCGGCCGCTCGATCATGCTGCCGCTGGTCAGCAAATCGCCGAATACGGTCATCGTCGCCGCCCTCGGCATGATGATCGTGCTGATGGAGACAGCCCGGCTTGCCGCCAATAGCCACGGCATCTGGCTGCCGCCGTTCCTGAACGACACGGTCGTCTTCTGGAGCGACGGCCTGTTCAAGGTGACGCTCACCTATATCCAGTTGATCGACAGCGCGCTGATGTGCGCCATCGTCGCGGTGGGTGCGCTGATCCTCAGGCGCACGGCTTGGGGCCGCGTCTGGCGCGCCGTCACCGACGATCCCTTGGCCGCCGAACTCTGCGGCACCAGCGCCGATCGCGTCTTTCTCGTCGCCTATGCGGCCGCGGCCCTCGTCGCCACCCTCTGCGGCATCCTCGCCACCTTCTATTACGGCTCGATGGATTTTGGCGCCGGCCTGATGTTCGGGCTGAAGGTGCTGCTGATCGCTGCCGTCGGCGGCTACTCCGATCCGCTGCGCTCGGCGGGTGGCGCCGCCGGGCTTGCCGTCGTCGAAACCTTGTGGGGCGCCTACGGCCCCTTCGTCTGGCGGGATCTCGTCATCTTCTCGCTGCTCGTCCTGCTCCTGGTCATGAGCCGCAGGGAGCGCGTCGTCCTCTGATCATTTCCACTTGTCGCGCGCCGTATCGTCGGCGTCTTTCGCCGCGACCCAGTTGCCCGTAGCGCCATCCTTGCCATGTTCCTTCTTCCAGAAGGGGGCTGCGGTCTTCAGGAAATCCATGACGAAACTGGCGCCGTCGAACGCCGCCTGCCGGTGCGGTGCGGCTGCGACGACCAGCACGATATTCTCGCCGGCCGCGATCTTGCCGTAGCGGTGGATGGCGGTCAGGCCGAGAAGTCCGAAACGCGTTATGGCAAGATCGCCAATGCGCCGCATTTCCGCTTCCGCCATGCCGGGATAATGTTCGAGTTCGAGGGCAGCCAGCGTGCCGCCTTCATCGCGACAGAGGCCCGAAAACGTGACGACGGCGCCGATGCCGGCTTTGCCCTTGGAAAGGCGATCGACCTCGGCCTGCAGGTCGAAGTCTTCGTGTTGGACGCGGATGGTGGGGATGACAGTCACAGCGAATTCCTCCGCTGCTTTGGTGTGATTTCGCGGGGCTGAAAGCTTGATTGTTTGAGGTAATCCGTGCTTCCAGCCAATCTCCCTCCCTGTGGGGGAGATGTCCGGCAGGACAGAGGGGGGTAGCGACACGGCACCACCATCACCGCTTCATCCCCCCGTCATCGGCGGAAATATACCGATCTCTTTCGCCCCTGATATCGGCTCGTCATGCTCGACATGCTCCATGTCGAGCGCCACGCGGATCACCTCGGGATATTGAAGTGCGGTCTCATATTCTTCGCCGAGCGTCTTCAAATGATTCAGAAGATCGGCGACGGTGACGACGGAGGAGGGGAGGTCGATCTCCTCCTCGCCCTTGCCGATGCGCTCGCGCACCCATGCGAAATAGACAAGCCGCGTCATTCCTCGTCATCCACGATATGTTTCAGCCCGGCGCGGAAATAATCATAGCCGGTATAGATGGTCAGCAATGCGGCGATCCACAGCAGCGCAATGCCGGTCTGCGTCGTATAGGGGAAGATCTCGTCACCGGCCGGGCCGGCGAGCAGGAAGGCGATGGCGACGAGCTGCAGCGTCGTCTTCCATTTGGCGATCCGTGTCACCGGTACGCTGACCTTCAGCGCCGCCAGATATTCGCGCAGTCCCGACACCAGGATCTCGCGGCAAAGAATGGTGATCGCCGCCCAGATCGACCAGCCGGCAATCGTCTGGTCGGCCGCGACCAGCAGCAGGATCGAGGCGACCAGCAGCTTGTCGGCGATCGGATCGAGCATGCGGCCGATATTCGACGTCTGGTTCCAGATGCGTGCGAGATAGCCGTCGAGGAAATCGGTGAGCGAGGCGATGACGAAGATCCATAGCGCCACCCAGCGCGCCGTGTTGCTGATCGACAGCCTGCCCTCGATGAAGAAGCAGAGAACGATCAGCGGCACGGCGAGGATGCGGCCGTAGGTCAGAAGATTGGGAATGCTGTACGCACGCGATGCCATGGGATCGTTTCTCTGAATTGATGCGCCGTTACAGCGCCGCGCGTCTTTCTGAGGCGCGCAAAGGACGCTGTAACATTTTGAACCTGCGCATCGTGCTTTCCGAAAATCGAGTCCGATTTTCGGGCCGATGCGGTAGATGACGGCTTTGGCCGCGGACCGTCAACATTCTTTCTGTCTTTTCACCGCCTTTGCGTGGAATTTGCGACGGAGGCCGGTTATTTCGCGGCGTCGTCGTGGAAATGATTATAGACCTGCTTGGCGACCGCTTCGGATATGCCTTCCACCGCCATCAGGTCGGACAGGGCGGCGCGCGAAACCGCCTTCGCCGTCCCGAAATGCTGGAGCAGCGCCCGTTTGCGCGATGGGCCGATGCCGCCGATCTCGTCGAGCGGGTTCTTGATCATTTCCTTCTTACGCCGCGCCCGGTGTGAGCCGATCGCGAAACGATGCGCTTCGTCGCGCAGGCGCTGGATGAAGTAGAGCACCGGATCGCGCGGCGGCAGCGTGAAGCTCTCGCGCCCCGGCGGAAAGAAACGTTCGCGCCCGGCGTCGCGGTCGACGCCCTTGGCGATGCCGATCGCCGTGACGCTGTCGGTGATGCCGAGTTCGGCAAGGATGGCGCGCACCGCCGTCATCTGCCCCTGGCCGCCGTCGATCAGGATCACATCGGGCCAGGTGGGGAAGGGCATGTCGGCGGCGTCGGGTGTGGCCGCCTGCACCGTCCGGTCTGGAATGCCTTCCTCCTTGATCAGCCGCGAGAAACGCCGTGTCATCACCTCCTTCATCATGCCGAAGTCGTCTCCGGGCGTGATGTCGGTCGATTTGATGTTGAACTTGCGGTACTGGTTCTTGACGAAGCCTTCCGGCCCCGCGACCACCATGCCGCCGACGGCATTGGTGCCCATGATATGCGAGTTGTCGTAAATCTCGATGCGCTGCGGCGCATAGGAAAGCCCGAACGTTTCCTTGAAACCCTCGAGCAGCCGCGACTGCGACGCCGTTTCGGCGAGCTTTCTCCCATGCGCCTCGCGTGCATTGCCGACGACATGATCGACCAGATCGCGCTTCTCGCCGCGCTGCGGCACGAGGATGGAAACCTTGTGGCCGGCCTTTTCGCTGAGTGCGGCAGCGAGCAGCTCCAACTCTTCGACCGTTTCCGACAGCATGATCTGCTTCGGCACCGGCTTGTCGTCGTAGAACTGCGCCATGAAGGAGTTCAGCACTTCGGCGCTCGAAAGCTGCGGATCGGCCTTCGGGAAATAGGCGCGATTGCCCCAGTTCTGTCCGGTGCGGAAGAAGAACACCTGGATGCAGGAAACGCCGCCCTCATGGTGGATGGCGAAAACATCAGCCTCTTCGACGCCGGCCGGATTGATGCCCTGGTGGCTCTGCACATGCGAAAGTGCCGCCAGGCGATCACGATAGATCGCCGCCCGCTCGAAATCGAGGTCCTCGGCCGCCTGGTTCATGGCCTCGGCCATATGCGACTTCACCTTCTGGCTCTTGCCGGACAGGAAGTCCTTCGCCTCCTGCACCAGTTCGCCATAACCCTCGTCGCTGACCTCATGCGTGCAGGGCCCGGAACAGCGCTTGATCTGGTAGAGCAGGCAGGGTCGCGTCCGCGTTTCGAAGACGCTGTCGGTGCAGGTGCGAATCAGGAAGGCGCGCTGCAGCGAATTGATCGTCCGCCCGACAGCGCCGGCTGAAGCGAAAGGTCCGAAATAGTCGCCCTTTCGCGCTCTCGCACCGCGATGCTTGAAAATCGCAGGCGCCCGGTGGTCGCCGGTGATGAGGATGTAGGGGAAGGACTTGTCGTCGCGCAGCAATACGTTAAAGCGCGGCCGCAAGCGTTTGATCAGATTCGCTTCCAGAAGCAGCGCTTCGGTTTCCGTGCGCGTCGTCACGAATTCCATGTTCGCCGTCTGGCGTACCATCTGGGCGATGCGGTTGGAATGCACGCGGCCGACGGCGTAATTGCCGACGCGCTTCTTCAGACTGCGCGCCTTGCCGACATAAAGTACGTCGCCCTCGGCATTGAACATGCGGTAGACGCCCGGGCTGTTCGGCAGCCGCTTGACGAATTCACCGATCAGTTCCGCGCCGATGAGCCCGGTTTCATTGAGGCTGCCGGCGTTCCAGTCGACGGCTGCGGCAAGCGGGGCGGCGGCGGAAACATCGCCTTCCACCTCGATATCGTCTTCGCTCTCATCCGTCTCGTCGTAGAGAACGCCGCCATCCGGCAGCTTTCGTCCGTTCATTCCGTAATCTCCGCCACATCGGGCGTCTGCCAGGCGAGGTGCTGGCCGCCGTCGAGGGCAATCATCTGGCCGGTGATCGAGGGCGTGTCGTAAAGGAAGCGAATCGTTTGTCCGAATTCCTTCAGCGCCGGCCCTCGCTGCAAGATAAGGGCAGAGATCTGCGCTTGGAAGTCCTCCATCGCCTGCCGCTCGCTCGGCATCGAGGGGCCGGGGCCGATGGCATTGACGCGGATGCGTGGCGCCAATGCCTGTGCAAGCGTCTGCGTCGCCGTCCACAGAGCGGATTTGGAGAGGGTATAGGAATAGAAGCTGGGCCTCAGCGCCCAAACCCGCTGGTCGATGATATTGACGATCAGCCCCGCTGCCGCAGCGGGCATCTGCTGCGCGAAGGCCGCCGCAAGGATAGAGGGCGCACGTACATGCAGGTCGAAGTGCAATGCCCAGGTGGCGGCATTGAAACTACGCGCTGAATCATGCTGGAAGACCGACGCATTGTTGACGAGCAGATCGAGCGGCCCGAGTGCTTCCGACGCCTTCGCGACCAACGCGCCGGTTTCGCCGATATCGCTCAGGTCGGCCTGCAAGGCGGCTGCCCGATATCCCTTCCGCCGCAATTCCGCCACCAGCTCTTCGGCTTCACCAATGGAGCCGTTCGCGTGGATCGCGACGGAAAAGCCATTTGCAGCAAGGTCTTCGGCGATTGCCCGTCCTATTCTCTTAGCTGACCCTGTTATAAGGGCCGTGCGAAGTCTTTCGTCGTTCAAAATCTTGCTTTCTGATCCCGCGAGTCTGCCTGCAGACTATATAGGGGCCGGCGGAGATTATATAAATAGGCCGTTGCGGTTGCGTCCCCGAGCGAGATATTCTATGTATTATTTAAGAATGCGATTTACTAAAATAAGTATTTTAAGTTTAACTCTTCGGTAGGGTTAATGAAGTGTATGTTGCGTCAAAGCAACATCGAATTTCAGCCATGCGGCTGCCACAATGATATCACAATTTGGCTCTTTCAAATCCGCATTTGAGTTCCAATTTCAGTCTCGATCCGGAAGGGACATCTGGCAATATCCCGCCAATGCTTCACTGATAGACAGATGACAAGCGGCGCGGGACTGAAAGGAGACTAAGTATGCGTGTACTCATTGCTGGCCTCATGGCCTCCGTTTTTGCAATTGCGGGCGTCTCGGCAGCTCAGGCGGCCGATGCCGTCGACCAGGTTCCGGAAGCGCCGGTTGCCCAGGACGCTCCGGTCAAGCCGGCAGGAAACTGGGAAGGCTTCTACCTCGGCGGCGCCGGCACCTACAACATGGGTGACTTCGGTTCCGACCGCCACACCTATGGTTTCGGCGGCCAGGTCTTCACCGGCTACAACTGGCAGGCGGGCCAGATCGTCTACGGCGTTGAATCCGACCTCGGCTACAGCGGCGACGACGTCTCCTCGGGCGGCGTCAAGAACAAGTATGGCTGGAACGGCTCCGTCCGTGGCCGCGTCGGCTACGACATGAACCCCTTCCTGCTCTACGGCACGGCCGGTCTGGCGATCGGCGACGTCAAGGTTTCCGACGACACCTCGGACGAAAGCAAGACGAACTTCGGCTATACGGTCGGCGCCGGCGTCGAAGCCTTCGTGACCAACAACATCACGACGCGCCTGGAATATCGTTACACCGACTACCAGAGCAAGGACTACGACCTCGACTCCGGCAGCTTCTCGCGCGGTTACGACGAGAACAGCGTCAAGCTCGGTATCGGCGTCAAGTTCTAAGCCGGACAAACCGTTCAAGAATGAAAAGCCGGGCTCATCGCCCGGCTTTTTGCTGTCCGCTTGTTGGTCCGGTCGTTCAGCCGTGCGCTTGAGCACACTCAGCCCTGGGACTTGAGCTCGTTATGGGCAGGGAATTTCTTGCCGAACTGCCGCAGCCAGTCGGTGAGCGGCGCATGATCGGCCTCCCACTGGTCCTTGAAGCGCAGTTCAAGATAATCGAGCGTCGCGGCCAGCGCGAAATGCCCGCCGCTGAGCTTCTTGCCGAGCTTCGGCGGATTGGCGCTCAGATGCGCGAGCCCGCTCGTCGCCTTCTTCCATTGCCGGTCGATCCACGGCTGGTGAACTTTTTCCTCGTCGCGGAAGCGCCGCTCATAGACGATCGCCAGCAGGCAGTCGCAGATGCCGTCGCAGAGCGCCTCGAGGATTTCCGCATCCGTGCGCTTGCCCTTCTTGGAGGGGTAGAGCCCACCCTTCGTCAGCCGGTCGAAATAATGCATGATCGCCACGCTGTCATAGATCGAGAGCCCGTCATCGGTCAGAAGCGTCGGAATCTTGCCGAGCGGATTGTTATCCACCAGGATCGCCGGTCCGGTATTGGTGTCGACCCGGATGGCGTTCAACTCCAGCTCCAGAAAATGCGCGGCCATCCGCACCTTGTTGGAATAGGGCGAGGCGGGCGAACAAAGGAGCTTCATGGGACACCTGATGAGATTGTGGATTGCGGCGCGGACTATCCGCGAAGCTAGCGCATAACCCCGAAAATCGAAATCGATTTTCGGAAAGGATTATGCGCAAATTCAAAGTGCTACGGCGTCTTTGCGCGTCTGAAAAGACGCGCGGTGCTGTAGTTAGCTATCGTCCTTTATGGCCTTGTTCTCGCCGCGCAGCCAGAAGGCGCGGTGCGAGGCAAAACGGTCCTGCGCCAGATGGTCCTTCAATGCGGGCAGCAATTGGTGCAGCTCGTCCTTCAGCGTGAAGGGCGGGTTGACGATGACGAGGCCTGAGCCCGTCAATCCGGTAGTGCCGCGGTCGCTGCGAACCACGAGTTCGGCGCAGAGCATTTTCGGGATGTCGAGCGCCTGCAGCCTCTCGTGGAATTCCTTGATCGGCGCGCCCTTCTTCAGTGGATACCACAGGCAATAGGTGCCGCCGGGAAAACGCCGGTAGGCCTTTTCCAACCCTTCGGCCAGACGCTGATATTCATCCTCTTCCTCGAAGGGCGGATCGACGAGCACGATGCCGCGCTTCTCCTTCGGCGGCAGATGCGCGCCGAGCGCCAGCCAACCGTCGAGCTCGGTGATGCGGGCATGGTGATCGCCCTCGAACAGCCGATGCAGCCTGATAAAGTCCTCCGGGTGCAGTTCCATGGCCGACAGCCGGTCCTGCGGGCGGAACAGCATGCGCGCAAGTTTCGGCGATCCAGGATAGAAGCGGATGCCGCCCTCTGGGTTGAGTTCGCGGATTGCCCAGAGGTAGGGCTCGAGCAGTTCGGAAACCTGAGGTCCGAGCTCGGCCTCCATCAGCTTGCCGATGCCCTCGAGCCATTCGCCGGTTTTCTGCGTTTCCTCGGAGGAGAGGTCGTAGAGGCCGATGCCGGCATGCGTGTCGAGCACGCGGAACGCCCCATCCTTCTTCTGCATGTAGCGGATCAGCCGCGCCAGCACGGCATGTTTCAGCACATCGGCAAAGTTGCCCGCGTGGTAGATATGGCGGTAGTTCATTTTCGCTGATGTCCGTATGAATTCGCGTCATGGCGAGCTTTTGTGGCTTTTGGCCGTGCAGGCCTTGGAATATACAAATGCCATGAACATTGCGACCCCCATCCACGCCAAATCAGAAAAGCCGGACAACAGGGTGGGTCACACCGCCTGTCCGCATGACTGTCCCTCCACCTGCGCGCTGGAGGTCGATATATCAGAGGATGGCCGCATCGGCCGCGTGCGCGGCGCCAATGACCATTCCTACACGTCGGGCGTCATCTGCGCCAAGGTCGCCCGTTATGCCGAGCGGCTCTACCATCCCGACCGCCTGATGTATCCCTTGCGCCGCGCCGGCGCCAAGGGGGCAGGGCAGTGGCAGCAGATTTCCTGGGACGATGCGCTGGATGAAATCGCCGAAGCCTTTGTGAAGGCCGAGGCGAGGGACGGCAGCGAGGCGATCTGGCCCTATTTCTACGCTGGCACCATGGGCTGGGTGCAGCGCGATTCGATCGATCGTCTGCGTCATGCCAAGCGTTACTCCGGCTTCTTCTCCTCGATCTGCACCAACCCCGCCTGGACCGGCTTCACCATGGCGACCGGCACGCTGCGTGGTCCCGATCCGCGCGAGATGGGCCGCACCGATTGCGTCGTCATCTGGGGCACCAACGCGGTCTCGACGCAGGTCAATGTGATGACCCACGCCATCAAGTCGCGCAAGGAGCGCGGCGCCAAGATCGTCGTCATCGACATTTACGACAATCCGACGATGAAGCAGGCCGACATGGCGTTGATCGTCAGGCCGGGTACCGATGCAGCACTCGCCTGCGCTGTCATGCACATCGCCTTCCGCGACGGCCATGCCGACCGTGATTATATGGCGCGGTATGCCGACGATCCCGAGGGTCTCGAAGCGCATCTGAAAACCAGGACGCCGCAATGGGCCGCCGCCATCACCGGTCTTTCGGTCGAGGAAATCGAAGCCTTCGCCAGCCTCGTCGGCACCACGAAGAAGACCTTCTTCCGCCTGGGCTATGGCTTCACCCGCCAGCGCAACGGCGCGGTCGCCATGCATGCGGCCGCCTCGATCGCCACCGTTCTCGGCTCCTGGCAATATGAAGGCGGCGGCGCCTTCCATTCGAACAGCGATATTTTCCGCATGAACAGCGCCGAACTGACCGGCCGGTCGATGAGGGATGCCGATATCCGCATGCTCGACCAGTCGCAGATCGGCCGGGTGCTGACCGGTGATGCGGTGGCGCTCCGTCATCGCGGCCCGGTGACGGCGATGCTGATCCAGAACACCAATCCCGCCAACATCGCCCCCGAGCAGCGCCTCGTCAGACGCGGCTTTGCCCGCAACGACCTCTTCGTCGCCGTCCACGAGCAGTTCATGACCGAAACGGCTGAGATCGCCGATATCGTCATTCCGGCGACGATGTTCGTCGAGCATGACGATATCTACCGGGCCGGCGGCCAGAACCATATCCTGCTGGGGCCGAAGCTGGTCGAGCCGCCGCCGACTGTGCGCACCAATCTCTTTGTCATCGAGGAACTGGCCAAACGCCTCGGCGTCGCCGATCGTCCCGGCTTCGGCTTCACCGCCCGCGAGATGGTCGACCGCATTCTCGAATCGAGCGGCCTGCCGGATTATGAGCATTTCCTCGAACACAAATGGTTCGATCGCCAGCCCGCCTTCGAGGAGGCGCATTATCTGAACGGCTTTGCCCATCCGGATGGCAAGTTCCACTTTCGCCCGGACTGGATCAATCAGCCGGCGCCGAACAAGCCGCCGGCCGCTATCGGGGTGCTCGGGCCGCATGCCGAGCTTCCGGCCTTCCCTGATCAGGTCGATGTCATCGAAGTCACCGATCCCGAGCATCCTTTCCGGCTGGCCACGTCGCCCGCCCGCAACTTCCTGAATTCGAGCTTCTCCGAGACCAAGACCTCTCGCCAAAAGGAAGGGCGCCCCGAGGTGATGATCAATCCCGCCGACGCCGAAGCCAATGGCATCGCCCATGGCGATCTCGTTCGCATTGGCAATAGCCGCGGCGATCTGCGCATCCACGCCCGCATCACCACCGAAGTGAAATCCGGCGTCCTGATCGCCGAGGGGCTTTGGCCGAACAAGGCGCATGTCGATGGCGAGGGCATCAATGTCTTGACCGGCGCCGACCCCGTCGCACCCTATGGCGGGGCGGCCGTGCACGACAACAAGGTCTGGCTTCGCAAGGACGCAGCATGATGCAGCCGACATCACGCGTGAAGATCGCCGGCGAGCAAACTCTGTCGAATGGGTGGACGCGGCTCGCCAGCTACCTGCTCGATTATATCGACCGCAAGGGCGCAACCCAGCGGTTGAAGCGGGAAGTCTATCACCGCACGCCCGCCGCCTGCATCCTGCTTTATGATCCCAGGCGCGACCTTGTCGTGCTCGTCCGCCAGTTTCGCCTCCCTGTTCATCTCAACGGCGATCCCGCCTGGACAATCGAGGTGCCGGCCGGCCTTCTCGATGATGATCATCCCGAGGCGGCGATCCGTCGCGAGGCGATGGAGGAGACCGGTTATCGCCTGCGCGACGCGCGCTTCCTGTTCAAATCCTATACCTCGCCGGGCGCCGTCACCGAGGTCGTCCACTTCTTCGCAGCCCTCATCGACACCGCCGACCGCGTGGCGGAAGGCGGCGGTCTGGACGAAGAGCACGAGGATATCGAGGTCCTTGAAGTCCCGCTCGACGCCGCCGCGGCAATGATCGAAACCGGCGAGATCTTCGACGCCAAGACGATCATGCTCTTGCAATGGGCGCTTTTGAACAGGGGCAAACTTCGTTAGCGGGTAAGGCGATCGAGACCTGGTTCGTCAAGTTACTTCGGGCGGATCGACATGATCCGCGACCCGTTTAGTTTTCCCCGCGAACTCGCATCATCTGCTGAAAGGCGCGCTGCTTCAGTGCAGGTACCGCATTGATGATGCGCATTACGCCGCGCGTGACAGCGAGTTGAAGTCTGCCGACAATCGGCCGATGGACCAGGTCGCTGGCATCCATCTGCTTTTTCGATTCTCGGATCGCTTCGGTACTGTAGCGAAGCATCTCGACTTCGTAGGCATGTATGGCTTGGACAAGCGGTTTTCGCCCTTGGTTCGCTTCAACCAGCATGTGTCCGAGCAGTGCGGCATCGCGAAGCGCGGTATTGGCGCCCGCGCCTCGTCCTGGCGTCATCGTATGGACGGCGTCACCGAGCAGAGTGACATTCGAACTCGCCCAAGGCGTCAGCGGGACGGCGGTTCTCATCCTGATATCGTGGATCGTCGAGGGCTCCGTCATCTGAATGAGCGCATGTAAGTGCGGATGCCAGTCCCGGGTGAGTTTCAAGCCCAGTTCTCTCAATTGTTCGCCGCTCAGACCGGTCGGGTCCCGCGGCCAGTTCTGCCGAGCTCCCCATACCCCCCAACCGACGCTGTCCTCGTCGAGTGCTTCGACGAAGTCCGGCCAACGAGCAATAAAACCTGGGTCGCTTCTAGTGCCGGCGAACTCGAGCGAGTGAATGATTGCGCCGAAGCCCATCGGCGCCATGATCAGCGACATGCCTTGAAACATTTTGTCCGACAGCAGAGCTTTCGTCGCGTCCGTCATCGGAATTTTGCCCCCGAGCGACACGATCCCCGTGTCTTCCAGACGCGCTTCCGGCAGACGTTGCTTGCGTACAGTCGAATTCGTGCCGTCAGCGCCCACCAGCACATCTCCCGTCGCGAGACTTCCATCCTGAAAGCAAGCTATGACCGACCCGTCGGCGCTGTTTGTGTAACTTTGAAGCGTCTTCCCGAAGAAGACGTCGTCTTCAAGTCCTCTGAGCAGAACCCGCCTCAGCGTCTTTCGAATGACGTTCTTTTCACCGTCGAGAGCGTTCGGGCCTGCATCATCGATATCGAAGCTCAGGACTTCGCCCAGTTGTTCAGTGAGCATGTTGAAATAGCGTGGCGACCTGGCGCAGGTGGCGACATAGAGATCGTAGAGTTCGCCGGGGACACAGGCTTTTAGCGCACGGCTTCCAGCCGGGCTGATGCCGACGCGATAACCACCACTGTCGGTGCTCGGCGCAAAGTCGCGCTCATATACCGCTATGCAAACCCCAGCCTGCTTAAGCAGATGTGCGAGCGCCAAACCGCCGGTCCCGGCGCCGATAATCAAAACCTTCATGGTGTTGGTCCTAGTCGAGTTTGGGGGCGATGGAGAATTTGGCGGCGATCTGTCTCAGCCACTCCTCTGTCCAGGTGATACGCTGGGCGCTGAGGTCCCCGACAATGCCACTGACCCAGGATAATTCGGCTGCGTGGATAGCTCGGAGATATTCCATCTCGAGAAGGAAGAGCCTGGGAACAGCCTGAGCTTCCTGCAAGACGTCGTCGATCCTGCGAAGTTCCGACTCGATGGCTTTTGCTCTGAGCTCAAGCTGGCTCGTCACATCATCAGGCGTAAGCAGCGGAAGAAATGACATCGCCGCGGGGAATTCCGGATATTCTCGCGTCAGGGTTGACAATATCGCCCGCATCCATTCCAGCGCGATTTCGCGGCCCTTCTCGTTTATCTCGTACACGGTTCGCTCTGGACGCTTGTCGTCCTGGACTGTTTTCCGCGGGATGATCAAGCCCTCGCGTTCGAGCCGCTGGATTGTTTGATAAAGGCTCGCCCTCTGCGTGACATTGATCACTTCGTCCTTGCCGCGCTCCTTGATGAGCCGCTGCATTCGGTAAGGATGCATTGGCTCTTCCATGAGCATTGCAAGGACGGCGAGCGCGACTGGAGAGCGTTTGATAGACGTCATAGTAATAATACTACTAGTTTATTTATAACTAGTCAATTCGAAGGCTCCAGGTCGCTGGATTCGAGACTCGCGCTGTTTGAAACGATGGTCGTGAATCCGCGCGGCGAGCGCATTCAACCAATTCCAAAGCGCAAGTTTCCGCTTTAAGGTGATCGCGCTCGAAATTTCATACGACTGTCACGAAGCGGTTTTATCCGCTGCGGCTTGTCAATCATCGGATGCGGTCAGGAGAAAGCCCATGTGGCTCAGCAATTTCACCCTCGTTCTCCCAAACGAGGTGGTGAGTGAAGGTGCCGTGCGTGTTGAGGATGGCGTCATCGCTGAGATCAGGCCGGAGCCGGTCGCCGCCGCTGCTGTCGATGGCGGAGGACGGCTGCTGATGCCCGCATTCGTCGATCTGCACGGCGACATGATCGAGCGCGAGATCGCCCCGCGGCCGAACGCGACGATGCCGATCGATTTCGGCATCCACGAACTCGACAAGAAGCTTGCCGCCGCCGGTGTCACGACCGCCTTTGCCGCCGTCTCTTTTGCGACCGAGAGCGTCTACGGCCATGTCCGTTCGCTGGAAACCACCTCGGCGGTGATCGAGGGCATCAACCGCCTGCGTGATGATCTGCTGATCGACCACCGCGTCCATGCCCGCTACGAAATCACCAATGTCGGTGCAGCCCCGGCACTCGAGCGCCTGCTGAATGCCGACCAGATCGACATGGTCTCGCTGACCGACCACACGCCGGGCCAGGGCCAGTACAACAATCTGCAGAGCTACATCCTCAGCATTTCCGAGCGCCGCGCCATTTCCGAGGACATGGCGGCGGAGATCGTCGCCAAGCGTATCGCCATGCGCAACAATCCCGAGATCGAGGCCAAGCTGAAGGAAATCGTCGCGCTGTCGCTGAGGCACAAGCTGTCGCTTGCCTCGCATGACGATGACAGCGTCGAAAAAGTCGCCGAGATGCATGATCTCGGCGTCACCATCAGCGAGTTTCCGGTCACGGCACCTGCGGCGGAAGAGGCGCGCCGCCGTGGCCTCTGGACGCTGATGGGCGCGCCGAACGCGCTGCGCGGCCAGTCGATGTCGGGCAATCTCAGTGCCCTCGATGCCGCCAGGGCCGGCCTGCTCAGCGTCATCGCCGCCGACTATCATCCGGCCGCCTTCGTGCCCGGCATCTTCAAGCTTGCCGACATGGTGGAAGGCGGCCTGCCGGCAGCCGTTGCCATGGCGACCGGCAATGCGGCCCGCTCGGCCGGTCTGTCGGATCGTGGCGAGATCGCCCTTGGTCAGCGCGCCGATCTCGTCGTGGTCGAACCGGGCGATATCAACCGCATCCGCGCCACTTTCCGCGCCGGCCGCTTCGTCTACAGCGACGGCACGCTGCATCCGCTGCGGGCTTTGGCGGCTTAGCTGCACGTCTGAGCGTCGAAGTAATCCCTCCACCACAGAATGACGAGATCCCGGCTAAACAGGTTTCTCGTCGACGGTACCCCGACTATCACATAACTCCGGAACAAGACTGCCGACGATGCGAAGTCAAGATGTCATCTGAGCCAAGATTGCTGCACAAGGAGTGGGGGCTGCTGCCGCTCGTTTTAAGTGGAATCGCGACAATATGTGTAATTGTCATGTCAATTTACTACGATAACCAATATGGTATCCCGAATGTTTATATAGGCGATAAATATATACAATGCGAAAAATCGGCCGCCTCCTTATTGAATGCGATTTTATTTGTATATAAATATCCAGGATTTGTTCTGATATTTATTTCTTTGATTTCTGTTGTTTTTTGTTATATCTACGATAGAGGTATTTTTGTTTTCGTTATAATATATTTTGTAATATTCAACTATCCATTTGCTACGATATTGAGTGGATCCAAGATTGTTTTAAGTCAAGCTTCGGTAGAGACGCTGTGTGAGAGGGGAGGTTACGGCTCGGTCGCGATTCACCTTCCTCTATTGTTTTTGTCCTCTTACGTAATCATTGGAAATATTGTTCTGGTGGCCAAGCGATGGCTCAGAAGGAGAATCAAGAATACCTGATACCACAGGATGGAATCAGTTGGCTGACCTCTGTGATTATTTTGAAGTCATAGCGGCAGGCGCTGCTCAATTCTTTCCGCAAGCTCCGGTGTTGAGACAGGAAGGGAAGACCTGAGAAAGTTACCGGCTTTCAGAAAATAGCGCAGCAATCTAAGCGCGGTCGCCGATCAGCGAAATCAGCTGTGCCTTGGGTGCGGCGGTCGAGGCCTCCGCGCCGACCGCCTTGCCGCCTTCCATCGTCACCCGGCCTTCGGCAAACAGCCGCAGCGCCTGCGGATAGATTTGATGTTCGATGGTGAGCACACGCGCGGCAAGGCTTTCGGCTGTGTCGCCCGAGAGAACCGGTACGGCCGCCTGGCCGATCACCGGCCCTTCATCCATGCCCTCGGTGACGAAATGCACCGTGCAGCCCGCGATCCGCATCCCGGCGTCGATCGCCCGCTGATGCGTATGCAGGCCGGGAAACAGTGGCAGCAGGGAAGGGTGGATGTTGAGCATCCGGCCTTCGTAACGCTGGATGAAGGTTGCCGTCAGTAGCCGCATGTAGCCTGCCAGGCACAGAATGTCGGGCGAAAGCTCGTCGAGCGCCGAAAAGATCGCCGCTTCATGCGCGTCCTTGCTGGCGTAGTCCTTGCGGGGGAAAGCGAAGGTGGCGATGCCTTCGGCATCAGCCTTGGCAAGCCCGCCGGCATCCGCCTTGTCGGAAATCACCCCGACGATCTCGGCCGGATAGTCGGCGGCCTTCGCCGCCGCAACCAACGCCATCATGTTGGAGCCGCTGCCTGATATGAAGACGACGACGCGTTTGCGCGGTGCGCTCATATCGCAAGCGTGCCCTTGTAGACCGTGCCGGCAGCGCCTTCGTCGCGGGCGATCATGCGGCCGAGCGTGATCACAGTCTCGCCCTCGGCTTCGAGGGCGGCCGAAACGGCCGCGACGTTCTCGACGGCAACGACGGCGATCATGCCGACGCCGCAATTGAAGGTGCGCAGCATTTCCCTGGATTCGACGCCGCCCGTCTTGGCGAGCCACGAAAACACCGGCGGCACCTTGACGGCGTCAAGATCGATCTCGGCCGCCAGATGCTTCGGCAGGACGCGCGGAATGTTTTCCGGGAAACCGCCGCCGGTGATGTGCGCCAGCGCCTTGATGGCGCCGGTCTCGCGGATCGCCTTCAGAAGCGGCTTCACATAGATGCGGGTCGGTTCGAGCAGGGCTTCGCCGAGCAGGCGGCCTTCGGCAAAAGGTGCGGCGGCATTCCAGTCGAGGCCGGACAGTTCGACGATCTTGCGCACCAGCGAGAAGCCGTTGGAATGGACGCCGGAGGAGGCGAGGCCGAGGATCACGTCACCCTCGGCGATATCGCCCGAGGGCAGCAGCTTGCCGCGTTCGGCAGCACCCACGGCAAAACCGGCGAGATCGTAGTCGCCGGAGGAATACATGCCGGGCATCTCGGCGGTCTCGCCGCCGATCAGCGCGCAGCCGGCCTCGCGGCAGCCGGCGGCAATACCGCCGACGATGGCTGCGCCCTGGTCGGGGTCGAGCTTGCCGGTCGCGAAATAATCGAGGAAGAACAGAGGCTCGGCGCCCTGCACGACGAGATCGTTGACGCACATGGCGACGAGGTCGATGCCGACGCTGTCGTGATAGTCGGCATCGATGGCGATCTTCAGCTTGGTGCCGACCCCGTCATTGGCGGCGACCAGAACCGGATCGGTGAAGCCCGCCGCCTTGAGGTCGAAGAGCCCGCCGAAGCCGCCGATCTCGCCATCGGCGCCGGGACGGCGCGTCGAACGCACTGCCGGCTTGATCTTCTCGACGAGGAGGTTGCCGGCATCGATATCGACGCCTGCATCGCTATATGTCAGGCCGTTTTTCCCAGACTGGCTCATGCTGGTCTCCGATGGCTATTTCAGGCGGCAAACGTGCCGCGTCATCTGCCGGTCGCAATTGCATGACAGGGGCGTTTATGCAAGCGTTGCATGGCAAAAGCCCCCAATTTCCCGCGTCTTCCTCCACCCTTTCCGGGATTTGACGAGACAGGGTTGACCATCTTTGCGCCTGCATCCTATGTGCTGAATGGCCGCTTCGGATCGGATGCGGCGTTTGGCGGCGGCGAGCAATCAACGGGGAAGCGATGCCACAGCATGTCAGCGGCAACAGTCTCAAGCGTCAGATCTTCTTCTGGCTGGCAGTGCTCGTCTTCTTCATCGTCTTTCTCTACGTCTTCAGCTCGATCCTGCTGCCGTTCATCGCCGGCATGGCGATCGCCTATTTCCTCGATCCGGTGGCCGATCGGCTGGAGCGTCTCGGCCTCAGCCGGATGATGGCGACCATCGGCATTCTGGTCGCCTTCGTCATCGTCTTCGCCTTAGCGCTGATGATCCTCATCCCCGTGCTCATCAGCCAGTTCAACGATTTCGCTCAGCGTCTGCCGGGTTATATCAGCCAGTTGCAGCAGTTCATCACGCAGGCGCAGAACTCGCTGCTGCCGGACTGGGTCGAGAACCAGATGGGCGCGATCAAGGACAATCTCTCCGGCATCCTGTCGGAGGGCATGGGGTTCCTCACCGGGCTCTTCGCGCAGATCTGGAATTCCGGCAAGGCGATCGTCGACGTCCTATCGCTGCTCGTCGTCACCCCCGTCGTCGCCTTCTATATCCTGCTCGACTGGGACCGCATGGTTGCCAAGGTCGATCAGTGGATCCCGCGCGATTATGTCAGCGATGTCCGCCAGATCGCCAAGGAGATCGACCAGGCGATCGCGGGCTTCATCCGCGGCCAGGGCTCGCTCTGCCTTATCCTCGGCATCTATTATGCCGTCGGCCTTTCTCTCGTCGGGTTGAATTTCGGCCTGCTGATCGGCCTCTTCGCCGGCATGATCAGTTTCATTCCCTATGTCGGCTCGATGGTTGGCCTCGTCCTCGCCATCGGCGTGGCGCTCGTGCAGTTCTGGCCGGATTATCCCTGGATCGGGCTGGTGCTCGTCGTCTTCTTCAGCGGCCAGTTCCTGGAAGGCAACATTCTGCAGCCGAAGCTCGTCGGTTCCAGCGTCGGCCTGCATCCGGTCTGGCTGATGTTTGCGCTTTTTGCCTTCGGCGCGCTCTTCGGTTTCGTCGGTCTTTTGGTCGCCGTGCCGGCCGCCGCGGCCGTCGGCGTCCTTGTTCGCTTCGCGCTTTCACGCTACCTTCAGAGCGATCTTTATTTTGGCGGGTCATCAAGCGGCCGCGCCCGGAAGACGAAATCAGTTCCCAATGAATGACGTCAAGAACGCTGATCCGAAGCGCAAGGCCGGAGAGCAGTTGCCGCTGGTCTTTTCGCACGATGCCGCAAGCGGGCGCGACGACCTCCTGATCTCGGAGCGTCTCGCCGCCGCCGTTTCGATCGTCGATGCCTGGCCCGCATGGCCATCGCCGGTCGTCGTGCTCGCCGGCCCGGTCGGCTCGGGTAAATCGCATCTTGCCCGCATCTGGCGGGACTTGAGCGGCGCCGTCGACATCCATCCCGAGCTCGGCTCGGATGCCGCCGTTGCCGCCGCCGCCGGCCCGGTGCTGTTCGAGGACGCCGATCGCCTCGGCTTCGATGACAACGCGCTCTTCCACGTCATCAACAGCGTGCGCGAAAACGGCACCAGCCTGTTGATCACCAGCCGTCTCTGGCCGATGTCATGGCCGGTTTCGCTGCCCGATCTGCGCTCACGCCTGAAAGCGGCAACCGTCGTCGAGATCGGCGAACCCGATGAGGCGCTGTTGTCGCAGGTGATCGTCAAGCTCTTCGCCGACCGGCAGCTTTATATAGATGACAAACTCGTGCTCTATATCGTCAACCGGATGGAGCGGTCGCTGAACGCGGCCCAGACGATCGTCGAAAGGCTTGACCGGCTGGCCCTGTCGCGGGGCACGAAAATCACCCGGTCTCTTGCTGCCGAAGTATTGAATGAATTGGGAAATTCGGAACCGGCCGATTGACTGTCACAGTTCCGTCGTCAAACTGATATAATTGCCTTTGGCGATTGAGAACGGGGTAAGCGGACAATGGATAGTGCAGTCGCAGAACATCAAGAACTCGCTCCCGAGATCAACGACAACACTCCCCCGCTGGAAGAGCTGCTCAAGAGCCCCGAGCGCTTCATCAACCGAGAATTCTCCTGGCTGCAGTTCAACCGCCGTGTCCTCGAAGAAACGCTAAATACCGAGCATCCGCTGCTCGAGCGCGTCCGCTTCTTGTCGATCTCAGCCGCCAACCTCGATGAATTCTTCATGGTGCGTGTCGCCGGCCTCGAGGGCCAGGTGCGCCAGAACATCGCCATCCGCAGCCCCGACGGCAAGACGCCGGCCGAGCAGCTCGACTCGATCCTGCAGGAGATCGACCATCTGCAGATGGAGCAGCAGGCCTCGCTCGCCGTCCTGCAGCAATATCTCGCCAAGGAAGACATCCTGATCGTGCGCCCCGGCGCCTTGAGCGATGCCGACCGCCAGTGGCTGGCCGCCGAATTCGAGCAGGCGATCTTCCCGGTCCTGACGCCGCTGTCGATCGATCCGGCCCATCCGTTCCCCTTCATTCCGAATCTCGGCTTCTCGATCGGCCTGCAGCTCGTCAGCAAGAACGGCCGCGAGCCGATGACGGCGCTGCTGCGCCTGCCGGTGGCGCTCGACCGCTTCGTTCGTCTGCCGGATGATGGAAACACGATCCGCTACATTACGCTGGAAGATGTCGCCAACATCTTCATCCATCGGCTCTACCCGGGTTACGAGGTGCAGGGTTCCGGTACGTTCCGCGTCATCCGCGACAGCGATATCGAAGTCGAGGAAGAGGCCGAGGATCTCGTCCGCTTTTTCGAAACGGCGCTGAAGCGCCGCCGCCGCGGTAAGGTCATCCGCATCGAGACCGACTCGGAAATGCCGGCCTCGCTGCGCCAGTTCGTCGTTCAGGCCCTCAATATCCCGGACAATCGCGTCGCCGTTCTGCCGGGTCTTTTGGCGTTGAACACCCTGTCCGAGATCACCAAGGCGCCGCGCGAGGATCTCAGGTTTGCCCCCTACAACGCGCGATTTCCCGAGCGCGTCCGCGAACATGCCGGCGACTGCTTTGCCGCCATCCGCGAAAAGGACATGGTCGTCCATCACCCCTACGAATCTTTCGACGTGGTGGTCCAGTTTCTTCTCCAGGCTGCGCGCGATCCTGACGTCCTGGCGATAAAGCAGACGCTTTACCGTACCTCCAACGACAGCCCGATCGTCCGCGCCCTGATCGACGCCGCCGAAGCCGGCAAGTCGGTGACGGCGCTGGTCGAGCTCAAGGCCCGCTTCGACGAAGAGGCGAACATCCGCTGGGCGCGCGATCTCGAACGCGCCGGCGTGCAGGTCGTCTTCGGTTTCATCGAGCTCAAGACCCACGCCAAGATGTCGATGGTCGTCCGGCGCGAGGAAGGCAAGCTGCGCACCTATTGCCACCTCGGAACGGGCAACTACCACCCGATCACCGCGAAGATTTATACCGACCTTTCCTATTTTACCTGCAATCCCGTCATCGCCCATGACATGGCGAATATCTTCAACTTCATCACCGGCTACGGCGAGCCCGAACAGGGCATGCAGCTCGCCATCTCGCCCTATACGATGCGCCCGCGCATCCTGCGCCACATCGAGGAGGAGATCCAGCATGCCAGGAACGGCGCGCCGGCCGCGATCTGGATGAAGATGAACGCTCTTGTCGATCCCGACATCATCGATGCGCTCTATCGCGCCAGCCATGCCGGCGTCGAGATCGATCTGGTGGTGCGCGGCATCTGCTGCCTGCGCCCGCAGGTGCCCGGCCTTTCAGAGAAGATCCGCGTCAAGTCGATCGTCGGCCGCTTCCTCGAACACAGCCGCATCTTCTGCTTCGGCAACGGCCACGGCCTGCCGTCCGATAAGGCGCTGGTTTACATCGGTTCGGCCGACATGATGCCGCGAAACCTCGATCGCCGCGTCGAAACCATGGTTCCGCTGACGAATCCGACCGTTCACGAGCAAGTCTTGTCACAGATTATGCTCGGCAACGTGATTGACAATCAACAAAGCTACGAGATATTGCCCGACGGTACGTCGCGACGCATGGAAGTGCGCAGGGGCGAAGAACCGTTCAATGCGCAGCAGTATTTCATGACCAATCCGAGCCTGTCGGGCCGTGGTGAAGCTCTGAAGTCCAGTGCGCCGAAGCTGATCGCCGGCCTGCTCGAAGGCCGCAACAACAAGTAAAACTGGACCTAAATGGTTGAATCTGAAGCCCAGGGGCGCCTTCCGGGGATCGCCCCGGTCTCCGTCGTCGATATTGGATCGAATTCCATTCGTCTAGTCGTCTACGAAGGCATGTCCCGTTCGCCGACCGTCCTGTTCAACGAAAAGGTCCTCTGCGGCCTTGGCAAGGGCGTCGCCCTTACCGGCAAGATGGATGAAGACAGCGTCGCGCGGGCTTTGGCGGCGCTGCATCGTTTCAAGGCTCTGTCCGACCAGGCGCGCGCCGCCACCATGTATGTGCTGGCAACGGCAGCCGCGCGCGAGGCGAGCAACGGTCCCGATTTCATCCACCAGGCAGAAACCATCCTGAACCGCAAGGTCCGCGTGCTTTCGGGCGAGGAAGAGGCGAAATTCGCCTCGCTCGGCATCATCAGCGGTTTCTACAATCCTGACGGCATTGCCGGCGACCTTGGCGGCGGCTCGCTGGAGCTGATCGATATCAAGGGTAAGGAATTCGGCAAGGGCATCACTCTGCCGCTCGGCGGCCTGCGCCTGTCGGAATATGCCGGCGGTTCGCTCTCCAAGGCCCAGAGCTTTGCCCGCAAGCAGTTGAAGACGGCAAAGCTGCTGTCGAAAGGCGAGGGGCGTACCTTCTACGCCGTGGGCGGCACCTGGCGAAACATCGCCAAGCTGCACATGGAAATCACCCATTATCCGCTGCACATGATGCAGGGCTATGAGGTGTCGCTCGAAGCGATGATGCTGTTCCTCGACCAGGTGGTGGCCGCGCGCGACTCCAGGGAGCCGGCGCTGCAGGCCGTTTCCAAGCACCGCCGGTCGCTGCTGCCCTTCGGCGCCGTCGCCATGAAGGAAGTGCTGAGCGCGATGAAGCCGTCGATGATTTCCTTCTCGGCGCAAGGTGTGCGCGAGGGATATCTCTATTCGCTGCTGTCGGAGGCCGAGCGCCGCGCCGATCCGCTGCTTGCCGCTGCCGGCGAGCTGGCGATCCTGCGTGCCCGCTCGCCGGAGCATGCTCGCGAGCTGGCCGAATGGACCGGCCGCATGATGCCCCTCTTCGGCATCCAGGAAACCGAAGAGGAAAGCCGCTACCGTCAGGCCGCCTGTCTGCTTGCCGATATCAGCTGGCGCGCCCATCCTGACTATCGAGGGCTGCAGGCGCTGAACGTCATCGCTCACTCTTCCTTCGTCGGCATCAGTCATCCCGGCCGCGCCTTTATCGCGCTTTCCAACTATTACCGTTTCGAAGGCCTGCATGACGACGGCGCCACCGGCCCGCTGGCCCAGATCGCCACGCCTCAGCTCATCGAGCGCGCCAAGCTGCTCGGCGGCATGCTGCGTGTCGTCTACCTCTTCTCGGCCTCGATGCCCGGCATCGTCAAGAACCTGACCTTCCGCAAATCGCCGAACCCGGACCTCGACCTCGAATTCGTCGTGCCTCCCGAGTACCGCGATTTCGCCGGCGAACGCCTGGACGGCCGCCTGCAGCAGCTGTCGCGACTGACGAACAAGCGGCTGGCGTTTTTGTTCGAGTAGGTCTGATTTGCGGCGTTGTGCCGTACCAGCCCCCCTCTGCCCTGCCGGGCATCTCCCCCACAGGTGGGGAGATCACAAGTGGCTTGAACTTCGTGCCCCTCCACCTTTTCGCCTTGCTGGACGCTCATTGTTTGGGGAAACCAGTGACCCCAGCCAATCTCCCCACTTGTGGGGGAGATGCCCGGCAGGGCAGAGGGGGGTATCACACGGCATGCCGCCAAATATCGACCGTCATAAACCAAAAGGGTGGCACCTCCGCGCCACCCTCCATATTCCTTATCAAACCCGAATTACTTCGCGTTCAAAAACTCGCCAACCTCAAGCAGGCTGAACTCGTTATTGTCGGCCTTGTCGACGGCGCGGCCGGCCGAGAAGGGCAGGTTGTTGTCGTTGCCGATGATGATATGCGTGGCGTCGACGCGGTCGACGTTTTCGATCGTCACGAACGGCATGTCGTAGACGCCGTCCTTGCTGCCGGCCTTCTTCTTGTTGTCAGGGTCCTGGATGTTGAGGAGGTCGATATAGCCGATCTTGCGGACGGCCTTGCCGACATTGGCATCGTTGAACTCGATCTTGTAGACGCGCTTCAGTTCGGCCGGAGCCTCGAAGCAATCCGGCTTCGGCTGCTTCGGGTCGGCGCAGGCCTTGCCCTTGGTGCCGGCGCCGCTGTCGCGCTCGATGACGAGTGCGGTCGTGTCGTCGAGCATGTTGAAGTCGCCGATCGACACGCCCTTGTCTTCGAACGGATAGAGCCAGCTGCGGCCGGTCCACTTCTTGGTGGCGACGTCGAATTCGATGACGCGGATGGCGGTGTGGCCATCGACCGTTTCCATGGTGCCGTCATCCTTGTAGATGGCGCCTTCGAGCAGGCCGTAGAGCTTGGAGCCATCCTTCGACATGGCGAGGCCTTCGAAGCCGCCGGAGCGCTTCAGGTTGAAGACCGGCATCTTTGCGGCCGGGTTGCCCGGCAGCTGGATCAGCGGATTGTCGGGCGAAAGCACCGGCTTGCCGTCGAGCGTCGTCGGGATGACGTCGGTCAGGCGGCCTGACGTGTCGAATTTCAGGATGTAGGGACCGAATTCGTCGCCGAGCCAGAAGCCGTCGGCAACCGGCTGGATCGATTCGATGTCGAAGTCGGCGCCGGTGAGGTAGCGCGTGTCGGTGCCTTCGAGCACGATCGGGAACGGAGCGATCTTGTTGGGATCGGAGAGGAAGAGGTTCTTGACGACTTCAGCCTTGTTGGCGGCCCAGTCGAACGTCATCTGGTGCAGGAAAAGCATGGAGTCCGACGAGTTGGCCTTCGAGCCGAAGCCGTTGTCGGAGAGCGTCCAGAAGGTGCCGTCGGTCATCGTCTTGATGCCGGAAAAACCCTGGATCGGCTGGCCGTTGAAGGGAAGCTTCAGATCGGTGATGCGGGCGCCGTCCTTGCCGGGAACGGTGCCGAGCGCTTCGGTGCGCTTGCGGTCCGCCGTCGTGAACTTGCCGGAATGCTTGAGGAATTCGGGGGCATCGGCCGGTGCCGGAACCATGGTGTTGGCAGGCAGGATCGCCTGGCCGGCGAGCTTGGCCGGAAACTGCTGCTGGTCGGCCGCAGCGGAGGTCGCGACCAGGATGAAAAGCGATACGGAAGCAAAAAGGACGGTCTTCATAATATCCCCGTGGAACGGATGCGAATGCTTTCCGCTTAGCAGGGCTTTGATGTCAGCGAATTGACGGTTGGGTGAAGCTTTGGTGACGTGCGGCCGAACCGCTGCTCAGCCGTGCAGAATGACGGCGGGCGTGTTCAGGACGGTCACCGCGCGTGAGGAAAGCGCCATGACGCCAAGCGCCTGGCCGCGGCCCCTGACGGCATGGGTGCCGAGATCTTCGCAGGAGATGTTGTCGGGAAACTCCATGCGCCGGGCAAGCTCGGCGGAGATCAGCACCGGCCGGTTCAGACTGCGGCAGAGGGTTTCCAGCCGGGCGGTGGTGTTCACCGTATCGCCGAAATAGCTGATTTTGTGATGGTCGACGCCGACTTCGGCGGTGATGATCTCGCCGCCGTGAAGGGCGGCGCGCAGCTTCGGCACCTGGCCGTAATTTTTCCGCCAGCCGGCGGCATTGGCGTCGATATCGGCGAGGATGTCGAAGATGCAGCGCACGCAGCGCGCATTCTTGACACCACGGGCAAGCGGCCAGGTGATGATCGCGGCATCCCCGACATAGTCGTTGATCATGCCCTTGTGACGCCTGACGGGCTCGGCGAAGGTCGCAAACAGCGAGCTCAGCAGCTGCTGCGCCCTGAGGTCACCGTGCTTTTCGGCAAAGGCCGTCGAATCGACGAGATCGATGAACAGGAAGACACGTTCTTCCCTGACCGGATTGCGGTAGCGGCTGACGAGCATGCTGAGGAAAACGTCGCGGCCGAGCAGTTCTCGCACACGCAGGACGAAGATCATCAAGGCGCAGACCGCCAGCGCATAGAGGAAGACCTCGAACGGCATGATGACGAGATCGAGGAGCGACGGCGGCTTCAGCATGCCGACCGACCAGAGCAGCAGGCCCGCGCAGGCAAAGCCGATGCTCATCAGGATCTCATAGATCACCAGCTCGGTGATGATGAAGGCGAAAGTCGGCAGCTTCTGGATGCGCCTGTAGAGCGTGCGCAACAGCACCTTACGCTCGAAAGCGATGATCGGCATGCCGATGAAAAGCGCGAAGATCGCTCCGATGACGGGCGTCTGGTTGGAATAGAACATGGAATCATAGATGACGCCGCTGGCCGCGAGGACGATCGCGATCAGGATCCAATTCTGCGTCGGAGATATTTCCCGCATGCCGCCTCTGCGCCGTGATGTTTCACCCAGCCATTGTTTCCGGCCGGAACCAACCGTCAAGCGAATTCGAAACGACGGCGCCGCGTCGTTCGGACGCGTGAAGCACGATGCAGCACTTGGAAGTGCTGCATAATCTATCCAACCTCAGAGGCTGACGGTTTCGACCTTCCGGTCGACGAAGCGCAGAGCGATGTCGCCCTGGATCAGCCGCAGCGCCGGCTCGCCGAAAAGATCGCGCCGCCAGCCGCTGAGGGCCGCGACATCGGCCTTTTCGCCCTCGGCGGCGATCCTGTCGAGATCCTCGCTGTTGGCGATCACCTTCGGCGCGACGCCGTGTTTTTCCGAAATCAGCTTCAACAGCACCTTGAGCAGTTCGACGGCAGCAGCGGCCCCTTCGGGCGCCTGCGCCTGGCGTGGTGCGTGCGGCATATCGGCCTTCGGAAGAGCAAGCGCCGCGTTGACGGCCTCGATGACAGCGGCGCCGGAAGTCGAGCGCTCCCAGCCTTTCGGAATGGTGCGCAGACGGCCCAGCGCCTCGGTATCCTTGGGCTGCTGCTGGGCGATCTCGTAGATCGCATCGTCCTTCAGCACGCGCGACCGCGGCACGTTGCGGGCGCGTGCCTCGCGTTCGCGCCAGGCGGCGACATATTTCAGGATCGCCAGCTCCTGCGGCTTGCGCAGACGCATCTTCAACCGCTGCCAGGCATCGTCGGGATGCATGTCGTAAGTCTCGCGCGCCTCGAGAATATCCATTTCCTCCGAGAGCCAGGAGGTGCGGCCTTCGCGATCGAGCTCCGCCTTCAGCGACAGGTAGACGTCGCGCAGGTGGGTGACGTCGGCCAATGCATATTCCAGTTGCTTGTCGGAGAGCGGCCGGCGGCTCCAGTCGGTGAAGCGCGACGACTTGTCGATATGGACACTCTTGATTCGGCTGACCAGTTGATCATAGGAGACGCTGTCGCCGAAGCCGCAGACCATGGCGGCGACCTGCGTGTCGAAGATCGGATGCGGAATGAGATTGCCGCGATTGAAGATGATTTCGATATCCTGGCGCGCCGCGTGAAAGACCTTCAGCACCTTCGGGTCGGCCATCAGCTCGAAGAAGGGGGCGAGATCGATGCCCTTGGCCAGCGGATCGACGAGAACTTCGGTCGTCGGGCTTGCCATCTGGATCAGGCAGAGCTCCGGCCAGAAGGTCGTCTCGCGCAGGAATTCGGTGTCGATGGTGATGAAGTCGGACTTGGCCAGCTCTTTGCAGGCGGCCGCCAAATCGGCGGTGGTTTCGATCATATCATTTCATTCGCAAGGAAAAGGTCGGTTGAACCTTCCTTCTCCTTTCGGTTCGATATGTCAATACAACAGCATACGCTTCGAGCATTGCTGGCGAAGAATCACGTCCAAACTGAGGCAAGGGCGAACCACGGCGCGACGCGCGGCCACGATCGTGAAGGCGCGCGGTCTCAGCTCACCCTGAGATAACTCGTCATCCCCGTCTTCTGATGCTCGATGATATGGCAATGCAGCAGCCAGTCGCCGGGATTGTCGGCGACGAAGGCGAGCTGCACCTTCTCGTCCGGTTGGATGAGATAGGTATCGGAGGTGAGCGGCATCACCTCCCGCGTCGAGGAGGAGATCACCGTGAAGCTCATCCCGTGCAGATGGATCGGATGCGTATGCGGCGTGGTGTTCTCCAGATTGAAGACATAGCTCCTGCCGAGCTTCAATTCCGCAAGCGGCGCCGTCGGATCGGGCGTGTCGCCCGGCCACGGCACCTTGTTGATGGCCCAGAAACTGTAGCCGAGCGTGCCGCAGATGCTTTCGACGGCGGCATTCTCGGCGGTGGCGCTCAGCACCAGCGGGATCTGTTCGGCGGTGGAAAGATCGGCCTTCGGCACCGGATTTTCGACAAGCGGCCCGAGATCGCCGATATCGCGCTTCAATGATGATCCGACCGCGCGCAGGCTGGCGATCGTCTTCGGCGTCGTGCCGCGGATATCTTCCAGCGTCGCGACCGCGCCTTCGCTATCCGGCATGCGCACGGCAAGATCGAGCCGTTGACCCGGCCCGATCTGCAGGAGGTCGAGGGGAAAACGCGTCGGCACCGGATTGCCGTCGATCGCAATCACCGTCGCATCGGCGCCTTCCATCTTCAGCGAGAAGATCCGCGTCACGTCGGTGATCGCGATGCGCAGCCGCACCAGCCCGCCGGCCGGCGCGTCATATTGCGGTTCCTGGTGCCAGTTGGCTGTGCGCACCGTGCCGTAGGTGCCGGTCTTGGCCGCGTCGCGCGGCCGGAAGGGAGCGATGAATTGCCCGTCGCCGCCGAGCCGCCAGTCACGCAGGTTCAGCACCACTTCGGCATCGAACCCCGGATCGGCTGGGTCCTCGACGACGATGACGCCGGTCATGCCGTGCCCCATCTGCGTCAGCGTGTTGCAATGCGGATGATACCAGAAGGTGCCGGCATCGGGTGGCGTGAAGGCATAATCGAAGCTGTCGCCGGTATAGATGTAGGGCTGCGTCATGAACGGTACGCCGTCCATGCGGTTGTCGATGCGAAGCCCGTGCCAGTGGATCGTGGTCGGCTCGTCGAGCCCGTTTTTCAGCCGCGCCGCATAAGGGCGTCCCTTGGTCATCCTCAAAACCGGCGGCATGCCGTCGTGGCCCCAGCTCATGATATCCTTGGTCGGTCCCGCCTCGGTCAGCATGGCCTCGGTCTTTACCGCCGTCAGCAACTGCGGCTCGGGAGCTGCCTCGGCAAGCCCGAATTTGCCGGCAATGCCAATGCCGGCGCCATAAGCGCCCGCGACGGCGGATGCCTTCAAGAGGTTGCGGCGGGTAAGCAGAGGCATGCGGACGCTCCACGGTGAGAATGCCGATCCTTTTAAAGTTGACCGGTAGCTTCAGCAATACGGCAAGCGCGGCCAAACTGCCGCAGCATGGCGGCCGCCGCCTCGCCATAAACGCGTGTCAAACGCCCGGCCGCGTGCGCCAAGCCTTGACAAATCGGAGCGTCCATGCGCTTTTCCGCCCGATTTTCTTGTCGGCGCTTGAGGGTCTTGAAACCCTTGCTGCCGTCTCAGTACATGCCAGGATTTGACATCATGCATCGCTATCGCAGCCACACATGCGCCGCACTCCGCAAGACGGATGTCGGCTCGACCGTCCGCATTTCCGGCTGGGTCCACCGCGTTCGCGACCATGGCGGCGTTCTCTTCATCGACCTTCGCGACCATTACGGCATTACCCAGGTCGTCGCCGATCCCGACAGCCCGGCCTTCAAGATGGCGGAAACCGTGCGCGGTGAATGGGTCATCCGCATCGACGGTCTCGTCAAGGCCCGCACCGAAGACACCGTCAACAAGACCATGGCGACCGGTGAGATCGAGCTCTACGCGCAGGAGATCGAAGTCCTCTCCGCCGCCAAGGAATTGCCGCTGCCGGTCTTCGGTGAGCCGGACTATCCCGAGGACGTCCGCCTCAAGTATCGTTTCCTCGATCTTCGCCGCGAAACGCTGCACCGGAACATCGTCAAGCGCACCCAGGTCATCTCCGCCATGCGCCGCGAAATGGGCAATGTCGGCTTCACCGAATATACGACGCCGATCCTGACGGCGTCCTCGCCGGAAGGCGCGCGCGACTTCCTCGTGCCCTCGCGCATTCATCCCGGCACTTTCTACGCGCTGCCGCAGGCGCCGCAGCAGTACAAGCAGCTGCTGATGGTCGCAGGCTTCGACCGCTACTTCCAGATCGCGCCGTGCTTCCGCGATGAAGACCCGCGGGCCGACCGCCTGCCGGGCGAATTCTACCAGCTCGACCTCGAAATGAGCTTCGTGACCCAGGAAGATGTCTGGAACACGATGGGTCCGTTGATGACCAACATTTTCGAGGAATTCGCCGAAGGCAAGCCGGTCACCAAGGAATGGCCGCGCATCCCCTATGACGAGGCGATCCGCAAGTATGGTTCGGACAAGCCGGACCTGCGCAACCCGATCGTCATGGAAGCGGTGACCGAACATTTTGCCGGCTCCGGCTTCAAGGTCTTCGCCGGCATGATCGCCTCCAACCCGAAGGTTGAGATCTGGGCGATCCCGGCAAAGACCGGCGGCTCGCGCGCCTTCTGCGACCGCATGAACGCCTGGGCACAGAGCCAGGGCCAGCCCGGCCTCGGCTACATCTTCTGGCGCAGTGAGAACGACAAGCTCGAAGGCGCAGGTCCGCTTGCCAAGAACATCGGCGA
Source organism: Rhizobium sp. BK212 (assembly GCF_014197475.1). Taxonomy (NCBI): domain Bacteria; kingdom Pseudomonadati; phylum Pseudomonadota; class Alphaproteobacteria; order Hyphomicrobiales; family Rhizobiaceae; genus Rhizobium; species Rhizobium sp. BK212. The sequence goes on from NZ_JACIFS010000006.1 coordinate 187,804, forward strand.
GGAACGCACCGATGCGATCCGCACCCAGCTCGGTCTCGGAGATGGTGACGCCTGCTTCTTCGTCGCCGGCGAGCCGGAAAAGTTCTACAAGTTCGCCGGCGAGGCTCGCACCAAGGCTGGCGAAGAACTGAACCTCGTCGACCGCGACCGCTTCGAACTGTGCTGGATCGTCGACTTCCCCTTCTTCGAGTGGAGCGAGGAAGACAAGAAGGTCGACTTCGCCCACAACCCGTTCTCGATGCCGCAGGGTGGCCTTGACGCGCTGCAGAACCAGGATCCGTTGACGATCAAGGCGTTCCAGTATGACGCCGTCTGCAACGGCTTCGAAATCGCCTCGGGCTCGATCCGCAACCAGTCGCCGGAAACCATGGTCGCCGCCTTCGAGAAGGTCGGCCTCAGCCAGCAGGATGTCGAAGATCGTTTCGGCGGTCTCTACCGTGCCTTCCAGTATGGCGCGCCCCCGCATGGCGGCGCTGCCTTCGGCATCGATCGCATCGTCATGCTGCTCGTCGGCGCGAAGAACCTGCGCGAAATCTCGCTGTTCCCGATGAACCAGCAGGCCCAGGACCTCTTGATGGGGGCGCCGAGCCCGGCAACGCCGACGCAGCTGCGCGAGCTCTCGATCCGGCCGATCCCGCCGGTCAAGAAAGACTGAGATCTCTGATCCCAAATGCAAAAAGCCCGGCGGCACAACCGCCGGGCTTTTTGCTTGTTTCACTCGCTCACAATGCCGCGTAGATCGCCTCGCGAAGATCGACGGTGAACTTGCCCCACATGCCCTCCAGCGTCGTGTTGGTCAGCGCCACGACGGTCAGCCCGTTGACCGGGTCGATGAACCAGCTATGGCCGTAGACGCCGCCCCATTTCAGCGTGCCCTTGGGGAAAGGGACGCCTGCCTCGGCCGGATTGGTGATAACGGACCAGCCGAAACCGAAGCCGGAACCGGGCTCGTGCCGCTGCCGGCGCCCGCCGGCCTGGTCGGTCGTCATCATCCGGACGGTTTCGCTCGAGAGCAGCGGTGCGCCACCCCTGCGGATGATGTCGAGGATGGCGAGCACGTCACCTGCCGTTCCCGCCATGCCGGCGCCGCCCGAATGATAGGAGGCGGGGTCGAAGATGCGGTTCGGCGCGAAGCGGATGGGACCCATCAGCGACATCACCACCGCATTCTCGCCCATCAGCGCCGGTTCCGGTGAAGCATCCATATAAGCCGCCGCCAGCCGGCTGCGGTCGCGAACCGAAAACGCGGTATCGGCAAGACCGAGCGGTTTCGTCACCAGATCAGCGACCGCGTCGCCGAGCGGCACGCCGGTTTCCGCCTCGATGACACCGCCCAGAACATCCATGGCGAGGGAATATTGCCAGTCGCTGCCCGGGGTGAAGCGCAGCGGCGCGCTGGCGATCCGCCGCAGGTTCTCGGCCAGCGGCAGTCCCGGTTCGTCGAGGCCGTCGGAAACGCCGGCGCTGATATAAGGGCCGCCGTCCTCTTCGGAGAAGCTGTAGCCGAGGCCTGCTGTATGGGTCAGCAGGTGGCGGATGCGAATGGTTGCTTCGGCGCCGTCGGGCAGCCTTGGACGGAAGTCCGGCAGCCATTGCGTCACCGCGTCGTCGAGCCCGATTCTTCCCTGCTCGACGAGCCGCATCGCGGCGATGGTGACGATCGGCTTGGTGATGGAGGCGAGCCTGAAGATCGTGTCCTCGTGCATGGCCAGACCGTTTTCGCGATCGGCAAGGCCGGCGGCGCGGCGATGGACGATCTCTCCGTCGCGGGCGACAAGCACCACCGTTCCAACCAGCCGTTTTTCGGTGAGCGCGCTTGTGATTGCCGCATCAACCGCTGCGGCAAGGGATGAATTCCTGTCGGCATCCGCCGTTTCGAGGGGAAGACTCATCAGATTAAATCTCCTATAATCACAATGACCGTTCCTGAATACAGCAAGGCGCCTCGAATTTCTAGAGTGATCATTGTGAAAAATACTCCAGACGTAGAAAAAACCGCCGCCCGACGACGCGGCCGCCCGCCGGCCTTCGACCGCGAGACCGTTCTCTCGGCGGCGCGCGAGACCTTCTGGGCGCATGGATATGAGGGCGCCTCGATCGCCGATCTCACCGCCGCCATGGGCATCACGCCGCAAAGCCTCTATGCCGCCTTCCACTCGAAGGCCGATCTCTATCGCGCGGCGCTCGAGCAATATCGCGGCCTGGGCGCCGACACCTTTTCCGCGCTCGGCGAGCCGATCGACACCGTCTCCGCCTTCGAGCGCATATTGCGGGGCTCGGCGGCGATCTTCTCGGCACCGGAGCATCCGAAAGGCTGCATGATCTCGACGGCGGCGCTGAACTGCGCCAGCGAAAACGAAGCGATCGTCGACCATGTTGCGGCGATGCGTCGTCGGTCGCTCGATGCTTTCACCGCGAGGATCGAGCGCGGCATCCGCGAAGGCGATATCAAGGCCGGGACGAACCCTCGCGCACTCGCACGGTTCCTCGGCGCCATCATTCAGGGCATGTCGGTGCAGGCGAGGGACGGGGCGCCTCGTGAAGAACTGCTTGATATCGCAGCCCACGCGATCGCCGAGGTCGCCCGCCACCGCGCCTGAAAACGAAAAGGCCCGGCAGTCCGTGAACTGGCCCCGAAAGTTGGACATCAACCTTTGGGGCGCAGTTCACTGCTGCCGGGCCTTTCATCGCAAGATCGAAACGATCAGTCGTTGGCGGTAACCTTGACGCCGAGTACCTGCGGCAGTGTGTTCGGGGCGCCCATGGCGGCGCCCACGATCGTCGGGAAAGGCACCGGCTTTTCAGGCGCGGCCTTGACCGTCAGGCTCTTCGGGTCGTCGAGGAAGGTGTTGACGGCGGCCGAAACGGCGTTCTGCAGTTCCGGGATATTGAGCTGCGCCAGCATGATCGGCGTCATCGCCTTCAGCGAATCCGCCATCTGCTTGCCGGACATGTTCTGCTGCGAACCGGCATAATCCAGCGCGCGCTTGGTGATCGAGGCATCTTCGAAGCGCACCTGTGCGGCCTCGAAGGACAGCTGCTGCATCAGGCCAAGCATGGCAAGGCCGAGCGCCTGCTGCGACTGTTCCTTGTTTGGATTGGCTTCGGATTCCTTCATCGCATCCTGCATCGATTTCATGAAGGCCATCGTGTAGCCGGAGATCTTGAAACCGAGATTGAGCTTGCCGACGTTGGTGAAATCGAGGGCGAATTCCGAAATGTCGATCGTGCCGGGGGCAAGTTCCCAGGCGCCCTTCATGGTGATGTCGCCCTGGACGTGCTGCAGGGCGAGCTTCTCGATCGCATCCTTGCTCTGCGCATCCTGGGTCTTGGTCAGATCGGCCTTCATGCTTTTGAAGGCGCCGTCGAAATCGAAGCCGGATTCGTCCTCGCGCAGCGTCAGGTTCATATTGCTTTCGAGCACCGAGAACACTTCCGCGCCGTCCTTGACCACCTTCAGCGGGCCGGTATGGGCACTTTCGTAGAGCATCATGGTATCGAGCGTGTCGCCGCCCGCCGTTGCCGGGATCGAAATGCCGCCGAGCGTCAGCTCCTGCGCCGTCACCGTGACTCCGTCTTCCGTTTTGTTGATATCGGGGAAGGCGGCCTCTTCGATGTAATAGCCGCCATCCTCGTCTTCTTCGACGCCGGAAAGGGTGACTTCGCCGATGGGCAGGCTCTCGCCGCCGGTCGGCTTGACGGTGACATTCTTCAAGGTCACGGTCGTGCCGTCGATGTCGATGTTCTCAGCCGCAATCGTCCCGCCCTGAGCGGCATAGGCGGCATTGAGCTTCTTCAGCAAATCGGTGCCGTCGAGAGCGAAAGCCGAACCGGCGAGCGAGAAAAAGGCGGCGCCCGACAGCATCAGCCGCGTTGTCCGGGAAATATTCATGGGGTGATTCCTCTGGTGGCGTGTGGCGGTTGGAAATCTGCAGTTACGCTACTACGGATTGGGCCCGCTTTATATTTGCGGACTTCTAAATTTCCGTTGAAAGGAACGGCAAACGAAGTCCAAATTACGGCGGAACGTTTGTCTCATCCTTACAGTGCCGCGCGTCTTTCAGACGCGCAAAGGACACTGTAACACTTTCAATCCTCGCATCGTGCTCTGCGAAAATCCATTCCGATTTTCGGAGAGCACGATGCGTTGGAGATGTCATTCCCAAGACTTCATCCACAGCTGCAATGGCCCGGATTCCTTGCCCGCCGGCCGCTTCTGGGCTAGTCAGGACCTATGGGACAAGAGATTTTGCCGCCTTCCGGCGGAGACGACGACAACATCCAGCCGGTCGACCTCAAGGCGGCGCTCGAGCAGCGTTACCTTGCCTATGCGCTGTCGACCATCATGCACCGCGCTTTGCCTGACGTGCGCGACGGGCTGAAGCCCGTCCATCGCCGCATCGTCTATGCGATGAACGAGATGGGGCTGAGGCCGAATACAGCCTTCAGGAAATGCGCCAAGATCGTCGGCGAAGTGATGGGTAACTACCATCCGCACGGCGACCAGTCGATCTACGATGCGCTTGCCCGTCTCGCCCAGGATTTCTCGCAGCGCTACACGCTGGTCAACGGCCAGGGCAATTTCGGCAATATCGACGGCGACAGCCCCGCCGCCATGCGTTACACCGAATCGAAGATGACGGCGGTCTCCGAACTGCTGCTCGAAGGCATCGATCAGGATGCCGTCGATTTCCGTGACACTTACGACGAATCGAATACCGAGCCGGTCGTCCTTCCCGGCGCCTTCCCGAACCTGCTCGCCAACGGCTCGTCGGGCATCGCTGTGGGCATGGCGACCTCGATCCCGTCGCACAATGCCCACGAGCTTTGCGACGCCGCCCTGCATCTGATCAAGCATCCGGATGCAACCGTCGAAAAGCTCGTCGAATTCATTCCCGGCCCGGATTTCCCGACCGGTGGCATCATCATCGACAATCGCGACAGCATCATCGAGAGCTACCGTACCGGCCGCGGCGGTTTCCGCGTGCGGGCGAAATGGCAGACGGAAGATCTCGGCCGCGGCGGCTACCAGATCGTCATCACCGAAATTCCCTTCCAGGTGCAGAAATCGCGGCTGATCGAGAAGATCGCCGAGCTGCTGATCGCCCGCAAGCTGCCGTTGCTGGAGGATATCCGCGACGAATCGGCCGAGGACATCCGTGTCGTGCTGGTGCCGAAGACCCGCAGCGTCGATCCGACGATCCTGATGGAATCGATGTTCAAGCTGACGGAGCTCGAGAGCCGATTCCCGCTCAACATGAACGTGCTCTCCATGGGCCGCATCCCGCGGGTCATGGCGCTGAACGAGGTGCTGAAGGAGTGGCTGGACCACCGCCGCGAAGTTCTGCAGCGCCGCTCGCGCTTCCGTCTGGCGGCGATCGACAGGCGCCTCGAAATTCTCGGTGGTCTTCTGGTCGCCTATCTCAACATCGACGAGGTCATCCGCATCATCCGCGAGGAGGATGAGCCGAAGCCGGTGATGATGGCGCGCTGGGATCTGACCGACAATCAGGTCGAGGCGATCCTCAACATGCGGCTGCGCGCCTTGCGCAAGCTCGAAGAGTTCGAGATCCGCAAGGAATTCGACGAACTCACCAAGGAAAAGGGTGAGATCGAGACACTGCTTGCCTCCGACGAAAAGCAGTGGCAGACGGTCGCCTGGGAAATCGGCGAAGTGAAGAAGAAATTCGCCAAGGCGACCGAGGTCGGCCGCCGCCGCACGCAGTTTGCCGATGCGCCTGAGGCCGACGAGGAAGCAATCCAGCAGGCGATGATCGAGAAGGAACCGATCACCGTCGTCATTTCCGAAAAGGGTTGGATCCGCGCGCTGAAGGGCCATATCGCCGATACGGCGACGCTGACCTTCAAGGAAGGCGACGGCTTGAAGATAGCCTTCCCGGCGCAGACGACGGACAAGATCCTGATCGTCACGACCGGCGGCAAGGCCTTCACGCTCGGCGGCGACAAGTTGCCCGGCGGTCGCGGTCACGGCGAGCCGCTGCGCATCATGGTCGACATGGATAACGATCAGGCGGTGTTGACCGCTTTCGTCCACGATCCCGCGCGCAAGCAGCTGATTGTCTCCACAGCCGGCAACGGCTTCGTCGTTCCGGAGGCAGAGCTGGTCGCCAATACGCGCAAGGGCAAGCAGATCATGAACGTCGCGCTGCCCGAGGAAACGCAACTGCTCGTGCCCGTCAGCGGCGACCATGTCGCCGTCGTCGGCGAAAACCGCAAGCTGCTGGTCTTCCCGCTGGCGCAGGTGCCGGAGATGTCGCGCGGCAAGGGCGTCCGTCTGCAGCGTTACAAGGATGGCGGCATTTCCGACGTCCGCTGCTTTGCGATATCAGACGGCCTTATCTGGGAAGACAGTGCCGGCCGTACCTTCACGAAGAACAAGGACGAGCTTGCCGAATGGCTGGCCGACCGCGCCACTGCCGGTCGCACCGTGCCGAAGGGCTTTCCGCGCAGCGGTAAATTCGCCGGCTGAGGCATAAATTCCGCGCTCGTCTCTTGGCGGGCGCGGCAACTCCTCTATCTCATTGCTGTTACCAAAAATATGAGAGGCCGGCTCCGGAGGCGGACGGAATGGTCGCAGGCCGCGCACGGGAGGAGTGTGCGCGCATTACCGGAGGAAAATTGATGCCCGCCAGCACAATTAAAGTGCATGTCAGCCACACCTACAGGGCCCCGCCCGCCGTCGTCTACGACGCCTGGCTTAACCCCGAAATCGCCCGCCGCTTCCTGTTCGCGACCGATGACGGTCACGTCATCCGCGCCGATATCGATCCGCATGTCGGCGGCCGTTTCTTCGTCGTCGACCGCCGCCCGACCGGCGACGCCTTCCACCAGGGAGTCTTCCTGGAGCTGAAGCGCCCACGACGCATGGTCTTCAGCTTCTCCGTCGAGGAGCATGATCACAATTGCGACCGCGTCGAAATCGAGATCGAGCCTCTCGGCGGCGGCAGCCGCCTGACGTTGACCCACGAAATGTGCGCCGAATGGGCCGAACACGAGGAAAAGACCCGGCAAGGCTGGGCGCATGTGATCGAGGGGCTTGGCAGGGAACTGGAGCAGCAGCAGTTCAAGGCGACGGGTTGAGCGCTATGCTGAAATCCCGAAGGAAGCGGGTCGCGCCTTCCTCGTCGATCTCGCCGGCGGCGACGTCGAGTACAAATGCAATGACCTGCGCGTTATCGGCATTGATGACGTAGCGGTTGATATAGAAACGTAAACGCCGCGAGATAGCCGGTACGCTTGTTTCCATCCTTGAATGGGTGGTTTCTAACAATGGCGTAGAGATAGGCTGCGGCGAATACGAAGATATCGGTTTCGCCATGTGCCGACCTTGTCGAGCGGCCGTGCCAAACTGGTTTCCAATGCGTTGGCATCCCGCAGGCCAGACAGACCGCCGTGCTCGGCGATCTGCGCGTCATGCATATTTTCAATCGCCTGGCGGCTTAGCCATTTAAGCCGTATCATTTTGCGAGTTCGCGGAGCGCCACTCGATATTTTTCCATGCCGATGCGGGCTGCCCGCACTTGCTCGGCAAGGTCCGCCGATTCCGGCACGAGCCGAATATTGCCCTCGACCTCTCGCAATTCGAGGCTGTCGCCGCTGCTCAAGCCCAGCCGCTGCAGTACCTCTTTAGGGATAATAACGCCCTCGGAATTGCCGACCTTGCGGATTGTGCCCTTCATCATTTTATCCCCTGTAATAACGGAGTTACAACATGGTCCGATCCGGCGGCAACGTCCTATTCCGCTGGTTGCCTGATGCTCTTCTCCCGCACCATCCAGAAGCAATGCCCGGCGATCGCCGTCACCAGGATGCCGCCGCCGACCAGCGTCATCGTCGCCGGCGTTTCGGCGAAGATCAGCCAAACCCAGATCGGCGCGAGCACGGTTTCCAGCAGATAGAACATGCCGACTTCAGGCGCGGAAAGATAACGCGGCCCCGTTGCAAGGCACCAGAAGGCGACCGGCATCATGATGGCGCCATTCAAGAGGATCCAGCCGGGATGGGCGATGGAAAATCCCAAGGGGAGAGCTTGCGCGAGGCCGAGGGCGGCCGGCAGGATGGCGGCAAGCAGCGGCACGAAGCCCATTTCCCGGCGCGAGCCACGTCCGATGGTGATGGCTGCGGCAAGAATAAGCGCGCTGAGAAGCGCCATGGCGTCGCCAAAAATATGGCCGCTCGTAAGCCCCTCGCGCACGATCAGCCCGACGCCGAAGATCATGAACAGCATGGCGATCAGCGTCGCGGCCTGCGGCTTCTCCTTCAGGAAAATCCAGGAAAGCAGGGCAGCGAACATCGGGTTGAAGGCGACGATGAAGACGACATTGGCTGTGGCCGTATTGAAGACTGAAAGCACGAAGGTGAGGGAGGAGAGGCCGTAAAGCAGGCCGGCGAATAGGCCTGCTCGCCCAGGAATGAGGACCGGCCATTTGCCCGAGGCAAGGCGCATTGCTCCAAGGATGACGAGCGTCGCAAGAATCGTTGCTGCGCTTCGTATTCCCAGGATCGACCAGATGTCGCCATTGCCAAGACGGACGAGCGGGATATCCATCGAAAGCGCCAGCCCGCCGATCGCCGTCAGCAGCAGACCCTTCCGATGATCGGAAAGAGCGGTGGGGAACATTTAGAGCCTTTCCTGGTCAGCTTGAAGCATTCTGCCGGAGCAGGTTTTCGTCAGGGCAGAGGCGATTGGCGAAGGGCATACCTCTTGGTACGGTCGAGCCGATCGCCTCTGATCCTGGCGGAAAGATGCCCGGCCCTTCGGGTTGGCTGAAACGGGCCGGCTGATCGACCGGCCGGCTTGGCCGTAGAGCTGGGCTACGACGCGCGCCGGCCGGTCGACCATCCGACTCCGTTTGAGCCAACAGAATGCTTCAAGCTGACCAGGAAAGGCTCTAATCGTGGGTGCTTTCGGGCATGGAGGCGGGATCGAAGCGTTCCCAGCCGCGCGGCGTCAGATGCTCCTGCGGCTGGAAGCGCGTCTTGTAGTCCATTTTCCGCGACCCTTGAACCCAGTAGCCGAGATAGACGTGCGGCAGTCCCAGCGCTTTCGTGCGCCTGATATGGTCGAGAATCATGAAGGTGCCGAGCGAACGCCGATCGAGCGCCGGATTGAAATAGGAATAGACCATCGACAGCCCGTCGCTCATCGTATCGGTCAGCGCTGCGGCAAGCAGCTCGCCCTTCGGCCGCTGCTCCAGTCCGGAGCCTTCCTCGCGCCGGCGGTATTCGATGATTCTCGTATTCACATGCGTGTCTTCCACCATGATCGCATAGTCGAGCACGGTCATGTCGGACATGCCGCCCTGCTGGTGGCGAAAATCGAGATAACGCCGGAAGAGCGAATATTGCTCGCTGGAAGGCTGGGCGGGGAATTCAGTGGCGATGACGTCGGAATTGGCGGCAAGCACCCGCTTCATCGATTTCGTCGGCTCGAATTCCTGGGCGAGAATGCGCACGGAAACGCAGGCGCGACAGGATTCGCAGGCCGGGCGGTAGGCGATGTTCTGCGAGCGGCGGAAACCGCCCTGCGTCAGGATGTCGTTCATCTCGGCGGCACGCGGGCCGACCAGATGGGTGAACACCTTGCGCTCCATCTCATGCGGCAAATATGGACACGCAGCCGGAGCCGTCAGATAAAACTGCGGGGATGGCGTGGTCTGCGTATTCATTTGTCGCGGAAATTTCCTTGTCGAGACAGTGCCGTTTTCAGACAGCATGACCTAAGAATAGAAAACGTCAACAGCGGGGCGGGTTTCGCCCTTCATTTCAGTCTTCTAATTTTAGATATGGAGCGTCCGAAGTTCCCGGCAAAGGCAAGGCGGAGACTTTATTTCGTCTCCGCCCTCCAAAAAAGCCCAAAGTTGCAATGAGGCTCTGAGCCAGGGTCTCAGGCTGTGCGTACCGTTGCCGTGCCGACCAGCAGGTCGTGGACGAGACGGCTGCGCTCGATGAACAGGCCGGCCAGCAGGATGAGCGGCGTCAGCACCGAGTTGAGGATCCAGAACAGCGCCAGATGCACGATCGCCGTCATGAAATCCATCGGCCGCCCATCGACGCGCACGATTGCGATTCCCATGGCGCGCATGCCGAGCGAGGCCTGGCTCGGTCCGCCCACCGTCAGGCCGAAATAAATGCCGGCGACGATGACGAAGAGGGCAGGGTAGAGAAAGAAGCCGAGCCCCAGCGTGACGATCGACAGGAAGAACAGTACGATCGCCGCGGGAATGCAGAGCAGCGCCACGATGACGTAATCGAGGATGAAGGCGAGGACACGGCGGCTCAACACGCCGCTATAGGCGCGCCAGTCCTCCGGTGCGGCATAAAGCGGATTGGGGTTGTAGCTCATCTCAATCTCCTGCGGAAAAACGATGCCGCTGATATGGTATCGGCCGGGCAAAATGCAATAATCTGCCCCCAAATCGCCAATCTGCTTGAAATCACCGCTTCGCGAGAATCTTCGCCACCTCGACCGCGAAATAGGTGAGGATGCCGTCGCATCCTGCCCGCTTGAACGACAGCAGCGTTTCGAGCATCGCCCGCTCGCCGTCGATCCAGCCGTTCATCGCCGCAGCCTTGATCTGCGTATATTCGCCGGAAACCTGGTAGGCGAAGGTCGGCAAGCCGAAGGCCTCCTTTATCCGCCAGCAGATATCGAGATAGGGCAGGCCGGGCTTGACCATCAGCATGTCGGCGCCTTCCTCGACGTCGAGGGCCGCGTCGCGGATTGCCTCGGTGCCGTTGGCGGGGTCGAGATAATAGGTCTTCTTGTCGCCTTTCAGCAGCCCGCCCGTCGAGATCGCCTCGCGATAGGGACCGTAGAAGGCGGAGGCGAACTTCGTCGCATAGCTCATGATGCCGACGTTCTGGTGGCCGGCCGCATCGAGCGCCATGCGGATCGCGCCGATACGCCCATCCATCATCTCCGACGGTGCGATGATGTCTGCGCCGGCATCCGCCTGCATCACGGCGGCGCGCGCCACCTGGTCGACCGTTTCGTCATTGACGATTTCGCCGCCTCTGAGAATACCGTCATGGCCGTGGCTGGTGAAGGGATCGAGCGCGACGTCGGTGATGACGCCGATATTAGGCACCGCCTTCTTGATCGCTGCCGTCGCCTGGTTGATCAGATTGTTGGCTTCGAGACTGTTCGAGCCGGTCTCGTCGCGCAATTCCATCTCGATATTCGGAAAGGTGGCAAGTGCCGGAATGCCGAGGCCGGCCGCTTCACGCGCGGCTTCCACGGCTTTGTCGATGCTCATCCGGTTGACGCCGGGCATGGCCGGGATCGGATCGACGATGCCGGAACCCGGGACGATGAAGATCGGCCAGATCAGGTCGTCGACCGTCAGCCGGTTCTCCTGCACCAGCCGGCGTGTCCAATCCGCCTTGCGGTTGCGCCGCATGCGGCGATGGCCGGTGATCTCGTCGACGAGATGAGTTCTGTCCTGCATGATATCTGTCCCAAGCCCATTCCATTTATCCGAGCGCTCATTATCATGGCGCCCGGAAAATCCAAACCGGACGATTGGCCGCGGCGGAAAACCTCCGGCGCATAACCGCGAAATTTGGAGTCGATTTTCAGGGTTATGCGCCAACGCAATGTGATAGAGCGTCCTCAGCCCGTCTTGTCTGATGCGCGGGCGCCTTTGTGAAGATGCAACCCCAAACCGATGTCTGCGCTATGGAAACCGATTCCCCGACGATACCGAAACGCACGCTGGCGGATATCCTCTTCATTCTCTTCCTGAGGCTGGTTGCCGTCTCCTGCTTCTGGTTCGGCCTGCAATATTGGGCGATGCTCGTCGGCTATTCGCTGGTCGGCGCCGGCCGCTTCGATCTTTTGAGCCTGCCATGGAAGGTGGCGAGCACCAGTCTCGCGGTGCTTTTCCCCGTTGCCTCCCTCGGTCTCTGGCTCACCGTTTCCTGGGGACCGGTGATCTGGGTGCTCGCTGCCGGCGGGCAGATCCTGATGTATGGCCTGCTGCCCGATATTTTCGGCCCCAACCAGCTGATCATCCTGCTGCATGTCATGGTCGCCGTCGTTTACTGGATTTTCCGCCTGCTGCTGTGGCTGGAAAAGCGCCGGCATCGCCGCCAGGTAAGCGTTGATTTACCCTGAGACAACGTGGAGTTACCGGTAAGGCTCCGTTAAGCCTGCGGTTTAAGTCGAATTTTATATGTATTCGATAGGGTCTCACTCAAGGCGGGAAGAAAACACACCGCCAAACAAACAGTGAGGCAGTCAATATGAATACGAAAATCAAGCCGCAGGCGGTATCGACCTTCCGTGACCAGCAGGATCATGACATCCGTGATCTTTACATGGAATCCCTTCATCTCGTTGAACGTCTGCACCGTCGTCTTCTCGACGTCATCAAGGACGAATTCGACCGTCAGGGTCGCAGCGACGTCAACGCCATTCAGGCGCTGCTCCTTTTCAACATCGGCAATTCCGAGCTGACCGCCGGCGAACTGCGCTCGCGTGGCTACTATCTCGGCTCCAACGTTTCCTACAACGTCAAGAAGCTGGTCGATCTCGGCTTCATCAACCACCAGCGCTCGCGCATCGACCGCCGATCGGTCCGCATCAGCCTGACCGAAACTGGCCAGGACATCGCCGAAACGGTGGCCAAGCTCTACGAACGCCACATCGCCTCGATCGACAAGGTCGGCGGCATCGGCACCGACGAGTTCACGCAGATGAACAAGCTGCTCCAGCGTCTGGACCGCTTCTGGAACGATCAGATCCTCTATCGTCTCTAAAACCCGGACCTCCTTTCAGGGTTGCAGAAAATCGGACGTGTTCCCTGCACGTCCGATTTGCCGTTTGATCCGCGTGGCATCTTTGCAACGCATGGCTGACAAGCGCAAAGCCCGGTATTCAAGCCGTTTTTTAGCCGTTATTAACCGGCACGGTTTACCCCGTCATATGGTTCGTTGCGTCGTGTTCCCGGCAGCCGACAGTCCTTCTGCCGACCTGGCAACACGAATTGGCCATATTGGTGTGGCAGCGGAAGGCTTAACAACCGGCGCTTTCAATGGACCGATCAGAGTTCAGGCTTTCTCATCGCAATCTTGTGATGGGGGAGGCGGAGTTTTTTGATACGCCGGGACAACGAATGGACAGGGATCTGCGTTAAAGCGCAGTGATTTCGCAAAGAGCCGCGGCTTGTTCTTATGGCGGCATTGAGTGGTTGGGACTATGTCGAAGAAAAACGGAATTGAAGCTCTCTCTCGCCGCGCTTTCCTTGCGTCCGCGGCAACGGTTGGCGCCAGCGCGATCGCGGCGCCGGCATTTGCGCAATCGGCGCTCGATACGCTGATCAACGCGCCGCGCCGCGGCAACTGGGACGACCAGTTCGACGCCAAGGCGGCGTCGCGCACGGCGACCGCCATGGTTTCCAACACGCCGATCCTCGGGCCCCAATCGGTCGCGAGCGCCCAGCAGGCAATCATGCAGTATCAGCAGATCGCCGCAGCCGGCGGCTGGCCCGAGGTCAATCCCGGTGACCAGCGCCTGCAACTCGGCGTCAGCTCTCCCGCCGTCCAGGCGCTGCGCCAGCGTCTCGCGATCACCGGCGATCTGCCGCGCGAGGCCGGCCTGTCCAACGCCTTCGATTCCTATGTCGACGGCGCCGTCAAGCGCTTCCAGGCGCGTCACGGACTGCCGGCCGATGGCGTTCTCGGCGAATTCACCCTGAAGGCGATGAACATCCCCGCCGATGTTCGCCTGCAGCAGCTGAACACCAATGTCGTCCGTCTGCAGACCTTCCCCGAGGACTTGGGCCGCCGTCACCTGATGGTCAATATTCCGGCGGCCTATGTCGAGGCCGTCGAAGACGGCAGTGTCGCGACGCGTCACACCGCGGTCGTCGGCCGCTTGAGCCGCCCGACGCATCTGGTCAATTCGAAGATCTATGAGGTCATCCTCAATCCTTACTGGACGGCGCCGCGCTCGATCGTCGAGAAGGACATCATGCCGCTGATGCGCAAGGATCCGACCTATCTCGAAAAGAACGCCATCCGTCTGATCGACGGCAAGGGCAACGAAGTCGCCCCCGAAACCGTCGACTGGAACGGCGAGGCGCCGAACCTGATGTTCCGACAGGACCCCGGCAAGATCAACGCCATGGCGTCGACGAAGATCAACTTCTACAACAAGAACGGCGAGTACATGCACGACACGCCGCAGCAGGGCCTGTTCAACAAGCTGATGCGCTTCGAATCCTCGGGCTGCGTCCGCGTGCAGAACGTGCGCGACCTGACCAACTGGTTGCTGCGCGAGACCCCCGGCTGGAGCCGCCAGCAGATGGAGCAGGTGATCGCCACCGGCGTCAACACGCCGATCAAACTCGCGGCGGAAGTTCCGGTTTACTTTGTCTATATCTCTGCCTGGGGCATGCCCGACGGCATCGTCCAGTTCCGTGACGACATCTATCAGATGGACGGCAATGCCGAGCTGGCGCTCGACACCACGGCTGGCATGGAACAGCCGGTTCAGTAAGCGGCAAGCTCTGCATCGCAATTTGAGAACCGCGCTTTCGGGCGCGGTTTTTTTATGCCGGGAGGGGCTCTCCATAAAATGGCCGCCAGGCATCGGCGCGGCGCGGCCGGAAAAGAGCGTGAGCGCGCGCTTTGCTCAGCAAATGTCGTTCTTCGTATTGCCCTTGCCACAGCGGAAGGCTAATACCTCAGCGCATTCCAGTTGAGGAGCCCGCCCATGACCAATGCTTCCACCGAATCCTTCTTCAATCGCTCGCTTGCGGACGTCGATCCGGACATTTTCAGCGCGATCGGAAAGGAGCTCGGTCGCCAACGGCACGAGATCGAACTGATCGCTTCTGAGAACATCGTCTCCCGCGCCGTGTTGGAAGCCCAGGGCTCCATCATGACCAACAAATATGCCGAGGGTTATCCCGGCAAGCGTTATTACGGCGGCTGCCAGTTCGTCGATATCGCCGAGGAACTGGCGATCGAGCGCGCCAAGAAGCTGTTCGGCGTCAATTTCGCCAACGTCCAGCCGAATTCCGGTTCGCAGATGAACCAGGCCGTGTTCCTGGCGCTCCTGCAGCCCGGCGACACTTTCATGGGTCTCGACCTGAATTCGGGCGGCCATCTCACGCATGGTTCGCCGGTCAACATGTCCGGCAAGTGGTTCAACGTCGTTTCCTACGGCGTGCGCGAAGGCGATAACCTGCTCGACATGGATGAGGTCGCCCGCAAGGCCGAAGAAACCAAGCCGAAGCTCATCATCGCCGGCGGCACTGCCTATTCCCGCATCTGGGACTGGAAGCGCTTCCGCGAGATCGCCGACAGCGTCGGCGCCTATCTGATGGTCGACATGGCCCATATTGCCGGCCTCGTCGCCGGTGGCGTTCATCCGTCGCCGTTCCCGCATTGCCATGTCGCGACGACGACGACCCACAAGTCGCTGCGCGGCCCGCGCGGCGGCGTCATCCTCACCAATGACGAGGATCTGGCCAAGAAGTTCAATTCGGCCGTTTTCCCCGGCCTGCAGGGTGGTCCGCTGATGCACATCATCGCCGCCAAGGCCGTTGCCTTCGGCGAGGCACTGCAGCCGGAATTCAAGGATTATGCCGCTCAGGTCGTCAAGAATGCCAAGGCGCTCGCTGAAACGCTGATATCAGGCGGCCTCGACGTCGTCTCCGGCGGCACCGACAACCACCTGATGCTGGTCGACCTGCGCAAGAAGAACGCCACCGGCAAGCGCGCCGAGGCAGCGCTCGGCCGTGCCTACGTCACCTGCAACAAGAATGGCATTCCCTTCGATCCGGAAAAGCCCTTCGTCACCTCGGGTGTGCGCCTGGGCGCACCGGCCGGCACCACCCGTGGCTTCAAGGAAGCGGAATTCCGCGAAATCGGCAATCTCATTGTCGAGGTTCTCGACGGCCTGAAGGTCGCCAATTCCGATGAAGGCAATGCCGCCGTCGAAGCCGCCGTGCGCGGCAAGGTGGTCAATCTCACCGACCGCTTCCCCATGTATGGCTACATGGGATAAGGAGTAGGGATGCGCTGCCCCTATTGCGGTTCGGAAGATACTCAGGTCAAGGATTCGCGCCCGGCGGAGGACAACACCTCCATCCGCCGGCGGCGCATCTGTCCGGATTGCGGCGGTCGCTTCACCACCTTCGAGCGCGTGCAGCTGCGCGAGCTGATGGTCATCAAGAAGACCGGCCGCAAGGTGCCATTCGACCGCGACAAGCTGGTGCGCTCTTTCGAGGTGGCGCTACGCAAGCGCCCGGTCGAGCGGGATCGCATCGAGCGCGCCGTCTCCGGCATCGTCCGCCGGCTTGAAAGCTCCGGCGAAACCGAGATCTCTTCCGAGCAGATCGGCCTGCAGGTGCTGGAGGCGATGAAGAGCCTCGATGATGTCGGCTTCGTGCGCTACGCCTCGGTCTATCGGGATTTCTCGCTTGCCGAGGATTTCGAGAAGGTCATTTCGGAAATCAACGCCAAGATTGCCCGCGACCCGCTGGACAGGTGAGCCATGAGCATCACGCCGCATGACGAACGTTTCATGGCGGCGGCGATCCGCCTGTCGCGCTGGCATCTCGGCCGCACCGCTACCAACCCCTCCGTCGGATGCGTGATCGTCAGGGATGGCGTCATCGTCGGCCGGGCGGTGACGGCGCTCGGGGGCCGCCCGCATGCCGAGACGCAGGCGCTGGCTGAAGCCGGCGCGCTCGCCCGCGGCGCCACCGCCTATGTGACGCTCGAACCTTGCTCGCATCACGGCAAGACGCCGCCCTGTTCCGAGGCGCTGATCGCCTCTGGCGTTGGCCGCGTCGTCATCAGCGTCACCGATCCAGATCCGCGTGTCTCGGGCCGCGGCATCGCCATGCTGCGTGAAGCCGGCATACAGGTGGATGCCGGTGCTCTGGAGGAAGAGGGCCGGCGTTCGCTTGCCGCCTATCTCACCCGCCAGACGAAGAACCGGCCCTATGTGACTCTCAAGCTTGCCGTTTCCGCCGACGGCATGGTCGGCCGTCAGGGGGAGGGACAGGTAGCAATCACCGGCCCGCTCGCCCGCGCGCAGGTGCATGCGCTGCGCGCCGAAACCGATGCGATCCTCGTCGGCATCGGCACGGCGATTGCGGACGATCCGCTGCTGACGGTGCGAACACCAGGTCTCGAAGCCCAGTCCCCGATCCGCATCGTTCTCGATCCCACCCTGGCATTGCCGCTGACCAGCAAGCTCGCCCTGACGGCGCGGGACGTGCCTGTCATCGTGGTGGCGAGTGAGGAAGTGTGGCCTTTGTCGGCGGATGCGGAGGGGCTACCCCCCTCTATCCTGCCGGACACCTCCCCAGCTGTGGGGGGTCCGAAGGACGGGTCGAGACCTGTGGCTCGGCCCCGGTACTCCGGCAGGGCAGAAGGCGGTACCCCACCCACAGACGCTACCGACATGGACTCGCGCCGCGCCGCACTCGAAGCCGCTGGCGTCGAGATCGTCTATTGCAATCCTTACCATCCGGAAATCCTGCTGCCGGCACTCGCAACACGCGGTATTTCCTCGCTTCTGGTCGAGGGCGGCGCAAAGACGGCGCGGCTTTTCCTCGAGGCTGGCCTCGTCGACCGTATCCAGCTTTATCAGGCGCCTGTCGTTATCGGCCAGCGCGGTATTGAATCGCCGCTTGATGCAACCGACATACCATCGGGTTTTGCCCATAGGGGCACGCGGATGTTCGGCGAAGATCGCCTGGACGAATATGAAAGAGGGTTTTGATGTTCACCGGAATAGTCACCGATGTCGGCACGGTCGAATCCGTTTCCCCGTTGAAGGAAGGCATCCGCCTGCGGGTCGCGACCGCCTATGATCCCGCGACCATCGACATGGGCGCCTCGATCTCGCATGCCGGCATCTGCCTGACCGTCACCGCCCTGCCGGCCGAAGGCAGCAACGGCCGCTGGTATGAGGTCGAGGCCTGGGAGGAGGCGCTGCGGCTGACGACGATCGGCACCTGGCGGGAAGGCAGCCGCATCAATCTCGAACGGTCGCTGAAGATCGGCGACGAGCTCGGCGGCCATATCGTTTCCGGCCATGTCGACGGCAAGGCGGAAATCCTCTCGGTGACATCGGAGGGCGATGCCACGCGCTACCGCCTGCGTGCGCCCGAACACCTGGCGAAATTCGTCGCCCCCAAGGGTTCGATTGCGCTCGACGGCACCTCGCTGACGGTCAATGCGGTCGATGGCACGGATTTCGACGTGCTGCTGATCCGCCATACGCTCGAAGTCACCACCTGGGGCGACCGCAAGGCCGGCGATTTCGTTAATTTCGAGGTCGATACCATGGCGCGTTACGCCGCCCGGCTGGCCGAATTCCCCAGCGCCTCAGCCTGAAATGTGCCCCTCACCCTAACCTGCCGGGGTCGAGCCACTCGTCTCGCCCCGTCCTTCGGACCCCCGTAAAAGCGGGGCGAGGGGACGTGCCATGCGAGACGCCGGCGAGGTACGGAGAGGTCGCCGCATATTCCCTTCGCCTGCGAGCGGAGAGAAGGTGCCGGCAGGCGGATGAGGGGCGGCTCTAACGCGAAAACTGAATAATCTCGCCATTGTATTGCGTCCGCGCCGTCTCGCGAAAACCGAGCTTGGCTGCCACCCGCAACGAAGCCTCATTCTCGGGGCTGATGATGCAGCTCATTGGTTTTCCTGGGAAATGCACCTCCGCCCAGCCGATCAGGATTGCCAGCGCCTCGGTGGCATAACCGCGGCCGTGTGCTAAGGGCATCAGCGCCCAGCCGACTTCCATCGTCCCTTCGATCGACGGTTCCATCTCGCGGCGGGCTTCGAGGAAGCCCGCTTCGCCGATGAACCGGCCGCTCTCTTTTTCGATGATCGCCAGAAAGCCGAAGCCCATATGATGCCACATGCCGGCGAGGCGCAGCATGCGGCTCCAGCTCTGCTCGCGCGTCGATGGCACGCCGGTGATGAAGCGAACGACGTCCTCGTCCGCCCACAGCGCTGCATGCGCCTCGAAATCGTCGAGGCGGTGAGGGCGCAGCGTCAGCCGCGCCGTTTCGAAAGTCGGAATGTCGGTCACATCAGATCCTTATGGAAATCGCGCCCTCAGGCGCCGGGCTCGCCGTCCCAATAATCGAGATCACCTTCCGGCCGTCCGATGTGGCGGAAGCGCCCGGCTTTTGTGCCGTCCCTGTTGGTCTTGGCAAGGAACTTTCCGGAATCGGGATATTCGACGATCTCGGTCTTCGCCATCGTCGAGATGCCGAGATACACAAGCGTCGTCGTGCCGGTGTTGATGATTTGGTGCGCCGTTTCCGGCCCGCCAGCCGGCGCGCCGAGCACGTCGCCCGCCCTGATCGGATGGCGCGCGTCGCCGAAGCGGTATTCGCCGGTGCCTGCGATTATATGGAAGAGTTCGTCTTCGACATGATGATTGTGGAAGGGACAGCCCGACTTGCCTGGCGGCACCTCGTTGTAGCTGACGCCGAGTCCGGCGAGGCCGAGAAGCGTGCCGAACGAGGTGTCGACGCTTTCATAGAACTCGCCCTGTTTCCAATGGTCGAGCTTAAGATCGGCGGTATTGATCACCGCCTTCGGTTCCATCGCCATGATGTTCTCCTGTTGCAGGAAGAGAAACTATCATCGCGCCGGAAAATTCAATGCCTATCTCGGAAATCCCCGGCATGGGCGGAGAGGAGACCGCCGCCCATGCTGTGAGCGCCGCGCATGGAATGGAACACGCTAGGGACGCTCGATCACTTCAACCCACGCATACCCCCGAAGCTCGATTCCGATCTCGGGGGTATGCGCTGGAGCGTCAGCGGACGTAGAAGGTCAAGCTTCCGTCGGCTGCCTGCTCGGCGTTGACGATGTTGCGGACGTCGACGCCTTCATTGTTGAGCCGGTGGGCCAGCGATCTGTTGGCGTCGATCGAGGCCTGGATGCCGCGAACGGCCTGACCGGAGCGTTCCGGCGCCGAGCGCGGACCGGTCGTTTCGTCGTCGAGATTGCGCCAGTTATGGACCTGCTCGACATTGAAATCATTGCCGTGGAAGGTCCGGAGTGTCTGTTCGATGCCCTGGGCCGTGTTCATTCCAAGGCTTTCGGCCCGGCTGACGCCGGCAAATGCGAGCGAGGAGAGGGCTGCGGCGAGGGTGATGGAGACAACGCGCTTCATGATGGTATCCTTTCATCTGCTTTGACGGTCGACTGTCGTTGCAGGGGATCGTCTGCGTCACGACATGGAATTGGCGTTGCCATCTTCGCGATTCAATGGGTTAAGCCACTGAAAATCCATTAAGAATTGTTCATGAAAACCGCCTTCGAATTGCCGTTTTCAAGGCATCCGGGAAAGCTGATTTGAAAGGCTTGCCCAGCAGTGCAGGCAGGACGCGGCTATCCCCTTGCAGATATTTCTTCTTTGGCATTGGGGCATCGGGCGAAATTGCTTGCCATTCGGACGAAGGCATGTTTTGACCGCGGGCTGCCGAGTGGGAAATGTCCCGCCAACCGAAGGTGAACCATGCCGAGAGAGACCGCTCCCCATATTTTGATCGTTGAGGCCCGCTTCTACGACGACATGGCCGACGCCCTGCTCGAAGGCGCGACCTTCGCATTGCAAGAAGCCGGCGCCACCTTCGAGGTGGTCACCGTTCCCGGCGCACTGGAAATTCCGGCGGCGATTGCCATGTCGCTCGATGGAGACGACAATGGCGGCACGCATTATGACGGCTATGTCGCCCTCGGCATGGTCATTCGCGGCGAGACCTATCACTTCGATATCGTGTCGAACGAATCCTCGCGCGCCTTGATGGATCTTGCGGTCAGCGAGTCCCTTGCCATCGGCAACGGCATCCTGACCGTCGAAAACGATGAACAGGCATGGGCGCGCGCGCGCCGCTCGGATAAGGATAAGGGCGGATTTGCCGCTCGTGCAGCTCTGACGATGATCGAGCTGAAGCAGAAACTGGGTGCATAACGAATGAACGACGACAAGACGGAACGGCCGGTCAAGACTGCAAACCAGCGGGGCGCTGCCCGTCTTGCTGCCGTTCAGGCACTTTATCAAATGGATGTCGGCGGCACCGGCGTTCTGGAAATCGTCGCCGAATACGAGGCGCACCGTCTTGGCCAGGAACTCGACGGCGCGACCTATCTGAAGGCCGATGCCGCCTGGTTCCGTTCCATCGTCTCCGGCGTCGTGCGCGATCAGGTCCGTCTCGATCCGCTGATTGCCGCGGCCCTGCAGGATGATTGGGCCTTGTCGCGCCTCGACAGCACCGTGCGCGCCATTCTGCGCGCCGGCGTCTTCGAAATCACCGACCGCAAGGACGTTCCCGTGGCGGTCATCGTCACCGAATATGTCGAGATCGCCCAGGCCTTCTTCGACGACGACGAGCCGAAGCTCGTCAACGCCGTGCTCGACCGCATCGCCAAGCAGGTCCGCGGCGAGGCGAAGAAATAACTCCTTAGCCGCCAAACAATCTCCCTGCGTCTTTCTTCGCACTGCAATGGTTTTCGCCCGTTGCGGTCTTGACGCAACGTGATCGACCACGCAATCTCCGCACCGCTTAGCTGTGGCATTTCTGTGGAGAGGAAGGCGATTCGGCGGCGTATCTGCCGGAGAAGGAGTGATCTCCGGCCTATGGGAGGAACGAGCGAAATGACCATTCTTTTATGCGTAATCGCATGCGGTCTGCTCTCGGTGGTCTATGCCGCCTGGGCAACCCGGTCGGTGCTTGCCGCCGATCAGGGCAATAGCCGCATGCAGGAGATCGCGGGTTACATCCGCGAAGGCGCTCAAGCCTATCTGACGCGCCAGTACAGAACCATTGCCCTTGTCGGCGTTGTTGTTTTCATCGCAGCCTGGCTGCTTCTTTCCGCCACGGCCGCCATCGGTTTCCTGATTGGCGCCGTACTATCAGGCGCCGCCGGTTTCATCGGCATGCATGTCTCCGTCCGCGCCAATGTGCGCACCGCCCAGGCAGCCTCCATCAGCCTTTCCGCTGGCCTCGACATCGCCTTCAAGTCGGGTGCGATCACCGGCATGCTGGTGGCCGGTCTGGCGCTGCTCGGCGTCTCCATCTACTACACGATTTTGACCATCGGGCTCGGCCATGAGAGCGGCTCGCGCGAAGTCATCGATGCGCTGGTGGCGCTCGGCTTCGGCGCTTCGCTTATCTCGATCTTCGCCCGTCTCGGTGGCGGTATCTTCACCAAGGGCGCCGACGTCGGCGGCGACCTCGTCGGCAAGGTGGAAGCCGGCATTCCCGAAGACGATCCGCGCAACCCGGCAACGATTGCCGATAATGTCGGCGACAATGTCGGCGACTGCGCCGGCATGGCCGCCGACCTCTTCGAGACCTATGCGGTCTCGGTCGTCGCCACCATGGTTCTCGCCGCCATCTTCTTTGCCGGCGCGCCGATCCTCCAGTCTGCGATGGTCTATCCGCTGGCGATCTGCGGTGCCTGCATCATCACCTCGATCATCGGCACCTTCTTCGTCAAGCTCGGTGCGAACGGCTCGATCATGGGCGCTCTTTACAAGGGTCTCATCGTCACCGGCCTGCTGTCGATCGTCGGTCTCGGCGCTGCCACCTCGCTGACCATCGGCTGGGGCTCGATCGGCTCCGTCGGCGGCGCCGATATCTCGGGCGCGCACCTCTTCTTCTGCGGCGTCATCGGCCTCGTCGTCACCGCACTGATCGTGGTGATTACCGAATATTATACCGGCACCGGCAAGCGCCCGGTCGTCTCGATCGCCCAGGCCTCGGTCACCGGTCACGGCACCAACGTCATCCAGGGCCTGGCCGTCTCGCTGGAATCGACGGCACTGCCGGCGATTGTCATCGTCGGCGGCATTCTCGCCACCTACCAGCTCGGCGGCCTGTTCGGCACCGGCATTGCGGTCACGGCGATGCTGGGCATTGCCGGGATGATCGTCGCGCTCGACGCCTTCGGACCGGTGACGGACAATGCCGGCGGTATCGCCGAAATGTCGCATCTGCCGCCGGAGGTGCGCAAATCCACCGACGCGCTCGATGCTGTCGGCAATACGACCAAAGCCGTCACCAAGGGTTATGCCATCGGTTCCGCCGGTCTCGGCGCACTGGTTCTCTTCGCCGCCTACTCCTACGACCTCAAATATTTTGCGGCGAATGGCGACAAGTTCCCTTATTTCGCGGGCATAGGCGCAATTTCGTTCGATCTTTCCAACCCCTACGTCGTGGCGGGATTGATCTTCGGAGGTCTCGTTCCCTACCTCTTCGGCGGCATTGCCATGACCGCCGTCGGCCGTGCGGCCGGCGCGATCGTCGAGGAAGTCCGCCGTCAGTTCAAGGAAAAGCCCGGCATCATGCAGGGCACGGAAAAGCCGGATTACGGCAGGGCCGTCGACCTTCTGACCAAGGCCGCCATCCGCGAGATGATCGTGCCGTCGCTGCTGCCGGTGCTGGCGCCGATCGTCGTCTATTTCGGCGTGCTTCTCATCTCCGGCTCCAAGGCTTCCGCCTTTGCCGCCCTCGGCGCATCGCTGCTCGGCGTCATCATCAACGGCCTCTTCGTCGCCATCTCGATGACATCGGGTGGTGGCGCCTGGGACAATGCCAAGAAGAGCTTCGAGGACGGTTTCGTCGACAAGGACGGCGTGCGTCACATGAAGGGTTCGGATGCGCACAAGGCCTCCGTCACCGGCGACACGGTCGGCGATCCCTACAAGGATACCGCCGGCCCCGCCGTCAACCCGGCGATCAAGATCACCAATATCGTCGCACTTCTGCTGCTCGCCGTTCTCGCTGGCTAGACGGGATCAGAGACCATTAAAAAACCCGCCGGAGCGATCCGGCGGGTTTTTCGTATGAGGTATGTCCGATCAGCGCAGGCTGCTTGGGTTCTGCGGCGTACCGCCGGCGCCGCCGCCGAACAGGCTGCGGGCAGCACTTGCGGCGCTGCCGCCGGAGAGCATCTGCTGCAGGAAGGTGAGTTCCTTGCCGCCGGTCGGCGTAACGCGTCCGATCGTGTCGAACACCTTGCCGTCCTGCAGCGTATAGTTGGCGCGGCGGCTGACGACGTTGTCCTTGTCGAAATAGATTGCCAGAACGCTCTGGTCGACGACCTTCAGCTTCTGGAAGGCGACGGCACGCGTGCGTCGCTGCGAGATATAATAGAAGACTTCGCCGTCGAAGGTCGCCGTCGTCGACGGGGTGCCGAGCGACAGCAGCACCTGCTCGCGGCTTGAGCCCTCCGGAACGAGGTTCAGCGACTGCTGGTCGGCGACATAACCGCCGTTGAGCACGGTGCTGGTCTGGCAGCCGGAAAGAGCTGATGTGGAGGCGATTATGAAGGCAATGGCCGCACTGCTGAAGAATTTCATGTCAGACTTGAAATACCGTTTCTTCAACGACATCTACTCCCTTGAGTGTCGATAGCAGCCATTTTGGGCCTTGCACGCTTTCCTCCTGCAAAACCATTGTGGCCATTCCGAGTCGAATGTCCCGAATTCGCTTCGTAGACGCATTGAAGGCATTGTCCCGAAACTGGCCACGATCAGCATTGCAATTCGCGCCTGCTTCGGTAAACCAGCTTTCGAAATCATGCAACAAGGCCAGACGCCAGCCGGCATGAAGAATGAGGCATTTCCGGAAAAAACAATGATCTTCGGGCTCTTCCGTAAGAAAAACAACAATCAGGCGATCGTCGACAGGCAATATGCGGCCTTGGCGGCGGCCGCGCGCATGCCGGAACTCTACGAGCAGCTCAATGTGCCCGATACGGTCATGGGCCGTTTCGAGATGCTGTCGATCACCATGATTCTGTTTTTTCGCCGCACGCGCGCTTCCGCCACCAGCGGTCAGGAGATCGCCCAGGAGATCGTCGACGCCTTCTTCCAGGATATCGACTATTCGATCCGCGAGCTCGGCATCGGCGACAACAGCGTGCCGAAGCGCATGAAGAAGCTTGCCGGCATGTTTTACGGCCGGCTCGAAGCCTATTCGAAGGCGATGGACACCGGCGATGCCGAAGCCCTGGCTCTTGCTCTTCAACGCAATATCTACCCCGAAACCGAAGCGCCGGCCGATATGTCCGGCCTCGCCGGATGGATGATCACCGCGGAAGCGCATCTGTCCTCTCTAGCCGAAGAGGTGATCGCCACCGGCTCGGCAACGCTTCCGCCGGTCGCCAGCCCACCGGTTGCCTGAAGGAGGAAACGATGAAGAACGATCGGGACGATGTTCCCTTCTCCTATCACGTCAAGGTCGGCCATATTTCGGCCAACCCCGTCGAGGTCCATGTCGAGGCCGACGCCGGCGAACTCACGGCGCTTGCCAAGACCTGGAACGTCGTCTCCGTGGACGATCTCAGCGCCGATCTGCAGATTGCCCGCTGGAAGCGCGACGGCGTGCGCATCAAGGGCCGCGTGCAGGCGAAGATCGTCCAGTCCTGCGTCGTGACGCTGGAACCGGTCGAATCCGCCATCGATGAGAGTTTCGAGCAGATCTTCGTGCCGGAGGGCTCCAAGCTTGCCCGCCAGCCCGGCAACGACGCCGGCGAGATGCTGCTCGATCCCGACGGTCCCGATCTGCCCGAAACCTTTGTCGGCGACACGATCGATGCCGGCGAGGTGGTTGCAGAATTCGCCGCTCTGGCGATTGATCCCTATCCGCGCAAGGAGGGTATCGAATTCTCAGGTCATATCGAGGATAGCGGCGAGGACGATAAAAAGCCCTCCGCTTTCGCGGTCCTCAAGGACTGGAAAAAGGACTGAAGCGTCTCTGGCATTTGACACAATTCAGTTGTAAGCGACGCCAAAACCGGTATTTTGGCCGAAATTTCGCCCCTCGGCGAAAAGAAGGATCAGGGACGCGTGATCAGAATATCTCTCGACCTCATGGGTGGCGACTTTGGTCCCCAGGTTGTCATCCCCGGCGCCGCCAAGGCGCTGGATCGGCATCCGGATATTTCCTTCGTTTTCTACGGTCTCAAGGAACAGTGCGATCCGGTTCTCGCCAAGTTTCCGAAACTCAAAGAAAAATCGCTCTTTCACGACTGCGAACTTGCCGTTGCTATGGATGAGAAGCCGAGCCAGGCGCTGCGCCGCGGCCGCTATATCTCCACCATGTGGCGTTCGATCGAGGCGGTGAAGACGGGGGAGGCCGATGTCGCGGTCTCGGCCGGCAATACCGGGGCGCTGATGGCGATGGCGAAGTTCTGTCTGCGCACCATGGCCAATATCGAGCGCCCGGCGATCGCTGCAATCTGGCCGACGCTGAAGGGTGAGAGCATCGTCCTGGACGTCGGTGCGACGATCGGCGCCGATGCGCAGCAGCTGATGGATTTCGCCCTGATGGGTGGCGCCATGGCGCGCGCGCTGTTCGAAGTCGAACGCCCGACGATCGGCCTTCTGAACGTCGGTGTCGAGGAGATGAAGGGCCAGGAGGAGGTCAAGGAGGCCGGCCGGCTGTTGCGCGAGGCCAATATCGATTCGCTCGAATATTCCGGCTTTGTCGAGGGCAACGACCTTGGCAAGGGCACGGTCGACGTGGTCGTCACCGAAGGATTCTCCGGCAACATCGCACTCAAGACCGCCGAAGGCACCGCCAAGCAGATCGGCGAGTATCTGCGTGCCGCCATGTCGCGCACGCTGCTCGCCCGCATCGGCTACCTCTTTGCCAAAAGCGCCTTCGACATGCTTCGTGAGAAGCTCGATCCGAGCAAGGTCAATGGCGGCGTGTTTCTCGGCCTGAACGGTATCGTCATCAAGAGCCATGGCGGAGCGAATGCCGAAGGCATCGCAGCCGCAATCGAAGTCGGCTACGACATGGCCAAGAACGGCCTCAATCAGAAAATAGAAAACGATCTTAAGAAATATCATGCCAAACGGCTGCCCCCAATGGGCCCGGAAGCGGCATGAGCGATAGGGTTCAGTCAAATATGATCCGTTCAGTGGTTCGCGGGTTTGGAGCCGCACTTCCGAAGCGCGTGATGACCAATGGTGACATGGAGGCGATCGTCGACACATCCGACGAATGGATCGTCCAGCGCACCGGCATCCGCCAGCGTTATATCGCCGGTGATGACGAAACGACGGCGTCGCTCGGCGAGGCCGCCGCACGTGCAGCCCTTGCCAATTGCGGCCTGACGCCCGCCGATATCGATCTCATCATCTGCGCCACCTCGACGCCGGACAACACCTTTCCGGCAACGTCGGTCAACATCCAGAACCGTCTCGGCATGAGCCACGGCTTCGCCTTCGACGTCCAGGCCGTCTGCACCGGTTTCGTCTATGCGGTCACCACAGCAGATGCCTACATCCGCGGCGGACTTGCCAAGCGCGTTCTCGTCATCGGCGCCGAAACTTTTTCGCGCATTCTCGACTGGAACGACCGCACCACCTGCGTGCTTTTCGGCGATGGCGCCGGCGCGATCATACTTGAAGCGACCGAAGGCGAGGGCACCGTTGCCGACCGCGGCGTGCTGACCGCGCATCTGCGTTCCGACGGCTCGCATAAGGAAAAGCTGTATGTCGATGGCGGACCGTCGACGACCGGCACTGTCGGCAAGCTGCGCATGGAAGGCCGTGAGGTCTTCAAATATGCCGTCGGGATGATCACCGATGTCATTCAGGCGGCTTTCGATTCGACCGGCACCACCGCCGATGACCTCGACTGGCTGGTGCCGCACCAGGCCAATCGACGCATCATCGATGGTTCGGCGAAGAAGCTGAACATCGACGCGGCGAAAGTCGTCGTAACCGTCGACCTGCACGGCAACACGTCGGCCGCCTCGATCCCGCTCGCACTGGCGACCGCTGCCGGCGACGGCCGCATCAAGAAGGGCGACCTGGTGATGCTCGAAGCGATGGGCGGCGGCTTTACCTGGGGCGCCGTTCTGCTGCGCTGGTAGGCAGGAATCCTAAAAAACTGGCGGCGAACAAGAGCTTGACCGTAAGGCGCAAGACAAATACTCTTCGTGCGATTTCACAAAATAGTTTGTAGTGGGCGGGGAAACCATGACCGGAAAAACAGTGACGCGAGCAGACCTGGCGGAATCCGTTTTCCGAAAGGTCGGGCTTTCCCGGACCGAATCTGCCGAACTCGTCGAAACCGTCATCGACGAGATCTGCAATGCCATCGTGCGCGGTGAAACCGTCAAGCTTTCCTCCTTTGCCACTTTCCAGGTGCGCGACAAGAACGAGCGGATCGGCCGCAACCCGAAGACCGGCGAGGAGGTTCCGATTTCCCCGCGCCGGGTCATGACCTTCAAGGCGTCGAACGTGTTGAAGACGCGCATTCTCAAGGCGCATGTCGCTCGCAAGATCAAGCTGAAGCCGCAGAATCCGGCTCCCTGATCATCGGCTTCCCGTTTCTAAGCAGCGTTTTTTTGCTTTCGCACTGTCCAACGTTGTGCGCAACGTCGAGACATGACTTGAATTGTCGACGCCAAACCGTTGAAATATGATGAGTCGCCGTTGGATCGAGCCGCGAGGTCGCGTAGCAGTATGACGTTGGACAAGAGCCCCGATGCCTTTCGCACCATCAGCGAAGTCGCAGACGATCTTGATCTGCCGCAGCATGTGCTGCGCTTCTGGGAAACGCGTTTTCCCCAGATAAAGCCGATGAAGCGCGGCGGCGGCCGTCGTTATTACCGGCCGGAGGACGTGGATCTCCTCAAGGGCATCCGGCATCTGCTCTATGATCACGGCTATACGATCAAGGGTGTGCAGAAGCTTCTGAAGACCAACGGCAACAAGTTCGTCATATCGGTCGGCCACGGCGATCTCGCCAGCGTCGAGGCGCTTGCTTCGGGCGTGCAGGATGCCGGTGCCGGCGAACCGCGCGTCGGCATGGCCGACGAAGATCAGATCGTCGGCCGCGCCAAGCCGCCGATCACCCGCCGATTCTTCAATTTCGTCGCTGGAGACGACGAGCAGGAAGTTTCGATCGGCAAGTCGAGCGTCGGCAAGGAAGACAGGGCGCTGCTGCAGGAGGCGCTCTACGATCTGCTGGAATGCAAGCGCCTGCTCGACCAGGTGCGCTGAACCGCTTCAGGCTTCTGTCAGCCGCTTCATCGCCTGTTCGAGTTCGCTGAGCTGGAAGGGTTTTTGCAGCACGGGCAATGTGCTGGGGCTGCTGCCATCAGGCGCGGTGCCGTATCCCGTCGCGTAGAGATAGGGTTTGCCGCGTTCGTCGAGCAGCTTTGCGACCGGCAGTGAACTCTGCCCGGCCAGCGAGACGTCGAGTATGGCAGCGTCGAACTCCGTATCCCTGGCGGTTGCCAGCGCCCGCTCCAGATCGGGCGCGCTGGCGCAGACCCGGTAACCCAGATCGGCGAGCATGTCCTCGAGCAGCATGGCAATCAGCGCGTCGTCTTCGACGATGAATATGTCTTTCATGATCCGGTTCACCCATTGCCCCTTGCTAGAGCGCCGTGCGTCCTTTCGGATGCACAAAGGACGCTCCGACACTTTAAACCTACGCATCATGCTTTCCAAAAATCGATTCTGATTTTCGGAAAGCATGATGCGTAGGCATGATGGTTTATGTGGACCGCTTGCACGGCTCGTCAAGACGTCGTGCCCGGCAGTGTGAGAAACAGCATATTGCCGGTTGAAATTCGATGTGCAAAAGCTGGGATGCCGGCCGCGCAACGGCCACTTGCTGCATAATTCCTGAAATCCGAATCGATTTCGGTATAAAATTATGCAGAAATCCAAAGTGTTACAGCGTCTTTTGCGCGTCTGAAAAGACATGGCGGTGCTGTAAGAAGGGGTGTCGGATGGATTTGTTGAGTGCCACGGATTGGCTGCGTCACAGGCCGGGTTTTACCTATCCGCTTGCCGTTGCCTTCGTTGGCCTGACGTTTCTTTTGAGGCTTGCCGCCAGCGACTATCTCTCCGGCTTTCCCTTCCTGAGCTTCCTTCCGGCGATATTGCTCGCAAGTTTCATCGGCGGCGCCGGGCCGGGCCTTGTCGCGGCCATGCTTGCCGCTTTCATCGTCCAGCAATTTTTCGTCGAGCCGCACAATATCTTCTGGCCGGTCAGCGCCGGTCAATGGGTCGGTCTTTCCACTTATCTCATCAATGCCGCGATCATCGTCGGCCTGATGGAGATGATCATTATCGCCCATGAGCGGCAGAGCCGCCTTCGCAACGAGCTCAACAGCTTCAACACGCGCCTCGAAGAGACGGTGGTCCAGCGCACGGCCGAGCTCAGGCACGAGATGGAAGAGAATGCTGCCGCTCAGGCGCAGGTCCGCCAGCTGCAGAAGATGGAGACGATCGGACAGCTGACCGGTGGCGTCGCTCACGATTTCAACAACATGCTGGCGATCATCATCGGTAACCTCGATCTCGCCCAGCGGCGTCTGACCGGCAACGAGGATCCCCGGCTGCTGAATTCCATCCAGAACGCCAAAGACGGCGCGCAGAGGGCGGCCGTACTGACCGCGCGCCTTCTCGCCTTCTCGCGCCAGCAGCCGCTCGCACCTGAAGTGATCGACCTCAACAAGCTGGTCGGCGGCATGTCCGAGCTGCTGCGGCGCACACTCGGCGAGCAGATCCGGATCGAGACCGTGCTTGCCGGCGGCCTCTGGCCAAGCTTTGCCGATCTGAGCCAGCTCGAGAACGCTATTCTGAACCTGGCCGTCAACGCTCGCGATGCCATGCCGGGCGGCGGAAATCTGACGATCGAGACCGCCAATACCGAACTCGACGAGCGCTATTCGCGCATGCATTCGGAGGTGGAGGCCGGCCAGTATGTGATGATCAGCATCACCGATACCGGCACCGGCATGTCGCCGGAGGTGATCGAGCGCGCCTTCGACCCGTTCTACACGACCAAGGGACCCGGCAAGGGCACCGGTCTCGGCCTCAGCCAGGTTTACGGCTACATCAAGCAGAGCGGCGGCCACATCAAGATCTATTCGGAAATCGACAGGGGCACGACGGTGAAGATCTATCTTCCGCGTCATGTCGGCGCGACGGACGCCCGCTTGAGCGCCGCTGGCGCCCAGCCGCTTCCTCAGGGCAGCGTCAACGATACGATCCTGGTGGTGGAGGATGATGAGAACGTCCGCACCATGACCGCAGAAAGCCTGCATGAACTCGGTTACACCGTATTGCAGGCGGCAAGCGGCATGGAGGCGCTTTTGCTTCTGGAGGAGAATGCGGCAGTCGACCTGATCTTCACCGATATCGTCATGCCGCAGATGAGCGGACGCCAGCTTGCCGATGTCGTCCAGGAAAAATGGCCGGCGATCCGGATCCTCTACACGACGGGCTACACCCGCAATGCCATCGTCCACAACGGCGTGCTTGATCACGGCGTTTCCCTGCTCGCCAAGCCCTTCAGCCTGGAGCAGCTCGCCCACAAGATTCGTGAACTTCTGAATGTGCCGGTGAGGATGGAAGATGAGCGGACGTGAAGCCGCTAGAGCATAATGCCGAAAAGCGTGCGCGGTTTTCGCACGACATCATGCTCTACTCTTTAATTTAGAACAGGATTCAGATTTTAGGCCGGCCGGGCCTAAAATCATCCTGTTCTAGAAGGCCGCACGTCCACAGTTAGATCAGATTATTCCAGGACCTGGATTATGCGGTGCGTCTCCGGCTCGACGATCACGCGCCGCTCGTTGACGACGGTGTAGCCGTAGCCGTCGACGTTGGGCACGGTATGCACCTCGACGGTATCGGGCAGTGTCGCGCCGACCACGATATCGCCGTCATAGACGACGGAGGGCGTGGTTTGCTCCATCACATAGGTGCGCACTTCGCCGGGCAATACCACGGAGCCGGTCGGTGCGGGATCGGTAACGATGACGGTGCTCTGCGCGAAGGCGGCGGAGCTGATGGTCAGCATGGCGGCTGCAGCCAGCATGATCTTGCGCATGGGATATTCTCCTTTTCCTACCCAGACATCAACGCAACGCCGGCCATGCGGCATAGTTCCCCACTGGCTTTTGCCGGACGGAGGACACGCGCAATGAGAGCGGTTGAGGTGTTGCGAAACTGGTTTGTGCATCATACGGTTGAGCTGTCCGAATAACGTCCAGTGTGATTCCCTCCGGTGATATCAGCGGCTCGTTCATTTTTACTCTTCGTTAACCATGCTGGCGGTTTATGTCGGATGAACGGCCGGGTGGTCGTTGATTCGAAGGTCCGTCGCGTTTCGGTTCGCGAATGGATATCTGGAAAGACGATTGCGGCGGCTCGAAACATGCGTTTGCGGAAGACGATATCGCTGATGGCCGTGGCGGGCGTGATGGCCGGCTGCACGTCGGCCGGCGGTGTGCATCACCCTTCCGGGCCGGAAACCGTGGCGCCTGAAAAGGCGCTGGTCCTGCCGCCGCCGGGCGGCCCGTCGATCGTCAGCGTCGTCGAGCGCAAACGCGGCAACGGCGTCGAGCAGACGATCTCGCTGTTTACCTCATCCGCCGTGCCCGGTCAGAATTTCCTCAAGGTCCAGTTCCTTGGCGCTTCCGGCGCCAATCCCGGCACCGGCAATACCGGCTTCAGCATGATCAACGAGAGCGGCATTACCCGCGAGGTGGCCCGCTCGGCCCCCGGTGTGCCGATGGCGACCTCGGCGACCTTCCTGCAAAACGCTTATGGGCCCTTCGGCTATGCCGCCGGCCGCAGCCGCGCCGGCGACACCTGCATCTATGCCTGGCAGCAGATCCGCTCCAGTGCCGCCGCCAATACCCAGGCGCGCAATTTCGGCATGATCCAGCTGCGTCTGCGTCTCTGCGATGCGAGTGCTACCGAGCGTCAGCTGCTCGGCATTGTCTACGGCTACACCGTATCAGGCACGTTCGACGGCGAGATCTGGAATCCTTACGGCAATCCGCCGCCCGCCGATGGTGCGCTCGGGCGCAGCGGCGCGCCGATCTATCCCGACGAGGGTGGTTATCGTGCCAGTCCGATGCCGATCGGCTATGAGCCGGCGCCCGCGATTGTCAGCCGGCCGCGGGCAACGCCTGTTCGCAAGACCCAGACCTCGCAACCGGCTCAAGGCGCAGCACCTATGCCCGCGCCCATTGGCCCGCGCGTGCCGCTGCCGGGCGAGGCGCCACAGACGAGCGCAAAGCCGGATGCGGCGCCTGCGGCGAACCAACAATCGGCAAGGGCGATCGGCGTCACCGTGCCTTCGCCGGACTGTATAGGCGACGCGGCCATGACGGCCGCCTGCCGGAAATAGTGAGCATGCCAGGGGCGCCGGAAGGCGTCCTGGTTGAGCAACTTCGAAGGAACGACGATGCGCAAAGCCCGCAGTGTCATCATATGGGCCGTGGTTTCGCTCTGCCTGATCGTGCTGATCACGCTGCCGGTCAACCTGCAGACCCAGCTCATCACCAGCATCACCGTAGTAACCGTCATGGCGGTGATCAAGGTCTTGAAGGGCGAGGGGACGTGGCGCCTCGTGGCGCTTGCCTTCGGCACTTCGATCGTGCTGCGTTATGTCTATTGGCGCACCACCAATACGCTGCCGCCTATGAACCAGCCCGAGAATTTCATTCCCGGCCTGCTGCTCTATCTCGCCGAAATGTATAGCGTCGCGATGCTGGCGCTCAGCCTTTTCATCGTCGCCACACCGCTGCCGCCGCGCCCCTCGCGTGCCGCCAATCCCGGGCGTCTGCCGCATGTCGATGTCTTCGTACCGTCCTATAACGAGGATGCCGGTCTTCTCGGAAACACGCTCGCCGCCGCCAAGGCCATGGATTATCCGGCCGAGAAGCTGCATGTCTGGCTGCTCGACGACGGCGGCACCTTGCAGAAGCGCAATTCCGGCAAGCTGCTCGAAGCCCAGGCGGCTGCCGCCCGCCATATCGAGCTGAAGCAACTCTGTCAGGATCTCGACGTCAGCTACCTCACGCGCGACCGCAACGAGCACGCCAAGGCCGGCAATCTCAACAACGGCATGAAACATTCGACCGGCGAACTCATCGCCGTCTTCGATGCCGACCACGCGCCGGCCCGCGATTTCCTGCTCGAGACCGTCGGTTATTTCGAAGACGATCCGAAGCTCTTCCTCGTTCAGACCCCGCACTTCTTCATCAATCCTGATCCGCTGGAGCGCAATCTGCGCACCTTCGACAAGATGCCGAGCGAGAACGAGATGTTCTACGGCATCATCCAGCGCGGCCTCGATAAATGGAACGCCGCCTTCTTCTGCGGCTCGGCCGCGGTTCTGAGCCGCAAGGCGCTCGAATCCCAGAACGGCTTTTCCGGCATCAGCATCACCGAGGATTGCGAGACGGCGCTGGCGCTTCATGGCAGCGGCTGGAACAGCATCTATGTCGACAAGCCGCTGATCGCCGGCCTGCAGCCGGCCACCTTCGCAAGCTTCATCGGTCAGCGCAGCCGCTGGGCGCAGGGCATGATGCAGATCCTGCGCTTCCGCTTCCCGCTTCTGAAGCGCGGCCTGACGATCCCGCAGCGCTTCTGCTACATGTCGTCTACGCTTTTCTGGCTCTTCCCGTTCCCGCGGACGATCTTCCTGTTTGCGCCGCTCTTCTACCTGTTCTTCGATCTGGAGATCTTCACCGCCTCCGGCGGCGAGTTCCTTGCCTATACGCTGGCCTACATGCTCGTGAACCTGATGATGCAGAACTACCTCTACGGGTCGTTCCGCTGGCCCTGGATTTCCGAGCTCTACGAATATGTCCAGACCGTGCACCTGCTGCCGGCCGTGGTTTCCGTCATGCTCAATCCGAGGAAGCCGACCTTCAAGGTCACCGCCAAGGATGAATCGATCGCCGTCAGCCGTCTGTCGGAGATCAGCCGTCCGTTCT
Source organism: Rhizobium sp. BK212 (assembly GCF_014197475.1). NCBI lineage: Bacteria > Pseudomonadati > Pseudomonadota > Alphaproteobacteria > Hyphomicrobiales > Rhizobiaceae > Rhizobium > Rhizobium sp. BK212. Next base: position 222,595 of record NZ_JACIFS010000006.1, read on the forward strand.
TCGTCATCTTTGCGGTACAGATCGTCGCGCTCATCATCACCATCTACCGAATCTATGCCGAGCCTTATAAGGCCGACGTCACGCTCGTCGTCGGCGGCTGGAACCTCATCAACCTGATTATGGCCGGTTGCGCGCTGGGTGTCGTGTCGGAACGCGGCGAGCGCGCCTTGTCCCGCCGCGTCCGGGTCAACCGGCGCTGCGAATTTGGCGCCAACGGCAAGTGGTACGCGGCTTCGATCGAGGACGTTTCCGTCCACGGTGCGAGGCTTCACATCTTCAACAAGCAACTCGACGAGATGCTGGTCGGAGCACTCGGCGAAATCCGCTTCCGACCCTATAGCGGCGCCGATCTGGAAACCCTGCCGCTCATCGTCCGCAACATCGAGCCGTCGGGCGACATCAGCAATGTCGGCTGCCAGTACGTGCCGAAAAGCGCGCTCGACCATCGCCTGATCGCCGACCTGATGTTTGCCAATTCCGGTCAGTGGACCGAGTTTCAGGCCTCGCGCCGCCGCAATCCCGGCCTGATCCGCGGCACCATCTGGTTCCTCGGCCTGTCGTTCTACCAGACGAGCCGCGGCCTCATTTACTTCTTCCGCAGCATGCGGCCGGAGCGGGAAGCCCAGCAGCGGGCGGCAAAGGTCAATGCCGGATGAGAAGGATCGTCGCCGCCTCGCTTCTCCTGCTGAATGCCTCCGCCTTTGCCCAGGCGCAGACGGCGCCCTTCGACATGTCCGGCGAGCGGCCACCCGGGGCATCCGTTACCCCGAGATTGACGCCACCCACGCCGCCGACAGCCCCTGCACCCGCTCCCGGCACGCCTCCGGTTTCCGTAACACCCGCACCTGCAACGCCGGCCGCTCCTGCTCCCGCAGCCGTTCCTCCGACGATTGTCGTCCAGCCGCAACTGGCAGCACCCGCGCTCCAGCCAGCCTCGGCGGCAAATACCGCAGCGCCGCCGCGCTCCGGCGATGTCCGCCGCTATGTCGTGCCCTTTTCGAAACTGGATCTCAGTGGCGAATACGATCGCCGGTCATGGTCGGTCTATCTGACGCCGGAACAGGCGGCGGCCAAGGCAAGCTTTACCTTCGCCTACCAGAATGCGATCGTCGTCGCGCCTGAGGCCTCGGCGGTGACCGTCTATCTCAACAACCGCCCGATCGGCCAACAGCGCGTCGGCTCGCCGGATGGACCGTCGGCCGTCACCTTCCAGGTTCCGCCCGGTTTGCTACAGCCCGGCGCCAATCTCGTCACCTTCGAGGCCGCCCAGCGCCACCGCACCGATTGCAGCATCCAGTCCACTTATGAGCTGTGGTCGAACATCGATCCGGCCGGAACCTATCTGAGCTTTGCCGGCAGGGATGCCGCCCAGCTGTCGAGCGCCGACGCGATTCGCGCCATCGGCGTCAACGGCGCCGGCAAGACCGAGTTCGACATCGTCGTCCCGGCGCTGGAGCAGCCGGGAACCACCAAGCCGCTGCTGCGACTGGCGCAGGGCCTGTCGGTGCTGAGCAGCATGCCGAACCAGATCTTTGCCTTCAGCACCGCTTCGCTTCCGGCCGCCGGGCCGGGTAAACTCAGCGTGCTCGTCGGTACCGCGGCGGAGCTGCGGCCGCTCTTTCCCAGCCTGCCGCCCGGCGCCGAAAGTGCGGCATTCGCCGCTTTCGCCACCGATCCGCGCAGCGGTTCGCCGGTGCTTCTGATCAGCGGCCCCTCCTGGCAGGCGGTCTCCTCGGCGATCGATACCATCGTCTCGCCGACGGACAGGTCCTCGGATGTCCGCCGCGACGTGCTGACGACCGAGCGCTGGAGCGCGCCGAACGCGCCGCTGGTCTTTTCCGATACGAACATCGCCTTGTCCCAACTCGGCGTGAAGACCACCGAATTCTCCGGCCGGCGGCTGCGGACCAGTTTCAATGTTGCCGTGCCGGCCGATTTTTATGCCAATGCCTACGGCGAGGCGAAGGTGCTGCTCGACGCCGCCTATACCGATAACGTGCTGCCCGGCAGCCACATCGATATCTACGTCAACGACAACATCGCCTCCACCGTGCCGATTACCACCACCACCGGCGGCATTCTCCGTCATCTGCCGATCCGCGTGACGATGCGGCACTTCAAGCCCGGTCTCAATTCGGTGGCGATCGAGGCGATCCTGATGACCAAGGACGATGCGGCTTGCGCGCCGGGCGCCACGGCCGGTGCGACGCCGCGCTTTGCCCTGTTCGACACTTCCGAGCTGCAGATTCCGGATTTTGCCCGCGTCGGTCAGCGTCCGAATCTGGCGGCAATGTCCGGCACCGCCTATCCCTATGGTCGGGCCACCGAGCCGACGCCGCTCTTTATCGACCGCGTCGATGCCGATACGCTTTCGGCCGCCGCCACGCTGCTCGGCCAGATGGCGATCACGGCCGGCCATCCGATTGCCGTCGACACCGTCGCCTCGCCGAATATGATCGGCGATCGCGACGCCATCTTCATCGGCTCCGTCTCGCAGATGCCGGCCACCGCGTTGTCGCAGGCCAATATTTCGACGGAGAGCCAGGCCTCGTGGCGTCCGGTGGCCGATACGCAGGCGAGCGTCGTCGATACCGGTACGGCCTTTGAGGAATGGAATTCCAAGGTCAGCGGCGGTGTCTTGCACAACCGGATCACGGCTTTCCGCGAATGGGTGTCGCGCAATTTCGATATCTCCCGCAGTTCGCTGCAATTCGTGCCCGGCGCCGAGGAGATTTTCACGCCGTCCAACGTCGACACGCTCCTGGTGGCCCAGGGCTCCAGTCCCGCGGGGGCGGGCGCGTGGACCGTGGTGACGGCGCCGTCGGCGAAGGATTTGCGCGAAGGGCTGGAGGTTCTGACCGCGCAGCTGAACTGGCCGCAGATATCAGGCCACATCACCACCTACTCGAGCAAGACAGGCAAGATCGAGACCGTGCCCGTCACCCGTTTCGATTTCGTGCCGTCCACCCCCTGGTCGATCTCCAATTACCGCTTGATCGCCGCCAACTGGCTGTCGACGAATATCCTCTCCTATGCCTTCCTGCTGGTCGTCTTCGTGCTGCTGATCGGGGTCACCACCTCAAGCATGCTCGGAAGGCTGGGTCGGTCGAAATGAGACGGTTACGCGCGCTCCTGCTTGCGGCATCGGTCGCGCTCGCTCCGGCTGGAGCGCCCGCCGTTGCGCAGCAGGCGATGATCAATGCCGGCGCATGGTCGGCATACAAGGCGAAGTTTCTCGATGCGAGCGGCCGTATCGTAGACAACGGCAACGGCAATATCAGCCACAGCGAAGGGCAGGGCTATGGCATGCTGCTCGCCTATCTCGCCGCTAGCCCCGCCGATTTCGAGCAGATCTGGTATTTTACCCGCACCGAACTGCTGCTGCGCGACGATGGCCTGGCCGTCTGGAAATGGGATCCGAACGTCAAGCCGCACGTCACCGACACCAACAATGCCTCGGATGGCGACATGCTGATCGCCTATGCGCTGGCGCTGGCCGGCACGGCGTGGAAACGCGAGGACTATATCCTTGCCGCCTCCCGCATGGCGCAGGCGCTGCTTGCCGAAACCGTCGTGCGCTCGGCTGGCCGGACGCTCCTGTTGCCGGGAAGCGAGGGTTTTACCGGCAGCGACCGTGACGATGGTCCCGTCGTCAACCCGTCCTACTGGATTTACGAGGCTATTCCGGTGATGGCGGCGCTTGCTCCGTCAGATGCCTGGAAACAACTGTCGGAAGATGGCGTGGCGCTGCTGAAGACGATGCAGTTCGGCCCACGCAAGCTTCCCGCCGAATGGGTGAGCCTGCGCGGTCAGCCGCAGCCGGCCGAGGGTTTCGACGCGGAATTTGCCTATAACGCCATTCGCATTCCGCTTTATCTCGTTCGCGGCGGCGTCACCGACAAGGCGCTGCTGACCCACCTGCGCGAGGGGATGTCGAAAGACGGTGTTCCCGCCACCTTCGATCTGACCACCGGCCGGCCGAAGGCCGTGTTGCCGGATCCGGGTTATAGAATTGTTAATGATGTTGTGGCCTGTGTAATCGATGGGACCAAGCTGCCGGGCTCGGCCCTGCAATTTGCGCCCGCACTCTATTATCCGTCTACGCTCCAGTTGCTGGGGCTGGCCTATATCGGGGAGAAGCATCCGGAGTGTCTGTGAAGTCTTCCCTCGTGGCGGTTTCAGCGGCAGTCGTGGTGGCGACCCTCGTCACCGGGCTGAAGGATCGTGCCGCTCTGCAGGAACGGTTCGGCCTTGGGCCTGCCGGCAAGCCGGTGCCGGAGCTGATGATGATGGGCCGCATCAAGCCGGCCGATGCTCCCGGCGGCAATTCCGAATTCAACGCGCAGCTCGTCGCCGACAAGATCGAGGCAATCACCTCCTCGCCGCCGCCGGCACCGGATACCTCCGCGCCGGATGCCGCAGCACAGCAGCCTGAAGCGCCTCCACCTGTGGCATCACAACCTGCGGCACCGCAGACGGCCGCCCCGCCGGCGCCGGTCACGCCCCCCATCGTTTCCGAGCCGCCCGCGCCGCAACAGGCTGCGGCGGCGCCGCCGCCGCCCGCCGTCGATGAAAGTGCGCTTCGTTATTTCGCCAGCCGCGGCGACAAGCTGCGCCTGCAGGCCGAAATCTCCCGCCTTCAGGCGCTCTACCCCAACTGGGTACCGCCGGCCGATCCGCTCGCCGTGCCGCAGAATGGCGACAAACAGCTTGAGGCCATGTGGCAACTCTATTCCGATGGCCGCTATGCGGAGCTGCGCAAGGCGATCGCTGACCGCCAGGCAGCCGATGCCGGATGGCAGCCGCCGGCCGATCTGCTCGACCGGCTCGATGTCGCCGAGGCGCGCGCCCGCCTCATCAATGCTTCCGACCTCAAGCAATATGCAACGGTGGTCGATACCGCTGCCGCAACGCCGAGCCTGCTCACCTGCAGCGAGATCGATATTCTCTGGCGCGTGGCAGAAGCTTTCATCCGGACCGAGAGGACGCAGCGCGGCCAGGACGCCTACACCTATATCCTGAAGAACTGCCCCAATCCGGCCGAGCGGCAGGCGACGGTCGAAAAAGCCTCGACGCTGCTTGCCTACCAGCCGATGCAGGCGCTGCTTGCGCTGGAGAGGCCTGCCAGTGAGGGCAGCAGGGAATTCGATGCGATCCGCGACAACCTCGCCCGGCGCTTCATGGCCGAAGGCAATGACGATCCGAATCTCGCCATCGCGCCTGATTATGTCGCCCGTCTCCAAAAGCTCGCCGAGACCCAGGGTCTTGCCTCGGATGCGTTGCTGCTCGGCTGGTATCAGCTTCGCCGCAACAACGATGCCGATGCCGAGAAGTGGTTCCGCGCCGCCCGCACCAAGCAAGATTCAGCGGACGCTTCGCAGGGGCTGGCGCTGGCGCTGATTGCCCGCAAGGCGCCGCAGGAAGCCGAAGAGGTAATGTTCCGCTGGCGCGCCGATTCCGAGGATGCGACATCCACCTATCTCGCCGCCACTGCCAATCTGATGGCGCTGCAGCCGCCGGCCGATCTGGCCGAGGACGTGCTGCATCGCGTCGCCGCCGAAGTCATCGCCCGCAAATACGCGCCGACGGCGCAGCAGTTCGGCTGGTATGCCCGTTCACTCAACCAGTTCCAGACCGCCGCACGCTGGTTCGAGACGGCTCTTGCCTGGAAACCTGATGACGAACCGTCCGCCTATGGCCTTGTCATCACCCGCGAGCAGTTGAGCGACCGCAAGGGCGTGCTCGACCTCCAGCGCGCCTGGGCCGGCCGGTCGACCCGGATCACCAAACTCGAAGATACCTCCTCGCTGACGCCGAATGCGGTCGCGACAGAGAAGGGGACGCTCGCTCCGCAGCAGCCGGTTCAGCCGACGCAGCCGCCGCGTCCGACCGCCGCTCAACCGCTCCCAGCCGAGCAGGGACCTGCACAGCAGCCGGAGCCGGAAGTCGCCGTTGGCGCGGCAAGGCCTTCGCTGCAGACGGTGACCGTCCAACGCGGTCCGCGCCAGACACGCGGCTGCTCGACGACCGTCGATGCAGGGCAGCTCAGCCCGGCCGACGCCCTGTCGCGCGGCTGGTGCCTGATGGATATCAACCGGCCGATGGAAGCGATCTCGGCCTTCGAGGCGGCATTGCAGAGCCCGGCCCGCAAGGTCCGTGAAGACGCGGCCTACGGCCAGAGCCTTGCCTATCTGCGCGCCGGCCTTTCCGGCAATGCTGCCGTCGCGGCCACCAAGGCGCCACAGAACCGACAGCGCGCCGCCGAGCTTCAGGTGGCAATCCTCGCCGACCGGGCGCTTTCGGCCTTCGATGCCGGCCGTTATCGCGAAACCCTGATCTATCTCGATCAGCGTGCCCAGCTGCAGCAGGAACGTATCGACCTGATGGTTCTGCGCGGCTACTGCTACCTCAATCTCAAAATGTACGGCGATGCGACCCGTATCTTCGAAGCCGCTGCCGCGACCGGCAGCCGTGATGCCGCCCGCGGCCTTGCCGACGTCCGCAACGTCACCCATCCGGACGTCAACGACTGACGTTGACGCCGCCGCCGCTCTCCGCTACTCGCCTGCGCAGGGGCCGCCGCGGCCTCACGCTTCCCGGCCTCATGCTTCAAGGAAAAGCCCGTGCCCGCTCGCCATGATGTCCTCGACAGGTCCTATGATGCCTTCCTCTTCGATATGGACGGAACGCTCCTGAATTCCATCGCCGTCGTCGAACGCGTCTGGAGCGACTGGGCAAGACGCCACGGCTTCGAACCGGAGGTTTTCCTGAAGACCATCCACGGCATCCGCGCCTCCGACGTCATCCGCGGGCTCGGCCTGCCCGGCGTCGATCCGGCCCACGAGTCGGATCTGCTGCTCGCCGAGGAGATGGAGGATGTCTCCGGCATCGTCGAAATCCCGGGAGCCATCCGCTTCCTCTCCGCCATTGCCGATGGCGAATGGGCAATCGTCACCTCGGCGCCGATCGAGCTCGCCAGGCGCCGCATGGCTGCCGCCGGCATCCCGATGCCGAAGGTCATCGTCAGCGGCCAGGAGGTCAAATCAGGCAAGCCCAGCCCCGAAGGTTATCTGCTCGGCGCAAGCCGCCTCGGCGTCGATCCCGCGAAATGCCTGGTCTTCGAAGATGCCGTCGCCGGCATCCTCGCCGGTGAAGCCGCCGGCGCCGACGTCACCGTCATCACCGAAACCCACGCCACCCCATTCGAAACACCGCATTTTTCGATCGTCAACTACCAGGCATGGCAGCCCATTCAAACCGCTGAAGGCCGATTGGCACTCGCCGCGATCTGAGCATTCGCACAAACCGCTTCCTTTTTGTGGGAGGCAAGGTTTTTCCGCTTGCATTGCACGCGCTGAAAAACTAAACGAAGCAAGCCGTTTCGGCAGGTCGGGGCGTAGCGCAGCCCGGTAGCGCACTTGACTGGGGGTCAAGGGGTCGCTGGTTCGAGTCCAGTCGCCCCGACCATTTATCCCCTTGAAATCCCAGTCAGAATGTCACTTTCTTCGTCCCGCCGGCGGCGGAAAACGGAACGAGACATGGCCAGTAGTGCTGAAACGGGAACCGAAAACCCCGGAAAAGTCCCGAACGAAAAGGTCATTTGTTGATGTAGCAGACGAGTTGCTACGCCGTCATTGAAAACACGGCGGGCCTTACGCCGTCTTCAGTGCGGTTTCTGAGCGATCGCGATCATCGACTTCGCCAGCAGCGGAATCCTCCCGACATATTCGAAGTCGACGTCTTCGAAGCCTGTTTCGACGAGCAGCGTGCTGAGCGTTTCGGGAGACCAGAATTTGATATGGCCATGGTCCTTGAGCGGCATGAAATGGTCATCCATCTTTCCGCTTACGGCCAACGCCAGATTTTTCCAGTAGCCGTGAAAAGGCGTCGACACGACCGCGATGCCGCCGGGCTTGACCAGATCGTAAATGGTGGCCGAGAAAGATTTGGGATCATAAACATGCTCCACCACTTCAAGGCTTATCACCGCATCGAAGGTCCCGTACCGGCTGGAGAGATCTTCGTAACCAGAGCCGATCTCCAGCGGAAGATCGGGATGAGCCGTTCTCGCTTTCGCAATGCCGTCCTCGGACGGATCGACACCGACGACGTCGTAACCTTTTTTTGCCAGCACGGCGGCAGCACCGCCGGTGCCGCAACCGAGGTCGAAGACCGCAGTCTCGTTTGCCTCCTGAAAATTATTCTGGAGAACATCGACAACGGCCGGCAAGATATAGGAATGGGCGGTCGCCGGCTTGGCGTGGACATAGGTAGTCGCGTCCAGTTCGATAGACATATTACCTCCTGATAAGTGAGCCGCCGCAATGGTACGGCGGACTTTGACGGCAGTGTGGTGTCGTTGTGGTATTAAGGTGATAAACGCCGAAGGCGTTCGCGGCTGCCAAGGGATCTCCAGCGGTCCCGGCGCTCGTCTCGGGGAAGTCCGCGAAGCTGATTGACAGGGTGCCAGGAAGATGCTGAAAACGGGCCGTAATTGAGGTTGCCGCATTCTCGCGGACCAAAGGGCCGCTGTATCGGCTCCAGCCGTTTCGACTATTTAAAATAAATAACGCGCCGGAATACCCTTTGGGAGTGTGTCGCAAATAGTTCCTGTAGTTCTTTTTGGTACTCCCTCAGTTGGGAAAGGTGATGATTGTTGCATTTTGTTAAGGTTATACCGAGCTTTGAAGTTAAGAGTCCAATTTTGATTTGAAAAAGATCTGAACCCTCTTCGCTTTCTGGCGAATATGTGTAGATTAACATTATCCCTGTCAGAAATAGCCTAGTGCGAGCGCATGGCGGATATGAAGCAGAATCTCACTTGCAGGCAGGCCCTCGCAGCCACTTTCCAAGCTCTGTCGGAAGAGGCCGTCAAAGCCGGCTGGTCAGAGGGCGATGTCGCCCTCGCGCTCGCTGAACTCGCCGAGGAGCAGGTGATCGAAGTGACCGCCAAGGTCATCACGGAAGGCTCCATCCATCCCCAGTTCGCCGCCAGCGGCCGTAGCAGCTAGAGCAATTCACACCAGCAATCCTGCCGCTTTGGCTGCCGTGACGAAGGAAGCCTGCGCTGCGCGCGGGCTGCGCAGTCCGTCGAGCGCATCCAGGCAATGCTGGCGCGCAACGCGATAATCGCGCCCGCGCTTGCTCGGCCACCGTTTCAGATATTCGACGGCCTCCCAGACGGTGGAAACGATCAGGCTGCTATTTGGAGAAAGGACCCGGACGGGGGAGGGAAAGCGTATTTCGCTCACGTCTGCACTCACTGATTCCTGCTACAAGCGCCGCCAAACGCGCGGGACAAAATTTTGTTCCATAATTTTATTCCCCGGGAATTTGCGCAGTTGCTAAAGTTCGGACCGTCGCGCATAATGATTTTATGACGGTTGCGGAGGGCGGCCGGCGATGCAAGCGTGAATGCGTTTGCCCTCGGAGGATGTGCGGCGTGATGTTACGATCATCAATTCATCCGCATGATTTACCGCTATTTTCGGAAGATCTCGATTTGCTGTCGCAAGTGCTCGACAAGGTCTGCGACGAACGCGGCCTGGCCAGGACGACACCGGAGGCGGAGCGGATCGGTGCGGTCATCATTCAGCTCTACAGGCAGGGCGTGAAAGACGGCGGCAAACTCGCCGATCTTGCAAAAACCTATCTCTGACGATCAGTTCTGCTCGATCGACACACCATTCTTGCCGATGCTCATCTCGATCCCCTGCGGCTTGCTTTCCTCGTGGAAGATGTAGGCGCCGAGACCGACGACGGCGACGACGAGAACGCCGATGATGACGTAGAGACCATTGCTTCGGTTCAAGAGACTGCCCCCGGATGTGTTCATGGGACAGCGAAACGCTTAGCGCACCGATTGGTTCCGTCAGTCGTCGTTGGCGGCGTTGAGGTTTTCCGGCCGGATGCCGTCATCGCTGGAGCTGCGTGCGCGCAACCGGATGCCGGGGCCGCCTTCATCTTGATTGCCGCTGGAAAGGAAGATGATGCCGTGCGCTTCGAGCGTACTGCGCACATCGAACAGCGCGTGCGGCTCGCCCGCAAATTCACCGTTTTCGAGCGCCGTCACGGTCTCCACGGGCAGGCCGCTGGCGGCGGCGAGCTCTTCGATACTCATTCCGATCATGGCGCGCGCGCCGCGTATCTGCGTTGCCGTTATCATGGTGGAAAATCTAGCGCATTTGCAGCGCTTCTCAAGTGGCCCGGCGATTGATTGGCGAACGAAGCAATGCTGCATGCATTCTTCAAACGTCCCTCAGTTTTACGCCAAACAGATCATCATGCATGCGCTGGACCGCGATCCCCACGCCGCCCATAAGGGCGGCCCGGTTTCCGAAGCGGCTGATCTCGATGCGCGGCGGATAAGGGGTACAACGCGGCAGGAAACGCCGGATGGCGTCCACGAGTTCCGGTCTCGAGCCGATGCTGCCACCGGTGATCACCAGTTCAGGATCAAGAGTTGCTCCGATTGCCGCAATGGCGACCGCCACCAGCCTGGCCGTCTCTTCGATTGCGGCCACGGCGCTTGTATCTCCTGCATCAAACGCGGCGAAGAGATCGGCCACGGTGGATGCGTCACGCCCGCCGAAACCGGTGTAGCGGCGCAGCATCGCCACGCTGCCGACCGCGCTCTCAAAGGTTCCAAGCGTAAAGCCGCCGGGATCGAACGCATCCCCGCCGATCGGGAGATAGGCGATTTCGCCGGCCGCGCCACGCGCGCCGCGCAACAGAGTTCCGTTGGCGATGATGCCCATGCCGACGCCTGTTCCAAGGGCAACGAAAGCAAAATTGCCGGTTTCGACACCGTGTCCCTGCCACCGCTCCCCTTGCGCGGCAAGGTTCACATCGTTTTCCACGATCACGGTGATACCCATTCTGTCGCTGAAGACTTGCTGCAGATTTATGGCGTCGATGCCGGGGATATTTGGCGCGACGTTGATGTGTCCGGTGACCGGATCGAGCACGCCGGGTGTGCCCAGGACGGCAAGACGGAGCTTGTCGGCGGTGGTCCCGGCCGCAAGCGCGAGTTCAACGAGAAGATCGCTGAATTGATTGACGAGATGCATGCCGCCGCGCGGGTCGGTGGCCACTTTGGTTTCGGCAACCACGTTTCCCAACAGATCGCAGATGGCTGCGGCAATCTTGGTGCCTCCGAGATCGATAGAGACAGCCAGTCCGGCCCTCGCATTGATTTCATAGATGATGGCATTCCGGCCTGGACGACCGTCGGTCTGCCCGACAGGTTTCAGCCATCCGTCATCCTCGAGGTCGCGCACGACCTCGGAAATCGTCTGCTTTGACAGACCGGTCAGCTTGGCGATATCGGCGCGGGAGATCGGCCCGTTTGCCAAAATGGTTCGGATCACCGCATTGGTTGAAATTTTTCGTGCGATGGGTGTCTGTACGACGGAAGATGTCATTGCCATCCAGCCAGATGATCCAATTAGTTCGGAGCGCATACTTAATTGGGGCGATATTAGATCATAATTATCAAGAAGAAGAGAAATTCGGAAGCTTAGCTCCGCCGTCCTCCCGGATTTGAGTATAGCAAGATCGGCAATTTGTCTATGTCCTTGACAAATAGGGATCGGCCTGTAGGCTGAGATCAACGCGCAATCCAATGCGCGTGATATAAAGAGGGTCGAGGAGCAGTATGCGCCATACGTCTCGTCCGGGTAGACATGCGCTCGCCAAGGTCGTCCGAAGAGGAGCTGGCCTGGGCTTATTCGGCTCTATTTCTTTTTCTCGTCCTGCTGTCTGTTGAACTTGGCGTGCGGGGATCTGCCCATGATAAAGCCTTCGACTGATGGACAGCTTTTCGCCGAAGAGCCCGTTCTACTGCCTGTCATGGCGCCGCGCCTTCAGGCCGATGTTCATCCGGGTGGATATGCTGATCTTGCCCTGTGGGGAGCCGGCAGCCTGGGGCGTGTGAGATTTTCTCCACTCACCGGCCCTTATGCCTATGCCCCGAACCGAGTCGTGTCGAAACAGGGCGGCGTGTTTGTCGCGCAGTCGCGACCGGTGATGCTGATCCGCCAAGCAAGCCTTCGGGGCGTGTACCCTGCGCGTCGTTGCGCTTGGTGGCACGAGCCGGATGGCAAGGGTGCCAGGGTGAGGGTCACCCGCAACCACCATCGGCAGACTTTCGAAATGGCCTGGGGTGTCCTCATTGTCGAAACGTCGGGTTCGGATTTGCGGATCGCCATCGGCGCCTCAGGAGACGAAGCTGAGAAAGCGTTGAGCCTCACCAGCGAAGCCATCATCGGGGAAGCCGCTGAATATGCGGCGCGTTGCGACAGGATGCCCGAGGCCGATCCGTTGATGCGCAGCATGGTCAGCCAGGGGATACACGCCGCTCTTTCCAGCATCAGGCACGACGAAAACGGGGCCTTCGCTGGCCTTGCCGCCGGGCAGGCCTATAGTGCTCCGGCGCGAACCTATTACCGCGACGGCTACTGGACGATGCAGCCTCTTTTGATGCTGGCGCCGGAGGCGGTGCGCGACGAGATCCGAATTCTCGCCAAGGGAGTGCAGCCGGATGGGGAGGCCCCGAGCGGCGTGATCTTGACGGGGCCGGCGCAATCACAGGCCTGGCAGCACTTTGTCGCCGACAGCAAGGCCAATCCCAAAAACCACAAAAGAGCCGTTCCGGAATACCACAACCGTCCGCAGGACTGGTGGAGCGATCACTTCGACAGCCCGCTTTTTTTCATTCTGTTTCTGAGCGATTATTTCAGCGTGACGCAAGACCTGGCAGAGGTGCAACTGCACTGGCCGATCGTCAGAGCAATCACCGATCGCTATCTCGGCCTGGCCGGGGCTGACAGCGTTCTGCCGCTGAAACCGCGCAACGACCGGGACTGGGCCGACAACGTCTATCGTGAGGGTCTCGTCTCCTATGACCTCGGTCTTTTCGTCGGCGCCATGGACGCGGTGGCAAGGCTTGGCGAGGGCCACGATCCGACGCTTGCCGCACGCGCGCTCAAGACCGCAAATCTGGCCCGTGAAGAAATCGAGGCCAGGCTCTTCGTGCCGGCAACGGCGGGATATATCGATTATGGAACGCCTGGCGCTTTCATCGAGGATCATCTGGCTCTCGACAGCCTGACCTTGTCGCGATTCAGCGCAATTTCGAAGCATAGGGCCGTCGGCTTGTTGAAAGCTTTTGAAAACAGACTGGAAACGCGCAACAATCAACAACAGCCCTATGGCAGCTGGGGTGTCATGTGCGCCTATCCGCCATTCAAGCGGCAAGGCGATCTGCGATCCAAGACCGCTTTTCCCTACCGCTACCACAATGGTTCGGACTGGCCGTATTGGGATGGCGCCTATGCCGAAGAACGCCTTCGCCACGGACTTGGGGGTGCACGCTATGCATTGACACGCTGGTGGGAAACCTGCCTCGACAATGGCTGGATCGGTGCGGTGGAATATTTCTCGCCGCCTTATGGGCGCGGTTCCCTGCTTCAGGGCTGGAGTGCCATGCCGGCGGCGGTCGTCTTGAAATATGGGCTGGACGCTGCAAATGCGGAGCCAAGGTCATGAATAATACTGCGCCGTCGGTTCTAGCGGGACCCCTCATCGATGCGCATCGCGAAGGCGACGGAACCATCCCGTTCGAATTCGGAAAAGCCGAGGTGATGGTAGAAGCCCCTGGCGCGGTGGTTGTTGGGATCGACACCGAGATGCACCGCTCGGACGCCGTGATCTCTCAGCGCCTCAAGCTCAGTGCTGATCATCCTGCGTCCCCAACCGGCTGCCTGAAGTCCGGGAAGGATGTTGATGTGAAGATGCGCGGGGTAGTCGTCTTGAAGCCACGGCGTGCCGCTGCGCGGGTTTTGAATACGTTCGATCACGTCGGCGTCGCGCGGACGGGCGGGCGTCAGGCCAGCGATCTCCTGGCGGACGAACGGCCACCAATTCGCCTGCAACTCTCTGTCGAACGCGCTGGTATCCGGGACGCCGACGATGTAGCCGACCGGGCGGCCGTCCTGAATCAACACAAAGGCAAAGTCTTCGGCGAATTTGAGATAGGGCACCGACCAGATGTAGCCGGGCAGATGCGGGTCGCTATAGAGCGCGCTGGCATCGTCGCCGCCGTTCGCGGTTTTCAGGCAGATGTCGAAAAGGGCTTCGGTATCCGCTTCGGTCGCCGGGCGGATGGAGCAGTTGTTGTCCATCACTTTGCCACCTCCTGCGTGGCGTTTTTTCATTTCAGGTTGCGAGGGAGGCTCATGCATTGACGATTACCTCAGATTCGCCAGCCCGGCAAAGCTCTGGGGGAAGAAAACGTTCGGCCGTCGCCTGGGCGGCAGGTCTGAACGGAAAGTGGAGAATAAATCAATGAGGTGGAACCGATGAATAGAAGCGTGAAATCGATCAACATACTGCCGGGATGCCAATGGAAGGCAGCCGTCGCGCTTGCTGGTGCAGCGCTTATAAGTTTGGGCCTTTCGGCAGCCGCGCGCGCTGACGATCTGGCTGTGTGGGATGACCAGACCTATGAAGGTCAGAGCGCTGTTATAGAGCAACTGAACAAGGAGTTCGAAGCTGCGCATCCCGGTGTCACGATCAAACGCACCGCCCGCACCTTTGATGACATGAAGTTGACGCTGAAGCTTGCGGTTTCGGCAGGGAACGGCCCTGTCATCACGAAGGTCAACCAGGGCGCCGGCGACATGGGCGCGATGGTCAAGGAAGGATTGCTCCTTCCGGTTGACGACTACATCAAGAAATACAGCTGGGACAAGCGGCAGTCGGATTCAGTACTTGCTCGAGACCGCTGGGAGGATGGAAAGTTCGGGGTCGGCAAGACCTACGGCATATCAGGCCTCGGTGAGATCGTTGGTCTCTTTTACAATAAAAAGATCCTCGACGATGCGGGCGTAGCATTGCCGCAAACCTTCGAGGAGTTTCTGGCCGATCTTGATAAGCTGAAGGAAAAAGGCGTTGCGCCCTTCATGATGGGCTCGGCAAAGCAGCATCTGGCCCTGCACATGATCGGCGCCATCGAACAAGCGCATATCGACGCGAGCAATCGCGCCGAACTTGATGATCTGATCTACGGCAGGGGCGGTTCCTGGAACACCAAGGGGAACATCGAATCCGCGAAACTCGTGCAGCAATGGGCACAGGGCGGTTATTTTTTCCCCGGTTTCGAGGGCATCTCGGGGGATGACGCCGTCCAGCTTTTCATATCAGGGCAGGGTGCCTTCCTGATCTCCGGAACCTGGTATTTCGGTGACATGCAACACAATCCGGATATCGGCTTCATGGCCATTCCCGCCCCGAAGGGCATTTCCAAACCATTGAGTGTCGGAGGCGTGGACCTTGCTTGGGCGATAACGAGCCTTGCCAAAACCAAGGCAACGCAGGACCTGGCAGGTGATTATATCGACTATATGGTTTCGGAAAAGGCTGCTGAAACCTGGGCCGCTGCCGGCTATCTTCCGGCAACGTCGCTGGCGGCCGACGCAAAGCCAAAGCTCACGCCGCTGCTGAGCTCCGGCATTGAAATGTGGAAGACACTCAACGCGAACGACGCGCTCGGCCATTACCCCGACTGGTCGAGCCCGACGATGCTGAAGACGATAGACGACAACACGCCGCTTCTTCTGTCCGGCAATATCACCCCCGAAGCCTTCGTCGACGCCATGGACAAGGATTATCAGGCGTATTTGAAGGATAAGAAATAAAAGGTGCGGGCGCTGGCCGCGGCCGTCCGCCTTGGACGCCGCGGCCCGCGTCTTGTCGATCCACGTTAAAATCAGCGCTGCGAGCTGCGGCTTGCAGCGCGATCACCAGCGCCTTGACTTCATGGAGTACTGGATGAAACGCTCCGCACTTGATGGCTCGAAACACACCAATTTTATCTATTTATTGCCTGGATTGCTGCTCTATGCGGCCTTTGTCTTTGGACCGATTATTGCGGCTTTGGCTTTGAGCCTGACCAGTTGGGACGGCTTGAGCATGCCCAGTTGGGTTGGCTTGGGCAATTACGTCGATCTCTTTTCCGACAATCGTTTTTATATCGCCTTGCGTAACAATGCCGCGCTGATGATCTTCTATTGTGTTCTGCCGCTGGTGCTCGGTATAGGCCTTGCCGCCTGCGTCTGGAATCTGAAGCAACGCGAACAGCTCGCGCTGCGGACATTCTTGTTCCTGCCTTACATCATGCCGACGGCCGTGTTGGGCATCATCTGGGCATGGCTCTACAATCCTGCCTTTGGCCCGTTCAATCAGTTTCTGAGAGCAGTAGGGTTAGGAGCCTTCGCGTTGCCGTGGCTCGGCGATTTCAATTTTGTGCTCCCCGCGGTCGGGATCGTTGCCACTTGGTATTTCTTCGGTTTTTGCATGGTCATCTTCCTCACAGGAATTCAGCGCATCGACCCGTCTCTCTTCGACGCCGCCAAGGTCGATGGCGCTTCGGCGCGAAAAACCTTTTTCTGGATCACGCTGCCGCTTCTATTGCCTGAGATAAGGGTGGTTTTGCTTTTGACGGTCATCGCGTCGATCAAGAGCTTCGACCTGATTTTCACGATGACCCGAGGGGGACCCGCCAACGCCACCCTCGTGCCGAATATCTACATGTATCAGCTCGGCTTCGAGCTCAATCGCTTCGGCGCCGCGGCGGCCATCGCCATTGTCGGCGCGGTACTCACATTCGTCATCAACTATGCAATTCACCGATTTGTGGGATCGCAGAATAAAGGATTGGCTTGATGAGCCGTTCGTCCAACTTTCCCGTCGGTGCGCTATTCCTCCGCATTGTCCTCTGGCTTCTTGCCTTCGTCACCATCATCCCCTTCCTGCTTCTGCTTCTGACGTCGATAAAGAGCAAGGCTGACGTTCTGCAGGGTGCGTTCGCTTTGCCGGCATATCCCCATTTCGAAAATTACGTCGATGCCTGGAATGCCGGACATTTCAACGTTTACTTCTGGAATTCGATTACAGTTGTCATACCCGTCGTTGCTGCCAGCGTCTTTCTGGGCCTGCTGACCGGTTTTGCCTTCGCTTACCTGTCATTTCCGTTTCGGCGCACGCTGTTCGCTATCCTGACGCTCGGCATGATGGTGCCGGCGGAGGCCTTCATCATCCCGCTTTATTATGAAATGCGTTATCTCGGCCTGATCAACACCTATGCGGCTCTGATCTTGCCGCAGATCGCGATGTCGATACCGTTCTCAACGATCTTCCTCGCCAGCGCGATGCAGCAATTGCCGGAAGAAGTTCTCGAAGCGGCGGTTCTCGATGGCGCCGGACGCTTCTATATCCTCCGTAAGATCGTTATCCCGCTTATGGTGCCGGCAATGTCGACGCTGGCGCTGTTCCTGTTCATCTGGACCTGGAATGAGTTTTTGATCCCCTTCATTCTGGTCAACGACGACGCCTATCGGACGCTGCCCCTCGGTATGCTGTTTTTCCAAGGGCGCTACACTGTCAATACGCCGGTTTTGACCGCCGGTGCGGTGATCGTCATTGCCCCGCTCATCCTGACCTATCTGGTTTTCCAGCGGCGGTTCATTGCCGGCCTGACGGCAGGAGCCACGAAATAGACAGCTGTGCGATTTCAGACCCGCAAAGCACGATGCGCCAGAGGGTCAGGCCTCACGCCGGTCCCTGGCGCCTTCGCTCGCGCTTGTGGCGCACTTCCAGCGCCGCGCAGCCCCAGACGGTGCCAAGCAGCAGATAGACATGGCGCCAGTGGTCGATGTCGATGACGTTGCCGATCGCCGCATGGCCGAGGACGGAGATCCAGGCGACCATCAGGAAGGGTTGCCACGGCCGGTCGAGCAGCAGGTATCGAAAGCCGAGGGCGAGCGTCCAGACAAGCATGCCGACATAGCTGACGAAGCCGAGCCAGCCATAGGTGGTCAGCGATTTCAGCCAGATATTATGCTCGTCCTCGGGAAACATCGTCCCGAACACCAGCGGACCGATGCCGAGCGGGCGCTCCATCATCATGGTGAAGCCGATCCGGTGGCGCTCGAAGCGGCCGAGATGTTCGCCGTCATATTGCTGTACCAACTGGGCGCGCGCTGAAAACAGTTCGGCGACCTTCGGGATCTGCAGCGCCACCAGCAGCGAGGCGACCAGCATGATGATCGCCGCCAGCGATAGCACCAGGACCCTCAGACGAAAGGCGCCGCTGCGCTCCTTGAGCAGCATGATGAAGATCAGCAGCACCAGGCCGAGCGCAAAAAGCCCCCAGGCGGCGCGGGAAAAGGAGAGGAAGATGCCGAGTGCAAGCACGAGCAGGGCGGCGGCCTTCAACGGCGATTTCTTCAGGTCGCCGGCCAGAATGCCGTGGATGAGGTAGAGCGATGGCGGCACCAGAAAGGGGCCGAAAACGTTGGGGTCCTGGAAGGCGCCTTTGGCGCGGTCGTAGAGCGTGAAGACCTCCGCGCCCGGAAATGCGTGGAAATAGCCGAGTACGCCGAGCGCCGAGGTGGCGACGGCGGCGAAGGTCCAGGCGTTGAACATCAACGGCAGCCGCTTGTGGCTGTCCTCGATGATTGCTGCATAGAACACCGCCGTCAGCGCCAGGAAGGTCGACACCGCGATATACATCGGCCCCGTCGCCAGGTCCTTCATCTGCGTCAGCGACAGCATGCCGCCGATATTGAAGGTGAGCAGCAAGGCGAGCAGCGGCGCTACGCCGCGCGAAATCCTGAGGCCCAGGATGAACCAGAGGCCGATCAGCCCGGCCATCCAGAGTTCATAGGGCGCCGGCTCGTCGATCACGAAACCGGAGAGGAAGACGCCGAAGGCGACGAAGGCCGAGCCGATCAGGCGCAGCGTCATCCGCTGCGGGTGGGCGACACGGGGATATGTCGCCTCGATCGCGCTCAATAGGCGTTTTCCGTGTTGAGCAGCCGGATCGGTGTCAGGAACAGGATCTTGAGATCGAACCAGAGCGACCAGTTCTCGATGTAATAGAGGTCGTAAGCCGTGCGGAACTTGATCTTCTCGTCATTGTCGACTTCGCCGCGCCAGCCGTTGATCTGCGCCCAGCCGGTGACGCCGGGCTTGACGCGGTGGCGGGCGAAATAGCCCTCGACGACATCGGAGAAGGCGCGATCGCGCGCCTGGGCGAGAACGGCATGCGGCCGCGGACCGACCAGCGAAAGCTCGCCTCTCAGCACATTGAAAAGCTGCGGCAATTCGTCGATCGAGCTCTTGCGGAT
Organism: Rhizobium sp. BK212; assembly: GCF_014197475.1. Classification (NCBI taxonomy): domain Bacteria; kingdom Pseudomonadati; phylum Pseudomonadota; class Alphaproteobacteria; order Hyphomicrobiales; family Rhizobiaceae; genus Rhizobium; species Rhizobium sp. BK212. The sequence continues at coordinate 241,785 of NZ_JACIFS010000006.1, forward strand.
GATACGCCCGACGCGGGTAACACGTGGATCGCCCTTGGTCACCGCAGCCTTGCCTGTGGGGTCGGCCATGTTGGTGTACATCGAGCGGAACTTGAAGACGTTGATGATCTCGTTGTTGAAGCCGTGGCGCTTCTGCATGAAGAAGACCGGGCCTTCGGAGGTCGCCTTGATGGCGATCGCGGTCGCGACCATCACCGGCCAGAGCAGCGCAAGCGCGACCACGGTGAAGAAGATGTCGAAGCCGCGCTTGGCGACGGAATCCCAGTCGCGGATCGGCTTCTTGAAAATGTCGAGCATCGGCACCGTGCCGACATGCGAGTAGGCGCGCGGCCGGAAGCGCAGCCGGTTGGCATGCGCGGCAAGGCGGATATCGACCGGCAGAACCCAGAGCTTCTTCAAAAGGTCGTAGATGCGGGCCTCGGCCGAAAGCGGCAGGGCGATGATCAGCATGTCGATGCGCGTCAGCCGTACGAATTCGACGAGTTCGGCCACGGTGCCGAGCTTCGGATAACCGGCGACCATGATCGGCGAGCGTTTCTCTCCGCGGTCGTCGAAGATGCCGCAGATGCGGATGTCGTTGTCGTCCTGCTGTTCGAGGACGCGGATCAGATCCTTGGCCGGCTCGCCGCCGCCGACGATGACGGCGCGGCGCTCCATGATGCCGTTGCGCGCCCAGTTGCGGATGCCGTAAGCGACGAGGAAACGTTCGGCCACAAGGAAGAGCGCGCCGGCTGCGAACCAAGAAATATAGGCATCGACCATTGCCCATGTGGTGCCGCGAATGAGCGTAAACAGGCCGAGGGTCAGAAGAAGCGCGATCGTCCACGACGCCAGAATGCGCGGCATCAGCCGCAGCTTCGCCCGAAGCGCGGGAATGGTGTAGGTGTCGGTAAGCTGGAGGCCGATGACGGTCAAGGCTGAAGCGATCGCCGCCATGCCAGCCCGCACCAGCGCGGAATCGTGGCCGTCGCCGGGCCAGACATAGTGGACGATCAGGGCGATCGCGAAGAGCGCCAGGAATTCCAACAGCCGCAATTGCCCGATGATGATGGCCGGCGAATAGGTTCCATCGCGGAACTGCTCGGCGATCTGGCGGGCATAGGGGTTGATTTCGGTCGGGTCGGAAGGTTTTTCCTTACCTGTGTCGCCGCGCACCTCGATGTCGGAGACCTGCTTGCGCAGTGCTTCCACGTCGAATTGATCGCCTTTTTCCAGCTTGTTCATGGGGCCAGCTTGTCTATGGGGCATTGTCGCTCATTGTCACCGAGCGAAATACCAGAAAGCCCCTAAGAAATATTTACGAGGCGGCGGGCATTGCTTGGGCCGGCAGCGCTCTCGACGAGTTCGTGGTACAATTTCAGCACATCGCGCGCCATGACGGCGGAGGAAAACACCGCCTTCACCGCCTCGGGCTTCGGCATCGTCCTGGCGTGCCAGCCGGGCGTGCTCAGCGTTTCCGCCATGACGCGGGCGAGATCGTCGGAATTGCCGGGCTCCACCAGTGCCGCGCTGTCGGCGCCGAGCACCTCGGGAATGCCGCCGACTCGGCTTGCGATGATCGTCTTGCCGGCGCCGAGCCCCTCGAGCACGATATAGGGCATGGCTTCGGCGCGCGAGGGAACGACGAGGTTCTGCGCCATCGAGAAAGCCTCATGCACCCGCATTGCCGGCAGCATGCCGATACGTTTGCCGAGGCCGCGTTCGACCATCATCTCGCGGTAGCGGTCGCGATCCGGCCCGTCGCCGATCATCAGCGCCGACAGCGGCCTGCCGAGCAGCCGTTCGGTCTTGGCGAAGGCATCGACAAACAGATCGGGACCCTTGAGGTCCCGGAGCATTCCCACATAGATGAAATGCACGGCATCCGAGCGGGTCGGGATCGGCTCGAAATCACGCTCGCTGATACCGTTATAGATCAGTTTCGTCTTCGTCCGCGGCTTACCCACCTTGCGTGCATAGGTGTCGCGCTCATATTCGCAGATGAAGACCAGCGCATCGGTGAAATATTCCTGCAGCCGCTCCATCCTCAGGACTAACTGTCCACTGAAGGAGGAGCGCGAATAATGCAGGCTTCCGCCATGCGCGGTATAGAGGCGGGCTACGCGATACCTGTTCACCCGCAACGCTGAGCCGGCAAGTCGCGCGAGCACGCCGCCCTTGGCGCCGTGTCCGTGCAGCACATCCGGCCGCAAACTTTTGATTTTCTTATATGTATCCCACATCGTCGCGATATCGGACGGGCTGATGGAGCGCCGGATCGGCACGCGTGTCAGGCCGAGCGAGAGATAGGGTCTTATATCGTCGAACAGGCTGTCCTCGTACTCGCCGCCGGTCGAGCTGTCGCAGAGGATGCCGATTTGATGACCGGCCTTGCTGTGCTCCTCGACCAGATCGCGGACATGGCGGAATATTCCGCCGACCGGCGACCTGAAGCAATGGAGGATGCGGAGCGGTCTCTGTTTTGACATTGCTCAGAAGAGCCGTTCGCGAACGTAGATCGTGTCGCCTGCGATGATCGGGCCCGATATGTTGATGCGGCCGGTCAGCACCTGTCCGTTGATCTTGCGGGTGACGTCGACCATGCTCTGGTTGGCGCGGCTGCTGAAGCCGCCGGCAACCGCGATGGCATTCTGCACCGTCATGCCGGGAACATAGGCATACTGGCCGGGCTGGCCGACTTCACCCATGATGAAGATCGAACGGTAGCGATCGACATCGATGGTGACGTCGGGATCGCGAAGATAGCCTTGCTGCAGTTTCTGGGCGATCTGCCCCGAGAGTTGCTGCAGGGTTCGGCCGCGGGCAGGGACCTGGCCGATGAGCGGGAAGGCGATATAGCCGGCTTGATCCACCGTATACGTGTTGGTCAGGCTCTGCTGGTCGAAAACGGTAACACGCAACCGATCGCCGCTGTCGAGCGTATAGGGCTGGATGGTCGCCTCGTTGAAGGCCTTCGGAGCCGGCTTATACGTCGTGCAGCCGCCCAGTGCTGCCGTCATGGCTGCAAGGCTCAGGGCCAAAAAGATCTTGGGCTGGACGAAAGACATCCGTTTGTGCTCACAGAAAATGAACTCGGTGCAGTCGTTATCGATCCGTTAGGGTTAATGCCCGGTAAAGGACGCTTGCAATTTCCCGGTATCCTTGATCGATCGTCGCTCCTCTACTTGGCAAGGTCGCCATTAACCGTTGAGTTACCATGGTCGTTTACGCTTGCGGCACCTTTGTTGTGGAGTAAGAGCATGTCCAGCGTAGCTCGTGATCAGGATGTGGACATCGACCTCGGCCAGTTGGCCCGCGCGGTCTGGGCGCGCCGTCTGCGGATTTTGACGATCACCCTCGTGGGGGCGGGCGTCGCCTTTGCCGGCGCAAAGATCATGTCGCCGCAATATCGCAGCGAAACGCGCATCCTCATCGAACCCCGTGCGCCGGCCTTTGCCAACACCCAGCAGGTTAACGACGCCAGCGCCGGTCCGCTGATGGATGAACTCAACATCGCCAGCCAGGTGCAGCTCCTGCAATCGGCCGATCTCCTCAAGAAGGTGATCAACGACCTGAAGCTCTACAACCTGCCGGAATTCGACGATGCCGCCAACGGCTCGGCGATGAGCAGCATCCTGGTGAAGCTGCACCTGAAAAAGAACCCGCTGGAGAATCCGCCGGAAGAGCGTGTCATCGATGCCTTCGTCGAGCGCCTGCAGGTCTATCAGGTACCGGGTTCACGCGTCATCGGCATCAATTTCACCTCCAAGGACCCGAAACTCGCCGCCGCAATTCCGAACGCCATGGCGAATGTCTACCTTTCGACCCAGAGCGGCGCCAAGCTCGATTCCAACTCCGAGGCGACCCGCTGGCTGGAGCCGGAGATCGAAGGCCTGCGCCGGAAGGTCAGCGAAGCCGAGAAGAAGGTCGCCGAATACCGCACCTCGCACGGGCTGTTGCAGACGAACGGCACGACCACTTTTCCGGCGCAGCAATTGAACGATATCTCCGCTGAACTGACCCGCGTCAGGGGCGACAAGGCCAATGCCGAGGCGAGGGCGCAGGCGGTGCGCAATGCGCTGTCTTCGGGCGAAGCCTCCGATACGCTGCCCGACATCATGTCCTCGCAGGCGATCCAGCGGCTGAAGGCGACAGAATCCGGCCTGCAGTCGCAGATCTCCGATCTGCAGACCAGTCTTCTCAACAACCATCCGCGGCTGAAAAGCCTGCGTGCGCAACTCGCCGATATCCGTACCCAGATCCGCCAGGAGACGCAGAAGATCCTGACGAGCATCGAGAACGAGTCCAAGGTCGCAGATCTCCGCGCCAGCGAACTCGAGCGCCAGTCGGACACGGTGCAGGCCACCAGCGCCCGCGCCGGTGAGGATGAGGTCGGTCTCAATGCGCTGGAGCGTGAGGCCAACGCCCAGCGCCAGCTGCTCGAAACCTATCTGGTGCGCTATCGCGAGGCCGCCTCCCGCGCCGACAGCAATTCGAGCCCAGCGGATGCCCGCATCGTGTCCAGGGCCGTCGAGCCGGTCGATCCCTATTTCCCCAAGGTGGTGCCGATCGTCGTCGTCGCTGCCGTCGCGACGCTGATCATGAGCGCCATCATCACCATGCTGGCCGAACTTTTCAGCGGCCGGGCGCTCCGCCCGGTGGATGCGTCCCCGGAGGCAATCGAGGCGGAAGCAGCCGTCGAGGAGAAGCATGTGCCGCAGGCCGCTCCGATCGCCGCAGCAGTCAGAAAGCCCGTGCAGCCGAGCATGCTCGCCGTGGTCGCGGACGAGGATGAGCCGGTAGCGGCCGTGGAGGCTGCCGAGGCGCCGGAGGACGACAATGAATTCTCCATCGCCTCCGTTGCGGATTATCTGACCGGCAGCCGTGCGCCGCTGGCAATTGCCATATCCCCGACCGGTGACAATGGTTCGGCGGCGACGGTTTCACTGACCCGCACGCTCGCCGACGCCGGCCGCCGCGTCATCCTCATCGATATGACCGGTTCCGGCTATCCCACGGAACTGATGGTCGAGGATCAGGCCGCCCTTGGCGTCACCGATCTGCTTTGCGGCGAAGCCGCCTTCGGCGACACGATCCACAGCGACCGCCTGTCCGATGCCCATCTGATCCCCCAGGGCCAGAGCGACGTGCGCCGGGCCATGCGCGGTGTCGACCGGCTGTCCTTGCTGCTCGATGCGCTTGCCGCCGCCTACGACCTCGTGGTGGTCGAATGCGGTTCGGCCGATGTCGCCGGCGTCTCGCGGCTGACGCGCAGCCGCGACGTCGAGATCATCCTCTCGCTGCCTGAAGTCGAAGAGACCATCTTCGTTGCACTGATGACGGAATTCCAGGCTGCGGGCTATGAGCGCGTCGTGCTGATGTCGGGCGGCGAAGGGGCCGAGCAGGAGTTCGGCCGGGCGGCCTGAACGGTTGAAGCATGTCGCGCAAAAGTGTGCCGCGGTTTTGCGGCAACGACATGCGTAAAAACAAAAGGATAGAGCGGTTCTGCGTTTCAGTTAAAAGCTGAACCGCTCTAGCCAATTCGTGCCCGGACGCCCTGGGCGAATCTATAAAGCTTCGGGCGCGCCTTGATATGGGCCTTGCCGCGGGTGACGACCCGGTGGGCGGCGCCGGCGAGAACGCCGAACCGCGAGACCGGCAGCACCACGTCGTAGTGGGCGGTCTCCACAGGCGCCCAGGAGCGCTTGTAGGTCTGGTCGCCGAGACCGAAATCGAACATCGCGACACCCTTGCCATGCAATCCCGAAATGGTCTGCCAATAGAGGAATTCGCCGGGGCTGGTATCAGGCACGAGCTCTTCATCGATCGCGCCGAACTGGCAGATGATGTGGTCACCCTTGCGCGAGATGCCTGCTATCGCGGCGATCCTGCCCTCAAGCGCGCCCTTGAGCCGGAGCACCTGCATCTGCAGCCCGAAATACTGCCTGCTGTCATCCACCCTGTCGAGCAAGCCATGCAGGAAGACCTGCGTTTCCCTGTCGGCGAAAACGTCGGGCAGGCCGAGACTGGCAAAGCGGGCGCTCTTCAGGCGGAAAAAGATATCGAGCAGGCGATGCTGCTCTTCCGATGTCTCGGGAATGACGTATTCGAAGCCGCCGGCCGCCTCGAGGCGCTTCGACTGAACACGGAATTTCTTGCGCCGGTTCTTGGCGTTGAGCTGCTTCAGCGTTTCCTCGAAAGTCGAGAAGAACGGCAGCTGGTAGGCATGATTCTGGTTCTGCACCATCGGCAGTCCGGTGAGTGGGGTCTGTCGCCCCCGCCATTCCAGCGGAATGTTCTGCAGCAGCAGCAGATCGGCTTGGCCCCTGAGCGCCTGTTGTAGCTGGCCGGCGAACTTGCCGGCATCGATGGAACCGCCGCTTTCCGCAAAACTCTCGGAGAACAGGCCGGTATTGATGTTGCTGTGATCGGCACCGATGAACTTCGCGATCGCCAATCCCCGGGACTTGACGATTTCGACCGGCAGAATGAAAGCCGTCTGGCCGGCATGGGTGCCTTTGAGGATTGCAAGCGGCCGCTGGAAGGCGCTCACCCAGGCGGCGCACCAGTCGTAGCTTTGATGGAGTGATTGCAGATTGTCGCGCTCCAGAGCCCGCCAGTCATCTTCCAGCGGCTGCATCGCGTCGAAGACGTCGATGTCGATTTCAGCCATGGCGAGTTTCATGCTCAGCTGGCGCAGGCGCGACATGGCCGTATCGGCCAGCGCCACCTTGTCGGACGGCTGTTCATGGACATCGAGCTTTTGCGTCTGCACGGTTTTCTCCGGTCAAGAATGCTGAACGGGAAAGTAGGTATGACAGACGTATATTTGGTTTAACCGCAGGCGATGGGCGAGGTTTTCCGCGCATCACGGTTATTCGGCCGTTAATGACCTACCGCTGCGGCGGCCCGGCCATCCATTTGATGATTACCATCGCCGGCAAAACCCAGAGCAGGCCGGTGAGAAAGAAATAGAGCAGATGTCCCCACCAGGGCGCGTTGCCGAGCGTTGCCACCGCGATCGTGTTCGCCACCAGCGCATAGACGAGTACGAGCACGATGATGAGGATCGTGCCGATGAATTTGCGGAGGCGGACGGGCATCGGTTATCTCTCGGCATGGAGGGGGCGAACCGGCGCGACGGCATGCCGCAAAGGTTCGGGGCTTGTTTTGCATGAGCCGGTGGGGCAAATCAACTGCCGGATAGAAGGAGACATCATGGCCGTCGCAAACCCGATCATGGAACAGGCGATCCTGAGCGAAGTGCGCAAGCAGAATCGCGACCGCCGCGCCTTGCGCTTCTGGCTCGGCTTCGTGCTTTTGGCGCTCTTCTGTCTCGTGCTCGTCGGCGGCGCCACGCGGCTGACCAATTCCGGCCTGTCGATCACCGAATGGAAGCCGATCCACGGCGTCATCCCGCCGCTGTCGGCTGCCGAATGGGAGGAGGAATTCCGCCTCTACCAGCGCATTCCCGAATTTCAGCAGCTGAACAGTTCGATGACCGTCGATGAGTTCAAGGGCATCTTCTGGTGGGAATGGGCGCATCGGCTGATCGCCCGCGGCATCGGCGTGATCTTCGCCCTGCCGCTGATCTATTTCTGGCTGACGGGGCGGATCGAAAAGCGCCTGCGCTGGCCGCTTCTGAGCATCCTGGCGCTCGGCGGCCTGCAGGGTTTTATCGGCTGGTGGATGGTGTCTTCGGGCCTTTCCGTCCGCACCGACGTCAGCCAGTACAGGCTCGCCACGCATCTCGTCATGGCCTGCCTGATCTTTGCCGGCTGCATGTGGATCATGCGCGGTCTCTCCAGACATTCCGACGATCCGCCGCCGGCACGAAGCTCGCGCGCCTTTGCCGCCGCGATCGCCATCTTCTCGCTGTTCCAGATCTATCTCGGCGCGCTGGTGGCGGGGCTCGATGCCGGTTTTTCCTACAATACCTGGCCGCTGATGGATGGCGCCGTCATCCCCTCCGATTTGCTGATCCAGCAGCCCTTCTGGATCAATGCCTTCGAGAACCCGAAGACGGTGCAGTTCATCCACCGCATCGGCGCCTACACGCTCTTCGCATTGACGCTGATCAACATGGTGATTGCCCTTCGCGCGGCATCCTGGACCACCCATGCACGCCGCGCCGTGCTGCTTTTCGCGCTGGTGACGCTGCAGGCGGCGATCGGCATCGCCACGCTGCTGATGCAGGTGCCGCTTCACTGGGGCCTGCTGCATCAGGCCGGTGCGCTGGTGGTTTTCGGCTTCGCCGTCGCCAACTGGCGCGGCTTTTACGGCGAATATCCGCACGGCACGATGATCGCCGAACGCGATTGATGCCGGCGCTGCCGGGTTCTACCGCAGCACCCCATCGAGCAGCGGCATGCCGATGATCGCGGCGGCCGCGATCAGGACATAGCAGGCGATGCGGAAGGTCCTTTCTTCGGCAAGCCCGAATAGTTTCGAGCCGCCGTAGAGCCCGACCGCATAACTCGGCAGAATGACGACGGTGAGCGCGAAGACGGCAGGCACGAACAGCCCGCCGAAATAATAGCTGATGGCGCTGAAAACGCTGGAAATCGAGAAATAGAGCACGACATTTGCCCGGACGCGGGTGAAGTCGCTCTTGCCGCCGAGCCAATAGGCGACAACCGGCGGTCCGCCGAGCTGCGCGGCGCCGCTGAAAAGCCCGGCGATCAGCCCGACGCCGCTGGTGAGCGGCGCGGACGCCTCCCCGTGGTAGCGCCATCCCGATATCAGCAGCGCAAGCAGGCAGATGGCGATGATCGTGATGCTCCAGCGTAGGAGCAGCGGGTCGAGGAACGCCAGTATCGCCGTGCCGGCCGGAATGCCAAGCGCAGCACCTGCCGCCATGACGAAGACCTCGTGCCGGTTGGCGCCGCGCCAGGCCGGCGGGATCATTCCGAGTGAGGCAATGCCGTCGATGACGAGCAGGATCGGTGAGATCAGCTTCGGCCCGACGATCGCGCCGCCGAGCGGAACGAAGATCAGTGCGGCGCCGAAGCCGGAAAAGCCCCGGGCGAGCCCGGCGATGAAGGCAAAGACCATCAGCGCATAGATGCCTTGGTCGGGCAGGGCGGCGGTAAACCATGCGTGCACGCCATCGACCAGCGCATCGAGCGTCATGACATCAGGCTCCGTGATTCGGGAAAGGCAGGCGAGGAAGGTCCGCTCTCATAGCCCAATCGTTGCCGATGATCGAGCCAAAAGCAGAACTGCGGCCGCAGAGGCGGGCGGCCGCGAGATCATGATGATGAGATCGACGAGAAGCTTGAGCGGCATCACGTCGATGCCGCTGCTCACGCCTTACGAGGCGAGCATCAGGTCCATGTTCTGGACGGCGGCGCCGGAAGCGCCCTTGCCGAGATTGTCGAGCAGCGCCACGAGGTTCACCTGCGAAGCGCCTGGTGTGCCGAAGACGAAGAGCTTCATCGTGTCCTTGCCTTCGAGTTCGACGGCGTTGATACGGGCGAGCGCCTTGCTTTCGGCCAGCGGCACGACACTGACGATATCCTGGCCGGCATAATGGGCGACGAGGGCGGTATGGATGCTCTCCATCGTCGTGCCCTCGGCGAGATCGTCGAGATGCAGCGGCACCTGCACGATCATCCCTTGAGCGAACTTGCCGACCGAGGGCGAGAAGATCGGCGCGCGGTCGAGCAGGCCGTGCACGGTCATCTCCGGCACATGTTTATGGGTCAGCGGCAGGCCGTAGAGGAAATGCGGTGCGGTGATCGCATCCGGGTGATCCGGGTTCTCCATCTGCGCGATCATCTGCTTGCCGCCGCCGGTATAACCTGAGACCGCGTTGACCGTGACGGGATAACCGTCCGGCAGAATGCCGGCGGCGCGCAGCGGCCGAATGAGGCCGATCGCGCCGGTGGGGTAGCAGCCGGGATTGGCGACGAAACGGGCGGCCTTGATCCTATCGGCCTGCGCGCCGTCCATCTCGGCAAAGCCATAGGCCCAGCCGGGATTGACGCGGAAGGCGGTCGAGGTGTCGATGACGCGCACATTGTTGTTGGCCGAAACCATCTGAACCGCTTCCTTCGACGCGTCGTCGGGCAGGCAGAGAATAGCGATATCGGCGCTGTTCAGCATGTCCTCGCGCAGGGCGGCGTTGCGCCGCTCGGCTTCGGGAATGGACAGAAGCTCGACATCGTGGCGGCCGGCCATGCGCGTGCGGATCTGCAGACCCGTCGTGCCGTGTTCGCCGTCGATGAAGATTTTCGGTGCCATGTTAAACCTGCGCTTTCAATGGGTTCTGAAGGTTTCCGGATTCAGTTTGAGCGATGATAAGTCAGCCTTGTGACACGGCGATGGCGCGTCGCTCGGCATGAAGCCCCAGCATATACATCGCCACCGTTGCCCCCGCAATGGCGGTGATATCGGCATGATCATAGGACGGCGATACCTCGACGACATCGGCGCCGCGGATATCGAGCTGGTGCAGGCGCTGCAGCACGGAGAGGATCTTGGCGCTCGACGGCCCGCCGGCCACCGGCGTGCCGGTGCCAGGCGCAAAGGCCGGATCGAGGCAATCGATATCGAAGGTGAGATAGGCCGGCGCCCCGCGCGTATGGGTGATGATCGCCGAGGCGATGTCGCCGGCACTCATCTCCTCGACCTGATGACCGTAGAGAATATTGACGCCGCAATCCTCCGGCGCGTGGGTGCGGATGCCGATCTGGATCGAGCGGTCGGGATCGATGATGCCTTCGCGAGCGGCCCGCGCCACGAAGGAGCCATGGTCGATGCGCCGTTCCTCGTCGAACCAGGTGTCCTGGTGCGCGTCGAACTGCACGAGCGCCAGCGGACCGTGCTTTGCCACATGGGCTTTCAGCAGCGGCCAGGTGACGTAATGATCGCCGCCGAGCGTCAGCAGGAAGGCGCCGCTGTCGAGGATGACATTCGCCTGGCGCTCGATGGCGGCAGGCGTATCCTGATGATTGCCGTAGTCGAGCAGGCAGTCGCCGTAGTCGATCACCGCCATGTCGGCGAAGAGATCGCGGTGGAAGGGATATTGCGCATCATTGTCGAAGATCGCCGAGGCGCGCCGGATCGCCTGCGGCCCGAAGCGCGTGCCCGGCCTGTTCGATGTCGCGGCATCGAAGGGAATGCCCCAGACGGCGACGTCGACGCCGGCGAGCTCCTTGGTGAAGCGGCGGCGCATGAAGGACAGCGCGCCGGCAAAGGTCGGGTCGCTGGCGGCGGAAGTGAGGCTGGTCGCCGTGAAGGCGTGGTCAATCGATCTGTTCGCCAAGTCATGCTCCTTTTTTCGGTCGCAAAACCATAGTCGCGTTCGGTGCGGACGCTGCGTTGCATGATCACCGTTCGACGCCAAAGCGTCGGGTGGCGGTCTCGCGAAGGAATTGGCTGATCCCTTGCGCGCAGAAAGGGGTAGGCGAGCTGCGGGCAGATTTCAAGCCATCGATCGGATGACGGCCGCCCGGTCCGGTCGAGCGGCCGTTCTTGACCATCTGCTGTCAGGCCCGCTGCCGCAGCGACCACAATCCGGCGAGTGTCGCCAGCGCGCTCGCTGAGATATAGCCGACGAGCGGCCAGGCGCTGTCACCGCCGAGCAGAAGCACGAAGACCGTTCCGGCAAAGCCGACAATGATGCTCTCGATGCAGAAATAGAACGCTACCGCCGTTCCTGCCGTATCGCCAAAGGCCTCAAGCGCGCCATTGGCGGTCACCGCCGTCGCAAGGACGATGCCGATCGCGATGATCCACATCGGCACGACGAAGCTGACAAATGAGGGCTGCAGAAACAACTCTCCAAAGGCAAGCAGCGTGGCGCCGAGAAGCAGCGTCGCCATGCCTCCGGCAAGGCTGCCTGCAATCCCCCAGCGCATGACCAAGCGTTTGGCGAAAGGCGCGGTCACGACCATCACCAGCGCTACCGTGGCAAAGGCAACGCTGAAGCCGATGCCGGAGAAACCGGCTCTGTCGATCAGGACGCGGGGTGCCGTCGAGAAGAAGACGAAGAAGGCACCCATCGCCGTGCTGAAGCCTGATGTATAGACCCAGAAGGGAAAGCTCCTGAGGATCGGGCGAAGGGCGATCTTCGCGGTGATGGCAGGCCGGGTTTCATGCCACCGAAAACCGGCATTGAAAAGGGCGGCAACCGAAAGGAGGCCGATGACGAGGAAGATGGCCCGCCAGCCGAAGCGATCCGCGATCAAGGCTCCGGCGATCGGGCCCAGTGCCGGCACGAAGGAGAGGATGGAGCCGAGCAAGCTATAGATCGTGCTGCTTTCGGGACGTCCGGCGTAGACGTCGCGCACTGTTGCGAAGGTTGCGACGAGGGCCGCCGATGCACCGACTGCCTGCAGCAATCTCCAGGTCACGAAAAGCGGTGCCGACGAGGTGCCGGCAAGCAGCAAGGAGGAAGCGGCAAAGAGTGCCGTGCCTGCGAGCAGGACAGGCCGCCGTCCGACAATATCGGAAATCGGGCCGAAGATGATCTGCCCGGCGCCGAGCACGAGCATGTAGAGACTGAGGGTCAGTTGGATGACGGCCGGCGAGGTGCCGAGTGCCTCGGGCATGATCGGCACAATCGGCAGATAGATATCCATGGCAAGCGAGGTCAGGATGTCGAAAGGCGCCATCAGCAGCAAGGCTGCCGGCATGGAATAGGTTCAGCGCTGGATTTTGGGATAAGACATGGGGAAGCATCCGCTCAAATGATTTCATTCGGCGGCGATCTGTCTTTTCATCAGTATCGGAATTGGCCGGACAGACGCCGCAACAACAGGGCAGGGTTGTTGCGGCCTATTTGTCTGCGGACTTGGTTGTTCCCATCATGCGACCCTGACTGCGGCTTCGCTCATTCGCGAAGCGCCTTGCCCAGTTTCTACCAGCAGAGTTTCTACCAGCCGAACCGAAATGCGACAATGGCAGCCGGCACGCTTCCGCCTGGGTTAAATAGCGCAAACAAAAAGGCCGGGTTTCCCCGGCCTTCGTAATTCCATTTGTCCGAAGCGATTAACGCTTGGAGAACTGGAAGGAGCGGCGGGCCTTTGCCTTGCCGTACTTCTTGCGTTCGACGACGCGGCTGTCGCGGGTCAGGAAGCCGCCCTTCTTCAGCACCGAGCGCAGGCCCGGTTCGAAGTAGGTCAGCGCCTTGGAGAGACCGTGGCGAACAGCGCCGGCCTGGCCGGACAGGCCACCGCCGGCAACGGTTGCGACGATGTCGAACTGGCCGTCACGGGCAGCCGCAACGATCGGCTGGCGCAGGATCATCTGCAGCACCGGACGGGCGAAATATTCCGCGAATTCCTTGCCGTTGATGATGATCTTGCCGGAGCCCGGCTTCACCCAGACGCGGGCGACGGCGTTCTTGCGCTTGCCGGTCGCGTAGGAGCGGCCGAGCGAATCGACTTTGCGGACGTGGGCCGGAGCAGCAGCTTCGGAAGCCGTGCCGAGATCCTTCAGGGAGGAGAGGTCAGCCATGATCAGGCGCTCCTTACGTTCTTTTTGTTGAGCGCGGCAACGTCGAGGGCGACCGGCTGCTGGGCTTCATGGGGATGGTTGGAGCCGGCGTAAACGCGCAGGTTCTTCATCTGGCGACGGCCGAGCGGGCCACGCGGAACCATGCGTTCGACGGCCTTTTCGAGGACGCGCTCCGGGAAGCGGCCTTCGATGATCTGGCGTGCGGTGCGTTCCTTGATGCCGCCGGCATAACCGGTGTGCCAGTAGTAGACCTTGTCGGAATACTTCTTGCCGGTGAAAACGACCTTGTCGGCATTGATGACGATGACGTTGTCGCCGTCGTCAACGTGGGGCGTGAAGGTTGCCTTGTGCTTGCCGCGCAGGCGCATAGCGATGATGGAAGCGAGACGGCCAACGACCAGCCCTTCGGCGTCGATGATCACCCACTTCTTCTCCACCTCTGCAGGCTTCTGGGAGAAGGTTGCCATAGTGAATACTCTCTTTTGGGACCCTTGGCCCTAGGGCTTAAAGGGCGTTTCTTGTTGCTTGGATTGGCAGGCGCGAGGCATGCCAAAAAGAAAGCAGCCCGGACAGGCTGCGTTCTGGCGCGGTGTATAAAGGGAATGTGACATCGGGTCAATATCGACTCTTCCGACACCTGTAAAAAATTCCAAGCGAAAACAATATGTTATATATGTGGCATTGTGATACCTCACATTTGTTAGGTCGTGAACTGGGGAGGCTGACGTTTTTTATCTCGTCGCTGCCGGCTTTTGAAACCGCATCCCGCGGTCGAAAGCGGCCTAACCTTTGAACTCGCGCAGGCATTTCATCATTTCGCGAAGGCCGCGTGTCAGATGTTTGTCCCGGCGCAGCACCATGCCGAGGCGGCGCGTGAGCTGCGGATTCAGCGATGATGCCGTGACCAGGCCGGCGCGTTCGCGCTTCAGCGCCAGTCCCGGCAGGATCGACCAGCCGAGCCCCACCGCCACCAGTTCCTTGATTGCCTCGATGCTGCCGAACTCCATCGCGGGGCGGATTCTGGTATTGGGAGCAGCCAGCCACGCATCGATTGCCCGCCGCGTATTGCCTCCCTCGTAAAGCAGCAGCGTCCTGTCGCGCATGAAGGCGGCGTCCGGCCCGCCTTCGGGAATGAGACTGCCTGCGGGAGCGACGGCCAGCAGTTCCTCCTCGTAGAAGGGTTCGATCTCGAAGTTCCGTCCCGATGCCGGCAGGGCGATGACGGCGATGTCGAGGCTATTGTCCTCCAGATCGCGCAGAACGTCGTCGGCATCACCGATGCGCACGGTGATTTCGAGGCCGGGCATGCGTTTTCTGGCGGCGGCGATGGCGCGCGGCAGCAGATGGATCGACGCCGTGCCGCCGCTGCCGATGCGCACGCGGCCGCTTGCGCCATCTCTGTACGGCAGCATCGCTTCTTCCGCCGCCGCCGAATCCTGCAGCAGGCGTCGTGCATGCGCGAGAAGATCGAGACCTGCCGCGGTGGGCTGCGCCCGTCGCCCGACGCGCTCGATCAGCCGGACACCGAGCCGCTGTTCGAGGCCCTTTACCTGCAGGCTGACGGCTGGTTGCGTCAGGCCCTCCTTGTCGGCTGCAGCCGTAAAGCTTCCGAGATCGGCAACATTGACGAAGGTCGCGAGTTGATCGAGGTTGAGCGCCATGTCAAAGAAATCCTTATGCATATCATAATATCTATAAGCTTCTTTCATGGCGTCTTCCAGCGCATCTTTCATCCGTTGAAGGAAGGAAGAACAGATGGCTTTGGAAACAAGCGGGATCTTTGTGGCGCCTCGCGATATCGTTCGATCGAAACTGCGCCGCCTGGCGCGTTGGGGCCTGCGGCGGGTGGCCGTCATCGAACATCATCTCGAAAAGCGTCGTAGCCGCCGCACGCTGTCCGAACTCACCGACGACGAGCTTCGCGATGTCGGTCTGACGCGTGCGCAGGCAAGTGCCGAGGCATCGAAGTCGTGGTTCTGGTCCTGACGGCAGCGGCTTACGCGCGGAGTGCGGATCCTGCTCGAAATTGCCAGCGCCTTGTGGCAAAACGTCTGCTGGAATCGAGCGGGCGCAGGGAGCAGCATCATGGCCGAAATCGTATCCTTCCCGGACGCAGCCAGGGCAGAAGAGTGCGGATTGCTGACCCGCTCGCTGCGCGACGGCGTGCTGCGGTTGGTGCTCAACAATCCGCCGGCCAATGTGCTTTCGATCGCGCTTCTCGAAGCGCTGATGCACGAGCTGGAGACGGCCGAGGCGGATTCGGATGTGCGCGTCGTCGTCATCGCTTCGACCGGCAATGTCTTTTCCGCAGGGCATGATCTCAAGGAACTCACGACCCATCGCGCCGATGAAGATCAGGGGGCCGGCTTCTTCGAAAAGTCCTTCCGGCTCGCTGCCGATCTAATGCTGAAGATCGCCCATCTGCCGAAGCCTGTCATCGCCGAGATCGACGGGCTTGCAACGGCTGCCGGCTGTCAGCTGGTTGCCTCCTGCGATCTGGCGATCTGCACTGACAGTTCGACATTCTGCACGCCGGGCGTCAACATCGGCCTGTTCTGTTCGACGCCGATGGTTGCCGTTTCCCGTGCCGCGCACCGCAAGCAGGCAATGGAAATGCTGCTGACCGGCGAGACGATCGACGCCTCGACCGCCAAGGATTTCGGCCTCGTCAACCGCATCGTGCCAAAACAGTATCTGGTGCAGGTCGTGTCCAAATATGCGGCGGTGATCGCCAGCAAATCGCCGATGGCGCTGAGGATCGGCAAGGAAGCCTTCAACCGCCAGCTCGAACTGCCGGTGGAGGCGGCCTATGATTATACCGCCAAGGTGATGGTCGAAAACATGCTGACGCAGGACGCGCAGGAAGGGATCGGCGCCTTCCTCGGCAAGCGTATGCCGGAATGGAAGGGCGAATGACTCACGCCAGTTTCAGAACCAGTCCGCCGATTGCGATAACCACGCCGGCGACGTAGCGCCAGATGCTGGCCTTTTCCTTGAAGACGGTGATCGAGATCACCAGCGCAAAGAGGATCGCGGTTTCGCGCAGAGCGGCGACGGTCGCGACCGGGGCTTTCGTCATCGCCCAGAGCGCCAGCCCGTAGGAAGCGATCGAGCCGGCGCCGCCGATGAGGCCGCGCCACCAGTTGCGACGGACGTGGCGCGCGACGGCGGCAGCGCCGCGCTGCGACGCTGCCCAGGCAAACAGCAGCACCGGCGGCAACAGCGACATCCACAAAGTGTAGGAAACCGCATTGCCGGAGATGCGTGCGCCGATACCGTCGACATAGGTGTAGCTGGCGATGACGCAGGCATTGGCAAGCGCGAACATGACGGCGCGGCTGCTGCCGCGCCGCGCCTCCAAAGCCAGCGTCAGCACCCCGGCCGAAATCGTCATCGTGCCGGCAAGAGCGCCCCAGGAAAGATCTTCCTTGAGGATGAAACCGCTTGTCGCGGCAATCAGCAGCGGTGCGCTGCCACGCATCAATGGATAGACGAGGCCGATATCGCCGGCGCGGTAGGCGGCGGCGACCAATTGAAAATAGGCGAATTGCAGGATGGCCGAGGCGCCGATGAACGGCCAGGCTGAGGCTTGCGGCAGCGGCAGGAATGCCAGGAACGGCAGCGCCGAAACCGCACCGCCGGCCGAGATCAGTGCCGCATCGAGGGATTTGTCGCTCCCCGCCTTGACGATGGCGTTCCATGTCGCGTGCAGCAGTGCGCCGAAGAGAACGAGCAGGATGACGTCGAGAGGCAAGGCAGTAAATCCGGAAAGGATGAGAAGAAGCGGAACACGCCTCGCTTCAGCGTTTCGAATTCCTGAAAAGACAACTGAGATTTGCACGAAAATGCACGGCGGCGGCCGCTTATGCGGTCATGTGTCGAATAGCATTCTTTCAGTAGGTGAACAATGGTGGCTCATTGGAGCAATTTTTACGTGCGCGCGACATGCGTTCAATCCAGGCGCTCCTTTCAACTATGAGATGTTTCTAATGGACATAAGAACATAGCGCGGCATTATCATGAACAAAAGGAGAAACAAGCTGTCGGAACTCGGAAGCAGATTATCCTATGCTGCTGAAATATAGATATTATTCTATAACTTTGACATAGGGGAAAATTAAAGCTTTTGATTGTGCAATCTTCAAAAAATCGCAGCGCGGGATTGAGCCCCAAACCTTTCGCAAGCGCGAAAGACGTATAGTTTCCCGCGGCCGTTACAACCGTTAAAACCATCAAAGTTGATGATGAGGAACGAAAAGCATCCCGTCAAGGTTGTCGATGTTCTGGCAGTTCAGGACCGGGCAGCGGGGATCGTCCTTCGAGGGAATATGCGTCCATTCCGCATAATCGGTCGCGTCGCAATAATTGCTGTTGCGGACATAGCGATCGTAGAGCGGCAAGCCGCGGGGAGACTGGTAGCGGAAGATGACGGCGCCCTGATTGTGGATGGCGGCGCGCACGCTGGCACAGCTCATGGCGAGCGGATTGTAGCGCGAGATCGCCAGCGCCGGCGATGCGGCAAGCACGAGCATGAGGGCAAGAGCGATTTTTTTCATCGAATCATCCTCAGGGAGTATCCAATTCATATATACGGAAAAGACGCCCAGCCGGTTTCACGGAAATGCAAAAAAACATGCGGGGCCGTGCTGAAGGGCTTTCGGGAGTGGAGACACGGACATGAATCACGACGCTTACACGGATGACTACCTCGCCGGAATCCTGCATTCGGTAAAGACCATCGCTCTGACCGGCGCTTCGCCCAATCCGGCCCGGCCGAGCAACGGCGTCATGGGTTATCTGCTGTCGTGCGGCTATGAGGTCATTCCTGTCAATCCGGGGCAGGCGGGTAAGCAGATTCAGGGCCGTACCGTGTATGCCCGGCTCGCCGACATTCCCGTGCCGATCGACATGGTCGACGTATTTCGCGCCTCCGAATATCTGGACGGGGTCATCGAGGAGGCGCTGGCGCTGAGCCCGCTGCCGAAGATCATCTGGTCTCAACTTGGTGTCCGCGACGATGCGGCGGCGGCAAAGGCGGAGGCCGTCGGTGTCAAGGTGGTGATGAACCGTTGCCCGGCGATCGAATATCCTCGTCTCATTGCCTGAGTTGCTGTTGGCGGAGACGGATTTTCCACGGAACGCCCGCGGGTTGAAACGGATCGCGATTAACTTTCGTTCGTGAGTGGTTATGATCCCGCTCGTCAGCAATAACGGGAGGACGACATGGCCAAGAACGATCCGGGATTCAACACGTTGGCGATCCATGCCGGCGCACAGCCCGACCCGGCGACCGGCGCGCGGGTAACGCCGATCTACCAGACGACCGCTTTCGTCTTCAATGATTCCGATCATGCCGCCGCCCTCTTCGGCCTGCAGGCCTTCGGCAACATCTACACCCGCATCATGAACCCGACCCAGGCCGTGCTCGAGGAGCGTGTCGCAGCGCTCGAGGGCGGCACGGCAGCACTTGCCGTCGCCTCCGGCCATGCAGCGCAGATGATCGTCTTCCACACCATCATGCGCCCCGGCGAGAACTTCATCGCTGCGCGCAGGCTCTATGGCGGCTCGATCAACCAGTTCGGCCATGCCTTCGAGAATTTCGGCTGGCAGGTGCGCTGGGCCGATTCCGACGATCCGGCAAGCTTCGAAAGCCAGATCGACGACAAGACGCGCGGTATCTTCATCGAAAGCCTGGCTAATCCCGGCGGCACCTTCGTCGATATCGCCGCCATTGCCGACGTCGCACACCGCAACGGCCTGCCGCTGATCGTCGACAACACGTTGGCGACCCCCTATTTCATCCGTCCGATCGAGCATGGCGCCGACATCGTCGTACATTCGCTGACGAAATTTCTCGGCGGCCACGGCAATTCCATGGGCGGCCTCATCGTCGACGGCGGCACCTTCGACTGGTCGAAATCCGGCAATTACCCGATGCTGTCGAGCCCGCGGCCGGAATATAACGGCATGGTCCTGCACGCGACGTTCGGTAATTTCGCCTTTGCGATCGCTGCCCGCGTGCTCGGCCTGCGCGATCTCGGGCCGGCGATTTCGCCCTTCAACGCCTTCCTGATCCTGACCGGCATAGAGACGCTGCCGCTTCGCATGCAGCGCCACAGCGACAATGCGATCGCCGTCGCCAAGTGGCTGAAGGCGCACAGCAAGATCGCCTGGGTGAATTATGCCGGCCTCGACGACGACCCGAACCATGCCCTGCAGCAGCGCTATTCGCCGAAGGGCGCCGGCTCCATCTTCACCTTCGGCGTCAAGGGCGGCTATGAGGCGGGCAAGACGCTAGTCGAGGGACTGGAGCTCTTCTCCCACCTCGCCAATATCGGCGACACCCGTTCGCTCGTCATCCATCCGGCCTCGACGACGCACCGGCAATTGACCGACGAGCAGAGGATCGCCGCCGGCGCCGGGTCTGACGTCGTGCGCCTTTCCGTCGGCATCGAGGACGTCAAGGACATCATCGCCGATCTCGAACAGGCGCTCTCGAAGATCTGAGATCAAAGGGGGGCCATAATGACCACGGCAAATTTCATCACCTTCAGCATCGACGGCGTCCAACCGGAGTTCGGCGCCCCGGAGCCAGACCGGATCATCTCGGGCGATCCGCAATTCCGTAGCTGGAACCTGGAGGAGGCCGAAGGCGGCCTCTATTCCGGTATCTGGGAGGCGACGCCGGGAAAGTGGCGGATTGTCTACGAAGAGTGGGAATATTTCAGCCTGCTCTCCGGCCATTCGATCGTGACGGAGGAGGGCGGCGAGCCGGTGCATCTGAAGGCGGGTGATCGGATGATCCTCAGGCCCGGCTTTAGGGGAACGTGGGAAGTCGTTGAAACGACTCGCAAGGATTATGTGATCAAGGTTTGAGCAGACCGACGCCGGCGACCCCGGGCCTGTCCCGGTTTGCGGCGATAATGGCCTGTTTTTCCGCCAATGACAGCGCTTCTTTGCCGGATAGAACGCTTTTAACCAATTCCATTAATCGGGCCTACATCGTCAAATGCTAGATCTGATCTGCAGCGCATTGCGGACATGATGTCTCCTGCCGTCTCACAGACATGGCCTTGCAATTAATCTTTGCGGAATTTGCATGTCGTCGAATCTTGCAGGTAGGCACGTTCGGACTCAGACGTCTTCCATCATTGCGACAACCGTCTGCTTCCTCGTCGTCGCTCTCGTCCTGACCGGCCTTATGGCTCATGTCGTCGTCAAGATGACCCGTTCGGCAAACGAGATCGATGATGCCAGGGCCAATCGCGCTGCCCGCGCCGCCATCGGCGCATTTGTGGCTCGCCTGGGTTCGACAACGACTGACAATGCCGTATGGGACGATGCCTATCGTGCGACCTCATCGCCGACC
The DNA here is from genome assembly GCF_014197475.1 of Rhizobium sp. BK212. NCBI lineage: Bacteria > Pseudomonadati > Pseudomonadota > Alphaproteobacteria > Hyphomicrobiales > Rhizobiaceae > Rhizobium > Rhizobium sp. BK212. The sequence continues at coordinate 262,597 of NZ_JACIFS010000006.1, forward strand.
GCCGCCGATTGGGCCTATGAGAATTGGGGAAAAACCAGCGAGGATTACGCGCTCTATGACGGCGCGATCGTCATCGGCCCTGACCGGTCTTCGGTTGTCTCGGCCTATGCCAAAGGCAAGCCCTTCCAGCCGAGCGCGTTTTTTGGCGAAACCTTTGATCAGCAGATCAATGCGGCCGCCGATCCTGGGCGGGCGCCGGTGGTCAATTTCATCAAGACCGAGAGCGGCGTCGCGCTGATCGCCTCGCAGGCAATCCAGCCGTTCGAGGCGAGCGGCGAGCTTCCGAAGCTCAGCACGTTGAGCTTCTACAAGGACATCACACCTGAGGTTCTCGACGCGCTCTCGAACGAACATGAACTCGAAGGCCTGCACCTCGAGACGACGCCGAAGCCGGCGTTCCTGAACGCGCCGATCACGGACATGAAGGGGGCCGTCATCGGCTATCTCGTCTGGCCGAGCAAGGCACCTGGAAGCACGGTGTTTCATCAGGTTGCTCCTTATGTCGCGGCCGCTATCGCCATCCTTGCGCTGTTCCTGATCGGCGTTCTGATGGTTGGCGCGTCCGAGGCGCGACGCCTGCGCCAGTTGGCGCAAGCAGCACTTTTCGAGGCGGGCCATGATAGCCTGAGTGGCCTGTTGAACAGGCATGGGCTTCTCAGCCTGCTCGAAGACCTGGAGGATGTGGGCTCTACGCCACTCCGGCTCTATCTGGTCGACCTTGATGGCTTCAAGGCCGTCAACGATGCCTGGGGGCATGCGGTGGGGGACGATTTGATCCGGCTGGTCTCGAACGCGCTGACCGCCTGCCACCCCGAAGTCGTTTCCGCGGCCCGGCTGGGGGGCGACGAATTTGCATTGGTGCACGTCGGATCCGCTACGTGCGAAGACATGGAAAAGACCATTCTGGCGTTGTTTACCGAGCCCTTCAAAATCGACGGACGAACGATCGAAGTCGGCGCAAGCATCGGAGCGGCTGCGCTCAACGGAGACATTCCGCCTTTGGAGCTGCTCCGCAGAGCGGATATGGCCCTCTATCGCGCCAAGACAAATGGCAGGGGTCAGGCGATCGAATACGATCCTGAACTGGACCAGGAACGCCAACGCGTCGCCGAGCTGGAAGGCCTGTTGAAGCACGCCATCAGCAGTGGCGCGATCGAAGCCGTTTTCCAGCCTCTCGTCTCCGCCACAACAGGCGCTGTCACTGGTCTTGAGGCGTTAGCACGCTGGCGAACGGCGACGGGCAACATCAGTCCGGAGATTTTCATCCCCCTTGCCGAGAGATGCGGCCTCATCGATGCGCTTGGCGTTCATATGCTCAGAACATCGATCGAGCATGCCAAGAACTGGCCCGATCTGGCATTGTCAGTGAATGTTTCGCCGATCCAGCTCTGCAATCCGGAATTTGCCGCCGAAGTGATCTCGGTGCTGCAGGAACTCGATTTCAATCCAAGCCGGCTGACGCTGGAGATCACCGAAGGTGTCCTGATGACAAATCCGGACCAGGCGCGAAGATCGATAGATCAGCTCAAACGCGTCGGCATCAAGTTTGCGCTCGATGACTTCGGCTGCGGCTACGCCAGCATTGGCGCATTGCGGCAGTTCGGGTTTGATCGCATGAAGATCGACCGCTCGCTCGTGTCGGCTCTCGACGAAGGCGCAAATGGCGCCGATGTTCTTCGGGCGACCATTTCCCTGGCGACCGCCCTGCAGATTCCGGTGACCGCCGAAGGGATCGAGAATACCCGCCAGGCGGCGATCTTGCGCGACGCTGGCTGCGATCAGCTGCAGGGATATCTGCTTGGAAGACCTATGTCGGCACACGACATATCCAGCAAGCTGGAAGAAGAGTCAGCCGCATGACTTTCCAGGCGCGGCTGTGATCACCATTGCAGATCCAGCCGGTCCAGCCCGTGGAAATGGTAGACGTCCTTGACCACCGGCGTCTTTGACAGTTTGAGACCGGGAAGCCGTTCGAACAGGATCGGCAGCACGACATTGAGCTCCAGCCGGGCCAGCGGCGCGCCGATGCAGAAATGGATACCGGCGCCGAAGGAGAGGTTCGCCGCCTCGTTGCGGTCAGGCCGGAAGGTGAGGGGATCGCTGAATTTCGCCGGGTCGAGATTGGCGGCGGCGAGGATGAGGCTGACCTTGTCGCCGCGCTTGAAGGAGACGCCGTCGATTTCGGCAGGCTCCAGCGCCCAGCGCTGGAAGATGTGCACCGGCGCGCAGATGCGCAAGGTTTCCTCGACCGTGCGTTCCGTCGTCGCCTCGTCCCGGAAGAGTTCCGTGGGATCGCAGCCGCTGTCGAGGATGATGCGCACGGAATTGCCGATCTGGTGCACGGTCGCCTCATGCCCGGCATTGAGCAGCACGATCGTCGTCGAGACGAGCTCCTCCTCGGTCAGATATTGGCCCTTGTGCTCGGTATGGATCATGTGGGTAAGCAGGTCGTCGCGCGGCTCGGCGCGGCGTTCTGCGATCACCGTCTTGACGTAGTCGGAAAATCCCTTGGCCGCCCGTTCGGCCTCGTCCTCCTGCTCGCGCGTGCGGCCGAACATGTACATGCGGACATAGGCGTGCGACCAGGCAAGCAACTGCGGCCCCATCTCCTCGGGAATGCCGATCATCCGGGCGATCATCGTCACCGGGATGATGTCGGCAAAGGCCGAGAGCAGCTCGACCTCGCCCTTTTCCGCGAAGCCGTCGATCAGCCGGTTGGCGAGTTCGGCAAGCTCCGGTTTCATCTTCTCGACATGGCGGGAGACGAAGGCGCGGTTGACGAGCGTGCGCAGCCGCGTGTGCTCGGGCGGTTCGAGTTCGAGCAGAGAATACCGTTCCGAGAGATCGAAACTGGCAAGGTGCGGCATCGGCTCGGCAAGGCCGAGCTCCTCGCGGCTGGCGATATGCAGGATCTGCCGGCCGAAGCGGCGGTCGCGCAGCAGCGCGTTCACATGGTCGTAGCCTGTGAAGAACCACTGCTTCTGCTCGCTCCAGTAGAAGGTCGGGCAATGGGCATGAAGTGCTGCATAGACGGCATTCGGGTTGCCGTAGAAGGCCGGGTTGCGGCCGTCCAGCGAGACATGGCGGCGAGCCGGATCGATCGAGAGAAAGGACGGTATCATCATGTCCCGAGGCTTAGCGGATTTGCCAGGCCTCGGAAAGATGCGGGTGAAGAAGCGGGCTAGCCGGCCCGCGACAACGTGCCCATGCGCCGCAGGGCCTCGACCTGGTCGTCGACCGTCGGCACGAGTTCGCCGGCGGTGCTGCTCGGTGTGGCCGGTGCAGGGGCTGCGGCCTCCGTTTCGCCGAAGGTGACCGTGCAGTTGCGGCCGGCGGCCTTGGCGGCATAGAGCGCCCGGTCGGCAGCCGAGATCAGCTTGTCGATATTGGCTTCGATCGAGGAGGCGAGCGCGATGCCGATGCTGACCGTGACCGGGACGATCGCTTCGCCGGTGCTGACGGGAAGACGGCAGAATTCGGTGCGGATCGCTTCGGCGATCGCCTCGGCTTCCGTCTGGTCCGTGACCGCGGCGAAGGCTGCGAATTCCTCGCCGCCCATGCGGCCGAAGATGCTGTTCGGAATATACTGGCGGGCCATGCGGGCAAACGCGGTGAGCACGGCATCGCCCGATTGGTGGCCGAAACGATCGTTGACGCGCTTGAAATGGTCGAGATCGAAGAGCATCACTGCGACCTGGCGCTGCTCGTTATGGGCTTTTTCCTGGGTGGCGTCGAAATAGCCGAGCAGGCCGCGCCGGTTGAGCACGCCAGTCAGCGAATCGGTCAGGGTCAGCGCACGCAGGTGCCGTTCGGAGCGCTCCATGATCAGCCGGCAGGTGAACGCGAAGGCGATGGTCAGCAGGAAGGCGCTGGCCATGGCGGAGACGCCGCCGAGATTGGTCGCCTCGATGTCGCTCGGCAGCGTCAGCGCCGTCGTCAGCGCCGAGCCGAAGCACAGGCAGCCCTGGATGACGAAGACGCCCATCAGTTTGACGCGGGTGCGCTCGCGGCGCATGTCGCCGGCGGCGACCGCCATGGCGAGTGCCGTCGCACCTGTCGCCGAAGCGAGATTGTAGAGGACCACGCGGTTCGAATAATCGCTGTTGACCCAGGGCAGGAAAACCCCGGCCAGCCAGATGACCGGCGGCAGCAGCGCCCACCATTCGATCCTCTTGCGGTCGAGTGCGAGAAAACCCGCCACCCAGGCGCTCTGGCCGAGCAGCGCAATGGCATTGCCCGCCTCGATGGAAAGCACGCTGGGGATTTCGCTGCGCAACGCAATCATCGCAAAGCCGATGCCGGTCAGAAGGAAGCCGAGACCCCAATAGAGATAAGCCTCGTTCCTGACGTTGTGGCGCCAGGCGACGAACAGCACCAAAGCAAGCGTCATGGCCTCGGAACACCAGATGGCGAGACCTGTAGCAATATTGAACACGGCAGCAAACCCCTCGTCTGTCGGCCCTTTTCAGTTGGCTTGCATCCTTGCCGAGGAAGCTCGCCACTTCCTTAATGTCGCTGCGCTGCGGCATGGTTTTGGGCCGATATCTGCCGGTAGGCTTTCCGTTGGGTAAACGTGTATAAGCACGGTCGAATGGAGTAAGCCTTCCTTCATCCTGTCATGGAGAAAAACCGGGGGAGACAATGCCGAGGGCTCGCCGTTAACAGGCGTTTGGGGGAAAGAGGCTACCAGGAACGGCCTGGCCCCGCCTTCTTAACGTTATCCTCAGGCGTGTCTTGAAGAGGAGGGCAGGGACACTCTATGTAGGGATAAGACATTTTTCTTTGATTCCCGGCGCCGGCCGGCGAGACGTTGACAAAGGACGCACATGAGAAACCCAGTCGATACCGCTATGGCCCTCGTGCCGATGGTCGTGGAACAGACCAACCGCGGTGAACGCTCCTACGACATCTATTCCCGCCTGTTGAAGGAACGCATCATCTTCCTGACGGGCGCCGTCGAAGACCACATGGCGACGCTCGTCTGCGCCCAGCTTCTCTTCCTCGAGGCCGAAAACCCGAAGAAGGAAATCGCCCTCTACATCAATTCGCCCGGTGGCGTCGTCACCGCCGGCATGGCGATCTACGATACGATGCAGTTCATCAAGCCCGCGGTTTCGACGCTCTGCATCGGCCAGGCCGCGTCCATGGGCTCGCTGCTGCTGGCCGCCGGTCACAAGGACATGCGCTTCGCCACGCCGAATTCCCGCATCATGGTGCATCAGCCCTCGGGCGGCTTCCAGGGCCAGGCTTCGGACATCGAGCGCCACGCCCGCGACATCCTCAAGATGAAGCGCCGCTTGAACGAGGTCTATGTCAAGCACACCGGCCGGACCTATGAGGAAGTTGAAAAGACGCTCGATCGTGACCATTTCATGGATGCGGACGAAGCCCAGGGCTGGGGCGTCATCGACAAGGTTCTGACGTCGCGTCTCGAAATGGAAGGCGAACAGGCCTAGTAATTAATTGGGATGGTGTTTTTGTCGCCACAGTTCTATCCCATTTGTGATTGAACAAGGGCTTTCATCCGGCGACGAAGACGCTAATAGTAACTATTAATGCTATGTTGAATTTTTATGACATAGCATTCGGCATTCGAAGGGGAATTCGTTGCCGCCGGAACCCGGACATGATTGGTTGGGACCGGTTCGTACCCCCTGAAGCCCTTCTCGGCAAAGGCTCCGGAAACGGAGTGCCGCCAGGAGCTGATAGAGTGGACCGCGATTTCGCCTTGAAATGCGGCGTGCTGGAAGGAAAATGATATGAGCAAGGTCAGCGGCAGCAACGGCGGCGACTCCAAGAACACTCTCTATTGTTCGTTCTGCGGAAAGAGCCAGCACGAAGTCCGGAAACTGATTGCCGGACCGACCGTCTTCATCTGCGATGAATGCGTCGAATTGTGCATGGACATCATCCGCGAGGAGAACAAGTCCTCGATGGTCAAGTCCCGCGATGGCGTTCCGACGCCACAGGACATCATCAAGGTCCTCGACGAATATGTCATCGGCCAGCGGCAGGCGAAGAAGATCTTGTCGGTCGCCGTACACAATCATTACAAGCGCCTGGCGCACGCCTCCAAGAACGGCGAAGTCGAGCTGGCGAAGTCGAACATCATGCTCGTCGGCCCGACCGGCTGCGGCAAGACCTATCTTGCCCAGACGCTCGCCCGCATCATCGACGTTCCCTTCACCATGGCCGATGCGACGACGCTGACCGAGGCCGGTTATGTCGGCGAGGATGTCGAAAACATCATCCTGAAGCTCCTGCAGTCGGCCGACTACAATGTCGAGCGTGCGCAGCGCGGCATCGTCTACATCGACGAAGTCGACAAGATTTCGCGCAAGTCCGACAACCCGTCGATCACCCGCGACGTCTCGGGCGAGGGCGTGCAGCAGGCGCTGCTGAAGATCATGGAAGGCACGGTCGCTTCCGTACCGCCGCAGGGCGGCCGCAAGCATCCGCAGCAGGAATTCCTGCAGGTCGACACGACGAACATCCTGTTCATCTGCGGTGGCGCCTTCGCCGGCCTCGACAAGATCATCTCCGCCCGCGGCGAGAAGACCTCGATTGGCTTCGGCGCGACCGTCAAGGCCCAGGACGACCGCCGCGTCGGCGAAGTCCTGCGCGAACTGGAGCCGGAAGACCTGGTCAAGTTCGGCCTCATCCCCGAATTCATAGGCCGTCTGCCGGTTCTGGCGACGCTCGAGGATCTCGATGAAGATGCGCTGATCCAGATCCTGTCCGAGCCGAAGAACGCGCTGATCAAGCAGTATCAGCGCCTGTTCGAGATGGAAGACGTGGAACTGACCTTCCACGAGGATGCCCTGCGCGAAATCGCCCGCAAGGCGATCGTGCGCAAGACCGGTGCCCGCGGCCTTCGCTCGATCATGGAGAAGATCCTGCTGGACACGATGTTCGAACTGCCGACGCTGGAAGGCGTGCGCGAGGTCGTCATCTCGGAGGAAGTGGTGCGCGGTTCGGCCCGTCCGCTTTACATCTATGCCGATCGTCAGGAAGAAAAGGCCAACGCTTCGGCGTGATCTTGCTGCTTTCCTATGATTATTTTGGGGGCTTGCCATCGGCAGGCCCCTTTCTATTTGAAAAACCATGCGAGGCGCTGTTAGTATTTTGCCGGTGGGAACCGGAATTGCCTTTGCCGATGTTGCGCAAAGGGGAGTGCTTGGCAATGATGCGGTGATTCCGTAAGCCTATTGTTGGCGTTTGTATTTTAGCCGGGTCGGAAGTGGTAAGCGCCGGTCCAGCCACGCGCTTCATAGTGTTGGCGTTCCGTTGTAACAAAGCCGTCACATCCGGGGAACGCGGGCGTTAGCGTGGCTTGAAAAGCGTAGTCAGAACCTCCACTTGTAGCAACAAGTGAGAGTGCCGGCCGGTCCCAAGCGGCCGTGCAGAGAGCCCGGTAACGGGACGATGGAAAGGACATAAAATGACGAAGAAAACGTCTGTAGCGAGCAGCACTGCCTACCCTGTTCTGCCCCTGCGCGACATCGTGGTTTTCCCGCATATGATCGTGCCGCTGTTCGTCGGACGGGAAAAGTCGATCCGTGCGCTCGAAGAGGTCATGGGTTCCGACAAGCAGATCATGCTGGTGACGCAGATCAACGCCAGTGACGACGATCCGGATCCGTCCGCGATCCACAATGTCGGCACCGTGGCGAACGTGTTGCAGCTCCTGAAGCTGCCCGACGGCACCGTCAAGGTTCTGGTTGAAGGCCGCGCCCGCGCCGAGATCGACACCTATACCAGCCGCGAGGATTTCTATGAGGCGCTCGGCCATGTGCTCGAGGAGCCGCATGACGATCCGGTCGAACTGGAAGCCTTGTCGCGTTCGGTCGTCTCCGAATTCGAGAGCTATGTGAAGCTCAACAAGAAGATTTCGCCCGAAGTGGTCGGCGCCGCCAGCCAGATCGACGACTATTCCAAGCTCGCCGATACGGTCGCCTCGCATCTGTCGATCAAGATCACCGAGAAGCAGGAGATGCTGGAGACGACCAGCGTCAAACAGCGCCTCGAAAAAGCTCTCGGCTTCATGGAAGGCGAGATCTCGGTCCTGCAGGTCGAAAAGCGTATCCGCTCGCGCGTCAAGCGCCAGATGGAGAAGACCCAGCGCGAATATTATCTCAACGAGCAGATGAAGGCGATCCAGAAGGAGCTCGGCGACGGCGAGGAAGGCCGCGACGAGATGAGCGAACTGGAAGAGCGCATCTCCAAGACCAAGCTGTCCAAGGAAGCCCGTGAAAAGGCCGATGCGGAACTGAAGAAGCTGCGCCAGATGAGCCCGATGTCGGCGGAAGCCACCGTCGTGCGCAATTATCTGGACTGGCTGCTCGGCATTCCGTGGGGCAAGAAGTCGAAGATCAAGGCCGATCTCAACAATGCCGAGAAGATCCTCGAAGCCGATCACTTCGGTCTCGACAAGGTCAAGGAGCGCATCGTCGAATATCTGGCCGTGCAGGCCCGCGCCACCAAGATCAAGGGCCCGATCCTTTGCCTCGTCGGCCCTCCGGGCGTCGGCAAGACCTCGCTCGCCCAGTCGATCGCCAAGGCGACCGGCCGTGAGTATGTCCGCATGGCGCTTGGCGGCGTTCGCGACGAAGCCGAAATCCGCGGTCACCGCCGCACTTATATCGGCTCGATGCCCGGCAAGGTCATTCAGTCGATGAAGAAGGCGAAGAAGTCCAACCCGCTCTTCCTGCTCGACGAGATCGACAAGATGGGCATGGACTTCCGCGGTGACCCGTCCTCGGCTCTGCTCGAAGTGCTCGATCCGGCGCAGAACTCGACCTTCATGGACCACTACCTGGAAGTCGAATACGACCTGTCGGACGTGATGTTCATCACGACGGCGAATACGCTGAACATTCCGGCACCCCTGATGGACCGCATGGAAATCATCCGTATCGCCGGCTACACCGAGGATGAAAAGCGCGAGATCGCCAAGCGGCACCTCCTGCCGAAGGCCATCAAGGAACATGCGTTGCAGCCGGAGGAATTCTCGGTCAGCGACGATGCCCTGATGGCGATCAGCCAGCAGTACACCCGCGAAGCCGGTGTCCGCAGCTTCGAACGCGAATTGATGAAGCTCGCCCGCAAGGCGGTCACCGAGATCATCAAGGGCAAGACGAAGTCCGTTCACGTGACGGCCGCCAACATCTCCGACTATCTGGGCGTCCCGCGCTTCCGCCATGGCGAAGCCGAGGGCGAGGATCAGGTCGGCGTCGTGACCGGTCTTGCCTGGACGGAGGTCGGCGGCGAGCTGCTGACCATCGAAGGTGTGATGATGCCGGGCAAGGGCCGCATGACGGTCACCGGCAATCTGAAGGACGTCATGAAGGAATCGATCTCGGCAGCGGCCTCCTATGTCCGCTCGCGCGCCGTCGATTTCGGCATCGAGCCGCCGCGCTTCGACAAGAGCGACATCCACGTGCACGTGCCGGAAGGCGCGACACCGAAGGACGGCCCCTCGGCCGGCGTCGCCATGGCAACCGCGATCGTCTCGATCATGACCGGTATCCCGGTGAGCAGGCATGTGGCCATGACCGGTGAAATCACCCTTCGCGGCCGTGTGCTGCCGATCGGCGGTCTCAAGGAAAAGCTGCTCGCAGCGCTTCGCGGCGGCATCAAGAAGGTGCTGATTCCGGAGGAAAACGCCAAGGACCTGGCGGAGATTCCGGATAACGTGAAGAACAACATGGAGATCATCCCGGTATCCCGCATGGGCGAGGTGATCAAGCATGCGCTGATCCGGCGGCCGGAGCCGATCGAATGGGACGGCACGGTGGAAACGCCCGTCATCGCAACGGTCGAAGGCCTCGATGAGACGGGCGCAACCATAGCGCATTGAGTGGCCTGTGCCACATTTATGCCCCATTGGGACAAAACAGACAAAAAGGCTGGCGGAAACGCCAGCCTTTTTTGTGAAAACGTCATGTAGACGCTTGCTTTTCCTTGATTTGCAGGGCTTTTGGGTTTCCGGCGGGCCTGATGAAACCTATTCTGCGCCTAGCTTACATTTGAGTCGTTTCATACCATTTAGAAAGGGGTGGAAACATGAACAAGAATGAACTCGTGTCCGCAGTAGCCGAAAAGGCAGGACTGACGAAGTCTGACGCGGCTTCCGCTGTTGACGCGGTTTTCGACGTTGTCCAGGCTGAACTCAAGAACAAGGGCGACATCCGCCTCGCGGGTTTCGGCAGCTTCACCGTTTCTCATCGCGCTGCAACGAAGGGCCGTAACCCGTCCACGGGCGCTGAAGTCGACATTCCGGCTCGCAACGTGCCGAAATTCACGCCCGGCAAGGGCCTGAAGGACGCCGTCAACGGCTGATCTGAGATTATCCGCCAACCGGAAACGAGACCGGTTGTGCAGGATTTGAGAGGGGTTCGGCTTTGCCGGACCCTTTTTGCTTTTGGCAGCCCTCTTGCCTTTTTGCTTTGGCTGACCTTGCTGTCGCGCGGGCTTTAATTTACGACATTTCTGTTCTCAGGGCGGGGTGAAACTCCCCACCGGCGGTAAGGGTCTCGACTCAAGCCCGCGAGCGCCTTCTCTCGCGTCGAAGCGGGGAGGGGTCAGCAGATCCGGTGCGATTCCGGAGCCGACGGTTAAAGTCCGGATGGAAGAGAATGAGTGTCGGCTGTGCGAAGGGCAGAGGTCTGCCCGTGTCGCTTGGTCGTGGCTCATGCGTCCTGATTTATGTTGGTCCCTGGTTTCGGATGAAAGACATGAATCAGACTTCCCTAGCCGCAGAGCCGTCTCGCGCCGTCATCGGCGCCCTCTGGATGGTCCTTGCCGGCATTGCTTTTTCGCTTCTCAACGTCGTCACCCAATGGCTGACGATGAAGCTTGCCTTCCCCTCGGCCTCGGCCGCCTTCTGGCAATATGGCTTCGCCTTCCTGTTTTCGCTGCCCTTCCTGCGTAGGCTCGGTCTTGCGGCGATGCGCACGCGCTATCCCTGGCGTCACCTAGCGCGCGTGGTACTTGCCGCGCTCGGCGTCGAGGCCTGGGTCGCCGGCCTTGCTTCGGTGCCGATCTGGCAGGCGATCGCACTGGTGATGACTTCGCCCTTCTTCATCATTATGGGCGCCCGGCTTTTCCTTGGCGAGCGCGTCGGCCCGGCCCGCTGGGCCGCGACCGCAGCCGGTTTCACCGGAGCGATGATCATCCTGCAGCCATGGTCGGACGGCTTTGGCTGGGCGGCTCTCCTGCCCGTGCTCTCGGCGCTATTGTGGGGCGCCTCGTCGCTGATCACCAAGAGCCTGACGGGCATCGAACGGCCGGAGACGATCACCGTCTGGCTGCTCGTGCTGCTGACGCCGATCAATGGCGGGCTGGCGCTCGCGGCGGGTTTTGCCGTGCCGACCGGGGCGACCCTTGCCCTGTTCCTGCTGGCGGGGCTTTTGACCGCGGCAGCCCAGTATTTCCTCACTCTTGCCTATGCCGCGGCCGATGCCGCCTATGTCCAGCCTTTCGACGATCTGAAGCTGCCGCTGAACGTGCTGGCCGGTTGGCTGTTCTTCGGCTATGCGCCGGCGGGCTACCTTTGGCTGGGGGCGGCTCTGATCCTCTCCGCATCGCTCTTCATCATGCGAAACGAGATGCGCAGGGAGCGCAAACCCGCCTGAGATGATCAGCTACAAAATGCCGCCTCTGTCATGCCTCTGTCATGCCGCTCCCGCAGAAAACTCATGTTTCGAATATTCGACACATGGGGGATTTCATGACCATTTCATCGCGCAAGGCAGCGCTTGCTGCCGTGCTTCTCGCATCCGTCGCCTTTCCGGCCGCGGCCGAACCAGTTTTCAACCGCATCGCTTCCTTCCCGGTCGCCCAGAACCTGCCTGATGACAAGGACAAGCTGTCGGTCAGCTCCGCCGAAATCATCACTGCGACCGACGACGGCAACACGCTGATCTATAGCGACAGCCCGCTCGGCGCGATCGGCTTCATCGACATCACCGACGCCAAGGCTCCGAAAGCCGGCGGCGCTGTCATGATGGACGGTGAGCCGACCTCGGTCACCTCGAGCGCCGGCAAGGCGCTCGTCGCCGTCAACACCTCCGAAAGCAAGGCAAAGCCCTCGGGGCGTCTCGCGATCGTCGATGTCGCGACCAGGAAGATCGAGAGCACTTGCGATCTCGGCGGCCAGCCGGATTCGATCGCCCTCAACAAGGACAAGACGCTCGGCGCCATCGCCATCGAAAACGAGCGTGACGAAGAGGTCAATGACGGCAAGATCCCGCAGATGCCGGCCGGCGACCTCGTCGTCTTCCAGCTCAGGAACGGCGCCGTCGATTGCGGCACCATCAAGCATGTGGCGCTGACCGGCCTTGCCGGCGTCGCCCCGGAGGACCCGGAGCCGGAATTCGTCGCCTTCAACGGGTTGAACGAGATCGCGCTGACGCTGCAGGAAAACAACGAGATCGTCATCATCGACGCCAATACGGCCGCGGTGAAGACGCATTTCTCCGCCGGCAGCGTCGATCTGACCGGCATCGACACCAAGCGTGACGGCGCCCTGAAATTTTCAGGCGAATCCAAGGGCGTGCTGCGCGAGCCCGACGCCGTGAAGTGGCTCGACGACAACCGCCTCGTCGTCGCCAATGAAGGCGACTACCAGGGCGGCTCGCGTGGTTTCACCATCTTCGACAAGACCGGCAAGCTTCTCTACGAATCGGGCGCATCCTTCGAACGCGCTGTCGCCCATATCGGCCACTATCCGGAAAGCCGGTCGGGATCGAAGGGCGTCGAGCCCGAAGGTCTCGAAGCCGCCAAGTTCGGCGACGAGCAATATTTCTTCCTGCTCGCCGAACGCGCCTCGGTTGCCGGCGTCTACAAGGACACCGGGGCCGATCCTGAACTCGTCCAGCTGCTCCCGTCCGGCATTTCGCCGGAAGGCGCGATCGCCATTCCTGCGCGCAATCTGCTTGCGACCGCCAACGAGCTCGATCTCGGCAAGGACGGCGGGGCGCGCTCGCATGTGATGATCTATGAGCGCTCGGAAGGCGAAAAGGCCTATCCGCAGATCGTATCCGCCGACAAGGACGGCAATCCGATCGGCTTTGCGGCCCTTTCGGGTCTTGCTGCCGTTCCGGGCAAGCCGGGCATGCTCTATGCCGTCAGCGACAGCGTTCTCGGCTCGCAGCCGACGATCTACACGATCGATGCCAGCAAGAAGCCGGCCGTCATCACCGAGGCCCTTGTCGTCAGGCGTGACGGCGCTCCGGCCCAGAAGCTCGACATCGAAGGCATCGCGGCTGCCGCCGACGGCTCCTTCTGGCTCGCCTCGGAAGGCTACAGTGAACGTCTCGTTCCGCACGCCCTCTATAACGTCAATGCCAAGGGCGACATCAAGGCCGAGATCGCCCTGCCGAAGGAGCTTGCCGCCAACGAAATCCGCTACGGCTTCGAAGGCGTGACCATTGTCGGCACCGGTGACGATACGACACTCTGGATGGCGGTGCAGCGCGAGTGGGGTGACGACGAGAAGGGCTTCGTCAAGCTCGTCTCCTACAATCCGAAGAGGAAGGAATGGGGCGCCGTGCGCTATCCGCTCGACAAGACGGAAAGCGGCTGGGTCGGCCTGTCGGAAATCTCGGCCCAGGGCGACAGCGTCTACATCATCGAGCGCGACAACCTCGTCGGCGATGCCGCCAGGCTGAAGAAGCTCTACAAGGTCGCGATATCGGAGCTGAAGCCCGCCAAGCTTGGCGGTGCACTGCCGGTCGTCAAGAAGACCGAAGCACACGACTTCCTCGGTGAACTCAAGACCGCGACCAACGGCTATGTGCTCGACAAGCTCGAAGGCTTCACCTTCGACGCCTCGGGCAAACCCTACGCGGTCACCGACAATGACGGCGTCAGCGACTCCTCCGGCGAGACACTGTTCTTCCCGGTCGATCTCGTCGGCACCAACTGAGTGGTCATAGGCGGAAGAAAACAAGAGGCCGGGCGAAAGCCCGGCCTTTGTCCTGTTACGTATCGTACAAAAGGCGCGCGAGGAGCAGAGAGGTCACGGCATATCCTCTTCTCCCCTCGGGGAAAGGTGCCGGCAGGCGGATGCGGCGGCGCCAAGCCCACGTAAAAATTGCAGCTGTGCTCGTATTCCTCGCTGCCCTTGCTCCAAAGGTCGCCCCACGCTCCGTCATCCTCGGGCTTGACCCGAGGATCTACGTTGGCCTCCATCAGGGGCGGGCATGGATCCCAGGCTCAAGGCCTGGGATGACGGAGGTTGGGGGCCTGTTTCTGCCAAACTCGACGTCCGCACAGCGGATGATGCATCACGCTTTCTGATCCAACGTGATGCCGTGTGGCCCCTTCATCCGCCCTACGGGCACCTTTGCCTGGGTTGAGCCACCGGTCTCAACCCGTCCTTCGGACCCCCGCTGGGGAGAAGAGGGAATCGAGAGGTTGCGGCTACTCCCCTTCGCCCGGCAAGTGGGCGTCCCGCCCAGTCCTGACAAAGAATCAGCACTCCGCCCCTACCAGCGCTGATGCACATGCGGCGCGATCAGCCGCTCGTAGATCTCGCGGGTTGCGGCCATGATGTCGGCCGAAAGCGGGGCAAGGTCGGCGGCGGCGGCGTTGGCTCTGGCTTGCTCGGCATTGCGGGCGCCGGGGATGACGACGGTGACGGCTTCAGCCATCAGGATCCAGCGGAGCGCGAAGGCGGCCATCGTGGCGCCTGCGGGCACCAGCTTGCGCACCTCTTCCACCGCCTGCAGGCCGACCTCGAAGGGCACGCCGGCGAAGGTCTCGCCGACATCGAAGGCCTCGCCGTGACGATTGAAATTACGGTGGTCGTCGCTGGCAAAGTGCGTGTCTCGGGTGATCTTGCCGGAGAGGAGACCGCTTGCGAGCGGCACGCGGGCGATGATCGCCACGTTCTTGCGGCGCGCCTCTTGGAAGAACAGGTGGTCGGGGCGCTGGCGGAAGATGTTGTAGATGATCTGGATGCTGACGACGCCGGGATATTCGATCGCCTTCAACCCGTCCTCGACCTTTTCGACGCTGACGCCGTAACCCTTGATCTTGCCGGCCTTCTGCAGCGCGTCCAGGCTCTCGAAGACCTCCGGTTGGTAAAGCACCTCGCGCGGCGGGCAGTGCAGTTGCACGAGGTCGAGGCTGTCGACCACGAGGTTCTTGAGGCTGCGATCGATGAAGCCTTCGAGATTGGCCGTGGTGTAGCCTTCGGCGACATGCGGGTTGAGGCGGCGGCCGGCCTTGGTGGCGACCATCGGGCGGGCGCCGCCGCGCGTCTTCAGCACGTCGGCGATGATTTTTTCCGAGCGGCCGTCGCCGTAGACATCAGCCGTATCGATGAATGTCATGCCGGCATCGAGTGCGGCATTCAGGGCGGCGCGTCCGTCCGCCTCGCTGATATCGCCCCAGGAGCCGCCGATCTGCCAGGCGCCGAAGCCGACATTGGTGACGGTGAAGGGCATGCGGCCAAAAGCATGGTGTTTCATGAAAAATCCTCCCTACTGCATGTCGCCTGAAACTGTGTAGGGATAACGACATGCATAAAAACAAAGAGCCAAGGCGCGTCGCATGAAGCAAGCGCGATGCGATGCGCTTTGGTGATGAAAGACATTGGAATTATCAGTCGGGCGACTTTGCGGCAATTGTCGATCCGGCTTTGATTGGCCGCCTCGATGAAATATCGTTCCGCCACAAGGCTTCAACCGCAATGAATGGAAAAGGAAAGATCATGGAGATCAAACCCGCCGGCTCTCGCCCCTCGACGAAGCCACCGGCCGACTATTTCACCGGCGCCGTCCGCCAGGATCCGCTGATGGAAGCGCCGGCACCGGCCCGGGCGAGGGCGGTCTCCGTCACCTTCGAACCCGGCGCCCGCACGGCCTGGCATACGCATCCGCTCGGCCAGACACTGATCGTCACATCAGGCAAGGGCCTCGCCCAGAGCTGGGGCGGGGACATCCGCGAAATCCGCCCAGGCGATACCGTCTGGTTCGCACCTGATGAAAAACATTGGCACGGTGCCGCCCCGGATACGGCGATGACGCATATCGCCGTGCACGAGGCGCTGGACGGCAGCCATGTCGACTGGATGGAAAAGGTCAGCGACGAGCAATATTCCGGCAAAGTGTGAGCGGATCAGAGCCGTTTCAGGCAATAGGAAAAATGCGCGTGCGATTCGACCGTCAGGAACTCGAATTGCCAGCCGTAATCCTTGCAGAACTTGGTGACCGCCTCGACGACGCCATAGACGATCGGTTTGACCGTATTGCCGGTGCAGAAATCATGCCCGGCAATGCGCCCCGTCCGCTTCACCTTCTTGTCGCAGAGCAGCAGTTCCTGCCAGGTGAGGTCGAAGGAATGGTCGGTATCGATATAGGCCCAGTCGAGGAAATCGTCCTCGAACTCGGCAAGCTTCTCCAGCGACGTGCCTTGCATCAGGTGCAGCCGGCCGGCCGCGATCTCGGCCGCGAAATTCGTGTGGATCGCGTCTAACCCGGAGCTGTAGCGATCCATCGACCAGGGATCGATGAGGTAGAGCTGCGCCGGCCGGTTCTTTTCCAGGATCTCTGCCGTATATTCGCCGAAGGCTGCGCCCACTTCGACGCCGATGCCGCCGTTCGGGATGCGATAGAGCAATTCGCCGCGGTCCGGCAGCAGCCGGGCGTTTTCCATGTGATGGGCGCTGAGCGGCGTGCGCGGCATGCTCGCCCGGAGCGCCTGCCTTTCTTCACGTGTCTTCATCTCTGATCTCGGGATTGCGGGCGACTGACGGCCCTGATGCGGTTTGACGGGAAGGTAGGAGCGACTGGTGCCGATGACAACCGCATGACGGGAATTTGCTTCTTTTCGACAAACCGCTAAGTTCCATCTGTGAACTGACGAAAAAGCCTCGGGAGGAGCGATTTCATGAGACGCATGTGGCCTGAAGAATTCAACGCCATCATCAGCGGAGCTGAGGAGGTGATGTTGGAAACACCAGCCGAGGCCGGCGAAGCGCCGCTGCAGCGCAAGGCGCTGAAGGCGCGAATCACCATGCAGGATTATGAGCGGATCTGGCCGCTCGCCGAGATGCGCTTCCGGCTTGGCGAAAGGGATGGCAAGGCCATCACCCTGATCACCACCAATCCCCATTACCATGCCTGGCACCCGAAGGACGGCGGCAGCGTCGATTCCGTGTCGGACAGCGGCCGCCATTACAAGACGGACTATCTCGTCGTGCACTTCCTGCTCGACGATGTGAAGGAAACATCTCCCGCCTGAGGCTCAGGCCCGGTGCGGCCGGAAGCCGCACCGGCGTCCCGTGAAAGTCAAGTTGATCCCGACGTTGATGACAACGGCGGCGATATCGCTAAGCTTGCGCGCAACATATCCTTTAGAAATTGGAGGTTCCCGTGACGGGCAACGTGCTGGATATCCCGGTCAAGACTGTGGATGGTCGCGAGACCACGCTCAACGAATACAAGGGCAGGGTGCTCCTGGTCGTCAATGTCGCCTCGAAATGCGGGCTCACGCCGCAATATGAGGGGCTGGAAAAGCTCTATGGGGAAAAGCGCGAGCGCGGCTTCGTCATCGCCGCCTTCCCCGCCAACGACTTCAAGGGCCAGGAACCCGGCACCGACGCCGAGATCCTCGACTTCTGCACCAGCACCTATGACGTTACCTTCCCGATCTTCTCGAAGATCTCAGTCAAGGGCGAGGCGCAGCACCCGCTTTACCGGCAACTGACCAAGTCGGGCGTGAAGACCACGGGCGACGGGCCGATGCGCGAGCGCCTGAAATCCCACGGCATGACAGGCGGCGACGAGGACGACATCCTCTGGAACTTCGAAAAATTCCTGATCGGCCGCGACGGCAGAGTCGCCGCCCGTTTCGCACCTGACGTGACCGCAGATGATTCGCGGCTGGTTTCGGCGGTGGATAAGGAATTGGCGAAGAAATGAAGGCCCTCGGGCGACACCAGTGGCGTCTGGACTCTCAGATAGTCTTCAGATTCCAAGCACGGTCACAAGCGGGGGCGTAAAGTCCTTGTAGCCCAGTCTCGGCCAGTCACACCTTCTGTCGAATCGCGTTTTTGGTTCGTGGCGCTGGCATTTCGGATTCGTCTTGAAGGCGTATCCGGGCAGGCTGACATAGATGGCACTTGGCGTACAAAGGGCAATCGCGATGCACAGCGTCAATGCGGAGCATAGGGTCCTCATGACAGACCTCCAGACGTCGTAAGCCTTCAAGCGCGGAGACTTTCCGGGCGGCGAATTCTCCCACTTTTGCAGGTCTCCATCCATTCGCCCAATAGGAAGTGGCGCGAAGGCGGGGAGTAGCCCGTTTTGTGGAGCGCTGCGGGGATGGCGTATCTGAAGCTGCCGGGCGTAACGCCTTGGTGCGCGGGAACGTCTTGCCGAATGCCGCTTCGAGAACGCAGACCTACCCGCACTCGGCCACGGTCGCAGTCACTCCAGCCAGAAGCGGGCAGAGATTTTGATAGCATGAGGTTGATATAGGACTGATCGTCGCTTCGCCTTACGTCGCTCTAATGGTGGACGATTCGCGGCTGGTTTCGACGGTGGACCAAGAACGGGCGAAGCGATGAAATGGTGGCGGTGAGTGCCCGCCAGACGGAAGGCGTACCCATCACCCCAATCACCCAGTCACTTCTGCGTCAGAGAAAATGAGAAGGCGCATCGGGCGCCGCTCATAAATGAAACGCGGTTCTGGAAAAACGAAAACCTATATTCATCGCCACTTTGACCGCTGTCTCTAAAAGATGCGGGGAATCGGCTGATTTTGCTGAAGACGCCGCGCTGGCTGGCTTTCATGATTTCCAGGCTGCAGGCCGAATTGTCGGCATCGACCGAAAAAACAATCGGCAGATCCGACTGCATTCTCAGGAGATATGTTCTGGCTTCGCGGCCCGGAGTTTCTCCCGACGTCGTCATCGTCTGGTCTCCGGCAGACAGGAACACCTCTTGCGCGGGCTCCTTGGCAATGCACGGCGGCGCAGCCACGCTGGCGAGAAGCAGCGCGGAGGTGATGGCAACGGTTTTCATGAGGTGTCTCCTGACGAAACACCTTGCGCAGATCGCGAGCGCATTAGCGAGCGAATTCGGAATCCCGAATCGGATGGACAAGCAGCGGGAAAGTTTGGAAATGGTGGGCGATGAGAGACTCGAACTCCCGACATCCTCGGTGTAAACGAGGCGCTCTACCAACTGAGCTAATCGCCCATCGCAAACGAAGCCGGATCGGCCTGCCGCGTTGGTGGCCGTGATCTATGCGGATCGCGGCAAAACCGCAAGAGTGTTTGTGAAGATTTTTTGATTTTTTTGGTGGTGCTTCCGTGTCTGGCCCCGTGTCTGGCAATGCCGCTTAGGTTCGGCTCGGCTGTGGAAAAGTGAGGGGAGGGTGGCGAGCATCTCCGTTTCGAAGGCGCTGCGTCTGCGCCTGAGTATCGCTGCGGAACACGGAAGTGCCGGCTTTTGTTCGTCTGGCACCCAACCCGCCGAAACATTTCACAGACTGTCATGGTTTTGTCTCCAAACCTGCTTGACACTAAAAGACGAACCCCGTAGTTAGCCGCTCATCGAAACGGGCAGCCGTTTTGGTGAGGGTGCGAAGGCATCCGGACTGCTTGAAATGAATTGCGGGTGTAGCTCAGTTGGTTAGAGTGCCGGCCTGTCACGCCGGAGGTCGCGGGTTCGAGCCCCGTCACTCGCGCCATTTCAAGTCTTTGTAAAACGCAAATGTGATTTGTCGTTTGTCCGGTTTTCTTCAGCCTCGCGGCCGCCAATGGCCGATCATATGCGCGGGTGTAGCTCAGTCGGTTAGAGTGCCGGCCTGTCACGCCGGAGGTCGCGGGTTCGAGCCCCGTCACTCGCGCCATTTTCTTCCGAAAGCCATGCAGTTTCCAATGGTCAGACATGCAGCTTCAGGCAGCTTGCGTGGATTTGTCGCGACATCGTTGCATCTGCTTGATAATGTCCGCGCGCGACGCGTCGAATTGCCTCTGTAAATCTCTTGCGCCGGGGCGTCGGCTGCGCTAACCACGGCTTGTTGCAACGCACGTTCGCTTGCCGGGCATTTGCCCAAATGCGCGCCTGGCGCCTCCGGCAAGCAGGGATGAACATGATGACTGAACTGCTCAGTTCTTATATTCCGATCGCTATCTTCATCGCTATCGCGCTCGTTATCGGCCTGGCGCTGCTCATTGCGCCGTTCGCCGTGGCTTTCAAAGCGCCTGATTCGGAAAAGCTCTCGGCTTACGAATGCGGCTTCAACGCGTTCGACGACGCCCGCATGAAGTTCGACATCCGCTTCTACCTCGTATCGATCCTCTTCATCATCTTCGACCTCGAAGTCGCCTTCCTCTTCCCCTGGGCCGTTTCCTTCGGCGCCATCGGCTGGTTCGGCTTCTGGTCCATGATGGTCTTCCTTCTCGTGCTGACCATCGGCTTTATCTATGAATGGAAGAAGGGAGCCCTGGAATGGGAGTAGCCCCTGTGAGCAATCAGCCCCTCGTTGCCCAGCAGCCGAAGGGGATCATCGATCCCTCGACCGGCAAGCCGATCGGCAGCAACGACGCCTTTTTCGGCGAGATCAACAATGAGCTCGCCGACAAGGGTTTCCTTGTCACCTCGACCGACGAGCTGATCAACTGGGCCCGCACCGGCTCGCTGATGTGGATGACCTTCGGTCTGGCCTGCTGCGCCGTCGAAATGATGCAGCTGTCGATGCCGCGCTACGACGTCGAGCGCTTCGGCTTTGCGCCACGCGCCTCGCCGCGCCAGTCCGACGTGATGATCGTCGCCGGCACGCTGACCAACAAGATGGCGCCGGCGCTGCGCAAGGTCTATGACCAGATGCCCGAGCCGCGCTACGTCATCTCGATGGGCTCCTGCGCCAATGGCGGCGGCTATTATCACTATTCCTATTCGGTAGTGCGCGGTTGCGACCGCATCGTGCCGATCGACATCTACGTGCCGGGCTGTCCCCCCACGGCGGAGGCGCTGCTTTACGGCGTGCTTCTGCTGCAGAAGAAGATCCGGCGTACCGGCACGATCGAACGCTAAGGGTTAAGGACAAGGCAATATGAGTGAAGCCCTGACTGAGCTTGCGTCCTACCTTGGTGAAGCGCGCGGCAACCTGATCGCCGCATCGCAGACGAAGTATGGCGAGCTGACGGTGACGACGACGGGTGAAAACCTGGTCGCGCTGCTGACCTTTTTGCGCGACGACGCCAAATGCGGTTTCGTCAACCTGATCGATATTTGCGGCGTCGACTGGCCGCAGCGCGAGCTGCGTTTCGATGTCGTCTATCATCTGCTGTCGCCGAAGAAGAACCTGCGCATCCGCGTCAAGGTCGCGACCGACGAAGATACGCCGGTTCCCTCGGCCTGCGCCGTCTATCCCGGCGCCGACTGGTTCGAGCGCGAGACCTGGGATATGTACGGCGTGCTCTTCACCGGCCATCCGGACCTGCGCCGCATCCTCACCGATTACGGTTTCGAAGGCCACCCGCTGCGCAAGGACTTCCCGACGACAGGTTTCGTCGAGGTCCGTTACGACGACGCCGCGAAACGCGTCGTGTACGAGCCGGTCGAGTTGAAGCAGGAATTCCGCAACTTCGACTTCATGTCGCCATGGGAAGGCACCGACTATGTGCTGCCCGGTGATGAAAAAGCGAAGCAATAAATTAAAGGCGGCTGGCGGCTTTCGCCGCCACTCATCGGTTATCTGAGAACGCGAGCCATCGCCATGACAGAACATAACGTCCGCAACTTCAATATCAACTTCGGACCGCAGCATCCGGCGGCGCATGGCGTTCTTCGTCTTGTCCTGGAGCTTGACGGCGAAATTGTGGAGCGGGTCGATCCGCATATCGGCCTGTTGCATCGCGGCACCGAGAAGCTGATCGAGACCAAGACCTATCTTCAGGCCGTGCCCTATTTCGATCGCCTCGACTATGTCGCGCCGATGAACCAGGAGCATGCCTATGCGCTGGCCGTCGAAAAGCTGCTCGGCATCGAGATCCCGATCCGCGGCCAGCTGATCCGCGTGCTCTATTCGGAAATCGGCCGCATCCTCTCGCATCTTCTGAACGTCACCACGCAGGCCATGGACGTCGGGGCGCTGACGCCGCCGCTCTGGGGCTTCGAAGAGCGTGAAAAGCTGATGGTGTTTTACGAGCGCGCCAGCGGTTCGCGCATGCACGCTGCCTATGTTCGTCCGGGCGGCGTCCATCAGGACCTGCCGGAACAGCTCGTGCAGGATATCGGCGACTGGTGCGACCCCTTCCTGAAGGCGCTCGACGACATCGACGACCTGCTCACCGGCAACCGCATCTTCAAGCAGCGCAACGTCGATATCGGCGTCGTCTCCCTGGAAGACTGCTGGGCCTGGGGCTTTTCCGGCGTCATGGTGCGCGGTTCGGGCGCTGCCTGGGATCTGCGCCGCGCCCAGCCTTATGAATGTTATTCCGATCTCGAATTCGACATTCCGATCGGCAAGAACGGCGACAACTACGACCGCTACCTGATCCGCATGATCGAGATGCGCGAATCGGTCCGCATCATGAAGCAATGCGTCAATCGCCTGCTGTCCGATGCCAAGACCGGCCCCTTCTCGTCGATCGACGGCAAGGTCGTACCGCCGAAGCGCGGCGAGATGAAGCGCTCGATGGAAGCGCTGATCCACCACTTCAAGCTCTATACCGAAGGCTACCACGTGCCGGCCGGCGAAGTGTACGCCGCCGTCGAGGCGCCGAAGGGCGAGTTCGGCGTCTATCTCGTCTCCGACGGCTCCAACAAGCCTTATCGCTGCAAGATCCGCGCGCCGGGTTATGCCCATCTGCAGGCGATGGACTTCATGTGCCGCGGCCATCAGCTTGCCGACGTCGCGGCCGTGCTCGGCTCGCTCGACATCGTCTTCGGCGAGGTGGACCGCTGATGCAGCTTCTGCCGCTGGCCGTCGCACTCCTTCTTTCGGCATCCGGAGTTTCGGCTCAGGAGGCCGATAGCCTCGGCACGCCGCTGGGCCATAAGGAAGAGACGCCGCCGGCGCAGCAATCGTCCATGGGCGAGCTTTTGTCCAAGGGCTATCAGATCAAGGCTGCCGTTCCGAACGGCGGCAAATTCGTAGTGTTTATGCAGAAAGACCAGTCGGCCTATGCCTGCGAAATGCAGTCTTTGACCGCTTCGCGGTGTGGAACCCTAAACTGACAAGGCGTGAGGAAGAATGTCCGTTCGTCGATTAGCCGAAGATCAATTTCAGCCTGCCGCATTCGCCTTCAGCGATGAGAATGCGGTCTGGGCGGACAAGACGATCCAGAAATACCCCGCCGGCCGCCAGCAATCGGCGGTCATTCCGCTGTTGATGCGGGCGCAGGAGCAGGATGGCTGGGTCACGCGCGCGGCGATCGAAAAGATCGCCGACATGCTCGACATGGCCTATATCAGAGTGCTCGAGGTCGCGACCTTCTATACGCAGTTCCAACTGCATCCTGTCGGCACGCGCGCCCATGTTCAGGTCTGCGGCACGACGCCCTGCATGCTGCGCGGCTCGGAAGCGCTGATGTCGGTCTGCAAGAGCAAGATCCATGCCCATGCCTTCGAGCGCAATGCCGAAGGCACGCTGTCCTGGGAAGAGGTCGAATGTCTCGGGGCCTGCGTCAACGCGCCGATGGTGATGATCGGCAAGGACACCTATGAGGACCTGACGCCCGAACGTCTCGAAGAGATCATCGACGTCTTTGCCGCCGGCAACGGCGCCAGCATCAAGCCCGGCACCCAGATCGACCGGATATTTTCAGCACCCGAAGGCGGCCCGACCTCGCTGACCACGGAAGAGCCGAAGGCCAGGACGCGCGCCAAGAAGGCCGATGCCGAAACCGTGTCGGCTCCGGTCGATGCCGCGCCGGTTCCGCCTTCCGAGGCCGCCCGCCCGAAGAGCACCGATGCCGAGACCAATGCAGCGCTGAAGACGCCGGCAACCGCACCGAAGGCAGCTGCGAAGAACGCCAAGGCCGCCGAAGAGCAGCCGATATCGGGCACGGCGGCTGCCGAACCGGCGCCGAAAGCTACCGTCAAGGCCGAAGCCGCCCCGTCGGCCAAGCCTTCCCTGACCGACAAGAACCGTCCGTCCGGCATCGAAAAGCCCGCAGCCCCGGATGATCTGAAGATGATCTCGGGCGTCGGTCCGAAGATCGAGGCGACGCTGAACGAAATCGGCATCTTCAGCTTCGCGCAGGTCGCGGGCTGGAAGAAGGCCGAACGCGAATGGGTCGACGGCTACCTGAACTTCCGCGGCCGCATCGAGCGCGATGACTGGGTCAAGCAGGCCAAGGCGCTCGCCAAGGGCGGGGAAGCGGAATATATCAAGGTCTTCGGCAAGAAGCCGCGGTAAGAGGTGAAGCATGTTACAAGATAAAGACCGCATCTTTACCAACATCTACGGCCTCAAGGACAAGTCCCTGAAGGGCGCGATGAGCCGCGGCCACTGGGACGGCACCAAGCAGATCCTCGAAAAGGGCCGTGACTGGATCATCAACGAGATGAAGGCATCCGGCCTTCGCGGTCGCGGCGGCGCCGGCTTCCCCACGGGTCTCAAATGGTCCTTCATGCCGAAGGAAAGCGACGGACGCCCGCATTACCTCGTCGTCAACGCCGACGAATCCGAGCCCGGTACCTGCAAGGACCGCGACATCATGCGCCACGATCCGCATACGCTGATCGAAGGCTGCGTCATCGCGAGCTTCGCCATGGGCGCCAATGCGGCCTACATCTATGTGCGCGGCGAATATATAAGAGAGCGCGAGGCGCTGCAGGCGGCGATCGACGAATGCTATGATTACGGCCTGCTCGGCAAGAACAACAAGCTCGGCTGGGACATGGACATCTTCGTCCATCACGGCGCCGGCGCCTATATCTGCGGCGAGGAAACCGCGCTGCTCGAAAGCCTCGAAGGCAAGAAGGGCCAGCCGCGCCTGAAGCCGCCATTCCCGGCCAATATGGGCCTCTACGGCTGCCCGACGACCGTCAACAACGTCGAATCGATCGCTGTCGCGCCGACGATCCTGCGCCGCGGCGCCGGCTGGTTCTCCGCCATCGGCCGCCCGAACAATGTCGGCACCAAGCTGTTCATGCTCTCCGGCCACGTCAACAAGCCGTGCACGGTCGAAGAGGAAATGGGCATCACCTTCCGCGAGCTGGTCGATCGCCACGCCGGCGGCATTCGCGGCGGCTGGGACAATCTGCTCGCCGTCATTCCGGGCGGCGCATCCTGCCCGATCGTTCCTGCCAAGGACATCATCGACTGCCCGATGGATTTCGACGGCTTGCGCGGCGTCGGCTCCTCCTTCGGCACGGCGGCGGCGATCGTCATGGACAAGTCTACCGACGTCATCAAGGCGATCGCCCGCATCTCCGCCTTCTTCAAGCACGAGAGCTGCGGTCAGTGCACGCCGTGCCGCGAAGGCACGGGCTGGATGTGGCGGGTGATGGAACGCATGGCCAAGGGCAATGCCCAGAAGCGCGAAATCGACATGCTGTTCCAGGTGACCAAGCAGATCGAAGGCCACACCATCTGTGCGCTGGGCGACGCCGCCGCATGGCCGGTGCAGGGTCTGATCCGTAACTTCCGTCCCGAGATCGAAAAGCGCATCGACCAGTACACGGCGAGCGCGCTCGATCACGGCGCGGTTCTGGAGGCGGCTGAATAATCATGGCGGACAATGCATCCAAGGCTGGGAAGAAGGAAGAAGTCGCCGATTTCGCGGCCGGTTTCGGCCGCCTTGCCGCCGAGATGCTTGAAAATGCACAGGCGATGCCGGTGCATCCGCTGATGGCGCATCCGGCTGCAGCCTTTGCCGCGGCAACGGCGATCGGCTTCGGTTTCTCGACGCAGATGGCCGGCGCCTTCTTCGGGGCCTGGCAGAGCGCCCTGGAAACCACGAGCAAGGTCGCGGCCGCTCTCGATGACACGCCGCCGGACGAGCCGGCGCTCGATGTCGATATCCAGCCGGAGAATATTCGCCCTGCCGTCAAGGCTTTCACCAAGCCGGCGGCCGGGAAGAAGGCAGGGCCGACACTGACTGTCGTCAGGCCGGTCAGCGAGCCGATCCCGGCCAGCCAGACGAAGCCGGTCAGTGAAGCGAAGTCAGTCGGCCAAACGAAGTCGGTCAGCGATACGAAGCCGGGCCAGCTGAAGCCGGCCGTGAAGGCAAAACCGGCTGCGCGGGCTGTCAAGGCCGACGATCTCAAGCTGATCGCCGGCATCGGCCCGAAGCTGGAGCAGGTGCTGAACGCCAAGGGCATTCGCAGCTTCGCCGAGATTGCCGCCTGGACCGACGCGGAAATCGCCCGGCTCGACGCCGAACTCGGCTTCAACGGCCGCATCGGCCGTGACGACTGGACCGGTCAGGCAAAAGTTCTGGCAGGGCGGGGCCGCAGGAAGAAATGAACTGACCGGCCGTGTCAATCGGCCGGAAGAATGGGCAGATCGGCGGACGGGCGGGGGCCTTTCGATGCCGGTGCGGGTTCCGGGTCTGGAACGCGTGACAGAGAATTTCGGCGACATCCGGTGTCGGCAGGACGAAAGATCCGGCTTGGCAATGAGAATGTTGCAAAAATGGGTTTGTTTGCCGTCATCAGGCAAACGGGAAACAGGACTGAGCGACGATGGCAAAACTGAAGATTGACGGCAACGAGATCGAAGTTCCGGATCATTTCACGCTATTGCAGGCGTGTGAGGATGCCGGCGCCGAGGTTCCGCGCTTCTGCTTCCACGAGCGCCTGTCGGTTGCCGGCAATTGCCGCATGTGCCTCGTCGAGGTGAAGGGTGGCCCGCCGAAGCCGCAGGCTTCCTGCGCCATGAGCGTGCGCGACATTCGCGGCGGCCCGAACGGCGAACTGCCCGAGGTCTTCACCAACACCCCGATGGTCAAGAAGGCCCGCGAAGGCGTGATGGAATTCCTGCTGATCAACCATCCGCTGGATTGCCCGATCTGCGACCAGGGCGGCGAATGCGACCTGCAGGACCAGGCGATGGCCTTCGGCATCGACACCTCGCGCTATCAAGAAGACAAGCGCGCCGTCGAAGACAAGTATATCGGCCCGCTCGTCAAGACGGTGATGAACCGCTGCATCCACTGCACGCGCTGCGTTCGCTTCACGACGGAGGTTGCCGGCATTTCCGAACTCGGCCTGATCGGCCGTGGCGAGGATGCCGAGATCACCACCTATCTCGAACAGGCGATGACCTCCGAGCTGCAGGGCAACGTCGTTGACCTTTGCCCGGTCGGCGCGCTCACCTCCAAGCCCTTCGCCTTCACCGCGCGCCCGTGGGAATTGAACAAGACCGAATCGATCGACGTCATGGATGCCGTCGGTTCGGCGATCCGCGTCGACACCCGTGGCCGCGAAGTCATGCGAATCCTGCCGCGCGTCAACGAGGCGATCAACGAAGAGTGGATCTCAGACAAGAGCCGCTTCATCTGGGACGGACTGAAGACCCAGCGCCTCGATCGGCCCTATGTGCGCCGCGACGGCCGCCTGCAGCCCGCCACCTGGGCCGAAGCCTTCGGCGCCATCAAGGCCGCCGTCAGCGCCACTTCGGGCGACAAGATCGGCGCGATCGCGGGCGATCTCGCTTCCGTCGAGGAAATGTATGCGCTCTCCGAACTGGTGAAGTCGCTGGGCTCGACCAATCTCGACTGTCGCCAGGATGGGGCGGCACTCGATCCGTCGCTCGGCCGCGCAAGCTACCTGTTCAACCCGACCATTTCGGGCATCGACCAGGCCGATGCGCTGTTGATCATCGGCGCCAATCCGCGCTTCGAGGCGGCGATCCTCAATGCCCGCATCCGCAAGCGCTGGCGCCGCGGCAAGTTCCCGATCGGCGTCATCGGCGAGCCGGGCGAGCTGCGCTACAGCTATGATTACCTCGGCGGCGGTCCCGACACGCTGAAGGATCTGATCGACGGCAACCACGCTTTCGCTGACGTGCTGAAGAACGCCGCCAAGCCGATGATCATCATCGGCCAGGGCGCGCTGTCGCGCACCGACGGCGCCGGCGTTCTCGCCAGTGCCGCCAAGCTCGCCGGTTCGGTCGGCGCAGTCGTCGAAGGCTGGAACGGCTTTGCCGTCCTCCATACCGCAGCCTCCCGTGTCGGCGGCCTCGACCTCGGCTTCGTGCCGGGTGCTGCCGGCGTCAATGCCGCCGAAATGCTGAGCGCGATGGACGTGCTCTTCCTGCTTGGCGCCGACGAACTCGATTTCGCCGCCAAGAAGGCCAGGCTCACCGTCTATATCGGCTCGCATGGCGACAACGGCGCGCATCATGCCGACGTCATCCTGCCGGCTGCAGCCTATACCGAAAAGTCCGGCACCTGGGTCAACACCGAGGGCCGCGTCCAGATGGGCAACCGCGCCGGCTTTGCGCCGGGGGATGCCCGCGAAGACTGGGCGATCATCCGCGCCCTGTCTGACGTGCTCGGCAAGAAGCTTCCCTTCGATTCGCTGAGTGAACTGCGCGTCCGGCTCTATGCCGCTTTCCCGCATTTCGCCGCCATCGACGAGATCGCCGAAAGCGATAGCGCCCAAATTGCCGCAGTTGCGAAAAAAGCCGGCAAGATGAACAAATCCGGGTTTGCGTCGCCGGTCAAAGACTTCTATTTGACGAACCCGATAGCGCGCGCCTCGGCTGTCATGGCGGAGTGCTCGGCATTGGCCCGCAACAACTTCAAAGTCGCGGCAGAGTAAGGGCAGGGGACTATGGATTCTTTCTTTTCGACCTATGTCTGGCCGGCGATCATCATGATCGGTCAATCGCTGCTGCTTCTGGTCTGCCTGCTCGTCTTCATCGCCTATGTGCTGCTCGCCGACCGCAAGATCTGGGCGGCCGTGCAGCTGCGCCGCGGCCCGAACGTCGTCGGTCCCTTCGGCCTGTTCCAGTCCTTCGCCGACCTTCTGAAGTTCGTCTTCAAGGAGCCGATCATTCCGGCCGGCGCCAACAAGGCGGTGTTCCTGCTGGCCCCGCTGGTGACGGTGCTTCTGGCGCTGTCCACCTGGGCGGTGGTGCCGCTCGCCGACGGATGGGTGATCGCCAACATCAATGTCGGCATCCTCTATATTTTCGCCATCTCCTCGCTCGAGGTTTACGGCATCATCATGGGCGGCTGGGCTTCGAACTCGAAGTATCCCTTCCTCGGCGCGCTGCGCTCGGCGGCACAGATGGTGTCCTATGAAGTCTCGATCGGCTTCGTCATCGTCACCGTGCTTCTCTGCGTCGGCTCGCTGAACCTGACCGATATCGTCAATGCCCAGCATACCGGCCTCGGCACCATGCTCGGCCTGCCGTCGTCGTTCCTCGACTGGCACTGGCTGTCGCTCTTCCCGATGTTCATCATCTTCTTCATTTCGGCGCTCGCCGAGACGAACCGTCCGCCCTTCGACCTTCCGGAAGCCGAATCGGAACTCGTCGCCGGCTTCATGGTCGAATACGGCTCCTCGCCATACATGATGTTCATGCTCGGCGAATATGCCGCCGTCGTCCTGATGTGCTCGCTGACGACCATCCTTTTCCTTGGCGGCTGGCTGCCGCCGGTCGATTTCTGGCTCATCAATTGGGTGCCGGGCATCATCTGGTTCATGCTGAAGGCCTGCTTCGTGTTCTTCATGTTCGCGATGGTCAAGGCTTTCGTTCCGCGTTACCGCTACGACCAGCTCATGCGCCTCGGCTGGAAGGTCTTCCTGCCGCTGTCGCTCGCCATGGTCGTCATCGTTGCATTCGTGCTGAAACTGACGGGTTGGGCATGATCATGCCCGCTCTCGTTTCCGGCAAAATTGGAGGTTGAAGATGGCAAGCTTGTCCGGCTCCATCAGCTCGCTGTTTCTCAAGGAATTCGTCGGCGCGTTCTTTCTGTCGATGCGCTATTTCTTCCGCCAGAAGGCGACGATCAACTATCCCTTCGAAAAGGGTCCGGTCTCCCCGCGTTTCCGCGGCGAGCATGCGCTGCGCCGTTATCCGAACGGCGAGGAACGCTGCATCGCCTGCAAGCTCTGCGAGGCGATCTGTCCTGCCCAGGCGATCACCATCGAGGCGGGTCCCCGCCGCAATGACGGCACGCGCCGCACGGTGCGTTACGACATCGACATGGTGAAGTGCATCTATTGCGGCTTCTGCCAGGAAGCCTGCCCGGTCGACGCGATCGTCGAAGGCCCGAATTTCGAATTTGCGACGGAAACCCGCGAAGAGCTTTATTTCGACAAGGCGCGGCTTCTGGACAACGGAGACCGGTGGGAGCGCGAAATCGCCCGCAACATCGCGATCGACTCGCCGTACCGCTGATTGAGATTTGAAATGCCGCGATGGAGCAACGGCTCCGATCGCGGTCAATATGCACAGGAGCCTTGCCGGTTCGCGCCGCGCAAAGCTCTATCGGGCAGGGAAACTCCCGGCTGCCCGGGGGAAGATGAAAAAGGCACCAACATGGGTCTGCAGGCTCTATTTTTCTATCTTTTCGCCTTTGTCGCGGTGGCGTCGGCGTTCATGGTCATCTGGGCGAAGAACCCGGTTCACTCGGTTCTGTTCCTGATCCTGGTGTTCTTCAACGCGGCCGGCCTCTTCCTGCTGCTCGGTGCCGAATTCCTGGCGATGATCCTGCTGGTCGTCTATGTCGGCGCCGTCGCCGTGCTCTTCCTCTTCGTGGTGATGATGCTCGATATCGACTTCACCGAACTGAGGGCCGGCGTTCTCGAATATGCGCCGATCGGCGGGCTGATCGGGGTGATCCTGGCGGCCGAACTGATCGTCGTCATCGGCGGCAGCGTCATCTCGCCTGAGATCGCCAAATCGGTCGCCATGCCGATACCGGCATTGACGGAGCGCACCAATACGGCCGCCCTCGGCGACGTGCTCTACACCAACTACGTCTATTTCTTCCAGATCGCCGGTCTGGTGCTGCTGGTGGCCATGATCGGCGCGATCGTGCTGACGCTCAGGCACCGCACCAACATCAAGCGGCAGAATATTCCCAGGCAGGTTGCCCGCACGCCCGCCACCGCCGTCGAGGTGGTGTCGGTCAAGCCCGGGCAGGGCGTCTAAAGGCAGGTCAAGGAACAAAGAACATGGTCATCGGACTTTCCCACTACCTGACGGTCAGCGCCATCCTCTTCACGCTCGGCGTCTTCGGCATCTTCCTGAACCGGAAGAATGTCATCGTCATCCTGATGTCGATCGAACTGATCCTGCTTGCCGTCAACATCAACATGGTCGCCTTCTCCTCCTTCCTGAACGACATCGTCGGCCAGGTCTTCGCGCTGTTCATCTTGACGGTCGCGGCAGCCGAAGCGGCGATCGGTCTTGCAATTCTCGTTGTCTTCTACCGCAACCGCGGCTCGATCGCGGTCGAAGACGTCAATATGATGAAGGGCTGAGTGGCTCATGTTCCTCTATAAGGCTATCGTCTTTCTTCCCTTGATCGGTGCGATCGTCGCCGGCCTCTTCGGCCGCGCCATCGGCGCCAAGGCTTCGGAATATGTCACCAGCGGCCTGATGATCATCGCCGCCATCCTGTCCTGGGTTGTCTTCTTCACGGTCGGCATGGGCCACGCCGAAGGCGGCCCGATCAAGGTCGAGGTGCTGCGCTGGATCCAGTCCGGCGGCATCGACGTCTCCTGGTCGTTGCGCGTCGATACGCTGACCTCGGTGATGCTGATCGTCGTCAACACGGTCTCGACGCTGGTGCATGTCTATTCGATCGGTTACATGCACACCGATCCGCACCGCCCGCGCTTCTTCGCCTATCTCTCGCTCTTCACCTTCGCCATGCTGATGCTGGTAACCGCCGACAACCTTGCGCAGATGTTCTTCGGCTGGGAAGGCGTCGGTCTCGCCTCCTATCTGCTGATCGGCTTCTGGTTCAAGAAGCCGTCGGCGACGGCTGCGGCGATGAAGGCCTTCATCGTCAACCGCGTCGGCGACTTCGGCTTCGTGCTCGGCATTGCCGGCGTCTTCGTGCTGTTCGGCTCGATCAATTTCGACACGATCTTCGCCAATGCCTCGAACTTCGCCCCGCATGAAGGCGGCGGCGAGGCGGGCGAGGTGATCCTGAACCTGTTCGGCATGCAGCTTGACAAGGCGCATGCGCTGACCGGCATCTGCCTGCTGCTGTTCATGGGCGCGATGGGCAAGTCGGCGCAGTTCCTGCTGCACACCTGGCTGCCTGATGCCATGGAAGGCCCGACCCCGGTCTCGGCCCTCATCCATGCCGCCACCATGGTCACCGCCGGCGTCTTCCTCGTCGCCCGCATGTCGCCGCTCTTCGAACTGTCGCACGATGCACTCGTCGTCGTCACCGTGATCGGCGCGATCACCGCCTTCTTCGCGGCCACCGTCGGCTTGGTGCAGAACGACATCAAGCGCGTCATCGCCTATTCCACCTGCTCGCAGCTCGGCTACATGTTCGTGGCGCTCGGGGTAGGGGCCTATGGCGCGGCGATCTTCCACCTCTTCACGCACGCCTTCTTCAAGGCGCTGCTTTTCCTCTGCGCCGGCTCGGTCATCCATGCCGTCGATGGCGAGCAGGACATGCGCTACATGGGCGGCCTGCGGCCGCACATTAAGTGGACGTTCCGTATGATGATCATCGGCACGTTGGCGATCACCGGCGTCGGCATTCCCTTCACGCCGTTCGGTCTTGCCGGCTTCTTCTCCAAGGACGTGATCATCGAGGCGACCTATGCATCGCATTCGCCGGTCTCGGGCTTCGCCTTCGCGCTGCTCGTCATCGCCGCTCTATTCACCAGCTTCTATTCTTGGCGCCTGATCTTCATGACCTTCTATGGAAAGCCGCGCGCCTCGCACGAGGTCATGCACCACGTCCACGAGTCGCCGCAGGTCATGCTGGTGCCGCTCTATATCCTCGCGCTCGGCGCGGTGCTTGCGGGCGTGATCTTCGAAGGCCGGTTCTATGGCGAGGAATATGCCGAGTTCTGGAAGGGCGCGCTCTTTACTGGCGCCGAGAACGAACTGGTCGAAGAGTTCCACCATGTGCCGGCGCTCGTGGCTTTGAGCCCGTTCATCGCCATGGTGCTCGGCTTCGTCACGGCCTGGTACATGTATATCCGCTCGCCGCAGACGCCGCGCATCCTGGCGCAGCAGCATCGCGTGCTCTACCAGTTCCTGTTGAACAAGTGGTATTTCGACGAGCTCTACGACTTCCTC
Organism: Rhizobium sp. BK212; assembly: GCF_014197475.1. Lineage (NCBI taxonomy): Bacteria > Pseudomonadati > Pseudomonadota > Alphaproteobacteria > Hyphomicrobiales > Rhizobiaceae > Rhizobium > Rhizobium sp. BK212. The sequence goes on from NZ_JACIFS010000006.1 coordinate 295,804, forward strand.
TTCGTCCGCACCGCCAAGGCGCTCGGCCGCTTCCTGTGGAAGAAGGGTGATGTCGGCGTCATCGACACCTACGGCCCGAACGGCGTCGCCGCCCGCGTCGTCGCCGTCACCGACCGCGTCGTCCGCCTGCAGACCGGTTACCTCTATCACTACGCCTTCGCCATGCTGATCGGCATTGCGGCGCTCGTTACCTGGATGATGCTCGGGAGTTCCTTCTGATGACCGATTGGCCTATTCTTTCAACGGTCACCTTCCTGCCGCTCGTCGGCGTGGTGCTCCTGATATTGATGAACGGCGAGAGCGAAACCGGCCGGAAGAACGTGCTGTGGATCTCGCTGATCACCACGGTCTTCACCTTCGTCGTATCGCTCTTCATCTGGACTGGCTTCGACAATGCCAATCCGGGCTTCCAGATGGTCGAGAAGCATAACTGGCTCGGCACCGGCATCGGCTACCACGTCGGCGTCGACGGCATCTCGATGCTGTTCGTCATCCTGTCGACCTTCCTCATGCCCTTCTGCGTGCTGGCGAGCTGGCTCTCGATCGAGAAGCGCCTGAAGGAATATATGATCGCCTTCCTCATCCTGGAAACGATGATGGTCGGCGTCTTCGTCTCGCTCGATATCGTGCTGTTCTACGTTTTCTTCGAAGCGGGCCTCATTCCGATGTTCCTGATCATCGGCGTGTGGGGCGGCAAGGACCGCGTCTATGCGAGCTACAAGTTCTTCCTCTATACGCTGCTCGGCTCGGTGCTGATGCTGCTCGCCATCATGGCGATGTATTGGCAGGCCGGCACGACCGACATCACCGCGCTGCTCGCCTACAAATTCCCGCCGGCGCTGCAGACCTGGTTATGGCTTGCCTTCTTCGCCTCCTTCGCGGTGAAGATGCCGATGTGGCCGGTCCATACCTGGCTTCCCGATGCCCACGTTCAGGCGCCGACGGCAGGCTCGGTGATCCTGGCCGGCGTGCTCCTGAAGCTCGGCGGCTACGGTCTCATCCGCTTCTCACTCGGCATGTTCCCGGTCGCCTCCGACTATTTCGCGCCGCTCGTCTTCGCCATGTCGGTGATTGCCATCATCTATACCTCGCTGGTGGCGATGATGCAGGACGACATCAAGAAGCTGATCGCCTATTCCTCCGTGGCCCATATGGGCTACGTGACCATGGGCATCTTTGCGGCCAACATGCAGGGCGTTCAGGGCTCGATCTTCCAGATGCTGTCGCACGGCATCGTCTCCGGCGCGCTCTTCCTCTGCGTCGGCGTCGTCTACGACCGCACGCACACCCGCGAGATCAACGCCTATGGCGGCCTCGTCAACAACATGCCGAAATATGCCGTCGCGATGATGGTCTTCACCATGGCCAATGTCGGGCTTCCCGGCACGTCGGGCTTCATCGGCGAATTCCTGACGCTGATGGGCGTCTTCCGGGTCAACACCTGGGTCGCGCTCTTTGCCGCCACCGGCGTCATCCTCTCGGCTGCCTACGCGCTCTGGCTTTATCGCCGGGTGATCTTCGGCGCGCTGGAGAAGGAGAAGCTGAAGGCGCTGCTCGATCTGTCGCCGCGCGAGCAGCTGATCCTTTACCCGCTGGTCGCGCTGACCATCTTCTTCGGCGTTTACCCGGCTCCGGTCTTCGATGCGACGGCCGCCTCGGTGGATCTGCTGGTCAACAACTACACGGCCGCCGTGCACGCAGCGCAGAATGTTGCGCTGTCTATGAAATGATGACGGGACTTATTGGACATGACCGCTGAAACTATTCTCCTCAGTCTGCATCTTTCCGCGCCGGAGCTCATCCTCGCGGTCGGCGCCCTTGTCCTGTTGATGGTCGGCGTCTTCTCAGGCGAGCGGTCGGGCCTTGTCGTCACCGGCCTCGCCATCGTCCTGCTCCTAGCCTCCGGCCTGTGGCTGCTCTTCGTGCCCGCAGAAGGTCTTGCTTATGGCGGCGTCTACATGGCCGACGGCTTCTCCCGCTTCATGAAGCTGGTGGCGCTGATCGGTTCGCTGGTGGCTCTGTTCATGACGATCGGCCATGCCCGCGAAAACCAGCTCGACAAGTTCGAGTTCCCGGTCCTGCTGGTGCTTGCGACCCTCGGCATCCTGCTGATGATCTCGGCCAACGACCTGATCTCGCTCTATCTGGCGCTGGAACTGCAGTCGCTGGCGCTCTATGTCGTCGCCGCGATCAACCGTGACAGCCTGAAGTCGACCGAAGCAGGGCTGAAATATTTCGTCCTCGGCGCGCTGTCCTCCGGCATGCTGCTCTACGGCATGTCGCTGGTCTATGGCTTCACCGGCCACACCCACTTCTCCGAGATCGCCCAGGCGCTGTCGGTCGAGGGTGCGCGTTCGCTCGGCCTCATCTTCGGCCTGGTCTTCATCCTCGCCGGCATTGCCTTCAAGATATCGGCCGTTCCCTTCCACATGTGGACGCCCGACGTGTATGAAGGCGCGCCGACGCCGGTTACCGCCTTCCTTGCCGCAGCCCCCAAGGTTGCCGCCATGGCGATGATGACCCGTATCGTCATCACCGCCTTCCAGCCGGTTCTGGCGGACTGGCAGCAGGTCGTCGTCTTCATCTCGATCGCCTCGATGCTGCTCGGCTCGTTTGCCGCCATCGGCCAGAAGAACATCAAGCGACTGATGGCCTATTCCTCGATCGGTCACATGGGTTATGCGCTGGTCGGCCTTGCCGCCGGCAACCAGACTGGCGTCACCGGCGTCATGCTTTATATGGTCATCTACATGGTCATGACGCTCGGCACCTTCGCGATCATCATGTCGATGCGCCGCAAGGACGGCACCGTCGTCGAGAATGTCGACGATCTCGCCGGCCTTTCCACAACGAACCCGTTCATGGCCGTCGTGCTGACGGCGCTGATGTTCTCGCTCGCCGGCATCCCGCCGCTCGCCGGCTTCTTCGCCAAGTACTTCGTCTTTGTCGCCGCCATCGAAGCCAAGCTCTATGCGCTCGCCATCATCGGCGTTCTCGCCTCGGTCGTCGGCGCGTACTATTATCTGCGGGTCATCAAGCTGATGTGGTTCGATGAAGCGACCGGCGAATTCGCCCGCGTCTCCGGTGCGCTGCGTCTGGTCTTCGGTCTCTCCGGCCTGTTCGTCACCGTCTATGTCCTCATCGGCGGTCCGATCGGCGGTGCGGCAGAGCTTGCCGCCGCGACGCTCTTTTGATGGCTCCCGACGGGCGGCGCCGGATATCGCTCGGCGATTTCAGGCACGAGGCTCTGTCGGAGACATCGTCCACCAACAGCGAATGCCTTGCCCGGGCCCGGGCGGGCGACGGCGGTAATCTCTGGGTGACCGCCGAAAGGCAGACCGGCGGCCGCGGCCGCCGCGGCAGGCTCTGGGTTTCCGAACGCGGCAATCTCTACGCTTCGCTTCTGCTGATCGACCCGGCGCCGATGGAGCGCCTGAGCTCCCTGCCGCTGGCCGTTGCCGTTGCCGTACACCAGGCGATCCGCATGGTGCTGCCTCCGGGCGCCGAGCCGCTCGAGGTCAAATGGCCGAACGATATTCTTATCGGCCGAAAGAAGACCTGCGGCATCCTCGTCGAAGGCGAGAGGCTGCCGGACGGCCGTTACGCGCTGATTGTCGGCATCGGCATCAATGTCTCGGTGATGCCGGATAATCCGCTCTACCCCGTCACCTGCCTGCGTCAGCAGGGAAGTGCGGCCTCTCCGGAGGAACTCTTCGCCCATCTCTTCGCCGCAATGGCTGAAGTGCTTGATCTATGGGACGAGGGCCGCGGCATCGGCGAGATCACGGCGCTCTGGCGCGCCATCGCCTGCGGCATCGGCGAAAAGATTACGGTGAATTTGCCGGACCGATCGATTTCCGGACAATTCGCCGGAATTGATGATAATGGCTTGTTGATGCTCGATACCGGCGCTGGCAGGATAGTGCCCATTGCCGCCGGTGATGTGTTTTTTGGATAGCGGAACAAACGAAAATTATGGCGAAACAGGACGAACTGGTATTCCTGCCTCTGGGCGGCGTTGGCGAGATTGGCATGAATCTCGCTCTTTATGGCTACGGCCCGCCCGAGCACCGCCAGTGGATCATGGTCGATTGCGGCGTCACCTTTCCCGGCCCCGACCTGCCGGGCGTCGACCTCGTGCTGCCCGATATCCGCTTCCTCGCCAGCGAGCGGAAGAACCTCAAGGCGATCATCATCACCCACGCGCATGAAGACCATTACGGCGCGCTGGCCGATCTCTGGCCCGGCCTCAATGTGCCGGTCTATGCGTCGGGCTTTACTGCAGGTCTGCTCGAAGCCAAGCGCAATTTCGAGAAGGCGACGATCGGCGAAGTGCCGGTGACGCGGTTCAAGGCGGGCGATACGATCAATGTCGGCCCCTTCAGCATCGAAGGCGTGGCCGTCAACCATTCGATCCCCGAACCGATGTCGCTCATGATCCGCACGCCGGTCGGCAATGTCATCCATACCGGCGACTGGAAGATCGACCACGAGCCTTCGCTCGGGCCGCTGACCGACGAGACACGTTTCCGCCAGCTCGGCGACGAGGGCGTGCTGGCGCTGATGTGCGATTCCACCAATGCGCTGCGCGACGGTGTTTCGCCCTCCGAGAAGGATGTGTCCGAAAGCCTGCGCAAGATCATCGAGAATGCCGAGGGCAGGGTGGCGATCACCACCTTCTCGTCGAATGTCGGGCGCATCCGTACCGTTGCCGAGGCCGCCGAGGCGGCCGGCCGCGAAGTGCTGCTGCTCGGCAGCTCGCTGAAGCGCGTCGTCGATGTCGCCCAGGATATCGGCCTGATGGAAGGCGTGAAGCCCTTCATCTCCGAGGAGGAATACGGCTATATCCCGCGCGACAAGGTCGTCGTCATCCTGACCGGCAGCCAGGGCGAGGCACGGGCAGCCCTTGCCAAGCTCTCCCGCGACGAAATGCGCAATGTGGCCTTTGCGGCAGGCGATATCGTCGTCTTTTCCTCGCGCGCCATTCCCGGCAACGAGAAGGCGATCCAGGATATCAAGAACGGCCTCGTCGAGCAGGGCGTGCACATCATCACCGATACCGAGGCGCTGGTCCACGTGTCCGGCCATCCCCGCCGCAACGAGTTGCAGCGGATGTATGAGTGGACGCGGCCGAAGATCGTCGTGCCGGTGCATGGCGAGGCGACGCATCTGACGGCGCACAAGGAATTGGCCGAGCAATCCGGGATCGCGATCGTGCCGCGCGTGCGCAACGGCGATATCCTGCGACTGGCGCCCGGTCCCGTCGAGGTGATTGGCGAAGCGCCACATGGCCGCATTTATAAGGACGGCACGCTGATCGGCGATTTCGACGAGATGGGCATCGGCGAGCGCAAGAAGCTCTCCTATGTCGGCCATGTCGCCGTCAACGTCGTGCTCGACGCCCGCTATGACATCGTCGGCGATCCCGATCTCGTGTCGATCGGCCTGCCGGTCTATGACGACGAGGGCGAGGAGATGGAAGATACGCTGTTCGACGCGGCGGTCAGCGCCATTGAAAGCATTCCGCGCGCCCGCCGCAAGGATATCGACATGCTGCAGGAGGCCGTGCGCCGCGCCATCCGCTCGGCCGCCAATCACGCCTGGGGTAAGAAGCCCGTCGTCACCGCCTTCGTCACCAAGGTCTGATCATGCTCGGCCGGGTCAACCATATCGCCATCGCCGTTCCCGATCTGGCAGTGGCGACGGCCGCCTATCGCGACACGCTGGGGGCTGCGGTATCGCAGCCGCAGGCTCTGCCGGAGCACGGCGTCACCGTCGTCTTCGTCGAACTGCCGAACACCAAGGTCGAATTGTTGCAGCCGCTGGGTGACGCTTCGCCGATCGCAGCCTTCCTCGAAAAGAACCCGTCCGGCGGCATGCACCACATCTGCTACGAAGTGGACGATATTCTTCTCGCCCGTGACCGGCTGGTCGAGGCGGGTGCCAGAGTGCTCGGCGATATCAAGCCGAAGACCGGCGCGCATGGCAAGCCGGTGCTCTTTCTGCATCCCAAGGATTTCTTTGGCACGCTGATCGAACTTGAACAGGCCTGACCCCTGCTGCGGCAGAGTGACCCGAAGGCGACTAAACGCTTCGCTCGCTTTGAGTTGGTCGCCATTCCGCCGTATAAGGACGCGATATCAGCGCGACATCAACGGGACCGATAATGCTCGAGATCTTTCTTCAGGGATTTGCCGTCTACTTCATCATCTGGTGGATGACGCTTTTCGCCGTTCTGCCGATCGGCCTGCGCACCCAGGCGGAAGACAATGATGTCGTGCTCGGCACCGTTCCGAGTGCGCCCGCCCGGTTTCGCGCCGCTTTCGTCTTTTCGCTGACGACGCTGATTTCGGCTGTGATCTACGGCCTCTGGTACGTTTGCGACACCTATTTCGGTTGGGGCTTCGACGCCCTGCCGCAACTCGGTCCCAGCTTCTATTGAAGCGTGGCTTTTGCTCAAACTTTGAGCATATGCAAATCTATGGAAAAGCGAATTTCGTCATACCGGCGTCATGCTGTTGCGGCACAGAGCTGACGTAACGGAATGAGGGTCATCCCCTACGGAAGCTGCGGGTTTCGTGGATGAGGTGAAAAGCCGAAAAGCCAAAAAAAAACAAGGCTAGAAGCCTTGTTTTAAGTATCGCGTGATCTGTAACCGTTGCCGGGGCTGCGACGAGCGCGCCTAAGATCTGATCCTCCCAAGACTTGACCGCGAATTCGGCAAGAATTTATCCTTCCTGCCTGTTTTGTGAGCTAAAGCTAGCTCAAACATTGGGCTTTGTCATCAGCTTTTTTTGCATTTTTGCTACACTCTAGCAAAATTTTTCTGTTGACAAGATTTTCGTTCAAGTCCTTATAAACACGCGCTTTTTCTGGCCCGTTCATTTTGCGGGTGCGAACATGCGCTTCCGGGAGGTTGCCAACATCCGTTGCGGGTTTCCTTCCTGCCGCGAAGCGGCTATGAACGCTCCCACGTCAACAATTGCCTTCGATTCCGCTTGCTGCGGGATCTCAACTGCTCCGGAATCCGCCATGCGTCTGTCCCGCTTTTTCATGCCCATCCTCAAGGAAAATCCCAAGGAGGCGGAAATCGTCTCCCACCGGCTGATGCTGCGCGCCGGCATGATCCGTCAGCAGTCGCAGGGCATCTATTCCTGGCTGCCGCTCGGCAAGCGCGTGCTCGACAAGGTCAACGCCATTATCCGCGACGAGCAGAACCGCGCGGGCGCCATCGAGCTGTCGATGCCGACGCTGCAATCGGCCGAACTCTGGCAGGAAAGCGGCCGCTATGACGCCTACGGCAAGGAGATGCTGCGCATCAAGGACCGCCAGGATCGGCCGATGCTTTACGGCCCCACCAACGAGGAGATGGTAACGGATATTTTCCGCTCTTCCGTCAAATCCTACAAGGACCTGCCGCTCAATCTCTATCACATCCAGCTGAAATTCCGCGACGAGATCCGTCCGCGCTTCGGCACCATGCGCTCGCGCGAATTCATGATGAAGGACGCCTATTCCTTCGATCTGACGCGCGAAGGGGCGGAGCATTCCTACAACAAGATGTTCGCCGCCTATCTCAGAACCTTCGATCGGTTGGGCCTGCGCGCCATTCCGATGCGCGCCGACACCGGCCCGATCGGCGGCAATCTCAGCCATGAGTTCATCATCCTCGCCGATACCGGCGAATCCGAAGTCTTTTGCCACAAGGACTTCGTCGGCTTCGATATTCCCGGCGAACACATCGATTTCGACAGCGTCGAGGGCCTGCAGGCGATCTTCGACAAGTGGACCTCGCTCTATGCGGCGACCTCGGAAATGCACGATGAGGCGGCTTTCAACGCCGTTCCCGAAGGCGACCGGCTTTCGGCGCGTGGTATCGAGGTCGGCCACATCTTCTATTTCGGCACCAGATATTCCGAGCCGATGGGCGCAAAAGTGCAGGGACCGGACGGCAAGGAGCACTTCGTCCACATGGGTTCCTACGGTATCGGGCCGACACGCCTTGTTCCCGCCATCATCGAAGCATCGCATGACGACAATGGAATCATCTGGCCGGCATCGGTCGCGCCCTTCGATGTTGTGGTGATCAACATGAAGGCGGGCGATCAGGCCTGCGACGATACCTGCGAGCTGATCTATGCCGCGCTGAGCAAGGCCGGCAAGGATGTGCTCTACGACGATACCGACGATCGGGCCGGCACGAAATTCGCGACCGCCGACCTGATCGGCGTGCCCGTCCAGATCATCGCCGGCCCGCGCGCGGTCGCCAACGGCGAAGTTGAAGTGAAGGACCGCAAGACCGGCGCCCGCGAAACGATGACCATCGAAGCGGCGATCAACCGGTTCGTGGCTTAAGGAAACGGAGGCGAAATGGCAGAGGCAGCAGTGGACCGGAGTTCAAAATCCGGCTTGGGTCCGGCTGGCAAGCCATTTTCCACCTTCGAACGCCTCGTGGCGTGGCGTTATCTGCGCGCCCGCCGCAAGGAGGCCTTCATCTCGGTGATCGCCGGCTTCTCCTTCGTCGGCATCATGCTGGGCGTTGCGACGTTGATCATCGTCATGGCCGTTATGAACGGCTTCCGCACCGAGCTCGTTTCGCGCATTCTCGGCATTAACGGCCACATGATCGTCCAGCCGGTCGACGGCCCCTTCACCGATTATCCCGCTCTCAGCGGCAAGCTCGCCGCCGTACCCGGCGTCAAGATGGCGCTGCCCTTGGTGGAGGGCCAGGTGCTCGCTTCCGCCCAGGCCGGCGGCAGCACCGGCGCGCTGGTGCGCGGCGCCCGCGCCGACGACCTGACCAAGCTCAAGACGATCTCCGACAACATCAAATCCGGCGATATGGTAGGCTATGCCTCCGGCGACGGTGTGCTGATCGGCACCCGCATGGCCGACCAGCTCGGTCTGCGCGTCGGCGATCTCATTACGCTGACGTCGCCAGATGGTGACATCACGCCGATGGGCGTCAGCCCGCGCATCAAGTCCTACAAGATCTCAGGCCTCTTCGAGATCGGCATGTCGGAATATGACTCCTCGATCATCTTCATGCCGCTCGAGGAAGCGCAGCTCTATTTCAACGCCGAGGGGCTGGTGCAGTCGATCGAGCTCTTCGTCGACAATCCGGACGATATCGACGATCTCAGGCCCAAGGTGGAGGAGGCGGCCGGCCGCCAGATCGCCATTACCGACTGGCGCCAGCGCAACCAGACCTTCTTCTCCGCACTCCAGGTCGAGCGCAACGTCATGTTCATGATCTTGACGCTGATCGTGCTTGTCGCGGCGCTGAATATCATTTCCGGCCTCATCATGCTGGTGAAGGACAAGGGCAGCGATATCGCCATTCTGCGCACCATGGGCGCCACCGCCGGTGCGATCATGCGCATCTTCTTCATGACCGGGGCAGCGATCGGCATCGTCGGCACTATTGCCGGCGTTCTGCTCGGCGTTCTCGTCTGCGTCAACATCGAATCTGTCCGCCAGTTCTTCTCCTGGATATCAGGCACCGTACTCTTCAATCCGCAGGTCTATTTCCTCAGCCAGCTGCCGGCCGAAATGGATCTCAGCGAAACGATCTCGATCGTCGTCATGGCGCTGACGCTGTCCTTCATTGCGACCATTTTCCCCGCCTGGCGTGCCTCAAAGCTCGATCCGGTGCAGGCCCTGCGCTACGAATAAGGAATGCCGCCTTCATGAAACGCAACGTCGTTCTCAAGCTTACCGGCGTCGAGCGCCATTACGGGCAGGGCGATACGCTGCTCCCGATCCTGAAGGGCGCAGATTTTTCGATATCGAAAGGCGAAATCGTCGCTCTCGTCGCCCCTTCCGGCACCGGCAAATCGACGCTGCTGCATGTCGCCGGCCTCCTGGAGCATCCGGACGGCGGTGAAGTCAACATCAATGGCCATGCCTGTGACGGCCTGAGCGACGATAAACGTACCGCGATCCGCCGCAGCGAAATCGGCTTCGTCTACCAGTTCCACCACCTGCTGCCGGAATTCTCGGCGCTCGAAAACATCATGATGCCGCAGCTGATCGCCGGGCTTTCCTGGAAGGAAGCCGGAGAGCGGGCCGGCCAGCTTCTCGATTATATGCGCATCGGCCATCGTGGTTCGCACCGCCCGGGCGAGCTTTCCGGCGGCGAGCAGCAGCGCGTTGCGATCGCCCGCGCCGTCGCCAATGCGCCGACCCTGCTTCTTGCCGATGAGCCGACCGGCAATCTCGACCCGGAAACGGCAAGCTACGTCTTCGACGCGCTGGAAGCGCTGGTGCGCCAGTCCGGCCTTGCCGCCCTGATCGCCACCCACAATCACGAGCTTGCCCGCCGCATGGATCGGCGCGTCACGATCTCCGACGGCAAGATCGTTGATTTCTGAGGCTGTGCTCAGGGGATGACCAGCCCGCCGCGATAATCGAGCGCATAGGCCTTCCGGCCGTCGACCATGATGCATTCATGGCCGGTGAACCGCGCGCAGCCGCCTTCGCTGCTATCGATATAGCGGCCGAACGGATGATCGAATTCCATGCCGTCCAGAAACCGGCCCTCTCGATACATCGCCGAAAGTGCAGCCTTGATCACCGCTCCGGCTGCTGTGCCGTCGATGAGCTCAGGCGCAATGACGCAGCCGAAATAATTCATCGCCCAGGCGGGCTCTCCGGCAAACCACACCACTTCCTGCCCGGCGAAATCGGTGCCGCCGAAATAGCTGTCGAGATAGCGCCAGTCACCGCGTTCGTAACCGATATCGTGGGAACCCGGCCGGCACGGCGCGCGCGGCACGCCGCCCCCGACATAGGTCGCAGCCTTCGCCTCCACGATGAATTCATTCAGCATCGCAATGTCGAGCATGTCGTTCTCCTCTCAGCCCGATGCTGGCAAATAGGTCGCGACATGTAAAGAACAAAAAGAGAACTTCTGGTGGAATAAGCGCATCACTTTGAGGGGAAGGCGGCCGCCCGAACACGATGTCTGGTCTGTGGGGGCGGGGGAAGGGCATGACGGCCCCAGATCACAACAAGTGCCAGTTCGTGCGATTCGCCGCGCGCATCCGGGATTTTCCACATGCAAGAAAGAAGGAAAAGATTCCTGTTGACAACGGAACATACATGGAACAAAGTGAAAACATAACGAGTAAAGGAGAGCCCGATGACTGACATGATCCGTGATATCGCAGCATTCACCTCCATCGCAATGTTCGTTGCCAGCTTCTCGCTCATCGTGATGGCGATCTAAAGTTTTCAGGGGACCGCATGGCAATCATGCGGTCCGGAGGCGGGACTTCTTCTGGACATCATCGCCCTCTATGCCGACAATGCGTCCGATTCATTCGGGTGATTGGGAAGGCATGTCATGGCGGATACGGCAAAGGGTTCAACGGGTGAGGCGACCGGCGGCACGCCGGGTTTCATCCACCTGAGGGTCCATTCCGCCTATTCGCTTCTCGAGGGCGCTCTGCCGCTGAAGAAGATCCTCTACAAGGCGACCGGCGACAGCCAGCCGGCGATTGCGATCACCGACACCAACAATCTGTTCGTCGCCCTCGAATTCTCCCAGAAGGCGATGGACGAGGGCCTGCAGCCGATCATCGGCTGTCAGGTCTCGATCGACATGGGAGACGGGTTGGAAACGGAAAAGCGCGGCGGCCAGCAAGCCCTGGTCAAGCTGCCGTCGATCGTTCTTCTCGCCGCGACCGATGCCGGCTACGAACGGCTCGTCGATCTCGTCAGCCGGGCCTATCTCGGCGGCGAAAGCAACCAGGCCGTTCATATCAAAGCCTCCTGGTTGGAAGAGGCCGGCACGGAAGGGCTGATCGCATTGACCGGCGCCCCGACCGGCCCGGTCGACATGGCGATCAGGGAAGGCCATCCCGCCCAGGCGGAGGCCCGACTGCTCATGCTGAAGCGCCTCTTCGGCGACAGGCTTTATGTCGAGCTGCAGCGCCACGGCACCTACGACAAGCGGCACGAGCAGAAGATTGTCGGGCTTGCCTATGCCCACGACCTGCCGCTGGTTGCGACCAACGAGGCCTTCTTTCCGACGCGCGACGATTATGACGCCCATGATGCGCTGATGGCGGTCGCGCACAACGCCATCGTCTCCGACGACAGCCGCTTTCGCCTGACGCCCGATCACTATCTGAAGAGCCGGGCCGAGATGGCCAAGCTCTTCGCCGACCTGCCGGAAGCGCTGGAAAATACCATCGAGATCGCCAGGCGCTGCTCCTTCGTGCTGAAGACCAGAAAGCCGATCCTGCCGCGCTTCACCGGTGCGACCGACGATGCCGAGGAGGCCGAACGCGCCGAGGCGAGCGAGCTGCGCCGCCAGGCGGTCGAAGGGCTGGACATGCGGCTGGCCACGCTCGGCATGTCGCCGGGTTACGAGGAGAAGGATTATCGCGAGCGGCTGGATTTCGAGCTCAGCGTTATCGAACGCATGCGCTTTCCCGGCTACTTCCTGATCGTTGCCGACTTCATCAAATGGGCCAAGCAGCATGACATTCCCGTCGGTCCCGGCCGCGGCTCGGGCGCCGGTTCGCTGGTCGCCTATGCCTTGACGATCACCGACGTCGATCCCTTGCGTTTTTCGCTGCTCTTCGAGCGCTTCCTCAATCCCGAACGCGTCTCGATGCCGGACTTCGACATCGACTTCTGCCAGGACCGCCGCGAAGAGGTGATCCGCTACGTCCAGACCAAGTATGGCCGCGAGCAGGTGGCGCAGATCATCACCTTCGGTTCGCTGCAGGCGCGCGCCGCCCTTCGCGACGTCGGCCGCGTGCTTGAGATGCCCTATGGCCAGGTCGACAAGATCTGCAAACTGGTGCCGAACAACCCGGCCAATCCGACCCCGCTGTCCAAAGCGATCGAGGAGGAGCCGAAGCTGCAGGAGGAGGCGGCGAAGGAACCGGTTGTCGCGCGCCTGCTCGATATCGCCCAGAAGATCGAGGGACTTTACCGCCACGCCTCGACCCATGCCGCCGGCATCGTCATCGGCGACCGCCCGCTTTCCAAGCTGGTGCCGATGTATCGCGATCCGCGCTCCGATATGCCGGTCACCCAGTTCAACATGAAATGGGTCGAGCAGGCGGGCCTGGTCAAGTTCGACTTCCTCGGTCTGAAGACGTTGACGGTGCTGAAGGTCGCCGTTGATTTCGTCGCCAAGCTCGGCGTCAAGGTCGATCTCGCGGCCATTCCTCTCGACGACAAAAAGACCTACGAGATGCTGTCGCGCGGCGAGACGGTCGGCGTGTTCCAGGTGGAAAGTGCCGGCATGCGCAAGGCGCTGATCGGCATGAAGCCGGACTGCATCGAGGACATCATCGCGCTGGTGGCGCTCTATCGTCCGGGCCCGATGGAGAACATCCCGACCTACAATGCCCGCAAGCACGGCGACGAAGAGCTGGAATCGATCCATCCGATGATCGACCACCTGCTCAAGGAAACGCAAGGCGTTATCGTCTATCAGGAGCAGGTGATGCAGATCGCCCAGGTCCTGTCCGGCTATTCGCTGGGTGAAGCCGACCTTCTGCGCCGCGCCATGGGCAAGAAGATCAAGGCCGAGATGGACCAGCAGCGCGAGCGCTTCGTCGTTGGCGCCGTCAAGAACGGTGTGTCGAAGCCGCAGGCCGACAATATCTTCGAACTGCTGGCGAAGTTCGCCAATTACGGCTTCAACAAGTCGCATGCCGCCGCCTACGCCATCGTCTCCTACCAGACGGCCTACATGAAGGCGCATTATCCGGTCGAATTCCTCGCCGCCTCGATGACGCTCGACATGTCCAATACGGAAAAGGTCAATGATTTCCGCCAGGATGCCAAGCGCCTTGGCATCGAGGTGATCGCACCCTCGGTGCAGACCTCCTTCCGCCATTTCGAAACCGGCGACAACCGCATCTACTACGCGCTCGCCGCCCTCAAAGGCGTCGGCGAATCCGCCGTCGACCATATCGTCGCGGTGCGTGGCGATAAGCCTTTCGCCAGCATCGAGGATTTCTGCCTGCGCATCGATCCGCGCCAGGTCAATCGCCGCGTGCTCGAAAGCCTGATCTATGCCGGCGCCTTCGATTGTTTCGATATGGACCGCGCCCAGCTTGCAGCCGGCCTCGACCGCATCCTCGGTTATGCCCAGCGCGCCCAAGAGAACAAGCTGAGCGGCCAGTCGGACATTTTCGGCAGCACGCTGACCACGGGACCGGAGAAAATCTCCCTGCCGCCGTTCTCGCCCTGGCTCCCCTCGGAGCGGCTGCTGAAGGAATTCCAGGTGTTGGGCTTCTATCTCACGGCCCACCCGCTCGATTCCTACAACAACATCCTGCAGAAGATGCGGGTGCAGACCTTTGCCGAATTTTCCCAAGCGATCAAACAGGGCGCGGCCAATGCTCGGCTTGCCGGCACCGTCATCTCCAAGCAGGAGCGCAAGACCCGCACCGGCAACAAGATGGGCATCATCGTCTTTTCGGATTCTTCCGGCCAGTTCGAAGCGGTGCTGTTTTCGGAAATGCTGAACCAGTATCGCGACGTGCTGGAATCCGGCAAATCCTTCGTGCTGACCGCCACCGGTGAGGAGCGGCCGGAGGGCATCGGCCTGCGCATCCAGACGATCCAGTCGCTGGAGGAAAAGTCGCTGCAGATGCAGAAGGCGCTGCGCGTCTATATCAGAGATTCCGGACCGCTCAGGATGGTCGCCGGCCACTTGAACGCCAAGGGCGACGGCCTCGTTTCCTTCATCGTCATCAAGGAGGAGGGCAAACGCGAGGTGGAGGTGGCGCTGCCGGAGAAATACCGCATCACCCCTGAGATCGCCGCCGCCCTTCGCGCCGCCCCCGGCGTTGTCGACGTCGAACTGGTTTGATCAGCCCCGCGTCACCCGCGGGTGATCGTGATGAAATCCGTGCCTTCGCCGGTCTCCCGGCCGAGGCCGGTATCGGAGATCGTCAGTGTCGAGCCGGGCGCGATCAGCGCATCGATCCTGCGGCGGGTCTCGTCGGGGATCGTGATGCGGCTGAGTGAACGGGCGATCGGCCTGCCTGTGACGATCGAGCTTTCCTGATTGGTGATGCCGAGCCGCTTCATCGTCTCGCGGGAGAGATTGTTCTCTAGCGTAATGCCGAGCCAGTCCGCCGTACCGGCCTTTTCATCGACAGCATGCAGCGTGAAGAAATGTGTGCCGAGCGCCAAGCCCGGATCGGCGATCGTCACCGGCGCTTCGAAGATCGGCTTGAAGGCCTGCCGCACCATGATGACGCCGTTCGGCGGCTGACCCTTGCCGGTTGCGGCATAAACTTCCTTGAGGAGCGCGTCGGAGACCAGGCTCCTGTCGCCGGCAAATTCTGCCGGCCGCAGCGCCTTGAAATCCCTGATCGCCTGCACGGTCGACGGACCGAGCAAGCCGTCCGGATCGCCGGCGGAAAAGCCGAGCTGGTTGAGCAGGGTCTGGATGTCGATCACCGTCTCGCGCAGCGTCCGGCGCGTGACGAGCATGCTGATCGGCTCGGACGGCGGCTCGGGTTCGGGTGTTGCGGCCGGCTGTATTGCCGGCATTGGCATCGCAGCCGTGTCGTTCATTGCCACCTGCACCGGTTTTTCGGGGCTGTCGGGCATGGAGGGCCGCAGTTCGACATCCGAAAGCAGCGGCATCGGCGCCGGTGTATCCGGATGGAAAAGGGTGGGATGGTCGATCGGCTGCGGCACGACTTCGCCGTCGCTGATGATGACCGGAACACCAGGGTCGGTCATCCCATAGAGCATTTTGGCGAAGGCGCCGGGCATGCGCACGCAGCCATGCGAGGCTGGATAACGCGGCACGGAATTCGATTCATGCAGCGCGATGCCGGACCAGGTCAGCCTTTGCATGAACGGCATCGGGGCGTTGGAATAGAGATTGGATTCGTGGTATTTCTGCTTTTCGAGCACCGAGAAGATGCCGCTCGGCGTCGTGTGACCGTCCTTGCCGGTCGAGACCTTCGAGGTCGCGACGACCTCGGTGCCATCATAGACCGCAAGCGACTGCTTGTCCTTCGAGACGATGATCTGCAGCGTGCGCGCATCCGCAGCGAGAGCAGGGTGCACGAGTGCGGTGGCCGACAGCAAGCCGAGGCCGAAGACGAGACGCGAGAACATGATACCCAACCATACGCAATACTGCCCGGCAGATTATGGGACGAAGTTTAAGGAAGATTTTATAGGCCGGGCTTGATGTTGCCCTCACGCGTTAGTGATCGCGCTTGCCGCTGCCGAAGGTGTAACCGGTCTCGACCGTCTTCGTGCCGAACTTGTCGCGCAGCTTGTCCATCGCCGCTTCGGCGGCCGCTCGCCGGCCCGATTGCTGGTCGATGAGGTCGGGCGGATCGGCGCGGGCGGCATCGCCGAGATCGGTGACGCCGATGCCGAGCAGTCGGAACTTCGTGCCGTCGGTCTCCTTTTCGAGAAGCTCGAGCCCGGTGCGGAAGATCTTGTCGGCAAGCTGGGTCGGGTCTTCGAGCTTGCGGTTGCGGGTGCGCGATTTGAAATCGGCGCTCTTCATCTTCAGCACCACGGTCTGGCCGGCAATGCCGCTTTTCTTCAGCCGCCAGGAGACCTTTTCGGAGAGGTTGCGCAGGATCGGCACCAGCTCCTCATAACGCGAGATGTCGTCGAAAAAGGTCGTCTCGGACGAAACGCTTTTGGCCGCATCGTTGAGATGCACCTCGCGGTCGTCGATCCCACGCGACAGCCGTGCGAGCCGCTGGCCGATGCTGCCATAGCGGCGCATCAGGTCGTTCTCCTCCATCTGCTGCAACTGGCCGATGGTGCGGATGCCGTCCGCCTCCAGCGTCGCTGCAAAGGCCTTGCCGACGCCCCAGATCGTGGTGACCGGACGCGGCGCCAGGAATTCGACCGCTTCCTCACGGCCGATGACGGAAAAGCCGCGCGGCTTCTGCAGGTCGGAGGCGACCTTGGCGAGGAATTTGCAGTAGGAAAGCCCGACCGAAACGGTGATGCCGATTTCCTTTTCGATGCGGCGGGCGAATTTGGCGAGCGTGCGCGCTGGCGGATCGTGATGCAGCCTCTCGGTGCCGCCAAGCTCCAGAAAGGCCTCGTCGATCGACAGCGGCTGCACCAGCGGCGTCAGATCCTGCATCATGGTCCGCACCTGCCGCCCGACCCGGACATATTTTTCCATGTTGGGGCGGATGACGATCGCCTCTGGGCACGCCTCCAGCGCCTTGAACATCGGCATGGCCGACCGCACGCCGTGGATGCGGGCGATGTAGCAGGCGGTGGACACCACACCGCGTTTGCCACCGCCGATGATGACGGGCTTGTCGGCAAGGTCAGGATTGTCGCGTTTCTCCACCGCTGCGTAGAAGGCATCGCAATCGATATGCGCAAGCGTCAATGCGTAGAGTTCACGATGGCGCACGAGACGGGGGCTGCCGCAGGAAACGCAGCGGCGCGCCTCGCCCTTCTGCTCGGCAAGGCAGTCGCGACAAAAGCCGGGTGTCTTGTCAGGCGCAGGCGTCATGATGAGAACAAAGATTGAACGCCGGGACATTACGCCTTAAGCTTCCGAGTCACAAGAGACGCGGGAGCTTTGCCTTTGGATAACGACCTTCGTTTCGAGCCGGTCACCTTAGAGCGCTGGGACGACTTCGAAATCCTGTTCGGGCCGCAGGGTGCCTTCTATAACTGCTGGTGCGTCGCGCTGCGCCTGCCGCATGCGATCAGGACCGAGATGGCGGCCGACGAGCGCAAGGCGCATATGCGGGAGCGGATCAAGGCAGGCCCGCCGCCGGGCATCCTCTGTTATGCCGACGGCGCGCCGGTCGCCTGGGTGCAGGTCGGGCCGCGTCACGACGTGCCGCAGTTCAATTCGCCGCGCACCGTCTCGCGGCCGCTGGAGGAAGACGATGCGCATGATCCGTCCATCTGGGCCGTCAGTTGCTTTTTCCTGCTGCCCAAACTGCGTGGCAAGGGAATGAGCCATCGCCTGCTCGCCGCCGCGATCGATCATGCCCGGCGCCAGGGAGCGCGGCGGCTCGAAGCCTGCCCGATCGATCATGTGAAGCAGTCGAAATCCGTGACGCTCTGCATCGGCTCGACGGCGATCTTTGATGCCGCCGGTTTCGAAACGGTGGCGCGGCGCAAGGACGGCCGTCCGCTCATGCGGCTGGAACTGCGCGAGTGACCGCGCCGGACAGAAAATGCGCCTCGATGAGTTCGGCCACATGCGTCCAGTCCGTAGCGCGGGTAATGTCATCGGCGGCGGCCGGTGCGAAACGATGGACAGGTGAGTTCGGCATCAGATGAATGAGCAGGCAATCGGCGACGTGATCCCTGACGGAATGCAGATTGCGCGCCATATCATCGATGAAGACGACGGGAAGGGAGCGGCTGGCATGCAAGGCGTGAACGATCGGCCCCTTGGGCTGTTCGGTGGCAAGCAGCGGAAAAAGCAGGCCCATCCTGTCCAGCAGGCGACGGCGCTGGTCCTGGAATCGCGGCTGCATGGCCGTCAGGAAAAGCACATCGGCTTCTTCGGAAAGCCGGTCGAGCGTTTCGACGACGCGATCGAGCGGCGTCTGCCACTGCTCCTGCGCTTCGAAGAACTCCTCGATCAGCCGACTGACCTGCTGATCCTCGATCTCCGTGCCATCCGCCTGCGAGACGATGTTGCCGTGAAGCCGGAACGATCGCGGCAGAAACGCATGCCCCTGGCTCTCGAGGAAAAGCTGGAAGGGATCGATGAACTGCAGGACGACGTCGTCGACGTCGCAGACGATCAGCGGCCGTTCGCCGAGGCGAATATGCGAGATGTCGAATTCCCCGGAGGTCACGGTCAGTATTCTCCGGAATCGAGGCCCGGCGAAGAGAAATGCCGCCAGGCGGCGGTCACCGTCTCCGGGCTTATGCCGCTTGCCGCGCAGAAGGCCAAGGCCGTCGGTTCGTGGTTCATCAGGAAATCCATCATGCCGGCGAGAAATCCCGGATCGTTGACGGCGTTGCGCACCTGGCCGGGCGCCACACCCGTCAGGGCGAGAAAGCGGCCGAACATGTCGGGATCGCCGGCAAGCCAGCCGAGCACGGCAATCGCCGTCTCGTGCGGGTCGGCTGCCAGTTGTTTCGATGTCTTGAAGTTGCTTTGCATTTCGCGGGGTAAGTTACCTTTTCTTCAACCAAATACCGGTAGCGTGCGCTATCGGTTTCACGCAGCTTTTGTCCGCATGTGCCTTTCTCATGGGACGAACCGCTGCGCGAACGGACGTAGGGACAGCTTGTCATGCCCAAACAGGTGATGATTGTAGAAGATAACGAGCTCAACATGAAGCTCTTTCGCGACCTCATCGAGGCGTCCGGTTATACCACGATCCAGACCCGAAACGGCATGGAGGCGCTGGATCTGGCGCGCAAGCATCGCCCCGATCTCATCCTCATGGACATTCAGCTTCCCGAGGTCTCAGGCCTCGAAGTCACCAAATGGCTGAAGGAAGACGACGAGCTGCATGTGATTCCCGTCATCGCCGTCACGGCTTTCGCGATGAAGGGCGACGAGGAGCGGATCCGCCAGGGCGGCTGCGAGGCCTATGTTTCCAAGCCGATCTCGGTTCCAAAATTCATCGAGACGATCAAGACCTATCTGGGCGATGCTTGACGCATCGGAAAGACACTTATGACTGCGCGAATACTGGTGGTTGACGATATTCCGGCCAACGTGAAGCTGCTTGAGGCGCGGCTGCTCGCGGAGTATTTCGACGTGATGACCGCAGCCGACGGCTACACGGCGCTGGCGATCTGCGAGCGCAACCAGGTCGATCTCATCCTGCTCGACATCATGATGCCCGGCATAGACGGTTTCGAGGTCTGCGAACGGCTGAAGGCGAGCCAGAAGACAGCCCATATTCCAGTCGTCATGGTCACCGCGCTCGACCAGCCGGCCGATCGCGTGCGCGGCCTGAAGGCTGGCGCCGATGATTTCCTCACCAAGCCGGTCAACGATCTGCAGCTGATCTCTCGGGTGAAGAGCCTGCTGCGGCTGAAGACGTTGAGCGACGAGCTGCGCATCCGCTCCGATACCGCCCATACGATGGGCATCGACGACCTCGCGCGAGCAGGCGAGGGCCGCGCCGATGAGACCGCTCAAGTGTTGCTCGTTGACGGCCGCGCCAATTCGCAGGAGCGCCTCGTCAAGGCGCTGAAGCCGGTCGCCGACGTGCTTGCCCTTTCCGATCCGCAGGCTGCCCTCTTCGAGGCGGCCGAAAGCGCCTTCGATCTTGTCATCGTCAATGCCAATTTCGATGACTACGATCCGCTTCGCCTCTGCTCGCAGCTGCGCTCGCTGGAGCGCACGCGCTTCCTGCCGATTTTGATCATCACCGAGCAGGGCGCGGACGACATGGTGGTGCGCGCGCTCGATCTCGGCGTCAACGATTACATCATCCGCCCGGTCGATCCCAACGAGCTTGTTGCCCGCAGCCTGACGCAGATCCGCCGCAAGCGCTACAACGACCGCCTGCGCGCCAGCGTCAAGCAGACGATCGAGCTTGCCGTCACCGATCCGCTGACCGGCCTTTATAACCGGCGCTATCTCGACAACCATCTGAACGTACTCTTCAACCGTTCGATGGCCCGGGGCCGACCGCTTTCGGTGTTGATCACCGATATCGATCGCTTCAAGCAGGTAAACGACACCTACGGCCATGACGGCGGCGACGAAGTGCTGCGGGAATTCGCAAATCGCGTCCGTTCGACCATCCGTGGCGCCAATCTCGCCTGCCGCTACGGTGGCGAGGAATTCGTCGTCGTGATGCCCGACACCTCGCCGGAAATTGCCGCTACTGTAGCCGAGCGCCTGCGCGCGGCGATCGAAAGCGCTCCCTTCATGCTGAAACACGCCGGCCAAGCGCTGAACGTCACCGCTTCCTTCGGCATCGCCTCGCGGATTGCGGCGGTACTGACCCCGGACCAGCTGATGAAACAGGCGGATCTGGCCCTTTACGAGGCCAAGAATACCGGCCGCAACCGCGTGGTCGCCGCAGCCGCCTGACGAATCAGTTGCCGCCATAGGCACCATTTGCGGGTTTTCCACCGCTGTAAGCCAATCGTTACCGATTTTTAATCTTCGCTTATGCAATGCGGGGCGAAAATTTTGCAACTCAATAGCCCAAAAATGGACCATCGGCGTTGCTGCGGATATGTCGACCTGCGACAGTGTTGAGGATGTCTGGCCGCTGGCTCAAGATGAAATGGAGACTATAAAAAATGCCTGTCGCCGGAAGGGCCAAATAGACTGCGGCGACGTCACCTCACGTAAGGGGAGGGGAGGCGTAAGTTGTTAAGTTATATTGTCGAATTTCTTGGGATGGTCCAACTCTAGGCTTCAAGCCCAAGCAGAGCCGACAAATCTTTGTATGTCCCAAATCTGGACTTTTAACCATAGAATCAGGCTAACAAATTTCACCATTAAGAATTTGTTGATTTTCTTTCATTTCTGCGCAAATTATCGGCTCATAAGAGAAGCGCTCCCGTTGAGGAGTTGTCGATACCCCATGATGCTCAGGTCCGCCGCATCTCCTGGGTCGTGGGGTCGGTCGGCTAGTAGGCAAGTTATAGCGGTTCCTCGTGCCGTTTTGCATGCTGGCCGACCCCCTTTCACAAAAACGCCGTCACTTCCCGAAGATGGAAGGGCGGCGTTTTGTCTGTTTGCGCTATCATCTCTCAAAGACGATCATCCGGACAATAAAAAACGCGCAACCCGAAAGCGCGCGCTTTTTTGAAATCCGTCAGCTCAAGCGATTACTTGATCTTGGTTTCCTTGAACTCGACATGCTTCTTAGCAATCGGGTCGTACTTCGTCTTCGTCATCTTGTCCGTCATCGTACGGCTGTTCTTCGTCGTGACGTAGAAGAAACCGGTGTCGGCTGTCGACAGCAGCTTGATCTTGATTGTTGTAGCCTTGGCCATGGTCGTCCTGCCTTTAAGAAAATGAAAGCCGTGGAAGCCGGATGGGCTCCACGGCAAATTCTGGCGCGAAACTACGAATCCAGCCCGAAAAGTCAAGTCCGTTTTCGAATGAACATCAGTCTGATGCCGGAAAGTAGGGCGTACAGGCCGAAGAAGGCGGCAATCGCCCAGGCAAAACCATTATTTCCAGCGACATCGATCGCCGCGCCGATCGCCTGCGGCCCGGCCACGGTTCCCATCGCATAACAGAAGACGAAGGCAGCATTGGCCGCCGCAAGGTCGGAACCCGTCAGCCGCGAGCCGAGATGGCTGAGTCCGACCGTATAGAGGCCGGAGACGCAGCCGCCCCAGAAAAGCAGGAGCCCGGCCATCAGCAGCCAGTTGTCGACCAGCAGAGGCAGCATCATCGAGCCGATGAACCCCATCAGCGCCATGGCAGCCAGAAGCGGCCGCTTGTCGCCGATGCGGTCGGAGAGCAGGCCGAGCGGGATCTGAAAGATGACGTTGCCGACACCCATCATGGTCAGCAGAAGTGCTGCCTGCGATTCGGTGAAATGGGCGCGCACGGCAAAGATCGGGAAAAGCGACAGCCCGCCCGCTTCGACCGCGCCGAAGATGAAGACCGCCGCCGTCGCCGTCGGCACCAGGAAGACGTAGCGCATGAAATGCAGCTCCGGTTTTTCCTCGAGCACCGGGCTTTCGTCGCGGGCGATGAAGATCGGGATGGCGGCAAGCAGGATGGCGGCGGCGCCGATGAGGAAGGGGAAGATGCCGTCGCTGCCGAGGATCGAAAAGAGCAGCGGCCCGGCCGCAAAGCCAAGGGAAAGCACCGTCGCGTAGATGCCGAGCACGAAGCCGCGCTTGGAAGGCGGCGAAGCGGCATTGATCCAGAATTCGGAGAGGATGAACAGCGTCGTCGTCGCGCCATGGAAGGCGAAACGCAGCGGAAACCACATCCAGAAATCCTCGGCGTAATAAAAACCGAGCGCGCTCAGCGCCGAAATCAGCACCGCCCAGAGCATCGTCGGCGCAACGCCGTATTTATGGGCAAGCTTGGTGGTGATTGGTGCGGCGGCCATCGCCGCAACCCCGGCCATCGCCGTGTTGAGCCCGATCAAGGTGGACGAGATGCCGCGTTTTTCGAGGATGATGCTGAGAAGCGGGAGTCCGAGGCCGATTGCTATGCCGACGGCTGATATGGACGAGATGGCTGCCACCAGAGAAGGCCAATGGATTTCCTCGACATCGCCCGGTGTGCCGTTTCTCGGCTGAGACATTTATCCATCCTTAGAAAGCTACGCGAGCGAACCGGCCTGTCACCTCGCATAGAAAGACACAGGCGTGCCAAATCCAGGTGACGGGCAGCGTTTCGCAGTATTTCCGATGTGAGTGACCACCTGCGGAATGTAAAGCCTGTTCAGACAAGAAAAGCGTACCATGTCAAGTCGTTGAGGATCGTCGGCTGCCGCGTTCGGGTGGTGATCGGTGGAGCGCTGGCACTACACGTTAAATATGTCTGGAAGGTGAAGGCGCTAAAGTGCGTCGCGATCTTTCAGATTCGCGGCTCGCGCTTTTGCTCGACATGCTCTAATCCGGCCGGCCGGGGATGTCATAATCGTCCGCACCATCACTCTCCCCGCCGAAACCGTGCATGCGCAGCGCCCACTGCAGGCCGATGACGCCGCCCTTGATAGGCTGGATCGAGGCGAGCGCTGTGATGACGGTGATCGGCGCCCAGATGGCAAGGTGCACCCAGACCGGCAGCACGAAAGTCAGGTCGGTCAGCATATAGCCGCCGACCACGACGTGGCCAAGGACGAGAATGACGATATAGGGCGGCAGGTCGTCGGCGCGTTGGTGATGCATCGCCTCGCCGCAGGCCGCGCAATGATCGACCGGTTTCAGGAAGGCGCGAAAGAGCTTGCCGTTACCGCAGGCCGGGCAGCGGTTCATCAGCCCGCGCATGACCGAGCGCCCAACCGGACGCTCGACCTCGGGCGCATCTCCGTAGCGGACCGCCGGATCGGTCGGTGTGATCATCGCCTGTTCCTCTTTCGGACATAGAGCCCCGTGCGTCCTTTCGGACGCACAAAGAACGCTCTAACTCTTTCAATCCTTGCATCGCGCTTTTCGAAAATCGATTCCGATTTTCGAGCCGGTGGGCTAGTGCCGTCCGCGCGGCGGCCTCGTTCCGGGTTTCTTGCGGACCTGGCCCCTGTCGCGGCGGCCCGCTTTGTGGAAGGAGCGCACCGCCGTCGGCATCTCGCGGCCCTCGCTGATCATCTCGAAACGCAGCGCGCCGGCAAGCGGGATCGCTTCGGCAAGCTTCACGGTGACGCTGTCGCCCAGGCGATAGCCGAGCCCCGTTCGTTCCCCCGACAGCGCCTGATGCGCCTCGTCATAGATGAAATAATCGGTGCCGAGCGTAGATATAGGGACGAAGCCGTCGGCGCCATAGTCCGGCAAGGCGACAAAAAGCCCCGATTTCGTCACGCCCGAGACCCGCCCGGCAAATTCCTCGCCGACGCGGCCGCTCAGATGATGGGCGATCAGCCGGTCGACCGTCTCGCGCTCGGCGGCCATGGCGCGGCGCTCGAAGGTCGAGATTTCGGCGGCGATATCGTCGAGTGCCGCCTCTTCGTCGGGCGTAATGCCGCCTTCGCCGAAGCCCAGCGAACCGACGAGGGCGCGATGCACGATGAGATCGGCGTAGCGGCGGATCGGCGAGGTGAAGTGGGCGTATTTCATCAGGTTGAGGCCGAAATGGCCGATATTCTCGGGACCGTAGATCGCCTGGCTCTGCGAACGCAGCACCATCTCGTTGACCATCGTCTGGTGCGGCGTACCGTCCGCCTTCGCCAGAATGCCGTTGAAGCTGTTGGCGCGCATATTGCCGCCCTTGGCAAGCGAGATGCCGAGTGTCGCCAGGAACTCGCGCAGGATTTCCTGCTTGGCGAGCGTCGGGCCGTCATGGATGCGGTAGATCAGCGGCTGGCGTTTCTTTTCCAGGGTCTCGGCGGCGCAGACATTCGCCTGGATCATCATTTCTTCGATCAGCTTGTGCGCATCGAGCCGCGGCGGCACGAAGACCCGGTCGACCGTGCCGTCGGGCTTCAGCAGGATCTTGCGCTCCGGCATGTCGAGTTCCAGCGGCTGGCGCCGGTCGCGTCCGCGCTTCATCACCTCATAGGCGTGCCAGAGCGGCTTCAGGATCGGCTCGAGCATCGGTCCGGTCTGATCGTCCGGCTTGCCGTCGATCGCCGCCTGCGCCTGCTGGTAGGAGAGCTTTGCGGCGCTCTTCATCATGATGCGATGGAAGGTGTGGCCGATCTTGCGGCCTTCCGCGGAAAAGCTCATGCGCACGGCGAGCGCCGGGCGGTCGACGCCTTGCTTCAGCGAGCAGAGATCGTTGGAGATGCGCTCCGGCAGCATCGGCACGACGCGATCCGGGAAATAGACCGAGTTGCCGCGCTTCAGCGCCTCGCGGTCGAGCGGCGAATTGGGGCGGACATACCAGGAAACGTCGGCAATCGCGACGGTGACGAGGACGCCGCCGGGATTGTCGGGCGAGGGGTCGAGCTCGGCATAGACCGCATCGTCATGGTCCTTGGCGTCGGCCGGATCGATGGTGATCAGCGGCACGTCGCGCCAATCCTCGCGATGCGACATGTTGGCAGGCTTGGCGTCATCCGCCTCGGCGATGACCGCAGGCGGGAAGACATGCGGGATGCCGTGTGCATGGATGGCGATCATCGAGATCGCCTTTTCCGAACCGACGGAACCGACGACGGAAAGCACCTTGGCGCGCGGCAGGCCGAAGCGGCCGAGACGGGCGACTTCCACTTCGACCAGGTCGCCGTCCGCGGCGCCGCCGGTGAAGTCGGGATCGATCACCATTTCCTCGCCGCGCCGTTCGATCGGCAGCAGCCGGCCACCGCCGCCGGGTGCTGCGCGGAAGACGCCCATCGAGGCGCCGCGGCGCCTGTCGATCACCTTGATGATCCGCGCCGTATAGGCCGGCCCGCCGCGATCGACGGCCGGGAAGATCTTTGCCAGGATGCGGTCGCCGAGGCCGGCGACGGGCGCCTTGCCCTTGCCCCGGTGGCCTGCGGGCGATTGCTGGCGGATGGCGACGGCGGGTGCGACGCCCTGGTCCTCCGGCCATTCCGCCGGCCGGCCGATCAGATCGCCATCCTTGTCGCGTGTGGTGATATCGAGAACGGTGACGGGCGGCAGCGCGCCGGGACGGATCAGCGACTTGCGGTTCTTCTGCAGCATGCCTTCCTGCTCGAGTTCCTGCAGCATGTGCTTGAGCTCGACGCGGCTGTCGCCCTTCAGGCCGAAAGCCTTGGCGAGTTCGCGTTTGGAGGCTTTCTGCGGATGATCGGCGATGAAGCGCAGGATCACCTCGCGTGAGGGCAGGGCGCCGTGGACGATGTTCAGCGGCTCGACGGCGGGAGCATCCTTGCCCGAGCGGCCGATCTTGCCCGGGCGCTTGCCCGCGGGGTTCGTTCTCTCGCGCGGTATCCTGCTCACGTCAGCCCTTTTTCGATTTCGCCGGCGCTTTCGCCTTCGTTGCCTTCGGCTTGGCCGCCGTCTTGGTGGTCTTGGCTTCGGCGGCCGCCGCCTTCGGCTTGGCCTTCGCCTTTGCCGTCTTGCCTGCAGGCGCCTTGCCGGCCTTTTCGGTGATCAGCGCGAGCGCTTCCTCGACGGTGATCGCCTGCGGGTCCTTGCCCTTCGGCAATGTCGCATTGACCTTGCCCCAATTGACGTAAGGTCCGTACTTGCCGTCGCGAACGGTGATGGGGCCGCCATCAGGATGATCGCCGAGCGTCTTCAGCGCCGCCGGTGTCCCGCGCGAACCCCGCCCCGGCGGCTGGTTCGCCTTTTCGGCGATAACAGTCACGGCACGGTTGAGGCCGACCGAGAACACGTCCTCGACGGTTTCCAGATTGGCATAGGAACCGTCATGCAGGAGGAACGGCCCGTAGCGACCGATGCCGGATGAGATCATCTTGCCCGTTTCGGGGTGTTTGCCGATATCGCGCGGCAGCGAGATCAACGCCATCGCCTTTTCATAGTCGATATCCTCGGGCTTCCATCCCTTCGGCAGCGAGGCGCGTTTGGCTTCCTTGCCGTCGCCGCGCTGTATATAGGGGCCGAAGCGGCCGGACCGCAGCGTCAGCTCCTCGCCGGTCGTCGGATCGGTGCCGAGGTTCTTCGGCTCGTTAAGGGCAGCACCGTCCGCCTCTCCGCCGTTTTCGGAGGAGAGCTGGCGGGTGTAGTTGCAATCCGGATAATTTGAGCAGCCGACGAAGGCGCCGTATTTGCCGAGCTTCAGCGACAGGTTGCCGGTGCCGCAGACCTGGCAGATCCGGGGATCGCTGCCATCCTCGCGCTTCGGGAAGACGAGCGGCGCCAGCGCCTCGTTCAGCGAATCGAGCACGTTGGTGACGCGCAGTTCCTTGGTGTCCTCGATCTGGGCGAAGAAATCCTTCCAGAAGTCGCGCAGCACCTGCTTCCAGTTCAGCTCGCCGGCGGAAATCCGGTCGAGCTTCTCTTCGAGATCGGCGGTGAAGTCGTATTCAACATATTTGGTGAAGAAGCTTTCGAGGAAAGCGGTCACCAGCCGGCCCTTGGCCTGCGGGATAAGCTTGCGCTTGTCGATCGTCACATAGTCGCGGTCGCGCAACGTCGCCAGCGTCGCGGCATAGGTGGAGGGGCGGCCGATGCCGAGCTCTTCCATCTTCTTGATCAGCGAGGCTTCCGAATAGCGCGGCGGCGGCTCGGTGAAATGCTGCGTCGAGTTGATCTTCTGCTTGGCGAGCGTCTCGCGTGCATTGATCTCCGGCAGGCGGCTATCCTCGTCGCCGTCGTCACTCTGCTCGCCGTCCTCCTTCTGGTCGGTATAGGCGGCGATGAAACCGTCGAAGCGGATGACCGAACCGACGGCGCGCAGCCCGGCCTTCTCGCCCTTGTTGTCGGCGGTGATTTCAGCCGTCGTGCGCTCGATTTCGGCCGACGCCATCTGGCTGGCGATGCCGCGCTTCCAGATCAGGTCGTAGAGGCGGATCTGATCGGCATCGAGGAATTTGCGCACGCGGTCGGGCGAGCGGTAGAAATCGGTCGGACGGATCGCCTCGTGCGCCTCCTGGGCGTTCTTGGCCTTGGTGGAATAGAAGCGCGCCTTCTCGGGCATATAGCGCTCGCCGAACTGGTCGACGATGGCGCGGCGCGCCGCATCGATCGCCTCGGGCGCCATCTGCACGCCGTCGGTTCGCATATAGGTGATGAGACCGACCGTCTCGCCGCCGATATCGACGCCTTCATAGAGCTTCTGGGCGATCTGCATGGTGCGCGAGGCGGAGAAGCCGAGATTGGAGGAGGCGGCCTGCTGCAGGGTCGAGGTCGTAAACGGCGGTCCGGGATTGCGCTTGACCGGTTTCGCTTCGACGGAGTCGACGATATAGCTTGCGCCTTCGAGCAATGCCTTGAGCTTGCCGGCATCCTCGCCGTTGCCGATCGCGCGCGGCTGCAGCCGTTTGCCATTCGCCGAAACCAGCCTGGCCTCGAACTCGTCGCCGCGCGGTGTCTTTAGAAGGGCCGAGATGTTCCAGTATTCTTCCGAAATGAAGCGTTCGATCTCGGATTCACGGTCGCAGACCAGACGAAGCGCCACCGACTGGACGCGGCCGGCCGACCGGGCGCCGGGCAGCTTGCGCCAGAGCACCGGCGAAAGATTGAAGCCGACCAGATAGTCGAGCGCGCGCCGCGCCAGATAGGCGTCGACGAGCGGCACGTCGATGTCGCGCGGATCGGCCATCGCGTCGAGCACCGCCTTCTTGGTGATGGCGTTGAAGACGACGCGTTTGACCGGCTTGCCGTTCAGCACGCGCTTCTTGTTCAGCATATCGAGAACGTGCCAGGAAATCGCTTCGCCTTCGCGATCCGGGTCGGTCGCGAGAAAAAGGCCGTCGGAGGATTTCACCGCATCGGCAATATCCTTCATCCGCTTTGCGGAGGCGCTATCGACCTCCCAAAGCATTTCGAAATCCTGATCAGGAAGAACTGAGCCGTCCTTGGCAGGCAGATCGCGCACATGGCCGAAGGAGGCGAGCACTTTGTATCCCGGACCCAGATACTTGTTGATCGTCTTGGCCTTGGCAGGCGATTCCACCACTACAACATTCATGATGATTCTCTAAAAAGGAAACGACGCCAGCGTTGAAGCCAGCGCGACACACACCGAAAGATGGATCCCGGCCCTCCGACATGGACAGGGAAATCGCCGCGGTCAAGGGGTTTGCTACAATTTTAGTTCTTGCATCCGGTGCAGCCGAAGGGAGTTTGTCGGGGAAATGCAATCTTAGATAGGTTGTCGAAGGTTTTCGACACAGGGGGCAGCAATTCTGCGATATCGTGCAAAGTTCAATCGGAAAGCGAGACGAACCCGCCCTGATGCCGCTGCAGCCTGCCCGATATATCGAGTTCCAGAAGGATGAGATAGACCGCGGATGCCGACAGACCGGTATGGCGGATG
This sequence comes from Rhizobium sp. BK212, assembly GCF_014197475.1. Taxonomy (NCBI): domain Bacteria; kingdom Pseudomonadati; phylum Pseudomonadota; class Alphaproteobacteria; order Hyphomicrobiales; family Rhizobiaceae; genus Rhizobium; species Rhizobium sp. BK212. The sequence goes on from NZ_JACIFS010000006.1 coordinate 325,277, forward strand.
ACGTCGTCGATCTCGACCGGCGTCGGCCCGAGCGCATCGATGACGCGGGTTCGGTCGGGATCGCCGGGTGGCACCGGGATTGCCTTGCCCTCATGCGCCGGTGCCTCCGCCATCGATGACGAAAACAGGTCGAATTGCGCAAGCGGCGCCAAAGCCTCGACGACATCGGCAGGCGCGGTCACGATCGAAGCGCCGTCCTTCAACAACCCGTTGGTGCCATGGCAGCGCGGATCGAGCGGCGAGCCGGGCACGGCAAACACCAGGCGGCCGAACTCGCCGGCAAGCCGCGCCGTGATCAGCGAGCCGGAACGTGTCGCCGCTTCGACGACGACGAGGCCGAGCGCGATGCCGGCGATCAACCGGTTGCGGCGCGGAAAGTCGCGGGCGCGGGGCTCCCAGCCGAAGGGCATCTCGCTGACCGCCAGGCCGTTGCCGCCGGTGATCTCCTCGAGCAGGCCGATATTCTCCGGCGGGTAGGGCTGGTCGAGACCGCCGGCAAGGGCGGCGATCGTGCCTGTGTCGAGGCTTGCCCGGTGCGCTGATGTGTCGATGCCGCGCGCCAGACCCGAGACCACGGTATAACCCGCCCGGCCGCAGTCGCGCGCCACCATCGCCGCGAATTTCGCGCCTGCGACCGAGGCGTTGCGGGAGCCGACGATGCCGACGGCCGGTCGTTTGGCGGCGGCAAGCGCGCCCTTGACGGCCAGAAGCGGCGGTGCGCCGTCGATCTGTTTCAGTGCCTGCGGATAGTCCGGCTCACCGATGCCGACGAAGCGGGCGCCGAAACGGTGCGCCGCCTCCAGTTCCCGATGCGCTTCGGCCTCGCTGGCAATGCGGATTGCCCGCGTGGCGCCGCCGCGGGCCGAAAGCTCCGGCAATGCGGCAAGTGCTGCCTCGGCCGAACCGAAATGATTGATGAGGTCGCGAAAGGTGGCGGGGCCGATATTGTCGGAACGGATGAGGCGCAGCCAGGCAATTCTCTGCCGTTCGGTCAGTACGACGCCTTTTGGTCCCGCGCTCAGCGCATCCATTATCCCTTTGCCCCGATCTTGCTTTCCGTCCCGTCCATCAGTCGGGAGATATTCGCCTTGTGCTTCCAGTAGGAAATCAGGGTCATGATCGCCATGACGGCCGCAACCTTCTCATTGCCCAGGATCCATAGCGCCACCGGAGTGACGAGCATGGCGACCAGCGCCGACAGCGAGGAGTAGCGGGTGGTGAAGGCGACCGCCAGCCAGACGGCGGCGAAGAGCACGACCATGATCGGCGCGACGCCGAGCAGGGTGCCGATATAGGTGGCGACGCCCTTGCCGCCCTTGAAGCCGATCCAGACCGGGAAGAGATGGCCGATGAAGGCGAAGAAGCCGGCGATGATCGCCGCCTCCTCACCGAGGAAATAACCGACGACCCAGGCCGCCGCCGATGCCTTCAGCGCATCGAGCAGCAGCGTGGCCGCGGCGAGCTTACGGTTTCCGGTTCTGAGCACATTGGTCGCGCCGATATTGCCGGAGCCGATGCTGCGCACATCGCCGAGGCCGGCCGCACGCGTCAGGATCAGGCCGAAAGGAATGGAGCCGAAGAGATAGCCGATGACGGCGGCGATAAGCGCGATCGGCAGGGTGATCTGCCATGACATGAGATTGGATAACATATGCCCCCTCGGCCCTTCGTGACCTATCCTCGGTCCAGCCGTCTCCTAAATTGCGTGGACAAGCTTTCCCGAGACGTATGTCGCGACCGCCCGTCCGCTGAAGCGTGCATCCTCGAACGGCGTATTCTTCGAACGGGAGAGAAGCATGTCTTTGGCGACAAGCCAAGGCTCATCGAGATCGATCAGTGCGATATCGGCCGCCGCACCCGGCTTCAGCGTGCCGGCGGGGAGGCCAAAAATCTCGGCAGGGCGGGTGGACATGGCGTCGATCAGGCGCATCAGGCTCACCTGGCCGCCATGGTGAAGCCTCAGCGCTGCCGCCAGCATGGTTTCCAGCCCGACCGCGCCGTCCTCCGCCTCGGCGAAGGGCAGGCGCTTCGTGTCGACGTCCTGCGGGTCGTGCGAGGAGACGATGATGTCGATCGCGCCGCTGGCAAGGGCCTCGACCATCGCCACCCGGTCGTCTTCCGGGCGCAGCGGCGGATAGAGCTTGAAGAAGGTCCGGTATTCGCCGATGTCGTTTTCGTTGAGCGCCAGATTGTTGATCGAGATGCCTGAGGTCACCTTGGCGCCGCGGCTGCGGGCACGTTCGATCGCCTCGACCGATTGCGGCACCGAGATCATTGCGGCGTGATAACGTCCGCGCGTCAGCTCGGCGATCCTGAGATCGCGTTCGAGCGGGATGAGCTCGGCTTCCCGCGGGATGCCGGAGAGCCCGAGCCAGCTGGCGAAAAGCCCTTCATGCATGACGCCGTTGGCGCCGAGATATTTGTCGCGCGTCTCGCAGGAGACGACGGCGCCGAATTCGCGCGCATAGGTCATGATCCGGCGCAGCACCTGCGTGTCGTGGACGCTGGAATGGGCATCGGTGAAGGCGACGGCGCCGGCCTGCTTCAACAGGCCGATCTCGGTCATTTCCTCGCCGGCAAGGCCCTTGGTGATGGCGGCTGCCGGATAGACATTGACGGCGGCCGTATCCCGCGCCGTCTTCTTGACGAATTCGACGAGCGCGATGTCGTCGATGACGGGATCGGTGTCCGGCATCATGATGATCGAGGTGACGCCCCCGGCCGCCGCCGCCCGGCTCGCCGAGGCGATCGTCTCACGATGCTCGCCGCCGGGTTCGCCGATATGGACGCGCGCATCGACGAGGCCGGGCGTCGCCACAAGGCCCGTGCAGTCGCGGATGACGGCGCCATCAGGCGCGCCCTGATTCTGCGCCGCATGGCCGGCGGCGATGATCACGCCGTTTTCGGCGATGATCGTTCCGACTTCATCGAGGTTGCGCGAGGGATCGACGATGCGGACGTTCTTGAGGACGATCGGGTTGCTCATGCCATCATTCCATCGCTGCGGGGACCCTGGTTCTGCGAGACGAGCAGCGTCTCCATGACCGCCATGCGCACCGCCACCCCCATCTCCACCTGTTCGGCGATCACACTCTGCGGCCCGTCCGCCACCTCAGACGCGATCTCGACGCCGCGGTTCATCGGGCCGGGATGCATGACCAGCGCATCCTCCTTGGCGGCTTTCAGCGTTTCGGCGTCGAGTCCGTAGAAGTGATAATATTCGCGCACCGAAGGCACGAAGGCGCCGGACATGCGCTCGCGCTGCAGCCGCAGCATCATCACGACGTCGGCGTCCTTCAGCCCTTCCTTCATCGAATGGAAGACCTCGACGCCCATCTCGGCGATGCCGGCGGGCAGGAGGGTTGCAGGTGCGACGACACGGACGCGGGCGCCCATCGCGTTGAGCAATAGGATGTTGGAGCGCGCCACCCGCGAATGCAGCACGTCGCCGCAGATTGCCACGATGATGCGCGACAGCTTGCCCTTGGCGCGACGGATCGTCAGCGCGTCGAGCAGCGCCTGGGTCGGATGTTCGTGCTGCCCGTCGCCGGCATTGACGACCGAGCAGGAGACCTTCTGGGCGAGAAGGGCGGCGGCACCTGCGCTCGAATGGCGGATCACCAGCACGTCGGGGCGCATGGCATTCAGCGTCATCGCCGTGTCGATCAGCGTTTCGCCTTTCTTCACCGAGGAATTGCCGACCGACATGTTCATGACGTCGGCCCCGAGCCTCTTACCGGCAAGTTCGAAAGAGGCCTGCGTGCGGGTCGATGCCTCGAAGAAGAGATTGATCTGCGTCAGCCCGCGCAGCGTCGACGTCTTCTTTTCTCTCTGGCGGCTGATCTTGACGGCCTCATCCGCCTTGTCGAGAAGATAGGTGATATCCTGCTCGGTGAGGCCCTTGATGCCGATGAGGTGGCGGTGGGGGAAAAAGACCATGACCTTGCCTCTTGCTGTCTCTGGCGGGTCTATAAAGAGTGCTGCCCGCCGGGGCAAGCATGCGCTGTGGGCAAAGGCTTATGTCCCCATGCATTTTCGCCCGAATTCCGATAGAGCAGAATGAACCGAATCATAACTTCCGGTTTCCCTTTGCCGGGTTCTTACACTAGAAGCGAATTATGACCTCCGCCAACCGGACTGACGACAAACTCGCAGAACTCAACCAGCCGAGCCTGTGGTCCGGCATCAACGCCTATCGATCCGATCCGCTGATCGTCGACCTGACGGCGGCCCTCCCGCGCGGCATCCGCGAAGACCTGGAAAATATGGGCCGCTACGTCACCTCGCCGGAGGCGCAGGAACTGGCGCGCATGGCCAACCAGGGCGCGCCGCAGCTGCGCACCCATGGTCCGCGCGGTGAGCGCCTCGACGTCGTCGAGTTCCATCCCGCCTGGCACGCGCTGATGCGCCGCTCCATGTCGGTCGGGCTGCATTCCTCCGTCTGGGACCCGCAGGCCGATACCGAGGCCAAGGATGAGGCGCACAAGGTTCGCGCCGCGCGGTTTTATCTGACGTCACAGCTGGAATCCGGCCATCTCTGCCCGCTGACGATGACCAGCGCCTCGGTTGCGGCGCTGTCGGCTTCGCCCGCTGTCCAAAAGGACTGGGCGCCAAAGATCCTCTCGCGCAAATATGATTCGTCGAACAAGCCCGCCATGCAGAAATCCGCCGTGACCATCGGCATGGGCATGACGGAAAAGCAGGGCGGCACGGATGTGCGCGCCAACAGGAGCGCTGCCGAAAAGGTCAGCGAGGGTATCTACCGGCTGTCCGGCCACAAATGGTTCATGTCCGCGCCGATGAGCGATGCCTTCATCATGCTGGCGCAGACGAAGGAGGGCATGGGTTGCTTTCTCGTGCCGCGCCTTCTGGAAGATGGTTCCGCCAACGGGTTGCAGTTCCAGCGGTTGAAGGACAAGGTCGGCAACCGCTCCAACGCCTCTTCCGAGGTCGAGTTTACAGACACATTCGGTTTCCTGCTCGGCGGTCCGGATGCCGGCATCCGCACCATCCTCGACATGGTGACGCTGACCAGGCTCGACTGTGCGCTGGCCTCATCGGGCATGATGCGCGCCTCGCTTGCCGAAGCCGTGCATCACACCCGCGGCCGCAGCGTCTTCGGCAAGATGCTGGTCAACCAGCCGATCATGACGCGCGTGCTCGCCGACATGGCGCTCGATGTGGCCGCCGCGACGGCGCTGTCCTTCCGTCTTGCCGACGCCTTCGACAAGGCGCGCGGCAATGCCGAGGAGGCGGCCTATGCCCGCGTCATGACGCCGGTCGCCAAATACTGGTGCTGCAAGATCGCGCCGGCGCTGATCTACGAGGCGATGGAATGCATCGGCGGCAACGGCTACATCGAAGATCGCCCGATCGCCCGCCATTACCGCGAGGCGCCCGTCAACGCCATCTGGGAAGGCTCCGGCAACGTCATGGCGCTTGACGTGCTGCGTGTGCTCAACCGTGGCAAGGATCTGTTCGAAACCGTCTTCGCCGGCCTTGCCCGCGATCTCGGCCCTGCCGGCAAGAAGACGATCGACGTGTTGCGCGCCGCAATCGCGCTGTGTGAACAGGACGAGGGCGCCGCGCGCCTGCTGGTCGAGCAACTGGCGCTGGCTGCCGGTGCCGCCGAACTCTATCGGCTGGGCGCCGGGCGCATTGCCGATGCCTTCATCGAGACGCGCCTTGCCGGCGGCTGGCGCTCCACCTACGGCATGCTCGATTCCCGTTTCGACGCCAGCTACATCGTCGACTTGCTCTATCCGCCGGCGGCCTGATCGCAACCGGGGATGATGGTCGCTCTTCGCCGGCGTCGAGCCGAGCGATAGTGAAGCGCTCTATGCCGTCTCGCTTGCGGTACACAGTGGCAAAGTGCCGCCCATTTCTACTCCCCACGCTATCGCCATAAACGAAAATCCGGCCGCGTCGCCGCGGCCGGATTTCAGTGTTTACGTCCGAAAATCAGCGTTCAGAAGAAGCCACGGCGCTGCCACCAGCCGGCTTTCTTCGGCTTGCCGTCATCGCCGTCGCCATTCTCGACGCGGGTGGTGGATTTCACCGTCGGCTCGGAGGAGGAGATATTGGATTCGCGGTTGGCGCGAACCGGCTTTGCCTCTTCTTGGACTGATGTTTCGAGATCGGCGGAGGCTTCCACCAACTCCGGTTCTGCCTCGACCACAGGTGCGGTCTCCGCCACCGGTTCCTCGACCGGCGCTGCCGCCGGTTTGCGGCGGCCGCGGCTGCGGGCGGGCTTCACATCTTCGGTGATGACCACTGCACTCTCGACGGCTGCCATAGCGGGCTGAGCTTCGTCAGCCTGCTCGGCAATCGCCTCGACAGCTACGGCTTCACCAGGAGCGCCGTCGTTCGAAACGTCGTCACCTTCGTCCTCGTCGCCGCCATTGTCTTCACCGGCTTCGCCGGCCGTCAGCTCGGAGCCATCCTCGGCGCGATTGCGGCGACCGCCACGCTTGCCGCGACGGCGGCGCTTGCGGCGCTGCGATTCCTCGCTTTCAGCGCGCGTCTCGGGTGTGGCTTCGGTGTTTTCATCACCTTCGCCGCCCTCGTCGTCGCCATCCTCATCCTCGTCACCGGCTTCGCCTGCTGCCGATACCGGCTGCTCGGCATTGCCGTTGCGGCCGCGGCGGCGCCTGCGGCGCTTGCGCTTGCGGTTACCGTCACCTTCGCCTTCCGAGCGCACTGCTGCGGGGCGTTCTGCAGCGGCCGGCTTTTCCTCGAGTTCTTCGTCTTCCTCTTCATCCACTTCGATGACGATATCGTCGTCGTCATCTTCGGGAATGGCTGCGAAGTTGAAGAGTGTTTCGATCTTGACCGGGTTTTCCACGGCTTCGCCGCGATCGATCGCGAAATGCTGCGCACCGACCGAACCATCCGCATCGATGACGATCGCGACGCCGAAACGGCTTTCGTAATCGATGATCGTCTGGCGCTTGTGGTTGAGCAGGTAGAGCGCGATGTCAGGCGTGGTGCGCACGGTGATGTTGTGCGTGGTGTTCTTCAGCAGATATTCCTCGATGCCGCGCAGCACATGCAGCGCGACGGAGGACTGCGAACGCACATGGCCGGTGCCGCCGCAATGCGAGCACACCTGCGTGGTCGATTCGAGAACCGAAGCGCGGATGCGCTGGCGCGACATTTCGAGCAGGCCGAAATGCGAGATCCGGCCGACCTGGATGCGGGCGCGGTCGTTCTTCAGGCATTCCTTCAGCTTCTTCTCGACGGCGCGGTTGTTGCGCTTTTCTTCCATGTCGATGAAGTCGATGACGATCAGGCCGGCAAGGTCGCGCAGGCGAAGCTGGCGGGCGATTTCTTCCGCGGCTTCGAGGTTCGTCTGCAACGCGGTATCCTCGATTGAGTGTTCGCGCGTCGAGCGGCCGGAGTTGACGTCGATCGAAACCAGCGCTTCCGTCTGGTTCATGATCAGGTAGCCGCCGGAACGCAGGGTCACCTGCGGCTGCAGCATGCGGTCGAGCTGGGCTTCGATGCCTGAGCGCGAGAAGATCGGGTGGATGTCGCGATAGGGCTGAACCACCTTGGCGTGGCTCGGCATCAGCATCTTCATGAAGTCTTTCGCTTCACGATAGCCTTCTTCGCCGGCAACGATGATCTCGCTGATGTCCTTGTTATAGAGGTCGCGGATCGAGCGCTTGATCAGCGAGCCTTCCTCATAGACGAGGCAGGGAGCGGTGGACGCCAGCGTCAGCGTGCGTACGTTCTCCCACAGGCGCATCAGATATTCGAAGTCGCGCTTGACCTCGACCTTGGTGCGGTTGGCGCCGGCGGTGCGAAGAATGACGCCCATGCCCTGCGGTACCTCGAGCATGCGCGCGATTTCCTTCAGGCGCTTGCGGTCGGCAGGGTTGGTGATCTTGCGGGAAATGCCGCCGCCGCGCGCCGTGTTCGGCATCAAGACGGAATAGCGGCCGGCGAGCGAGAGATAGGTGGTAAGGGCTGCACCCTTGTTGCCGCGCTCTTCCTTGGCGACCTGCACGAGCAGGATCTGGCGGCGCTTAATGACTTCCTGGATGCGGTACTGCTTGCGCGGCTTGCGCTGCACGCGGTCCGGCACTTCTTCCATCGCGTCTTCGGCGCCGACGGATTCGATGACTTCCTCTTCGCCGTGATCGTCATCGTCGTCATCATCATCGTGGCGACGCTTGCTGGTATCGACGTCCTCGGAAATCTCGTCGGTTTCTACCATGGCGGCCATCGCGCCGCCGGTCGAGCCGTCATCCTCGTTGTCGACGGTCGAAGCGCCTTCGGCTTCGACGTCTGTGGGAACGGCGTCCTCGGTCGCGGTCGTTTCGGCGACCGGTTCGGTCACCTTCTTGCGGCTGCGGCGCGGCCTTGCCTTCTTGGCCGGCGCTTCGTCTGCGGCCTCGGGCGATGCCGCTGTCGTCTCTTCCGTTACGGCAGCCGCTTCCGGCGCCTTTGCCGGAACGATGCCGACATCCGGCTGATCCTGCTTGGAAAGATCGACCATCGGCGCGGTTTCGACATGCTCGACATCTTCGTCGCGGCGATGCTCTTCGGCTTCGGCACGAAGCAGTGCCTGACGATCGGCAAGCGGTATCTGGTAATAGTCGGGATGGATTTCGGCGAAGGCCAGGAAGCCGTGCCGGTTGCCGCCGTAATCGACGAAGGCGGCTTGCAGCGAGGGCTCGACCCTCGTTACCTTTGCAAGATAGATGTTGCCGCGGATCTGCTTCTTGTGCTGGGACTCGAAGTCAAATTCTTCTATGCGGTTCCCGCGAACGACAACGACGCGCGTCTCTTCCTCGTGAGACGCATCGATAAGCATTTTGTCTGCCATGTAAGCTGTGCTCCTCGGCGTGGCCGCGAGAGCGCATTCCCGACTGCTGTTGAAACAGAAAGAATGCGGTCCACTGTAGCCGCGCCGGATAATGAAAGTCGCGCCTGATGCGAGGGGGAGGGCAGCAGCCAGACAGCAGCCGGAACCATTTCGGTCCGGGGCCTGTACACTTCAGATAAAACCTGCTGCGAAACCATCAACAACCAAGCGTGATCGACAAATACGAAGACCCGTTCGGGTCCGATGAGTTTGCTCCCTGAGAGCGTGGTGGCTGATCCACCAATGAATTCCGACAATAAGCCGGAAAATCAGGATCCAGTTCTAGGGATGAAGCGCATGAGACGGCGGACGATGACCGATGTGGCGCCAGGTCCTGATCTGGCTGGCAGCCTTTGCGGCGACTCTATCCCGTCAACACTTTACCCTGAAATTCGTTGTATGTTTTCTGTGTCACAATAGCAAGGGAAAAGCCAAATGTGCCATAATATTGATGGATTTCGTAACGCATAGAAGCTGGGGATAAAGTGATCGCGATTCGGCAGGCTAACGGGTGTTTCGTCACGGGGACGTTCGCTGCAGCCGCGTCGGGTTCATGGCAATTCAAATAGGGTGTGGCGGTTTATTGTATAAGAGGGCTCGGATCGCGGCGAAATCCGCAGCGCGGCGATCGACATTCGCAAGGCGGGTTCTGACGGCAACGCTTCTGGCCGCCAGCCTCCTGGCCGTTGCCGGCTCCGTCGAAGCCGGAGATCCGCTGCTCGCCTATGGTGCGCGCATCGTCGGCGACGACGCCAGGACCCGCATCGTCATCGACTTCGATCGCGAACCGCGCTTCTCCGTCCACTATATCGCCAATCCGGAACGCATCGTCGTCGACCTGCCGGCCACCGCCTTCGGCTTTCCGGCGAAGGATCTTGCCGCCCGCGGCCTGTTCAAGGACATCCGTTACGGCAAGATGGACGAGGAAAGCGCCCGCATCGTGCTGACGACGGCAAGGCCGGTTAAGCTGGCGCTCGCCAAAGTGCAGGCCGACGAGGCAGGCAAGGGGCATCGCCTCGTGCTCGATGCCGAGATGATCGACAAGCAGGCCTTTGCCGAGCTGGTGAAGACCCAATCCTGGAACGATCAAACTGAGGCGGACCAGACGACCAGCGCCATTCCGGCAGCTGAGAAAGCCGCTCCCGGCGATTTCGTCATCGCCGTCGATGCCGGCCATGGCGGCATCGATACCGGCGCGATCGGCGTCGACACCAAGACCGAGGAAAAGCAGGTAACGCTCGCCTTCGCCAAGGCGCTGACCGACCGGTTGAACAAGGAGCCGGGCATCAAGGCCTTCCTGACGCGCGAGGATGACGAGTTCCTGTCGCTTTCGCAGCGCGTGCTGATCGCCCGCCAGAACCATGCCGGCCTGTTCATTTCCCTGCATGCCGACACGCTGAAGCAGAAAGATATCCGCGGCGCGACCGTCTACACGATCTCCGACAAGGCATCCGACAAGCTCGCCGCCGACCTTGCCGATCGTGAAAACCTTTCCGACCAGATCGCCGGCAAGGAGACGGTCGCCGAGCCGCCCGAGGTAGCAGACATCCTGCTCGATCTGACTCGGCGCGAGACCCAGGCCTTTTCGATCTCGCTGGCCGAGAGCGTGCTGAATTCCTTCAAGGATCAGGTTGGCACCATCAACAATCCACACCGTCACGCCGGCTTTCGCGTGTTGCAGGCCCCTGACGTGCCGTCGATCCTTCTCGAGCTCGGCTTCCTCTCGAATGCCGATGACGAGAAACTGCTGCTCGACGAGACCTGGCGCGACAAGATCGCCGGTCTCTTGACCGACGCAGTGAAGCGATACCGCGCCGCCGTCATGGCGAATGGCGGCTAATCCATGCCACGCAAAGATCTGTAGCGGGTTCTGGCATGGCGACATGCATAAAAAACAACGACTTAAAGCGCGTCACATGAATCAAGTTCTGAGCAAGATGCCTCAGATTGGCGGCGGCGACGGCGTTGCTTGGATGTGACAGTTCTAATGAAACGCTGCCGCAGCGGTGAATGCGGCGGGCAGAGCCCTATTTTGCTCACATTCGCGCCGTTACTCCGGCTTATGTTTCGTAGGCCTGAGGCGCGGAATCGGCTTGTGGCGGTAACGCTCATGGAGTAAGCCGCGCAACGTGCAAATTGCCTTGATCCATGCAATCGTTGCGTCTGCGCCGATTGAAGATCGAAAAGACCGGTAGCTGAAATATGGTTAGACTTTTTGGATATTTCTTCGGAATGGCCTGCGTCCTGTTTCTGGTCGCGGCGGCGGGTGTTGCCATCTATATCACCAATGTCGCCAGGGATCTGCCGGACTATGCCGTTCTGAACAGCTACGCGCCGCCGGTGACCACCCGCGTTCATGCCGGCAACGGCGCTCTGATGGCCGAATACGCCAAGGAAAAGCGTCTTTTCCTGCCGATCCAGGCCATTCCCGACCGCGTGAAGGCCGCTTTCCTGTCGGCCGAAGATAAGAATTTCTACAATCACCCGGGCGTCGATCTTACCGGTCTCGGCCGCGCAATCCTCGTCAACCTGCAGAATTTCGGCTCCGGCCGCCGTCCGGTCGGTGCCTCCACCATCACCCAGCAGGTCGCCAAGAACTTCCTGTTGAGCTCGGACCAGACGATCGACCGCAAGATCAAGGAAGCGATCCTCTCCTTCCGCATCGAGCAGGCCTATAGCAAGGACAAGATCCTCGAACTCTACCTGAACGAGATTTTCTTCGGCCTGAATTCCTATGGCATCGCCGGCGCAGCACTCACCTATTTCAACAAATCCGTCACCGAACTGACCGTCGCCGAGGCAGCTTACCTGGCCTCGCTGCCGAAGGGCCCCGCCAATTATCATCCTTTCCGCCACCCGGAAGCTGCGCTCGAGCGCCGCAACTGGGTGATCGACCGCATGGTCGAGAACGGCTATGTCAGCCAGAGCGACGGCGAGGAAGCCAAGAAGCAGCCGCTCGGCGTCACCGCCCGCACCACCGGACCGTCGCTCTTTGCATCGGATTATTTCGCCGAAGCCGTGCGTCGCCAGCTGATCGACCAATATGGCGAAAAGGTCCTCTATGAGGGCGGCCTTTCAGTGCGCACGTCGCTCGATCCGCAGATGCAGCTCGCTGCCCGCAAGGCGCTGCAGGACGGTCTGGTCACCTATGACGAGCGCCGAGGTTTCCACGGCCCCCTCAAGCAGATCGATGCAAGCGGTGATTGGGGCAAGGCGCTTGCCGATATCCCCGCACTGTCCGACGTACCGGAATGGCGGCTTGCCGTCGTGCTCGCCGTGTCCGACAGCAATGTCGACATCGGCCTGCAGCCGGCCAAGGATGGAAGCGGCAAGGTCGCGGCTGAGCGTCAACGCGGCACGATCGATGCCAAGAACATGCAGTGGGCCTTCCGTTCGGCCGACGGCGCCCGCAAGACCGCGAAGTCGCCGGTCGGCGTCCTGGCCCCCGGCGACGTCGTTTATGTCGCAAAGCTCGGCGACGACGCCTCAACCTCCTACCGCCTGCAGCAGCCGCCGAAGGTGCAGGGCGGCCTGGTCGCCATGGACCCGAAGACCGGCCGCGTGCTGGCCATGGTCGGCGGCTTCTCCTACTCGCAGTCCGAATTCAACCGCGCCACCCAGGCGATGCGCCAGCCGGGCTCCTCGTTCAAGCCCTTCGTCTATGCGGCGGCGATGGACAATGGTTATACGCCGGCCTCCGTCATCATGGATGCGCCGATCGAGATCGTCTCGGGCGGCCAGGTCTGGAAGCCGGAAAACTACGGCGGCGAAGTCGGCGGGCCCTCGACGCTTCGCTCGGGCATCGAGCATTCGCGCAATCTGATGACGGTGCGCCTCGCCAATGATCTCGGCATGAACATCGTCGCCGAATATGCGGAGCGCTTCGGCATCTACGATCACATGCTGCCGGTTCTCTCCATGTCGCTCGGCGCCGGCGACACGACGGTGCTGCGCATGGTCTCGGCCTATTCGGTGATCGCCAATGGCGGCAAGCAGATCAAGCCGACATTGATCGACCGTATTCAGGACCGCTATGGCAAGACGATCTTCAAGCATGAGGAACGTCTGTGCGAGGGCTGCAATGCCGGTGACTGGCAGAACCAGGAAGAGCCGAATGTCGTCGACAATCGCGAAACCGTTCTCGACCCGATGACCGCCTACCAGATCACCTCGATGATGCAGGGCGTCATCCAGCGCGGCACCGCCGCCGGCAAGATCGACCTCGGCGGCCGCGACGTCGCCGGCAAGACCGGCACCACCAACGACGAGAAGGATGCCTGGTTCGTCGGCTTCACGCCGGATCTGGTTGCCGGCCTCTATATGGGCTTCGATACGCCGGCCCCGCTCGGCCGCGGCGGCACCGGCGGCGGTCTCTCCGCCCCGATCTTCAACGAATTCATGCAGGCCGCCGTCAAGGATACGCCGGAATCCAAATTCGTCATCCCGCCCGGCATGAACCTGATCCCGATCGACCGCAAGACCGGCATGGCTGCCGCGGACGGCGATCCGAACACCATTGTCGAGGCTTTCAAGCCCGGCACCGGCCCGGCCGACAGCTTCTCCGTCATCGGCATGGACAGCACCATGGCGCCGGAGGAGATCCTGAAGACCTCGCCGCAGGCCAACCAAGCCGTCCAGACCGGAACGCCCGGCCTGTTCTGACCGTCGCCGAATTTTGGAACGCTTGCCGCGGCCCTTTACATCCGCGGCGGGCGTCTCTAGAGCATTTCCAGCAAAAGTGCGCAGCGGTTTTGCGTCCGGAATTGCGTGAAACAAAGACGTAAACCAGCACTTGAAGAGACCGAGCAGAGAAGCGGAAAATGCGAGCGGAAATCGAAAACGTAGTCGATGAAACCAAGCAGGCTATCACCCTGCTGAGGAGGCATCTTTGACTGGGACCAGGCGATAAGACGACTGGACTGGTTGAACAACAAGGCAGAGGATCCGAACCTCTGGAACGATGCACAGGAAGCGCAGAAGCTGATGCGCGAGCGCCAGCAGCTCGATGACGGCATCAACGGCGTCAAGCAACTCGAACAGCAGCTGAACGACAATATCGAGCTGATCGAGCTTGGCGAGGAAGAGGGCGACCAGGGCGTCGTCAAGGAAGCCGAGGACACGCTGAAGGCCTTGAAGGCCGAGGCCGCCCGCCGCCAGGTGGAGGCGATGCTCTCCGGCGAAGCCGATAGCAATGACACCTATCTCGAAGTCCATTCCGGCGCCGGCGGTACCGAAAGCCAGGACTGGGCCAACATGCTGTTGCGCATGTACACCCGCTGGGCCGAACGCCAGCGTTTCAAGGTCGAGCTTCTCGAAGTCCATGACGGCGAAGAAGCGGGCATCAAATCCGCGACCCTGCTCGTCAAGGGCCACAATGCCTATGGCTGGCTGAAGACGGAATCGGGCGTGCACCGGCTGGTGCGCATCTCGCCTTACGACAGCAATGCGCGCCGCCACACCTCATTCTCGTCGATCTGGGTCTATCCGGTTGTCGACGACTCGATCCAGATCGAGATCAACGAAAGCGACTGCCGCATCGATACCTATCGTTCGTCGGGCGCCGGCGGCCAGCACGTCAACACCACCGACTCGGCCGTGCGCATCACGCATATCCCGACTGGTATCGTCGTGCAGTGCCAGCAGGAGCGTTCGCAGCACAAGAACCGCGCCAAGGCGTGGGACATGCTGCGTGCCCGCATGTACGAAGCGGAACTGAAGAAGCGTGAGGACGCCGCCAACGCCGAAGCCGCCTCCAAGACGGATATCGGCTGGGGCCACCAGATTCGCTCCTACGTGCTGCAGCCCTACCAGTTGGTGAAGGACCTGCGCACCGGCGTCGCCAGCAGCGCCCCGGATGATGTGCTCGACGGTGATCTGAACGAGTTCATGGAAGCAGCCCTTGCCCACCGCATCAGCGGCGCCGCCGACGCGGTCGTCGAGGATGTCGACTGATAGGGTACAGCAGAATCGAGACACGAAAGCCCCGGAGACGGGGCTTTTCTTTTGCTCAGACCATGGCGCTGACGTCGCTGTCTTGAAACAGCGCGGCCGACAGATCGGCAATCTCGTCATGAATGGCGGCGCGCTCGATGCCCGGGGGATCGATAAAAAGTTCTGCCGCGAAGGCGAGGCCGAGCGCCGTGCCCTCCGGCACGAAGACATAATGTCCAAGGCCGCCGCCGAAGATCTTAAGAGCGCTGTGCCGCAGCCGCGCATGCAGCCATGACGAACATTCTTCGGCCGGTGCCGCCCTGTCGGCATCGCCGACCAGGATGAGGGCGGGCGCATCGACAGCCTTCAGGCTTTCCTCGCTGAAACAGAGAACGGACCGGCCCGGCGCGCAGACGAGCGCGGCCTTGATTCTCTCGTCCCGGTAGGACTGCGACACGCGCGACCATGAATCGCGAAACACCTCGCTGGTGCGCAGCAATGTCGGGATATGGTCGGCAAGGTCGGGAAATTCCCTTGGTCCGCGCGCACCATCCGGCTTCATCCTGGACGGTTCGAACTGCGAGAACTGGGCGATAGCGCCAAGCAGCAGCATCACGCTATAGGCTCCGGCCGAAAATCCGGCCGCAAACACGCGGGCCGTTTCGATATGGCCCGACAGATTGCCGAGCCAGTCATCGCTGTGGTCGAGCATGTAGCTGAGGTCGGGTGCCCGCTCCCAAAGGCAGGCAAAACCTTCGGCGCGATAGGGCTCGATACCGGTATTGCCGTGATGGCTGACGCCGAGCGCTGCAAATCCGCGATCGACCAGGCGTCGCGCCAGCCACTCCAGTCCGGCCGCGGATCCGCCGGTGCCGTGCGACAGAAGGACGAGGGGGTAGGGCCGGGCCGCCGGCCGGATGGGCGCATCGCGGGCAACAGTCGCCTTCTGAAACCAGCTTCTTTCCGTTATATCGCTTTCCCGGGCGTCATCGGCAGCCGGGTACCAGAGCGACCAGTTGATCGGCCTGGGGCCGGCTGCGTCCCAATTCGACCTCTTCTTGTCGTAGAGGATGCCCTCGCGATAGCCCAGTTTCATCGCCCAGATGTCTCTCCGAACAATTCCCAGCCGTTCAATTCGTCGCCTTCTCCACGGTGATGTCGCCGAATTCGTCGATCAGCACGGTCCAGCTATCCGGCTCGGCGGCGGGATCGGTCTTCAGATAGATCGTGGCAAACAGCCCCGGCTCCTTGATGATGCCGTTCGAATTCTCCGGGCGTATATCGGTAACGTAAGGCTTCAGGTCGCTGATTTCCTGCAGTTCGATGGTCGAGGCGATCGCCGGGCCGGTCTCTGTCTGGGCAATCTGCTGCAGGTAGACCTTCGAGGTCCTGTCGGCCTGGCGGACGGCAAAGAGCTTGTAGTAGCCGTGGCGCTGGGTGGCCTTTCCCTCGGGGTTGGCGACGCTCTCGGCACCCATCGGCGCCCGCTCGACATCAGGTGCGTTGCCGTCATCCTCCCAATAGCCGGTGCTGGTCGCGAAAATCACCGATGCCGGCAGGATGGCATCCTGCGCCGGGGCGGCTGCGACCGACCATCCCAATAGGAAAATGGTGGTCGTCAATATCCCTCGCATGGCCATCGTCTCAATCCTTGAACTGCTCGGCGAGAATACGGTCGGACCAGGAGCGGTCGGGATCGGAGAGGATGCGCGCCGTCATATGCTCCGACTGGGCGATTCGGATATGCAGCACCGACTTGACCTCGGTATTGTCGGCCACGGCGTTCACCGGCCGCTTCTCCGGCTCGAGAATGTCGATATCGACGGTCACTTTGTTCGGAAGCAGCGCGCCCCTCCAGCGCCGCGGCCTGAACGCGCTGACCGGCGTCATCGCGAGCAGCGGCGCTTCGAGCGGCAGGATCGGGCCATGGGCGGAAAGATTATAGGCCGTCGATCCGGCCGGTGTCGCCACCATCAGCCCGTCGCAGATGAGTTCCTCCAGGCGGACGCGCCCATCTATCATGACCCGCAGATTCGCCGCCTGATAGGACTGGCGAAAAAGATAGACCTCGTTGATGGCCAGCGCCGTCGAGTTGGTGCCGTCGGCATTGGCCGTCGTCATCTGCAATGGCCGGAAGACGTTTTCGACGGCGAGGCAGATGCGTTCCTGAAGCTGTTCGGTGCGATAATCGTTCATCAGGAATCCAACCGAACCGCGATTCATGCCGTAAACCAGTTTGCCGGAGTTCATGGTGTGGTGCAGCGTCTGCAGCATGAAACCGTCGCCGCCAAGCGCGACGATGACGTCGGCTTCGTCAGCCGGCACGTCACCATAGAGGCGAATCAGCTCCTCGCGAGCGGCAAGCGCCTCCGTCGTTGGTGAGGCGAGAAAGGATAGCGTCTGAAATGAACGGCCCATGCAATGCCCTTTATGATGCTGTCCTAGCTAAAGGATAAAGGCCTTGTACGACAAGGACGTTTTCTGCCGCGAAGCGTTTTGAGCCGCAGCCGACCTGTTCGCGCAGGCACGGATTTCCCTTTACAGAATCATAGAATCTGCTAGTTGGGCAATTATTGCCCTTGTAGCTCAGTTGGTAGAGCACCTGATTTGTAATCAGGGGGTCCCGGGTTCGAACCCTGGCGGGGGCACCAGCCTACGCTCTGTGAGCTTCGGCTCGGCGAGCTGAAGAAAGCTGCTAAGCGGAGGCGCCGCCTTCGCAGGCCATAACCTCGGTTCGACACTGCTTTGTTCGATCGCACCCAGCAGATTTTTTTAATAGCCCGCATCGCTCGATGAACCGCGCGTGAAGGGCTGCTTCAGCGCCAATTCAGCCGCGCCCGACTATCTTCGCCTCATCATCAATGAGGAAACAGCCATGAGGCTCGCACATCTCTTTCTCGCCGCAACCATTTCAGTCGGTGGGGCTTTCGCGTCCGTCGCACCGGCGGCCGCCATGCCGGTCGAGCGGCCGGCAGTGTCGGCACAGGGCGATATCGTTCAAATTCGTGATGGCTGGCGACGTGATCGCGACCGTGACGATGGTGACGACCGTGGCTGGCGTGACGACCGTGGCTGGCGCGACGAGCGCGATTGGCGCCGCTCCGATTGGCGCGATGATCGCCGTCATTGGCGGCGGTGGCGTGCCGAGCGTTGGCAGGAACGCCGCGAGTGGCGCGATCGTGATCGCGGCATGCCTTTCTGGCTCTACCGCAGCTGAAGATAAAGGCCCGGATCATTCGGGCCTTTATTTTAATGCGCGATAGGTTCATTGACGCTCGCCTCGATCCTGTCGCCATTGCCGGTCTCTCCGGCGCCCGATGGCGACATCATCGCGATGCTGAGCACGGAGACGACCATGAAGGCGACGACGGCGATCATTATGCGCATGAGCGTTCAATCCTCGTTCGATTCTTTAACGCGTAAGCGCCCTCCGCGTTCCGGCCGGGATTATTGCACCGGTCCCGGCGTCGCGGGGCCGGGCGCCGTCGGCGACAGGGGATCGGGCTGGTGGATGGGATGCGAGGTGTCCACCCAGATGATGCTGAGAATAATCACGACGAAGACCGCGACGAAGAGGATACCGAAAATCAGCGGTCGAATGGCCATGATGGGAATCGTTCCTTCTTGCTTCTGACCGGTCGCGCCAACCGGTCATCGCCCGATCATAGTGTTCCGGAAGGTCTTTCCAAGGCAAAAGTGGATTTCTCCGGCATCGGCCAGGCGTTGCACGGGTCTTGCCGGCATCCGTTTCCCATCTGTCGCGCCGGATCGAACCATGTCAGAGATACCGAAGCATTTCAGAGGCGGACTGTGATGAAGCGGACGATCAAGACATCGACTATCCTTGCGGCACTGATTTCCTTGGCCGGAGCGTCCGAAAGCCCGGCACCGTTCGACAGGCCGATAAAAGTGGACGTCGTCGCGCTGCCGAAGGACGAACTCAATCCTGATGCAAAGCCGAAGATCACCTGCAGCCGTTATCCCGCCTTCATGGTCAAGGAAGTCGATCTCGGCGAGGTCGGAGCCGAAAAGCTGGCGCTGCTTGCCGCCGATGCGCCCTGTGAGCGCGCCGACGAACGCGAGCGGGTGATCGAGGACGATATAGCCGGTTATCTCATGGGCGTCAGCGGCGGTTTCGTCTTCTTCCGGGCAGCGGACGGGTGGAACGGCGGACTGCCTTTCGTCGTCTACGATGCGGCGACGGGCGAGCGGCTACTCGACGATTCGTTTGAGGGCGACAATTTTGCCGCGATAAGGAGCGGGAAGGGGGAGCTGACCCTCGACTTCCGCCGCGTCTACACGGCGTCCTGCTCGCTCTATCTCGATGGTGCTGCCTGCGCAAAGGCGATCGCCGCCGACACCGGGCTGCCGCTGAAGCAGCTGCCGGATTGTGCCTCAGCCTACAAGGCGGAAATCAAACGCAGCCCCGGCCACGCTGGTGAAATCGAGAAGCTGCCGAGCGTGATCGTCTATCCCGTTGAGGTGGCCTATGTGGCCGGCGATACACTGCGCCGACCGCTGGACGGACCTGCCAGCTGCCAGACGCCGAGCTGAGCAGGAGCGCGGCGTCCGAGCAGGCCAGCCTATGCCTTCAGGTGGAGACGCGCCGCATAAAGCGCGATCGCTGCGGCATTCGAGACGTTGAGCGATTTGATCGCGCCCGGCATATCGAGGCGGGCAAGTGCGTTGACGGTTTCCCGCGTCTTCTGCCGAAGTCCCTTGCCCTCGGAGCCGAGCACCAGCGCCACCTTCTCGCCAGAGAAGGTGCCTTCGAGCGGCGCCGGCCCTTCCGAATCGAGGCCGATGGTGGAGAAACCGAGCTTGTGCAATTCGCCGAGCGCATCCGCGAGATTGGTGACCTGTATATAAGGTATCAGCTCCAGCGCGCCGGAGGCGGACTTGGCGAGCACGCCTGACTCGGTCGGGCTATGTCTCTGGGTGGTGATAACGGCGCCGGCATTGAAGGCGACGGCTGAACGCATGATCGCGCCGACATTGTGCGGATCGGTCACCTGATCGAGGACGAGCAGGAGAGGGCTGTCCTTCAGCGCTTCGAGCCGGCGTACCGGAAGCGGCCGTGTTTCCAGCATGACGCCCTGATGGATCGCTTCCGGGCCGAGCACCTTATCGATCTCCTGCGGCGAGACGATTTCGAAGGGAATGCCGAGCGTTTCGACGTCGACTTCGAGCCGCGCCAGCGCATTCTGCGTCACGAACAGCTTGATCTTCCTGCGCTCGGGATTGTCGAGGGCGGCGCGCACCGTATGCAGGCCGTAGAGATGCACCTGATCGGGGGCAAGAGCCGGCGGCTTCCAGTCCTCAGCCCCGCGCCTGCGCTTCTGCGGCTGAGGTGTCGGAATCTCGCCGCGTTCGCGCTTGGCGTCACGGTGGGCGCGCCGCAGATTGGCGTAATGCGTATCCTTGGCGGATGGGTCTGTCGCGGACTTGCCGCCGGATTTGTTGTCTTTGCTCATGCGGCTTTATAGCTATGGCGCTCGCCGCCGCATAGGCTTTCTTTCATATGCCGGCTTTCGGCGGCGAATGAAATTTTTCGTGTTTTTTCCGTTGTCATCGTGTTGACAGACTGAAATGCTCCGGTCATATACGCGGCGCAGACGACGGGCGGCAACGCTTCGAAGTCTGACGAACTTGGTCTAGCGATCCGGACGAAAACTGGAGAGATGCCCGAGTGGTTAAAGGGGACGGACTGTAAATCCGTTGGCTCAGCCTACGTTGGTTCAAATCCAACTCTCTCCACCATTCGTCATCGGATCGGACCACCCCGCGGGTATAGCTCAATGGTAGAGCAGCAGCCTTCCAAGCTGAATACGCGGGTTCGATTCCCGCTACCCGCTCCAGTTTCCCTGAAGCCAGTTCATACGACCGCCGCCGCGGTAGTTTTTGGATGTTTCCGCGCTGGCGGTGAATTCCACGATGGCGGCCATCGCCTGACGGGCGAGGGGCGGTCGGCGCCGACCGTCTGAGCTTCGTCCCCCAGTCGTCCATGCGATTTTCTCTGAGATTTCAGGGATTTTCGAGGGCACTTAGGCGAATCGCCTTGCAGGCGGCGAATTGTCTCCCATATGCGCTGTCAGGCCAAGAATGGCGTCTGCAATTAAGTCTTGCGCAATGTCGCCGAAAGCCTTAAACGGCGGCACTAAACCGGTTCGCCGGGGCCCACCATTTCGTTCACAGGAAGCATTCAAATGGCAAAGAGTAAGTTTGAGCGCAACAAGCCGCACGTCAACATCGGCACGATCGGCCACGTTGACCACGGCAAGACGTCTCTGACGGCAGCGATCACGAAGTACTTCGGTGAGTTCAAGGCGTACGACCAGATCGACGCGGCTCCGGAAGAAAAGGCTCGTGGCATCACCATTTCGACGGCCCACGTCGAATATGAGACGCCGGCCCGCCACTACGCGCACGTCGACTGCCCCGGCCACGCCGACTACGTCAAGAACATGATCACCGGTGCTGCCCAGATGGACGGCGCGATCCTGGTGTGCTCGGCCGCTGACGGCCCGATGCCGCAGACGCGCGAACACATCCTTCTGGCCCGCCAGGTCGGCGTTCCGGCGATCGTGGTGTTCCTGAACAAGGTCGACCAGGTTGACGACGCCGAGCTTCTCGAACTGGTCGAGCTCGAAGTTCGCGAACTGCTGTCGTCCTACGACTTCCCGGGCGACGATATCCCGGTCGTCAAGGGTTCGGCGCTTGCTGCTCTCGAAGATTCGGACAAGAAGATCGGCGAAGACGCGATCCGCGAGCTGATGGCTGCGGTTGACGCCTACATCCCGACGCCTGAGCGCCCGATCGACCAGCCGTTCCTGATGCCGATCGAAGACGTGTTCTCGATCTCCGGCCGCGGCACGGTTGTGACCGGCCGCGTCGAGCGTGGCATCGTCAAGGTTGGCGAAGAAGTCGAGATCGTCGGCATCCGTCCGACCTCGAAGACGACGGTGACCGGCGTTGAAATGTTCCGCAAGCTGCTCGATCAGGGCCAGGCCGGCGACAACATCGGCGCGCTGATCCGCGGTGTGAACCGTGACGGCGTCGAGCGTGGTCAGATTCTCTGCAAGCCGGGTTCTGTCAAGCCGCACAAGAAGTTCATGGCGGAAGCCTACATCCTGACGAAGGAAGAGGGTGGCCGTCATACGCCGTTCTTCACCAACTACCGTCCGCAGTTCTACTTCCGCACGACCGACGTGACGGGCATTGTGACGCTGCCGGAAGGCACGGAGATGGTTATGCCGGGCGACAACGTCACGGTTGCCGTCGAGCTGATCGTTCCGATCGCGATGGAAGAAAAGCTGCGCTTCGCTATCCGCGAAGGCGGCCGCACCGTCGGCGCCGGTATCGTCGCTTCGATCGTCGAGTAACTTTCGAGTTATCCGCAATTATGAAGACCCCGCTGGAAACAGCGGGGTTTTTCATTTTCATCGCTTCCGGTAGGTTTAACAGGTGTTGTAAAAATATCGTTAAATTGGCCTGTCACAGTATTTTGTTCATCTCACATTCAGAAACCGGTTTGTGAATGGCCCATTTTAGTCCAGACTCCTTCTTGCAAAGAGGAGAGCCCGGATGATTCCAAAGGCCACATTCGCTGCGACGATATTCGCTATGTATGTTTTCACGATGTTTTTCATCGCTGCAATTCCGCAAGAGGTTGTTCAGGCAGCCGGAGTGCAGGTCAACGAGATAAGCGTCGTCAAGTGACGACGTTGGAGTTAAGCGTCGTCAAGTGACGACGCTGGAGGTAAGTGTCGTCAAGTGACGACCCTTGCAGAGCATCGCAGCCTTCTGCGATGATCGGAAATGATCGGCCAGGCGCTCCCGGATAGGATGCTCCTGGCGACGCGGGGGTGAACCCTTGCACGACGCTCGCTTGCTCTTCGCGCGGAAGCGTCTCACTATGCCTCCGATTTCATGACGCGGAGGATATTCCATGAAGAGACGCATTCTGTTCACGGGCGGTTCGGGCAAGGCAGGTCGCCATACTGTGCCATGGCTCGTCAATGCCGGTTACGAGGTTCACAACCTCGATCTCGTGCCGCTGGATAGCCCCGGCGTCACCAATCTCATCGCCGACATCACCGACAGCGGTCAGGTCTTCAACGCGCTCTCGATGCATCGCGATTTTCCCGATCTCGATGCGGGCAGGGGCGTGCAGCCCTTTGATGCCGTCGTGCATTTCGCCGCCATCCCGCGCATTCTGATCAAGCCCGACAACGAAACCTTCCGCATCAACACGATGGGCACCTACAATGTTATCGAGGCGGCGGTGAAGCTCGGCATCAGGAAGATCATCGTCGCGTCGAGCGAGACGACCTACGGCGTCTGCTTCGCCGAAGGCCATCGCGATTTCCACCATTTCCCGCTGGAGGAGGACTACGACGTCAATCCGATGGATTCTTACGGCCTTTCCAAGGTGGTCAACGAAAAGACGGCGCGCGCCTTTGCCGAACGCTCGGGTTTCGACATTTATGCGCTGCGCATCGGCAACGTCATCGAGCCGCACGAATACGAGAAATTCCCCACCTTTTTCGCCAATCCTGAGATGCGCAAGCGCATCGCCTGGAGCTATATCGACGCCCGCGACCTCGGACAGATCTGCCATCTGTGCATCGAGAAGGACGGCCTAGGCTATCAGGTCTTCAACGCCGCCAACGACACTGTCTCGGCCAACACGCCGTCGAAGGAGCTTGCGAAGCGATTCTTCCCGAACGTGCCCTTCACCCGCGAGATCGGCGAATATGAGGGTCTGCTCTCCAACCGCAAGATTCGCGAGGTGCTGGGCTTTAAGGAAGAGCACGATTGGCGGAAATATGTGAACCTCTGAACGGATCTTGGTCGCGCGGTGGAAAAGCCTACTGCTCGCATATGAGGAGAATGGCTTTGAAAATCGAAAATCGTGCTTGCCAATCCCGTGCCGTCGTCTTAAAGGGAGCGCCATGCTTTTCAGCAGCGATTTGCGGGCCTTGGCCCTGGCGCTGAATGACAGGTATGAAGGGGTATAGCTCAGTTGGTAGAGCGGCGGTCTCCAAAACCGCAGGTCGTAGGTTCGAGCCCTACTGCCCCTGCCATTCTCCTTGATGCGGGACAGCGCGGACATGCTCGCGGCATTCCGGCCGGGGATTGATGGGTGGTAAGTAATTTCGTTAAACTTCGGTTTCCCTCTTGTGTATTCGGAAATCGGTGTTTATTTAGGGTTCAACAGACACGCGGTGCGTGGGGCTGATAGTTTCAGCTTTACGCGCCGTAATTGCGTGGGCAGTCGATGGCATCCAAATCCAATCCGTTTGCGTTTCTGCAGCAGGTTCGCTCCGAGACGTCCAAAGTTACATGGCCGTCGCGCCGCGAGACGATGATCTCGACGGTTATGGTGCTTGTGATGGTGGTTTTCGCCGCGCTGTTTTTCTTTGCCGCTGACCAGCTGATTGGCTGGGTTCTGAGCTTCGTGCTGAATACCGGCAACTGATACGGGTGGAGATGAAAATGGCGGCACGTTGGTACATCGTCCACGCATATTCTAATTTTGAAAAGAAGGTGGCTGAAGACATCGAGAACAAGGCTCGCCAGAAGGGGCTGGAGCACCTGTTCGAGAAGATCCTCGTGCCGACCGAAAAGGTGGTGGAAGTGCGTCGCGGCCGCAAGGTCGATTCGGAGCGCAAGTTTTTCCCGGGCTACGTCATGGTTCGCGCCAATCTGACGGATGAAGCCTATCACCTGATCAAGAATACGCCGAAGGTCACAGGTTTCCTCGGCTCCGACAATAAGCCCGTTCCGATTCCGGATTACGAAGCCGAGCGCATTCTCGGTCAGGTCCAGGAAGGTGTCGAGCGGCCGAAGGCCTCCATTACCTTCGAGATCGGCGAGCAGGTCCGCGTTTCCGACGGCCCATTCGCGTCGTTCAACGGCACGGTTCAGGATGTGGACGAAGAACGTTCGCGCCTGAAGGTGGAAGTGTCGATCTTCGGCCGCGCAACGCCGGTCGAGCTGGAATACGCTCAGGTCGAGAAGGTCTGATTGCAGAGACTGGAGGCTGGCCCTTGCGGCCTGTTTCCTGCGGACTTTGTCCGCATCCGCGTGGAAGGTGAGGGGTCTTAGCCGGACCCTAACGATCCGCACCACGCAACCGCAGCCGCCGGAGAGATCCGGCATCACGGGCCGGGCGACCGGCCGTTCATGAAAGGCAGAGAGATATGGCTAAGAAAGTTGCAGGCCAGCTCAAGCTTCAGGTCAAGGCAGGATCGGCAAACCCGTCCCCGCCGATTGGTCCGGCGCTTGGTCAGCGTGGCATTAACATCATGGAATTCTGCAAGGCGTTCAATGCCGCCACGCAGGAAATGGAAAAGGGTATGCCGATTCCGGTCGTCATCACCTATTACCAGGACAAGTCCTTCACCTTCGCGATGAAGCAGCCTCCGGTCAGCTACTGGCTGAAGAAGGAAGCGAAGATCACGTCCGGTTCCAAGACGCCCGGCAAGGGCGCCAAGGCCGGCTCCCTCACCAAGGCTCAGATCAAGACGATCGCAGAAGCCAAGATGAAGGATCTGAACGCAGCGGATATCGAAGGTGCAATGGCGATGATCGAGGGCTCTGCCCGCGCCATGGGCCTGGAAGTGGTGGGTTAAGATCATGGCTGGTAAGCGCACGCAGAAGATCAACGAAGGTGTTGATCCCACCAAGCTCTACGCTCTGAGCCTGGCCATCGGCATGGTCAAGGAACGGGCTGTCGCCAAGTTCGACGAAACCATCGAAGTCTCGATGAACCTCGGCGTCGACCCGCGCCATGCGGACCAGATGGTTCGCGGCGTCGTCAACCTGCCGAACGGCACAGGCCGTACGGTTCGCGTCGCAGTCTTCGCGCGTGGCGCCAAGGCTGATGAAGCCAAGGCTGCCGGTGCTGATATCGTCGGCGCTGAAGAGCTCGTCGAAATCGTCCAGGGCGGCAAGATCGAATTCGATCGCTGCATCGCCACCCCCGACATGATGCCGCTCGTCGGCCGTCTCGGTAAGGTTCTCGGCCCCCGCGGCATGATGCCGAACCCGAAGGTCGGCACCGTCACCATGGACGTCGCCGGAGCCGTCAAGGCTTCCAAGGGCGGCGCTGTCGAGTTCCGCGTCGAGAAGGCTGGCATCGTCCATGCCGGTATCGGCAAGGCCTCTTTCGACGCCAAGGCTCTGGAAGAAAACATCCGCGCCTTCGCTGACGCCGTCATCAAGGCAAAGCCGGCTGGCGCCAAGGGCAACTATGTCAAGCGCGTGGCGATTTCCTCGACCATGGGCCCGGGCGTCAAGATCGAAGTCGGCTCGGTCACCGCAGCTCCGACTGCATAAGTTCGCGCCCAAGGACTTGGGCGCAATGGTCGGGCTTTGAGCCCGGCGACTGAATTTCCGGCCTCGCAAGGGGCCGGAATATTCCGGAGAAATCCGGAATCCTGTCCGAGATTGCAGGTGGTTTTCCCTTAATCACTTGGCCTGCATGAGACGGGTAAGACCCGAATTGCATGAAGTTCGCTTCTCGTAACTCGGTTCGAGCCTTGGATGCCTTGTGCCTCTTTAGCCTTGATTGGCGCGGGAGCGCGGGGGGACAGGATCCTCAAGCGTCGCTTGGGATCTCACATGATCCCAGGAGGCAAAGGCAACCCGGCAGGTCCGATTTCGGTCCTGCCAACTGGAGATAGGCAGTGGAAAGAGCGGAAAAACGCGAATTCGTCACGGAACTGAACGAAGTCTTCAAGGCTTCGGGCTCAGTTGTCGTGGCCCACTATGCTGGTGCCACAGTCGCGCAGATGAACGATTTTCGTTCGAAGATGCGTGCAGCTGGCGGTACCGTCAAAGTCGCGAAGAACCGCCTGGCCAAAATTGCCCTTCAGGGTACGGAAGCGGAAGGGATTACCAATCTCTTCAAAGGTCAGACGCTGATTGCATACAGCAATGACCCGATCACTGCTCCGAAGGTCGTCATGGATTTCGCCAAGACCAATGACAAGATCATTGTTCTGGGCGGCGCCATGGGAACAACCACGCTCAACGCCGAAGCAGTCAAGTCGCTTGCGACCCTGCCTTCGCTCGACGAGCTGCGTGCGAAGCTGCTGGGCATGATCCAGACACCGGCTACCCGCATCGCTGGGGTTGTTGCAGCACCGGCAAGCCAGCTTGCTCGCGTGTTTGCGGCCTACGCCAAGAAGGACGAAGCCGCGTAAGGCGGTTTTTCGCTGTTTATAATCAACCGGTTCGAACCGAACAAAAGGAACTAGTAAAATGGCTGATCTCGCAAAGATCGTAGACGACCTCTCCTCGCTGACCGTTCTGGAAGCTGCAGAACTGTCGAAGCTTCTCGAAGAAAAGTGGGGCGTTTCCGCTGCTGCTCCGGTAGCTGTTGCTGCCGCTGCCGGTGGTGCTGGCCCTGCTGTCGTTGAAGAAGAAAAGACCGAATTCGACGTCATCCTCGTCGACGCTGGTGCCAACAAGATCAACGTCATCAAGGAAGTCCGCGCCATCACCGGTCTCGGCCTCAAGGAAGCCAAGGACCTCGTCGAGGCCGCTCCGAAGGCTGTCAAGGAAGGCGTCAACAAGGCTGAAGCCGCTGACATCAAGAAGAAGCTTGAAGACGCTGGCGCCAAGGCCGACGTCAAGTAATCTTGAACTGCTTTTGGGAGGCAGCATCTACTGCCTCCCATTTGCCGTTTTTCTGAACGAATTACCCAAAAGCCGCGTCAAAACGGCTTTTGGGTAATGGGTTCTTCAAAAGGATAGTCTCGCACCGAAGGCAGCACAGCAATCCGAGCTGAGCGTTTTCGGGAGTCGGACGAGATTGAATTACTCATTGATTGACGGGATCGACTGGCCATCGGTTCCCGTCCGTTGCAGGCCCGGGTGCAAGATTTTGAAGGAGCGACGATGGCTCAGACCCTTTCGTTCAACGGTCGCAGGCGCGTACGCAAGTTTTTTGGTAAGATCCCCGAAGTCGCAGAAATGCCGAACCTCATCGAGGTTCAGAAGGCGTCCTACGACCAGTTTTTGATGGTTGAAGAGCCGAAGGGCGGTCGTCCCGACGAGGGCCTTCAGGCCGTCTTCAAGTCGGTTTTCCCGATCACCGATTTCTCCGGCGCTTCCATGCTGGAATTCGTGTCCTACGAGTTCGAACCGCCGAAGTTCGACGTCGACGAATGCCGTCAGCGCGACCTGACCTATGCAGCGCCGCTGAAGGTGACGCTGCGCCTCATCGTGTTCGATATCGACGAAGATACGGGCGCGAAGTCGATCAAGGACATCAAGGAACAGTCCGTCTACATGGGCGACATGCCGCTCATGACCAATAACGGCACGTTCATCGTCAACGGCACCGAGCGCGTGATCGTCTCCCAGATGCACCGTTCGCCGGGCGTCTTTTTCGACCATGACAAGGGCAAGAGCCATTCGTCCGGCAAGCTGCTCTTTGCTGCGCGTGTCATTCCTTACCGCGGTTCCTGGCTCGATATTGAATTCGACGCCAAGGACATCGTCTACGCCCGTATCGACCGCCGCCGCAAGATTCCGGTCACGTCGCTGCTGATGGCGCTTGGCATGGACGGCGAGGAAATCCTCGACACCTTCTATACGAAGTCGCTCTACAAGCGCGACGGCGAAGGCTGGCGCATTCCCTTCAAGCCGGAAACGCTGAAGGGCGCCAAGGCGATCACCGAGATGGTCGACGCCGATACCGGCGAAGTCGTGGTGGAAGCCGGAAAGAAGCTGACCCCGCGCCTGCTGCGCCAGCTCTCCGACAAGGGCCTGAAGGCGCTGAAGGCCGGCGACGACGACCTTTACGGCAACTACCTTGCCGAAGACATCGTCAACTACTCCACAGGTGAAATCTATCTCGAGGCCGGCGACGAAATCGACGAGAAGACGCTTGGCGTCATCCTGTCGAACGGTTTCGACGAGATCCCGGTTCTCGGCATCGACCACATCAATGTCGGCGCCTATATCCGCAACACGCTGTCCGCCGACAAGAACGAGAACCGTCAGGACGCTCTGTTCGACATCTACCGCGTCATGCGTCCGGGTGAGCCGCCGACCATGGAATCGGCCGAAGCCATGTTCAACTCGCTGTTCTTCGATGCGGAGCGTTACGACCTCTCCGCCGTCGGCCGCGTCAAGATGAACATGCGCCTCGACCTGACCGTCGAAGACACCGTCCGCATCCTGCGCAAGGACGACATCCTGGCCGTGGTCAGGATGCTGGTCGAACTGCGCGACGGCAAGGGCGAGATCGACGACATCGACAACCTCGGCAACCGCCGCGTCCGTTCGGTCGGCGAACTGATGGAAAACCAGTACCGTCTCGGCCTCTTGCGCATGGAACGCGCGATCAAGGAACGCATGTCCTCGATCGAGATCGACACGGTCATGCCGCAGGATCTGATCAACGCCAAGCCGGCAGCCGCCGCCGTCCGCGAATTCTTCGGCTCCTCGCAGCTCTCGCAGTTCATGGACCAGGTCAACCCGCTCTCGGAAATCACCCACAAGCGCCGTCTTTCGGCTCTCGGTCCGGGCGGTCTGACCCGTGAGCGCGCCGGCTTCGAAGTCCGCGACGTGCATCCGACCCACTATGGCCGCATTTGCCCGATCGAAACGCCGGAAGGCCCGAACATCGGTCTCATCAACTCGCTTGCGACCTTTGCCCGCGTCAACAAGTACGGCTTCATCGAAAGCCCGTACCGCCGCATCGTCGACGGCAAGGTGACGAACGACGTGCTCTACCTCTCCGCCATGGAAGAGGCGAAGTACTACGTCGCCCAGGCCAACGCCGAAATGAATGCCGACGGTTCCTTCGTCGACGAATTCGTCGTCTGCCGTCATGCCGGCGAAGTCATGCTCGCCCCGCGCGACAGCATGAACCTGATGGACGTTTCGCCGAAGCAGGTCGTTTCGGTCGCAGCAGCGCTCATCCCGTTCCTGGAAAACGACGACGCCAACCGCGCGCTCATGGGCTCGAACATGCAGCGTCAGGCCGTGCCGCTTCTGCGTGCCGAAGCCCCGTTCGTCGGTACCGGCATGGAGCCGGTCGTCGCCCGTGACTCCGGCGCCGCCATCGGCGCCCGTCGCGGCGGCGTGGTCGACCAGGTCGACGCGACGCGTATCGTTATCCGCGCCACGGAAGACCTCGAAGCCGGCAAATCCGGCGTCGATATCTACCGTCTGCAGAAGTTCCAGCGTTCGAACCAGAACACCTGCGTCAACCAGCGTCCGCTGGTCACCGTCGGTGACGTCGTCAACCGCGGCGACATTCTCGCCGACGGTCCGTCGACCGATCTCGGCGACCTGGCGCTCGGCCGCAACGCGCTCGTCGCGTTCATGCCCTGGAACGGCTACAACTACGAAGACTCGATCCTGCTCTCCGAACGTATCGTTGCCGACGACGTGTTCACCTCCATCCACATCGAGGAATTCGAAGTGATGGCGCGCGACACCAAGCTTGGTCCCGAGGAAATCACCCGCGATATTCCGAACGTTTCGGAAGAAGCGCTGAAGAACCTCGACGAAGCCGGCATCGTCTATATCGGCGCCGAAGTTCAGCCGGGCGATATCCTCGTCGGCAAGATCACCCCGAAGGGCGAAAGCCCGATGACGCCGGAAGAAAAGCTTCTGCGCGCCATCTTCGGCGAAAAGGCCTCCGACGTGCGCGACACCTCCATGCGCATGCCGCCCGGCACCTACGGCACGATCGTCGAAGTCCGCGTCTTCAACCGCCATGGCGTCGAGAAGGACGAGCGCGCGATGGCGATCGAGCGCGAAGAGATCGAGCGTCTTGCAAAGGACCGCGACGACGAGCAGGCGATCCTCGACCGTAACGTCTACGGCCGTCTGATTGACATGCTGCGCGGCCAGGTCTCCATTGCCGGCCCGAAGGGCTTCAAGAAGGGCACCGAGCTTTCGAACGCCGTCGTCTCCGAATATCCCCGCTCGCAGTGGTGGATGTTCGCGGTCGAGGACGAGAAGGTCCAGGGCGAGCTCGAAGCACTCCGCGGCCAGTACGACGAATCGAAGTCGCGCCTCGAACAGCGCTTCATGGATAAGGTCGAGAAGGTCCAGCGCGGCGATGAAATGCCTCCTGGCGTCATGAAGATGGTCAAGGTCTTCGTCGCCGTGAAGCGCAAGATCCAGCCGGGCGACAAGATGGCCGGCCGTCACGGGAACAAGGGCGTGGTCTCGCGCATTGTACCTGTCGAGGACATGCCGTTCCTCGAAGACGGCACGCATGTCGACGTCGTTCTGAACCCGCTCGGTGTGCCCTCGCGCATGAACGTCGGCCAGATCCTGGAAACGCATCTGGGCTGGGCTTGCGCCGGCATGGGTCGCCAGATCGGCGAACTGATCGAAGCCTACAAGGCCAATGGCAACATCGAGCCGCTGCGCAAGACCATCGGCGATGTCGTCGGTGACGGTCCGAAGGCCGAACAGGTCCACGACTTCGACGATGAGTCGGTCCTGCGTCTCGCCGACCAGTGGAAGCGCGGCGTTTCGATTGCGACGCCTGTTTTCGACGGTGCGCATGAAGGCGACGTCAACGACATGCTGCGTCTGGCAGGTCTCAAGGATACCGGTCAGTCGACGCTTTATGACGGCCGTACCGGTGAGCAGTTCGACCGCCAGGTGACCGTGGGCTACATCTACATGCTGAAGCTCAACCACCTGGTCGACGACAAGATCCATGCCCGTTCGATCGGTCCTTACTCGCTCGTGACCCAGCAGCCGCTGGGCGGCAAGGCGCAGTTCGGCGGTCAGCGCTTCGGCGAAATGGAAGTCTGGGCGCTCGAAGCTTACGGCGCCGCCTACACGCTGCAGGAAATGCTGACGGTGAAGTCGGACGACGTCGCCGGCCGCACCAAGGTCTACGAAGCCATCGTCCGCGGAGACGACACGTTCGAAGCCGGTATTCCGGAAAGCTTCAACGTTCTCGTCAAGGAAATGCGCTCGCTGGGCCTCAGCGTCGAGCTCGAGAACACCAAGCTTGACGAGGCGCAGGCAGCCCAGCTGCCCGACGCGGCCGAGTAAGCACTTGATAGGGCGTGCGCTGCCAATGCGGCGCACGCCGGTCCCGCCGGGCGCCGTATCGGTGTCGGCCCGGGAGGGAAGTTTCGCCGCATCTTGCGGTTATTCTCGTTTAAGCGAGGGAGGCGGCTCCCGGGAAATTGCCGCCGACCATCGCATTTTGAGGGCGCTTTAGCCCATGAAGGAGACAGGCATGAACCAAGAGGTCATGAATCTTTTCAATCCGCAGGTGCCTGCACAGAATTTCGATTCCATTCGGATTTCGATCGCGTCTCCGGAGAAGATCCTCTCCTGGTCCTACGGTGAGATCAAGAAGCCGGAAACCATCAACTACCGTACGTTCAAGCCGGAACGCGACGGTCTGTTCTGCGCGCGCATCTTCGGGCCGATCAAGGACTACGAATGCCTGTGCGGCAAGTACAAGCGCATGAAGTACAAGGGCATCATCTGCGAAAAGTGCGGCGTCGAAGTCACGCTGTCGCGCGTTCGCCGTGAGCGCATGGGCCATATCGAGCTCGCCGCTCCCGTCGCCCACATCTGGTTCCTGAAGTCGCTGCCATCGCGCATCTCGACGCTGCTCGACATGACGCTGAAGGATGTCGAGCGCGTCCTCTACTTCGAAAACTACATCGTCACCGAGCCGGGCCTGACCGCCCTGAAGGAGCATCAGCTCCTCTCGGAAGAAGAGTACATGCTTGCCGTCGACGAATACGGCGAAGACCAGTTCACCGCGATGATCGGCGCTGAGGCGATCTACGAGATGCTGGCCTCGATGAACCTCGAAAAGATCGCTGGCGACCTGCGTTCCGAGCTTGCCGACACCACGTCGGATCTCAAGCAGAAGAAGCTGATGAAGCGCCTGAAGATCGTCGAGAACTTCATGGAGTCGGGCAACCGTCCGGAATGGATGATCATGAAGGTCGTCCCGGTCATTCCGCCGGACCTGCGTCCGCTGGTTCCGCTCGACGGCGGCCGTTTCGCGACGTCGGATCTGAACGATCTTTACCGCCGCGTCATCAACCGTAACAACCGCCTGAAGCGCCTGATCGAGCTTCGCGCGCCGGGCATCATCATCCGCAACGAAAAGCGCATGCTGCAGGAATCTGTTGACGCGCTGTTCGACAACGGCCGCCGCGGCCGCGTCATCACCGGCGCCAACAAGCGTCCGCTGAAGTCGCTCTCCGACATGTTGAAGGGCAAGCAGGGCCGCTTCCGCCAGAACCTGCTCGGCAAGCGCGTCGACTATTCCGGTCGTTCGGTCATCGTCACCGGCCCGGAACTGAAGCTGCACCAGTGCGGCCTGCCGAAGAAGATGGCGCTCGAGCTCTTCAAGCCGTTCATCTATGCCCGCCTCGACGCCAAGGGTTATTCCTCGACCGTCAAGCAGGCCAAGAAGCTGGTCGAAAAGGAAAAGCCGGAAGTCTGGGATATCCTCGACGAGGTCATCCGCGAGCATCCGGTTCTCCTGAACCGTGCGCCGACGCTGCACCGCCTGGGCATCCAGGCCTTCGAACCCACCCTGGTCGAAGGCAAGGCGATCCAGCTGCATCCGCTCGTCTGCACGGCCTTCAACGCCGACTTCGACGGTGACCAGATGGCCGTTCACGTGCCGCTGTCGCTCGAAGCCCAGCTCGAAGCCCGCGTGCTGATGATGTCGACCAACAACATCCTGCATCCGGCCAACGGTGCGCCGATCATCGTTCCCTCGCAGGACATGGTTCTCGGCCTCTACTACCTGTCGATCCTGAACCAGAACGAGCCGGGCGAAGGCATGGCCTTCTCCGACCTCGGTGAACTGCATCACGCCCTCGAAAGCAAGGTCGTGACGCTGCACACCAAGATCCGCGGCCGCTTCAAGTCGATCGACGAGGATGGCAAGCCCTACTCGAAGATCTATGAGACGACGCCTGGCCGTCTGCTCATCGGCGAACTGCTGCCGAAGAACGGCAAGGTGCCCTTCGACATCTGCAACCAGGAAATGACCAAGAAGAACATCTCCAAGATGATCGACACGGTCTATCGCCACTGCGGCCAGAAGGACACGGTCATTTTCTGCGACCGCATCATGCAGCTCGGCTTCTCCCATGCCTGCCGCGCCGGCATTTCGTTCGGCAAGGACGACATGGTCATTCCGGATGCCAAGGCCAAGATCGTTGCCGACACCGAAAGCCTGGTGAAGGAATACGAGCAGCAGTACAATGACGGCCTGATCACCCAGGGCGAAAAGTACAACAAGGTTGTCGACGCCTGGGGCAAGGCGACCGAAAAGGTCGCCGAAGAGATGATGGCCCGCATTAAGGCGGTCGAGTTCGACGAGAAGACCGGTCGTCAGAAGCCGATGAACTCGATCTACATGATGAGCCACTCCGGCGCCCGCGGTTCTCCGAACCAGATGCGTCAGCTGGGCGGCATGCGCGGCCTGATGGCCAAGCCGTCGGGCGAAATCATCGAGACGCCGATCATCTCGAACTTCAAGGAAGGCCTGACCGTCAACGAGTACTTCAACTCGACGCACGGCGCCCGCAAGGGTCTGGCAGACACCGCGCTCAAGACCGCCAACTCCGGCTACCTCACGCGCCGTCTCGTCGACGTCGCGCAGGACTGCATCGTCACGCACGTCGATTGCGGAACGCAGACGGGCCTCACCATGACCGCCATCGTCGATGCCGGCCAGGTCGTTGCCTCGATCGGTGCTCGCATCCTCGGCCGTACGGCGCTCGACGATATCGATCATCCGATCACCGGTGAGCGCATCGTCGATGCCGGTAAGATGATCCTCGAGCCCGATGTCGTCGAAATCGAGAAGGCCGGTATCCAGTCGATCCGGATTCGCTCGGCACTGACCTGCGAAATCCAGACGGGCGTCTGCTCGGTCTGCTACGGCCGCGACCTCGCGCGTGGTACGCCTGTCAACATGGGCGAAGCCGTCGGCGTCATCGCAGCTCAGTCGATCGGTGAACCGGGCACCCAGCTCACCATGCGTACCTTCCACCTTGGCGGTACGGCAACCGTGGTCGACCAGTCGTTCCTCGAAGCCTCGTATGAAGGTACGGTGCAGATCAAGAACCGCAACATCCTGCGCAACTCCGATGGCAACCTCGTTGCCATGGGCCGCAACATGACCGTCCAGATCCTGGACGAACGTGGTGTCGAGCGGTCGTCGCAGCGTGTGGCCTACGGTTCGAAGCTGCATGTCGACGAAGGCGACAAGGTCAAGCGCGGCCAGCGTCTGGCGGAGTGGGACCCCTACACCCGTCCGATGATGACGGAAGTAGCCGGTACCGTTCAGTTCGAAGACCTGGTCGACGGTCTCTCCGTTCTGGAAGCGACCGACGAATCCACCGGCATCACCAAGCGTCAGGTCATCGACTGGCGTTCGACCCCCCGCGGTTCGGACCTCAAGCCGGCGATCGTCATCAAGGATGCCAGCGGCAATGTCGCCAAGCTGTCGCGTGGCGGTGACGCCCGCTTCCTGCTCTCGGTCGACGCGATCCTGTCGGTCGAGCCGGGCACCAAGGTCTCCCAGGGTGACGTTCTCGCGCGTTCGCCGCTGGAAAGCGCCAAGACCAAGGACATCACCGGCGGTCTGCCGCGTGTTGCCGAACTGTTCGAAGCCCGTCGTCCGAAGGACCATGCCATCATCGCGGAGATCGATGGTACGATCCGCCTCGGCCGCGACTACAAGAACAAGCGCCGCGTCATCATCGAGCCGGCGGAAGACGGTGTCGAGCCTGTCGAATACCTGATCCCGAAGGGCAAGCCCTTCCACCTTCAGGAAGGCGACTATATCGAAAAGGGTGACTACATCCTCGACGGTAACCCGGCTCCGCACGACATCCTGGCGATCAAGGGCGTGGAGGCTCTGGCCTCCTACCTCGTCAACGAGATCCAGGAAGTCTACCGCCTGCAGGGCGTTGTCATCAACGACAAGCACATCGAGGTGATCGTCCGTCAGATGCTGCAGAAGGTGGAAATCACCGATGCAGGCGACTCGACCTATATCGTCGGCGACAATGTCGACCGGATCGAGCTCGAAGACGTCAACGATCATCTGATCGAGCAGGGCAAGAAGCCCGCCTACGGCGATCCGGTTCTTCTCGGCATCACCAAGGCGTCGCTGCAGACCCCGTCCTTCATCTCGGCCGCGTCCTTCCAGGAAACGACCAAGGTGCTGACGGAAGCTGCGATCGCCGGCAAGACCGACGGCCTGCAGGGTCTGAAGGAAAACGTCATCGTCGGTCGCCTCATCCCGGCCGGCACCGGCGGCACCATGACCCAGATCCGCCGCATCGCCACGTCGCGCGACGAGATGATCCTCGAAGAGCGCCGCAAGGGCACCGGGGCTGCCGTTGCTACGCCGATGCTGCAGGACATGGCCGAAAAGGCTCCGGCTGCGGAATAATCCGCCGGCTGAAGTCGTTGAATTGAAAAACCGCCCGGAGCGATCCGGGCGGTTTTCGTTTTTGGTCTGCTCTGTTTGGTCGGGCGGGGAGGGAGGGCGCTGCGCGGCTCCCGTCAGTTGAAGCGGATGATCGCGACTTCGCCGTCGACGGCGCCCTGATAGGCGGAGGCGTGCGGCTCTTCGGCAGGCACCTCGGTCAGCATGCCGATCTGGTCGAGATCGGCCTCGATGAAGCCTTCCTCGGCAAGGGCGTTCAGGGCTTCGCGGACGGCGGTGTCGTCGTCGGGCGCCTTCAGCATGATATGCAGGTCGATGCCTTCGCTGGCGTCGGACTCGTAGCCCTTGCCGATGATGATGAAGATCATCGGACCATCGAAATTATTGTCGTTATCAGGTGTCGTGATCATCGCCTGTCCTTCGGCTCTTTGACGATTCGCTCGCTCGAATCCCCTGCGAGGGCCGAGCGCTGCAATTGCTGATTCCTTAGCTGCTTTTGCTGCGATGCCCAAGTTTTTATCTTGGCGCACGGCTGTGAATTCGTCTAGGAGGGTGAAAACAGGGCGTCAGGCCCGCATATCAAGGCGATGCGGCGAGTTTATTTCTTAACCGGCCTTGACGAGATGGGTGGAAACCAGTAGTACCCCGGCCATCAGATCCCATGTGAGGCTTGGCTGTTCGGGGCGACGCGCCCTGAAGTTCACCTCAAACAAGGTTCTAAACGCACGTTGAAGTCATGATGCTGCACGCACGACGCATATTCTATGCGTCCTCTGCTCCTTGTGGTCCATCTGCGGAAGCGGATCGGGCCATATTTTGCGCATTGACGGAAAGCGTGCGTCACTGCCGGAGACGGCGCGAGTTCAAGCCCGCAAGGGTACTGAGATAAAACGTAAGGGATGGTTGAATGCCTACCGTAAACCAGCTGATCCGCAAGCCTCGCCAGGCGAACGTAAAGCGTAACAAGGTTCCCGCACTCCAGGAGAACCCGCAGAAGCGCGGCGTTTGCACGCGCGTCTACACGACGACGCCGAAGAAGCCGAACTCGGCTCTGCGTAAGGTCGCAAAGATCCGCCTGACCAACGGCTTCGAAGTCATTGGTTACATCCCCGGCGAAGGTCATAACCTTCAGGAACACTCTGTCGTCATGATCCGTGGCGGCCGCGTCAAGGACCTTCCGGGTGTCCGTTATCACATCATCCGCGGCGTTCTCGATACCCAGGGTGTCAAGAACCGCAAGCAGCGCCGCTCCAAGTACGGCGCGAAGCGTCCGAAGTAATTCGGTTTTGAATAATTCGGCGCTGCGCGAGGTCCTCCGCGTGATGAAGCGCCTTAACGATTGAAGAGACGAAAACTATGTCCAGACGCCATAAAGCAGAAAAGCGCGAGATCAATCCGGATCCGAAGTTCGGCGATCTCGTCGTCACCAAGTTCATGAATGCCATCATGCTCGACGGCAAGAAGTCCGTTGCTGAAAACATCGTCTACGGTGCGTTCGACGCCGTCCAGGGCAAGTCCAAGCAGGAGCCGCTCACGGTTTTCCATTCTGCGCTCGACAACATTGCCCCGCACGTTGAAGTCCGCTCGCGCCGTGTCGGTGGTGCGACCTATCAGGTCCCGGTCGACGTTCGTCCGGAGCGCCGCCAGGCTCTCGCCATTCGCTGGCTGATTGCTGCTGCCCGCAAGCGCAATGAAACGACTATGGTTGACCGCCTTTCCGGCGAACTGCTCGATGCGTCCAACAACCGTGGCTCCGCCGTCAAGAAGCGCGAAGACACGCACAAGATGGCTGACGCCAACCGCGCATTCTCGCACTATCGCTGGTAATTCCGAACGGTATCGAAAGGCAGTCCACAATGGCTCGCGAATATAAGATCGAAGATTACCGCAATTTCGGTATCATGGCGCATATCGACGCCGGCAAGACCACGACCACCGAGCGTATCCTTTACTACACCGGCAAGTCGCACAAGATCGGCGAAGTCCACGACGGCGCAGCCACCATGGACTGGATGGAGCAGGAGCAGGAGCGTGGCATCACGATCACCTCTGCTGCCACCACGACCTTCTGGAAGGGCCGTGACGGCAAGATGCGCCGCTTCAACATCATCGACACCCCCGGCCACGTCGACTTCACCATCGAAGTCGAGCGTTCGCTGCGCGTTCTCGACGGCGCCATCGCGCTGCTCGACGCCAACGCAGGTGTTGAGCCGCAGACGGAAACCGTCTGGCGTCAGGCCGAGAAGTACAACGTCCCGCGGATGATCTTCTGCAACAAGATGGACAAGACCGGCGCGGACTTCTACCGCTCCGTCGAGATGATCAAGACCCGTCTCGGCGCAACGGCTGTCGTCATGCAGCTGCCGATCGGCGCTGAAAGCGACTTCAAGGGCGTCATCGACCTCATCGAGATGAACGCTCTCATCTGGCGCGACGAGTCGCTCGGCGCCCAGTGGGATGTCGTCGAGATCCCCGAGGATATGAAGGCCAAGGCCGAAGAATATCGCGAAAAGCTGATCGAGACGGTCGTCGATATCGACGAAGCCGCCATGGAAGCCTATCTCGAAGGCGTTCTGCCCGACAACGATCAGATCCGCGCGCTGGTTCGCCGCGGCACGATCGACGTC
Organism: Rhizobium sp. BK212; assembly: GCF_014197475.1. NCBI lineage: Bacteria > Pseudomonadati > Pseudomonadota > Alphaproteobacteria > Hyphomicrobiales > Rhizobiaceae > Rhizobium > Rhizobium sp. BK212. The sequence continues at coordinate 364,152 of NZ_JACIFS010000006.1, forward strand.
AAGTTCCACCCGATGTTCTGCGGCACCGCCTTCAAGAACAAGGGCGTGCAGCCGCTGCTCGACGCCGTCGTCGACTACCTGCCGTCGCCGATGGACATCCCGGCGATCAAGGGCATCGACTTCAAGACGGAAGCTGAAATCGAGCGTCACGCCGACGACAGCGAGCCGCTTTCCATGCTCGCCTTCAAGATCATGAACGACCCCTTCGTCGGTTCGCTGACCTTCGCCCGCATCTACTCCGGCAAGCTCGAAAAGGGCGCGTCGGTCATGAACACGGTCAAGGACAAGCGCGAGCGCGTCGGCCGCATGCTGCAGATGCACTCCAACTCGCGTGAAGACATCGAAGAAGCCTTCGCAGGCGACATCGTCGCTCTCGCCGGCCTCAAGGAAACCACGACGGGCGACACGCTTTGCGATCCGCTGAAGCCGGTTATCCTCGAGCGCATGGAATTCCCCGAGCCGGTCATCCAGATCGCCATCGAGCCGAAGACCAAGGGCGACCAGGAAAAGATGGGCCTCGCGCTCAACCGCCTGGCTGCTGAAGATCCTTCCTTCCGCGTCAAGACCGACCAGGAATCCGGCCAGACCATCATTGCCGGCATGGGCGAACTGCATCTCGACATCATCGTCGACCGCATGCGTCGTGAATTCAAGGTCGAAGCAACCGTCGGCGCGCCGCAGGTTGCCTACCGCGAAACCATCACCCGGACGCACGAAGAAGACTACACGCACAAGAAGCAGTCCGGTGGTACCGGCCAGTTCGCGCGCGTCAAGATCATCTTCGAACCGAACCCGGACGGCGACGACTTCAAGTTCGAATCGAAGATTGTCGGTGGTTCCGTTCCGAAGGAATACATCCCCGGCGTCCAGAAGGGCATCGAAAGCGTCCTGTCTTCGGGTCCGCTGGCTGGCTTCCCGATGCTCGGCGTCAAGGCGACCCTCATCGACGGCGCCTTCCACGACGTCGACTCCTCGGTTCTCGCCTTCGAAATCGCATCGCGTGCCTGCTTCCGTGAAGCAGCCAAGAAGGCCGGCGCTCAGCTGCTCGAGCCGATGATGAAGGTCGAAGTCGTGACCCCGGAAGATTACGTCGGCGACGTCATCGGCGACCTGAACTCCCGTCGCGGCCAGATCCAGGGCCAGGAGAGCCGTGGTATCGCCGTCGTCATCAACGCGAACGTTCCGCTCGCGAACATGTTCAAGTACGTCGACAACCTGCGCTCCATGTCTCAGGGCCGCGCTCAGTACACGATGACCTTCGATCACTATTCGCCGGTCCCGTCGAACGTCGCAACAGAAATCCAGGCAAAGTATTCCGGTCAGAAGTGACCGGCATACCAATTGACCGATAACAAGAATTAGATCCCCTCGGGGACTAGCAAAACGGAGAGCCGAAAATGGCAAAGAGTAAGTTTGAGCGCAACAAGCCGCACGTCAACATCGGCACGATCGGCCACGTTGACCACGGCAAGACGTCTCTGACGGCAGCGATCACGAAGTACTTCGGTGAGTTCAAGGCGTACGACCAGATCGACGCGGCTCCGGAAGAAAAGGCCCGTGGCATCACCATTTCGACGGCACACGTCGAATATGAGACGCCGGCCCGCCACTACGCGCACGTCGACTGCCCCGGCCACGCCGACTACGTCAAGAACATGATCACCGGTGCTGCCCAGATGGACGGCGCGATCCTGGTGTGCTCGGCCGCTGACGGCCCGATGCCGCAGACGCGCGAACACATCCTGCTGGCCCGCCAGGTTGGCGTTCCGGCGATCGTGGTGTTCCTGAACAAGGTCGACCAGGTTGACGACGCCGAGCTTCTCGAACTGGTCGAGCTCGAAGTTCGCGAACTGCTGTCGTCCTACGACTTCCCGGGCGACGATATCCCGGTCGTCAAGGGTTCGGCGCTTGCTGCTCTCGAAGATTCGGACAAGAAGATCGGCGAAGACGCGATCCGCGAGCTGATGGCTGCGGTTGACGCCTACATCCCGACGCCTGAGCGTCCGATCGACCAGCCGTTCCTGATGCCGATCGAAGACGTGTTCTCGATCTCGGGCCGCGGCACGGTTGTGACCGGCCGCGTCGAGCGTGGCATCGTCAAGGTTGGCGAAGAAGTCGAGATCGTCGGCATCCGCCCGACCTCGAAGACGACGGTGACCGGCGTTGAAATGTTCCGCAAGCTGCTCGATCAGGGCCAGGCCGGCGACAACATCGGCGCGCTGATCCGCGGTGTGAACCGTGACGGCGTCGAGCGTGGCCAGATTCTCTGCAAGCCGGGTTCTGTCAAGCCGCACAAGAAGTTCATGGCGGAAGCCTACATCCTGACGAAGGAAGAGGGTGGCCGTCATACGCCGTTCTTCACCAACTACCGTCCGCAGTTCTACTTCCGCACGACCGACGTGACGGGCATTGTGACGCTGCCGGAAGGCACGGAGATGGTTATGCCGGGCGACAACGTCACGGTTGCCGTCGAGCTGATCGTTCCGATCGCGATGGAAGAAAAGCTGCGCTTCGCCATCCGCGAAGGCGGCCGCACCGTCGGCGCCGGTATCGTCGCTTCGATCGTCGAGTAATTAGCGGCTGGGCCACCAGGCCCAAGGAAAGGATAGGGACGCCGATCTCGGTGTCCCTCTCGATCTTTGAAACCGGTGGCCCGCTAACGTAACTGAAGGTAAGTCGTGTCCCTCAATGGTGACACGCGGATAACAGACACAAGGATAAAGTCGAATGAACGGCCAGAATATCCGCATCCGCCTGAAGGCGTTCGATCACCGGATTCTCGATGCCTCCACGCGCGAGATCGTATCGACGGCGAAGCGCACCGGTGCCAGCGTCCGGGGCCCCGTTCCGCTTCCGACCCGCATCGAGAAGTTTACGGTCAACCGGTCCCCGCACATCGACAAGAAGAGCCGTGAACAGTTCGAGATGCGCACGCATAAGCGCCTTCTCGATATCGTTGACCCGACCCCGCAGACGGTAGACGCGCTGATGAAGCTCGATCTCGCCGCCGGTGTCGATGTTGAGATCAAGCTCTGAGACCTCGGGTCTTCGGGCTGAGTGAGAAGGATTGAACCGATGCGTTCAGGTGTGATTGCACAGAAGGTGGGAATGACCCGCGTCTATAACGACGCCGGCGAGCATGTCCCGGTAACGGTACTGCGCATGGAGGCCGTCCAGGTCGTTGCCACGCGCACTGTCGAAAAGAATGGCTATACCGCAGTTCAGCTCGGTGCCGGCCAGGCGAAGGTGAAGAACACGTCGAAGGCGATGCGCGGCAACTTTGCCGTTGCCAACGTCGAGCCGAAGGCCAAGGTCGCAGAATTCCGCGTGTCGGAAGATCAGCTGCTCGAAGTCGGCACTGAGATCAAGGCGGGTCACTTTGCAGCCGGTCAGCTCGTCGACGTGACGGGCACGACGATCGGTAAGGGTTTTGCCGGCGCCATGAAGCGCCACGGTTTCGGCGGTCTGCGCGCCACGCACGGTGTGTCGGTTTCGCACCGCTCGCACGGTTCGACCGGCTCGCGCCAGGATCCGGGCAAGGTTTTCAAGAACAAGAAGATGGCTGGTCACATGGGCCAGACGCGCGTCACGACGCAGAACCTGGAAGTGGTTTCGACCGACGAAGATCGTGGTCTGATCCTGATCAAGGGTGCTGTTCCTGGTTCCAAGGGTGCCTGGATCATCGTGCGCGACGCCGTCAAGTCGGCCGCGAAGTAAGGGAGCCAGATCAATGGAATTGAACGTCAAGACCCTCGAGGGAAAAGACGCCGGGAAGGTTTCCCTTTCGGACGCGATTTTCGGCCTCGAGCCCCGCGAAGACATTCTCGCCCGCGTTATCCGCTGGCAGCTTGCCAAGAAGCAGCAGGGCACGCACAAGGCTAAGGGCCGCGCAGAAGTTTCGCGCACCGGCGCCAAGATGTACAAGCAGAAGGGTACGGGCCGCGCCCGCCACCATTCGGCTCGCGCTCCGCAGTTCCGCGGCGGCGGCAAGGCTCACGGCCCGGTCGTGCGCAGCCACGAGCATGATCTTCCCAAGAAGGTTCGTGCACTCGGCCTTCGCCACGCCCTTTCGGCCAAGATCAAGGCCGATGACGTCATCGTCATCGACAACCTGGTTGCCGCTGAAGCCAAGACCAAGGCTCTCGCGTCCGTTTTCGAGACGCTCGGCCTGACCAACGCCCTCTTCATCGGTGGCGCAGAGCTTGATGGCAACTTCAAGCTGGCAGCTCAGAACATCCCGAACATCGATGTTCTGCCGATCCAGGGCATCAACGTTTACGACATCGTGCGCCGCGGCAAGCTCGTGCTTTCCAAGGCTGCGGTTGAAGCGCTAGAGGAGCGATTCAAGTGACCGATCTTCGCCACTACGATGTGATCGTCTCCCCGGCGATCACCGAAAAGTCCACGCTGGTATCCGAAAACAACCAGGTTGTTTTCAATGTCGCCAAGCAGGCGACGAAGCCGGAAATCAAGGCTGCTGTCGAGGCGCTGTTCGGCGTCAAGGTTACGGCCGTCAACACTCTGCTGCGCAAGGGCAAGACCAAGCGGTTCCGCGGTTTCGTCGGCAAGCAGAAGGACGTGAAGAAGGCTGTCGTGACCCTGGCTGAAGGCCAGACGATCGACGTCTCCACCGGTCTCTGAGGTATAAGAAAATGGCATTGAAAACATTCAATCCGATCACCCCGAGCCAGCGTCAGCTGGTCATCGTCGATCGCTCCTCGCTCTACAAGGGCAAGCCGGTCAAGGCGCTGACGGAAGGTCTGACCAAGAGCGGCGGCCGTAACAACCTCGGTCGCATCACCGCCCGTTTCATCGGCGGCGGTCACAAGCGTACCTATCGTCTGGTGGACTTCAAGCGTCGCAAGTTCGACGTCGAAGGCACTGTCGAGCGGATCGAATACGATCCGAACCGCACGGCGTTCATCGCGCTGGTGACCTATGCTGACGGCGAGAAGGCCTATATTATTGCTCCGCAGCGCCTCGCTGCCGGCGACAAGGTCATCGCGTCCGAGAAGGCTGTCGACGTCAAGCCCGGCAACACCATGCCGCTGCAGTTCATCCCGGTCGGCTCCATCATCCACAACGTGGAAATGAAGCCGGGCAAGGGTGGTCAGATCGCTCGCTCTGCCGGTTCCTACGCGCAGCTCGTCGGCCGCGACCAGGGCATGGCGATCCTTCGCCTGAACTCCGGTGAACAGCGTCTCGTCCATGGCTCCTGCCTTGCTTCGATCGGCGCCGTCTCCAACCCTGACCACGCCAACATCAACGACGGCAAGGCCGGTCGTACCGTTTGGCGCGGCAAGCGTCCGCATAACCGCGGCGTCGTCATGAACCCGGTCGACCATCCGCACGGCGGTGGTGAAGGCCGCACCTCCGGTGGTCGCCATCCGGTGACACCGTGGGGCAAGCCGACCAAGGGCAAGCGCACCCGGTCGAACAAGTCGACCGACAAGATGATCATGCGCTCGCGTCATCAGCGTAAGAAGTAAGAGAGGAAGTCTCCAATGGCTCGTTCAGTATGGAAAGGTCCGTTCGTTGACGGCTATCTTCTCAAGAAGGCTGAGAAGGTTCGTGAAGGCGGTCGTGCAGAAGTGATCAAGATCTGGAGCCGTCGCTCCACGATCCTGCCGCAGTTCGTCGGTCTTACCTTCGGCGTCTACAACGGCAGCAAGCATATTCCGGTCAGCGTCAATGAAGACATGGTCGGCCACAAATTCGGTGAATTCTCTCCGACCCGCACCTACTACGGTCACGGCGCGGACAAGAAGGCGAAGAGGAAGTAACAATGGGCAAGGCAAAAGCCGAACGCCGGCTGAAGGACAACGAGGCGCAAGCAGTCGCCCGCACGCTCCGCGTCAGCCCCCAGAAGCTCAACCTGGTTGCTGCGGCTATCCGCGGCAAGAAGGTCGAGCGCGCACTCGCTGAGCTGGAGTTCTCCCGCAAGCGCATCGCAGGCGCCGTCAAGAAGACGCTCGAATCTGCGATCGCCAATGCCGAGAACAACCACGATCTCGACGTCGACTCGCTTGTCGTCGCCGAGGCCTATGTCGGCAAGTCGATCGTCATGAAGCGTTTCCACGCTCGTGGCCGTGGTCGCGCGTCGCGCATCGAAAAGCCTTTCGCGCACCTGACGATCGTCGTTCGTGAAGTGCAGGCAGTAGAGGAGGCCGCATAATGGGTCAGAAAATCAATCCAATCGGTTTCCGGCTTGGCATCAACCGTACCTGGGATAGCCGCTGGTTCGCGGACAATGCCGAGTACGGCCAGCTGCTGCACGAAGACCTGAAGATGCGCAAGTTCGTCATGAGCGAACTGAAGCAGGCCGGGATCTCCAAGGTGGTCATCGAGCGTCCGCACAAGAAGTGCCGCGTCACGATCCACTCGGCACGTCCGGGCCTGATCATCGGCCGCAAGGGCGCAGACATCGACAAGCTCCGCAAGAAGCTGTCGGACATGACGAATTCGGAGACGCACCTCAACATCGTCGAAGTGCGCAAGCCCGAAGTCGATGCGACGCTGGTCGCTCAGTCGATCGCCCAGCAGCTCGAGCGCCGCGTGGCTTTCCGCCGCGCCATGAAGCGCGCCGTTCAGTCTGCGATGCGTCTTGGCGCCGAAGGCATCAAGATCACCTGCGCCGGCCGTCTCGGCGGTGCTGAAATCGCCCGTACGGAATGGTACCGCGAAGGTCGTGTGCCGCTGCACACGCTGCGCGCCGACATCGACTACGGCACGGCTGAAGCAGAAACCGCATTCGGCATCTGCGGCATCAAGGTCTGGATCTTCAAGGGCGAAATCCTTGAGCACGATCCGATGGCTTCCGAGCGCCGTGCGATGGAAGGTGACGCCCAGGGTCCGGCAAGCCGTGACCGTGACCGCGACAGAGACCGTCGCCGCGACAACGCTTGATAGCGCGCGTGGCAGAGAAGTTCGGAGAATAAGAAAATGTTGCAGCCAAAGCGTACCAAGTACCGCAAGCAGTTCAAGGGCCGCATCAAGGGCGTCGCCAAGGGCGGTTCTGACCTGGCATTCGGCGAATTCGGCCTGAAGGCTCAGGAACCCAACCGCGTCAACGCGCGCGAGATCGAAGCGGCCCGCCGCGCGATCACGCGTTATATGAAGCGCGCCGGCCGTGTATGGATCCGCGTGTTCCCGGACGTTCCGGTAACCGCAAAGCCGACCGAAGTCCGTATGGGTAAGGGTAAGGGCTCCGTTGAATACTGGGCATGCAAGGTCAAGCCCGGCCGTATGATGTTCGAGATCGACGGTGTCAGCGAAGAAATCGCCCGCGAGGCGCTTCGTCTCGGCTCTGCCAAGCTCTCGGTCAAGACGCGCTTCGTTCAGCGCATTGCAGAGTAAGGGATTGAGCTCATGAAAGCCTCAGATGTTCGCGGGTTCACCGCCGACCAACTCAAGGACGAGCTTGCCAAGCTGAAGAAGGAGCAGTTCAACCTGCGCTTCCAGAAGGCGACCGGCCAGCTCGAAAAGTCCTCGCGCATCAACGAAGTCCGCAAGGACATCGCCCGCGTGAAAACCATTGCCCGCCAGAAGGCGGCAGAAGTTAAGGCCTAAAGGAAGAAAAATATGCCGAAGCGCATCCTGCAGGGCGTCGTCGTTGGCGACAAGAACGAGAAGACGGTAGTGGTTCGTGTCGAGCGTCGTTTCGCTCACCCGCTGCTCCAGAAGACCGTTCGTCGTTCCAAGAAGTACAAGGCCCACGACGAGAACAACCAGTACAAGATCGGCGATACCGTATCCATCGAGGAATGCGCGCCGATTTCCAAGGACAAGCGTTGGACGGTGATTTCCGCCCAGGGCAAGTAACAGAATTTTGTGCGAGGCCTTGCGTCTCGCCGAAATATCTGTATGAAGCAGCGTCAGAACGCTCGAATGCCGGGCGTTCTTTTGCTTTGAGCGCACGGAAGGTCCCGTTCGGGAAACCACCCTGGCACGATCGATCCCGCGCTATTCAGCTATTGCCGCGTCTGTGTTGCCGTCATGGCAGCTCGGCCGGCGAAAATTTTCATAAGCCGGAGTAGGGGGCTAGCCCAACCATTCCGGTAAACCAAGAAGGCGACCTGATATGATTCAGATGCAAACAAACCTCGACGTCGCGGATAATTCCGGCGCACGTCGTGTCATGTGCATCAAGGTGCTGGGCGGCTCGAAGCGCAAGTATGCCTCGATCGGCGACGTCATCGTCGTTTCGATCAAGGAAGCGATCCCGCGCGGCCGTGTGAAGAAGGGTGACGTGATGAAGGCGGTTGTCGTTCGTACCGCCAAGGATATCCGTCGTCCGGATGGCTCCGTCATCCGCTTCGACACCAACGCAGCAGTCCTCATCGACAACAAGAAAGAGCCGATCGGCACCCGTATCTTCGGACCGGTTCCGCGCGAACTTCGCGCCAAGAACCACATGAAGATCATCTCGCTGGCTCCCGAAGTACTGTAAGGAGCGAAGCGATGCAGAAGATTCGTAAGGGCGACAAGGTCGTCATGCTCGCTGGCAAGGACAAGGGCCGCACCGGCGAAGTTGTCCAGGTCATGCCAAAGGAAGATCGTGCCGTCGTTCGTGGCGTCAACGTTGTCAAGCGCCACCAGCGCCAGACGCAGACCCAGGAAGCCGGCATCATCAACAAGGAAGCCTCGGTTCACCTGTCCAACGTTGCAATCGTCGACAAGGACGGTAAGCCGACCCGCGTCGGTTTCAAGGTTGTTGACGGCAAGAAGGTCCGTGTGGCCAAGCGTTCTGGAGAAGTGATCGATGGCTGAGGCAAAATACGAGCCACGGCTCAAGAAGGAATATGTCGAGCGCATCCGCAAGGCGATGCAGGAGCAGTTCTCCTACGCCAACGAGATGATGATTCCGAAGCTCGACAAGATCGTGATCAACATGGGTGTTGGCGAAGCGACCGCTGACTCGAAGAAGCCGACGGTTGCTGCCGCCGACCTCGCAGCGATCGCCGGCCAGAAGCCGGTCATCACCCGCGCACGCAACTCTATCGCAGGCTTCAAGGTCCGCGAACAGATGCCGATCGGCGCCAAGGTTACCCTTCGCGGCGCCCGCATGTACGAGTTCCTGGACCGTCTCGTGAACATCGCGCTCCCGCGCGTTCGCGACTTCCGCGGCCTGAACCCGAAGAGCTTTGACGGCCGTGGCAACTTCGCCATGGGCATCAAGGAGCACATTGTGTTCCCTGAGATCAACTACGACAAGGTTGATCAGATGTGGGGCATGGACATCATCGTTTGCACGACGGCGACGACCGACGACGAAGCACGGGCTCTTCTGAAAGAGTTCAGCTTCCCGTTCCGTCAATAACCGTAACGACGAGCGTAGAAAAGGAACCTGACATGGCGAAGACAAGCGCAGTTGAAAAGAACAAGCGCCGCCGTACTACGGTCGCCAACCAGGCCGCTAAGCGGGCTGCGTTGAAGGCGATCATCATGAACCAGGCTCTTCCGATCGAAGAGCGGTTCAAGGCCTCGATCAAGCTGGCATCCCTGCCGCGCGATGGATCGAAGACCCGTATTCGCAACCGTTGCGAAGTCTCGGGGCGTCCGCGCGCATATTACCGTAAACTGCGCATGTCGCGTATCGCGCTGCGTGAACTCGGCAATCTCGGCAAGGTGCCGGGCATCGTCAAGTCGAGCTGGTAAGGAGCAGGTTACATGACAATGACTGATCCGTTGGGCGATATGCTCACCCGCATCCGCAACGGCGCTTCCCGCCGCAAGTCGTCGGTCTCGACGCCTGCGTCCAAGCTCCGTGCGCGTGTTCTCGATGTCCTGCAGTCCGAAGGCTACATCCGTGGCTATTCCGTTGTCGATTTCGGCAATGGCAAGTCGGAACTCAGCATCGAGCTGAAATATTATGAAGGCGCATCGGTGATCCGTGAGATCGGCCGTGTGTCCAAGCCGGGCCGCCGGGTTTATGTCTCGGTCAAGTCCATTCCGCAGGTCGCGAACGGTCTCGGCATCACCATCCTTTCGACTCCGAAGGGTGTGATGGCCGATCACCAGGCTCGCGAACAGAACGTTGGCGGCGAGGTTCTTTGCTCGGTCTTCTAAGATCGGGCAGGGGTCTCCATAGCGAACAGACAGGATAGAAACATGTCTCGTATCGGTAAAAAGCCCGTTCAGGTACCTGCTGGGATCACGGCTACGGTCGATGGTCAGAAGGTGACTGCAAAGGGTCCGAAGGGCGAGCTGTTTTTCGTTGCTAACGACGAAATCAGCCTCAAGCTCGAAAATAACGCGGTCGTCGTAACGCCGCTCAGCCAGACCAAGGATGCACGTTCGAAGTGGGGCATGTCCCGCACGATGATCGAAGGCATCTTCAAGGGCGTCAAGGACGGTTTCGAGCGCAAGCTTGAAATCAACGGCGTTGGTTACCGCGCCTCCATGCAGGGCAAGAACCTGCAGCTGGCTCTCGGTTTCAGCCACGACGTGATCTATGAGCCGCCGGTCGGTATCTCGATCGCTGTTCCGAAGCCGACTGAAATCATCGTCAGCGGCATCAACAAGCAGCAGGTCGGCCAGGTTGCCGCCGAAATCCGCGAATATCGCGGTCCCGAGCCTTACAAGGGCAAGGGCGTCAAGTACGCCGACGAGCGGATCGTCCGCAAAGAAGGCAAGAAGAAGTAAGGATCACGCGAAATGGCTAGCAGGAAAGAAGCACTTGCACGTCGTGCCAACCGCGTGCGCCGTCAACTCAAGTCGGTGGCCAATGGCCGTCCGCGCCTGTCGGTTCATCGCTCCTCGAAGAACATCTACGCCCAGGTCATCGATGATGTGGCCGGCAAGACGCTCGCGTCTGCCTCCACCCTCGAAAAGGATCTGCGCGGTTCTCTGAAGACCGGTGCCGATACCGCCGCCGCTGCCGTCGTAGGCAAGCTCGTTGCCGAGCGCGCCTCCAAGGCCGGTGTTACGGAAGTCGTGTTTGACCGTGGCGCCTTCATCTATCACGGCCGCATCAAGGCTCTCGCCGAAGCGGCCCGCGAAGGCGGTCTCACCTTCTGATCAGTTTCCGGCCGGACGCTTACAGCGCCGGCCGGATTTTCGCCGGACCGCAGGCACTTCCCGAAAGGGGAGTGCTGATGCGGTCCACATGTGTTTGCCGATTGCACCCGGAAAAGAAAAAGGAAGAGGACAATGGCACAGGAAAGAAGGCCGCAGCGGGAAGACCGCCAGAGCCGTGAAGAGCGCGATAGCGAATTCGTCGACAAGCTGGTCGCGATTAACCGCGTCGCCAAGGTCGTCAAGGGCGGCCGTCGTTTTGGTTTCGCAGCACTCGTCGTCGTCGGCGACCAGAAGGGCCGCGTCGGCTTCGGCCATGGCAAGGCACGTGAAGTGCCGGAAGCCATCCGCAAGGCGACCGAAGCCGCCAAGCGCGAGCTGATTTTCGTACCGCTGCGTGACGGCCGTACGCTGCATCACGACGTCCATGGCCGCCATGGCGCCGGCAAGGTTCTGCTGCGCTCGGCCAAGGTCGGTACCGGCATCATCGCCGGCGGCCCGATGCGCGCCGTATTCGAAACGCTCGGCATGCACGACGTCGTCGCCAAGTCGACCGGTTCGTCGAACCCCTACAACATGGTTCGCGCCACCTTCGACGCTCTGAAGCACCAGGTTCACCCGAAGGACATCGCAGCTCAGCGCGGCATCAAGTATGCTACGCTGCAGGCTCGTCGTAGCGCCTCCGGCAACGCCTCTGAAGAATAAGAGGAGTTTGACAGATGGCCAAGGCTACCAAGAAAGCTGAAGCGAAGACTGTCACGATCGAACAGATCGGCAGCCCGATTCGCCGTCCGGATGTTCAGCAGCGCACGCTGATCGGTCTCGGACTGAACAAGATGCACCGTCGCCGCACGCTGGAGGATACTCCTTCGGTTCGTGGCATGATCCGTGCTGTCCAGCATCTCGTTCGCGTCGTCGACGAGAAGTGAGACGGAGGAAACGCTCATGAAACTGAATGAAATCAAGGACAACGAAGGCTCGACCCACAGCCGCAAGCGTCTCGGCCGCGGTATCGGCTCGGGCTCGGGCAAGACCGGTGGTCGCGGCGTGAAGGGTCAGAAGTCCCGCTCGGGCGTCGCCATCAACGGCTTCGAAGGCGGCCAGATGCCGATCTATCGTCGCCTGCCGAAGCGCGGCTTCAACAACATTTTCGCTTCCGATTTTGTTGTCGTGTCGCTCGGCCGTATCCAGGCGGCAATCGACGCCGGCAAGCTCGACGCCAAGGCGACCGTTGATGCAGCTGCCCTCAAGGCCGCTGGCGTCATCCGTCGCCCCAAGGACGGCGTTCGCGTTCTCGCCGATGGCGAGCTCAAGGCCAAGGTGACGATCGTCGTTGCAGGCGCCTCCAAGCCTGCCGTCGAGAAGATCGAAAAGGCCGGCGGCACCGTGACGCTGCTTTCGGCTCCGGCTGCAGCCGAATAATAATCTGATGATATATCGCCCGGGGTGCTTCACACCGGGCGATTTTGCTCCCATATGTGGGCCTCACAAAAACTTGGCTGGCGCGCCCGCGTCATGCCGGTAAGACTAAAACGAGGGTGAGGCATGGGGTTGCATTGCAATCCGTTCTGAACCCGGTTTTGAATAATTTTCATACTGATTCCGGGGCCGGCCTATCCCCCAGAGACGCCGGAATTGGTAGCGCGGAGAAACGCATGGCTTCTGCAGCGGAACAATTGGCATCCAACCTCAATTTTTCGACCTTTGCCAAAGCCGAGGATTTGAAGAAGCGCTTGTGGTTCACACTGGCAGCTCTCCTCGTCTACAGGCTCGGCACCCATATTCCGCTACCGGGCCTCAATCCCGAAGCCTATGCCCAGGCTTTCCGCGGCCAGGCAGGCGGCATTCTCGGCCTTTTCAACATGTTCTCGGGCGGCGCCGTTCAGCGCATGGCGATCTTCGCGCTCGGCATCATGCCCTATATCTCTGCTTCGATCATCGTGCAGCTCATGACCTCGGTCGTGCCGGCGCTCGAAAACCTCAAGAAGGAGGGCGAGCAGGGCCGTAAGATCATCAACCAGTATACCCGCTACGGCACCGTCATCCTCGGCGCGCTGCAGGCCTACGGCATTGCCGCCGGCCTTGAGAGCGGCCAGGGCCTCGTCGTCGATCCGGGCTGGTTCTTCCGTGTTTCGACCGTTCTGACGCTGCTCGGCGGCACGATGTTCCTGATGTGGCTCGGCGAGCAGATCACCTCGCGCGGCATCGGCAACGGCATCTCGCTGATCATCTTCGCCGGCATCGCCGCCGGTCTCCCGACAGCCCTTGCCGGCACGCTCGAGCTCGGCCGCACCGGCGCGCTGTCGACCTTCCTCATCCTGCTCGTCATCATTGTGGCGATCGGCGTCATCGGCGTGATCGTTTTCGTCGAGCGTGCGCAGCGCCGGCTGCTGATTCAGTATCCGAAGCGCCAGGTCGGCAACCGCATGTTCCAGGGCGATACTTCGCACCTGCCGCTGAAGCTCAACACCTCGGGCGTCATCCCGGCGATCTTTGCCTCCTCGCTGCTGCTGCTGCCGGCAACGCTTGCGGGCTTTGCCAACACCACGGCTATGCCCTCCTGGGCGACGTCGATCGTCGCGGCGCTGGGCCACGGCCAGCCGCTCTACATGGTGCTCTACGCGGCGCTGATCGCCTTCTTCGCCTTCTTCTACACGGCCATCGTCTTCAATCCGAAGGACACGGCCGACAATCTGAAGAAGCATGGCGGCTTCATTCCCGGCATCCGTCCGGGCGAGCGCACTGCCGAATATATCGACTACGTGCTGACCCGCATCACGGTGATCGGCGCAATCTATCTCGTCTTCGTCTGCATCCTTCCGGAGATCTTGGTGTCGCAAACCGGCATCCCATTATCCCTTGGTGGGACTTCGCTTTTGATCGTGGTTAGCGTAACTCTTGATACGGTTGCACAGATCCAGGGTCACCTGATCGCGCAGCAATACGAAGGCCTGATCAAGAAATCGAAGTTGCGTGGAGGAAAGAGGGGGCGATGAGACTTATCCTTTTGGGGCCGCCGGGCGCGGGTAAGGGAACCCAGGCCCAGCGGATCGTGGAAAAGCACGGCATTCCGCAGCTTTCCACGGGGGACATGCTGCGTGCAGCGGTCAACGCCGGTACGGATGTCGGCAAGCGCGCCAAGGCGGTCATGGACGCCGGCAAACTCGTCTCGGATGAGATCGTCATCGCCATCGTTTCCGAGCGAATCGATCAACCCGATTGCGCCAACGGCTTCATTCTTGACGGTTTCCCGCGGACGCTCGTCCAGGCGGATGCCACCGAGGCGATGCTGAGGGCAAAGGGTCTCGGCCTGTCCGTCGTCATCGAATTCCGTGTTGATGATGCCGAACTGATCCGCCGTGTCGCCGGTCGTTATTCCTGCGCACAGTGCGGCAGCGTCTATCACGATAGCGATAAGGTTCCGGCTGCCGAAGGCGTGTGCGACAAGTGCGGTTCGACGCACTTCAAGCGCCGTCCCGATGACAATCCGGAGACCATGACGGCTCGGCTGCAGGTCTACTACAAGGAAACCTCGCCGCTGATCGGTTATTACCATGCCAAGGGCAAACTCAAGTCCGTGGACGGCATGGCAGACATCGATCAGGTGACTGCCGAGGTCGAAAGCATTCTTTCCAAGCTTTAAGGCTTTGAAAATAAACTTGGCGGAACGGTTGCTTTTCAGCAGTGATTCCGCTAAACACCGCGCCAACTCGCGACATTCCATGCGATCGGCGCGGATTTCCCAGGGAAGTCCGGGTGCGGTCGTTTTGACATGTTACGGACGTAAATCTGAACGGGCGGTTCTAAAGACCGCATAACGAAGCCCACTTGCCGGATGGCAACTGGAATGCAAGGAGAACAGGCGTGGCACGTATCGCTGGCGTCAACATCCCGACTGCGAAGCGCGTTGTTATTGCGCTGACCTACATTCACGGGATCGGTCCGAAATTCGCACAGGAAATCGTCGAGAAGGTCGGTATCCCGGCTGAACGTCGTGTGCATCAGCTGACGGACGCAGAAGTCCTTCAGATCCGCGAAGCCATTGACCGCGACTATCAGGTCGAAGGCGATCTTCGTCGCGATACCGCGATGAACATCAAGCGCCTGATGGACCTCGGCTGCTACCGCGGCCTGCGTCATCGCCGCGGCCTTCCGGTCCGCGGTCAGCGCACGCACACCAATGCCCGCACCCGCAAGGGCCCGGCAAAGGCAATCGCTGGTAAGAAGAAGTAATTTCCGGGAAACCGGGGTAGGGAGGCTGGCGGTCTGCGCCGGCCTCTTTTGAGTTTGGAGCGGGACCATATAGGCGCCGTTCCGGTGTAGCCGCTGGCATTACGGCGGTGAAGAGATCAACGAAAGGAATACCATGGCTAAGGAAGCCGTCCGCGTTCGCCGTCGCGAGCGCAAGAATATCTCGTCGGGTGTCGCTCACGTCAACTCGACCTTCAACAACACGATGATCACCATCACCGACGCGCAGGGCAATGCGATCGCATGGTCGTCGGCTGGCGCCAAGGGCTTCAAGGGCTCGCGCAAGTCGACCCCGTTCGCCGCCCAGATCGCTGCCGAAGACTGCGCCAAGAAGGCCCAGGAACACGGCATGAAGTCGCTGGAAGTCGAAGTCTGCGGTCCGGGTTCGGGTCGTGAATCGGCTCTGCGCGCGCTCCAGGCTGCAGGTTTCATGATCACGTCCATCCGCGACGTGACCCCGATCCCGCACAATGGCTGCCGTCCGCGCAAGAAGCGCCGCGTCTGATCATCGCTCTCGTCACCGGTGAGCGCCTGCGCGCTCCCGGTGGTTTTCAAGCTCGGTTGCCACGATTGGATGGTGGCAACGAACGGAAGGCAAACTCATGATTCAGAAGAACTGGCAGGAACTGATCAAGCCGAACAAGGTGGAGTTCTCCTCGAGCTCGCGCACCAGGGCGACGCTCGTTGCCGAACCGCTGGAGCGCGGCTTCGGCCTCACCCTCGGCAACGCGCTGCGTCGCGTTCTGCTCTCCTCGCTGCGCGGTGCTGCCGTCACGGCGGTGCAGATCGACGGCGTGCTGCATGAATTCTCCTCGATTCCGGGCGTCCGCGAAGACGTGACGGACATCGTGCTCAACATCAAGGAAATCGCCATCAAGATGGATGGCGACGACGCAAAGCGCATGGTCGTGCGCAAGCAGGGCCCGGGCGTTGTCACGGCTGGCGACATTCAGACGGTCGGCGATATCGAAATCCTCAACCCCGAGCATGTCATCTGCACGCTCGACGAGGGCGCCGAAATCCGCATGGAGTTCACCGTCAACAACGGCAAGGGCTACGTTCCGGCCGAGCGCAATCGTGCGGAAGATGCTCCGATCGGTCTCATCCCGGTCGACAGCCTCTACTCGCCGGTCAAGAAGGTGTCCTACAAGGTTGAAAATACCCGCGAAGGACAGGTTCTCGACTACGACAAGCTGAACATGACCATCGAAACCGATGGCTCGATCACCGGCGAAGACGCCGTCGCTTTTGCGGCGCGCATTCTCCAGGATCAGCTTGGCGTCTTCGTCAACTTCGACGAGCCGCAGAAGGAAACCGAAGAGGAAGCAGTCACCGAACTCGCTTTCAACCCGGCTCTCCTCAAGAAGGTAGACGAACTCGAACTGTCGGTCCGTTCGGCAAACTGCCTGAAGAACGACAACATCGTCTACATCGGCGACCTCATTCAGAAGACCGAAGCAGAAATGCTCCGCACGCCGAATTTTGGTCGCAAGTCGCTGAACGAAATCAAGGAAGTTCTCGCTTCCATGGGCCTGCACCTCGGCATGGAAGTGCCGGCATGGCCGCCCGAGAACATCGAAGATCTCGCCAAGCGTTACGAAGACCAATACTGAGAAAACAAAAGGCAGGCTCTTTCGGCTGCCTTTCCCCGTCAAACAGCAGGCCGATCGCCTGCATGTGCCAGGAAACGGCAGGCCCATTTAGCGTAAGGGCACCTGCATTAAAGGAGAATAGCAATGCGCCATGGTAAAGCCGGCCGCAAGCTGAATAGAACTGCAAGCCACCGCAAGGCGATGTTCGCCAACATGGCGGCTTCGCTGATTACCCACGAGCAGATCGTCACGACCCTGCCGAAGGCCAAGGAAATCCGTCCGATCGTCGAGAAGCTCGTCACGCTCGGCAAGCGCGGCGACCTGCATGCTCGCCGCCAGGCGATCTCGCAGATCCGCGATGCTGCCGTCGTTTCGAAGCTGTTCGACACGATCGCAACGCGTTACGCCACCCGCAACGGCGGCTACCTGCGCATCATGAAGGCCGGCTTCCGCCAGGGCGACAATGCCGCCATGGCCGTTGTCGAATTCGTTGATCGCGACACCTTCGCCAAGGGCGCAGCCGACAAGGCCCGTGTCGCTGCCGAAGAACAGGCCGTCGCCGCTTAATCTTCCGCTTCGGCGGAAACAAGACAGCCGGGCTGCAAAGCCCGGCTGTTTTTGTTTGTGCGCCGGCGGACAGCCTTCGCTTGATAATTCGATATCTGCACCTCGGCCGTCCAACCGGCGGAAATTGAGATAGGACAGGTCATTGCGCGCAATTATTCAAACTCGCTCTCGAGCGCAGTTCCTGCGTCTCGCAGCCCTGCTTCTTGTCATCGTCCTCGGGCTGGCGCTCCGGCGCTTTGGCTATGCGGCCGATCTGCCCTTCGTCGTCGTCAAATATGGCGGATCGGCGCTCTGGGGCGCGATGGTCTATCTGCTGGTGTCACTCATAGCCGCAAGGTCACGGCGGGCGGTCATTGCCGTCACAGCGCTGCTCATCGCGATCTCCGTGGAACTGTTCCGCCTCTATCATGCGCCCTGGCTCGACGCCTTTCGGCTGACCACGGCGGGCGCCCTGTTGCTTGGCCGGATATTTTCGTTTTGGAATATGCTGGCTTATGCCATCGGCATCGCCGCAGCCTGCGCCTTCGATCCCACCCGTCGGTGAAGCGTCCTCGGCGGTCGTTTGCGCCTCACGAAGCCGACGCCACTGCGCGATTGCGCGCCCGTCCCTGGCCCTTCTTCCTGTTGCGTGCGATCGGCCGGTAGGAGCGGTAGAGGATGAGCGCGATGATCAGCCCGACATAGATATATTGCTCGAGGTCGAGGATCTTGGTCGAGAGCGCGAAATGCAGCGCTCCGCTGGCGGCAATGATGTAGATCAGGCGATGCAGCCAGATCCAGTTCTTGCCGAGGCGACGGATCGAGAAATTATTGGATGTCAGCGCCAGCGGAATGAGCATGGCAAGGGCCGCCATGCCGAACATGATGAAGGGGCGCTTCAGCACGTCGTTGATGACGGCAGAGATATCCATCGCCTGGTCGAGCACCATGTAGACGGTGAAATGCATCAGCGCGTAGTAGAAGGTCAGCAGGCCCAGCGCGCGGCGATAGCGCAGATAATTCCAGCCGAAGAGCTCGCGGGCCGGGGACACGGCAAGTGTTGCGATCAGGAAGCGGATCGTCCAGATGCCGAGGAAGAGCTCGAAGGTCTTGACCGGATCGGCGCCGAGCTGATCGGTCGCGCCGAGATAGAAAGTCCAGGCCGCAGGCACCAGCCCGACGACGTAAAGCAGCCAGACGGAGGCGGGTTGCCAGCGCTTGGGGATGGCGAGCGACAGTTCCGCCATCAGAAATTCGCCTTCAGATCCATGCCGGCATAAAGACCCGCCACCTCGTCGGCATAGCCGTTGAAGGGCAGGGTGGGATGGCGGCTCGCACCGAAGAAGCCGCTTTCGCCGATGCGTCGCTCGCTCGCCTGGCTCCAGCGCGGATGATCGACATCAGGGTTGACGTTGGCGTAGAAGCCGTATTCCTGCGGATTGGTCACCTGCCAGGTATTCTTCGGCTGCTGGTCGGTGAGCGTGATCTTGACGACCGACTTGATGCCCTTGAAACCGTATTTCCACGGCACGACGAGGCGGATCGGCGCGCCGTTCTGGTTCGGCAGCGTTTCGCCATAGAGCCCGACGGCAAGCAGCGCCAGCGGATGGCGCGCTTCGTCGAGGCGCAGACCTTCGACATAGGGCCAGTCGAGCGACTGGAAGAAGCCCTTCTGCCCCGGCATTTCCTCCGGCCGCACGACGGTTTCGAAGGCGACGTATTTGGCGCTGCCGAGCGGTTCCACCTTGTCGAGCAGCGATGCCAGCGGAAAACCGTCCCAAGGGATGACCATTGACCAGGCCTCGACGCAGCGCATCCGGTAGGTTCGTTCCTCGATCGGGAATTCCTTCATCAGCGCCTCGATGTCGAAGGTGCCGGGCTTGTTGACCATGCCGTCGACCTTGACCGTCCAGGGCAGCGGCTTGAAATCGCCGGAAAGAGCTGCGGGATCGCCCTTGTCGAGGCCGAACTCATAGAAGTTGTTGTAGGTCGTGACATCCTTGATCGGCGTCGGCTTCTCGTCGACCTTGTACTTGCTCCGGACGGCGGAAAGCGCCGCAGCACTCGCCTTGCCGGCGCTGTAGAGCGCCACGGCGCCAAGCGCTGCCGCGCCGAGGAATTCACGACGCCGCACATAGATCTGGCGCGGCGTTATCTCCGATGACGCGATCTTCGGCGGGCGATAGCTTGGCATGACGAAACCTCCTGGGCGGATCTGTGAAATATAGTCTTAAACGAACCACCCGCACACTCGGATGAGTGTCTAAGCCTTGAATATTACCGACGGGAAGCCAATTTTTTGTGTTCGGCCGTGATGGAATAGGCTGTAACGAAACATCGCGCCGAACCGTATATGATCGATGGGCTCGTGGCGCTTTGCCGATGGCGTACCGGATTTGAGCTTCCCGGTAGTGACAGCCCCCGTCGATTGGATTAGGACAATTCCAAAAAGCAGCGTTTGCCCGGCCTGCAGGCTCCATGCCGCCCCGCTTCGCCTGATAATTCCGCCACGTTGAGGAAGACACCGATGCCAGCTTACCGTTCCAGAACCACGACCCATGGCCGCAACATGGCGGGCGCCCGCGGCCTTTGGCGCGCCACGGGCATGAAGGATTCGGATTTCGGCAAGCCGATCATCGCGGTGGTGAATTCCTTCACCCAGTTCGTGCCCGGCCACGTACACCTGAAGGACCTCGGCCAGCTGGTCGCCCGCGAGATCGAAGCGGCCGGTGGTGTCGCCAAGGAATTCAACACGATCGCCGTCGATGACGGCATCGCCATGGGCCATGACGGCATGCTCTATTCGCTGCCCTCGCGTGAGCTCATCGCCGACAGCGTCGAATATATGGTCAATGCCCATTGCGCCGACGCCATGGTCTGTATCTCCAACTGCGACAAGATCACTCCCGGCATGCTGATGGCGTCGCTGCGCCTCAACATTCCCACAGTCTTCGTCTCCGGCGGTCCGATGGAAGCCGGCAAGGTCGTGCTGCACGGCAAGACGCATGCGCTCGACCTCGTCGATGCCATGGTTGCCGCGGCCGACGACAAGATCAGCGACGAAGACGTCCAGACCATCGAACGCTCGGCCTGTCCGACCTGCGGCTCCTGCTCCGGCATGTTCACCGCCAATTCGATGAACTGCCTGACGGAAGCGCTCGGCCTGTCGTTGCCCGGCAACGGCTCGACGCTCGCCACCCACGCCGACCGCAAGCGGCTCTTCGTCGAGGCCGGCCATCTGATCGTCGATCTCGCCCGCCGCTATTACGAGCAGGACGACGTCAAGGCGCTGCCGCGCACCATCGCTTCCAAGCAGGCTTTCGAGAATGCCATGGCGCTCGACATCGCCATGGGCGGCTCGACCAATACGGTCCTGCACATCCTTGCCGCCGCCCATGAAGGCGAGGTCGATTTCACCATGACCGATATCGACGCGCTGTCGCGCCGCGTGCCGTGCCTGTCGAAGGTCGCGCCCGCCAAGAGCGATGTGCACATGGAAGACGTCCACCGCGCCGGCGGCATCATGTCGATCCTCGGCGAGCTCGACAAGGGCGGTCTCTTGAACCGCGATTGCCCGACCGTCCATGCCGAGACGCTGGGCGACGCGATCGATCGCTGGGATATCACCCGCACCAATAGCGAGACTGTCCGCAAATTCTATCGCGCCGCTCCGGGCGGCATCCCGACCCAGGTCGCCTTCAGCCAGGAGGCCCGCTGGGACGAGCTCGACACCGATCGCCAGAACGGCGTCATCCGTTCGGTCGAACATCCCTTCTCGAAAGATGGTGGCCTCGCCGTGCTCAAGGGCAACCTTGCGATCGACGGCTGCATCGTCAAGACGGCCGGCGTCGATGAATCGATCCTGAAATTCTCCGGCCCCGCCCGCGTCTTCGAAAGCCAGGATGCCTCCGTCAAGGCGATCCTTTCCAACGAGGTCAAATCCGGCGACGTCGTCGTCATCCGCTATGAAGGCCCGAAGGGCGGCCCCGGCATGCAGGAAATGCTCTATCCGACGAGCTATCTGAAGTCGAAGGGCCTCGGCAAGGCCTGCGCCCTCATCACCGACGGCCGCTTCTCCGGCGGCACCTCCGGCCTGTCGATCGGCCATGTCTCACCGGAAGCGGCCAATGGCGGCATCATCGGCCTGGTGCGTGAAGGCGACATGATCGACATCGACATCCCCAACCGTACGATCAGCCTGCGCGTCAGCGAAACCGAACTTGCCGCCCGCCGCGCCGATCAGGACGCCAAGGGTTGGTATCCGGTCGAAGTCCGCAAGCGCAACGTCACGACCGCGTTGAAGGCCTACGCCGCCTTCGCAACGAGCGCCGATCGCGGCGCCGTGCGCGATCTGAACGCCCGTTGAGGCAACTCAACCGACGACCTGCCGATTAAAAGTCAGCGGCTCTACCAACCGGTCGCTTTCAAAGCGGCCGGTTGATGTTTTTATAGGTCTCGCCGAGTTGCTTCAGCCGCTCGTCATAAGCAGCCTTGATGCAGGTCGCATCCGCCCCGCATTCCTGCCGTTTCTTCAGCCAGGCCGTCTGTTCGTCCTGCAGCGTGCCGCGCGAGCCCATCGCCAGCAGGCCGGAGAGCAGCTCGAAGGTCGTCACCATCTTCACGTCGGCATCGTTGAGCGCGCGGTTGTCGCAGATCGCCTTTTCATCCGGCTTCAATTCTCTCGCGTCGCAATCGAAACTGGCCGCCTGTGCCACGGGCGATGCGAGGAGCAGGATCGCAAAGCCGAAGGCTGCCGTCATCATTCTTGTCATCATCATGCATATGTTCCCGTTGGTGCCGTTCAGGCGAGCCTGCTGAGTGCCAGAGCCAGGAAGATGATGCAGGCGAGCCAGACGGCAAGGATGAAGATCATTCCGAGACGACTGGAAGGGCGCTCGATGCGCTTTGCCGCCTCCGTGCGAAGCTCGATCATCACCTCCACCGGCACGAGCCGGATAGCCAGCATGATGCCGAGCGGCACGATCAGGAGATCGTCGAGATAGCCGAGCACGGGAATGAAATCGGGGATGAGATCGATCGGCGACAGCGCGTAGGCGGCAACGGTGCCGGCCACCGCTTTGGCATGCCAGGGCACGCGTGGATCGCGAGCGGCAAACCAAAGGGCCACGATGTCACGCTTCAGTGACTTCGCCCAGAGTTTGGCTTTCGATATCAGTTGCATGGCCAATCTTCCTGAATCAAATTCACAATGACTTCAACCGGTTTCCGAGGCGTCCTCTCGCCTTATTCTTCCATGCTTCCGCCCTCTTTCCTTTCTAGCGTCGGGCCGCAGAACAGGACAATTTTAGGCCGGTCGGCCTAAAATCTGAATCCTGTTCGCAATTAAATAGTTAGAGCATGATGTCGTCCGAAAACCGCTCACATTTTTCGGCATCATGCTCTAATACGTTCCTCAAGAGGATTCAAAAGGGATACCCATGCAAGGCCTGTTCAAGCGCGCGTCCGTCTCGCTCTTCGCTCTCATGCTCATTCTGCCGGCCGCGGCCCATGCGCAGACTGCAAAGACCGTCCCAGAGAGCCAGATGCAGATGCAGCTCTCCTTCGCGCCGCTCGTCAAACAAACGTCAGGCGCCGTCGTCAATGTCTATGCGGAGAAGATCGTCCAGCGGCAGTCGCCCTTTGCCGGCGATCCTTTCTTCGAGCAGTTTTTCGGCCAGCAGATGCCGAACCGTTCGGAAAAGCAGTCCTCGCTGGGCTCCGGCGTCATCGTCGAGGCGAACGGCACTGTCGTCACCAACAATCACGTCGTCGAAGGCGCCGACGACATCAAGATCGCGCTGTCGGATGGCCGCGAATTCCCTTGCAAGGTGGTGCTGCGCGACGACCGCGTCGATCTTGCCGTCCTGAAGATCGATACCAAGGAAAGCTTCCCGACATTGCCGATCGGCAATTCCGATTCGGTCGAGGTCGGCGATCTCGTGCTGGCGATCGGCAATCCCTTCGGCGTCGGCCAGACGGTGACGAGCGGTATCGTCTCGGCACTGGCCCGCAACCAGGTGGTCAGGAACGAGTTCGGCTTCTTCATCCAGACCGATGCCTCGATCAATCCCGGCAATTCCGGCGGCGCCTTGATGAACATGAAGGGCGAGCTGATCGGCATCAACACGGCGATCTTCTCCCGCGGCGGCGGCTCGAACGGTATCGGCTTCGCCATCCCCGCCAATCTCGTCAAGGTCTTCCTCGCCTCGGCCGATGCCGGCGTCAAATCCTTCGAGCGGCCCTATGTCGGCGCCAGTTTCGATGCCGTGACTTCTGAGGTGGCTGAAGCGCTCGGGCTGAACAAGGCCCGCGGCGCGCTCGTCGTCAAGGTCTCGGAAGGTGGACCGGCGGCCAAGGCCGGGCTGAAGGCCGGGGAAATCGTCACCGCCGTCGACGGCATTTCCGTCGAACATCCGGATGCGCTGCTCTACCGGCTGACGACGGCCGGTCTGGGCAAATCGGTCAAGCTCACCGTCGTCGAGAACGGCCGCGAGGAGCAGCTGCCGCTGTCGCTCGACCGCGCCCCGGAGACCTCGCCGCGCGACCAGCGCACGATCGGCGGCCACACGCCGTTTACCGGCGCCGTCGTCGAGAACCTGTCGCCGCGGGTTGCCGACGAGTTGCGCATGCCGCCGGAATCGGCAGGCGTCGTCGTCTCCGAGGTGAAAGAGGATTCGCCTGCCGCGCGTTTGGGCTTCGAGCCGAAGGATATCATCGTCTCGATCAACGGCACGGATGTGAAGTCGACCAGCGAACTGTCCGAGATCGCCGATAGCGACCCCGGCCTCTGGCGTGTGGAAATCGAGCGCGACGGCCAGCGCATCCGGCAGTTTTTCCGATGAGCAACGATCTCTTCGCGCCGCGTGTTCCGGAGGAGGTCGCCGCCAGGCGGCCGCTTGCCGACCGGCTGCGGCCGAAGACGCTTGCCGATGTCACCGGTCAGGAACACCTGACCGGTGAGGATGGCGTGCTGAAAAGAATGATCGAAAGCGGCTCGCTCGGCTCGATGATCTTTTGGGGGCCGCCAGGCACCGGCAAGACGACGGTGGCGCGGCTGCTTTCGGGCGAGGCCGGGCTGGCCTTCGAGCAGATATCGGCGATCTTTTCCGGCGTCGCCGATCTGAAGAAGGTGTTCGAGACAGCCCGCCTGCGGCGCATGGACGGCCGTCAGACGCTGCTCTTCGTCGATGAGATCCATCGTTTCAATCGTGCCCAGCAGGACAGTTTCCTGCCGGTCATGGAGGACGGCACCGTCATCCTCGTCGGCGCCACCACCGAGAACCCGTCCTTCGAGCTCAACGCCGCTCTCTTGTCGCGGGCCCGTGTCCTCACCTTCAAGTCGCATGACGAGGAGAGCCTGGAGGAACTGCTGAAGCGCGCCGAGGCGATCGAGCAGAAGCCGCTGCCGCTGACCGAGGAGGCGCGCTTCAGCCTGATCCGCATGGCCGACGGCGACGGCCGGGCGGTGCTGACGCTCGCCGAAGAGGTCTGGCGCGCCGCGCGCGAGGGCGAGAGCTTCGATACCGAGGGCCTGACGCGCATCGTCCAGCGCCGTGCCCCAGTCTACGACAAGGCGCAGGACGGGCACTACAATCTGATCTCGGCGCTGCATAAATCCGTGCGCGGCTCGGATCCCGATGCAGCGCTCTATTATCTCGCCCGCATGTTCGATGCCGGCGAAGACCCGCTCTATCTCGGCCGGCGGCTGGTGCGCATGGCGGTGGAGGATATCGGTCTTGCCGATCCGCAGGCGCTGGTGATCTGCAATGCCGCCAAGGATGCCTACGACTATCTCGGCTCGCCGGAAGGCGAACTGGCGCTGGCGCAAGCCTGCATCTATCTCGCCACCGCGCCGAAATCGAATGCCGTCTACACCGCCTTCAAGGCGGCCGGCCAGGCGGCAAAGCAGAACGGTTCGCTGCTGCCACCCAAGCATATCCTCAATGCGCCGACCAAGCTGATGAAGGGAGAAGGTTACGGCGAGGGCTATCGTTACGATCACGACGAGCCGGATGCCTTTTCCGGCCAAGATTATTTCCCGGAGAAGATGGGCCGCCAGACCTTCTACGATCCGCCGGAGCGCGGTTTCGAGCGCGACATCCGCAAGCGGCTGGAATGGTGGGCGAAACTTCGCAAGGAGCGCAATCCGCGCTGACGGGTTTATGCCTGTTGGGTTGGCGAAGGGGGCTCACCCGCCAAGAGCGATCGCTATTGCAACCAGAAGCAACCCGAGAGAAGTCATCGTCATCCCTGCGCGAAAAGGCCTGCCTCCCGAAAATCTCGCCCACGCATAGCCCGTCACAAACAGCAGCATGATGAGAAACAGGTTGCTGACTCTCAGAGCTAGGTGCGCGCTGTCGATGAGAAGGAAAGGGGTCACTGCCGGAATGGAGGTGATCGAGACCAGAAAGAAGACCGCAATGGCGGCACAGAGATCACCTTTCGATAGGGACACCTTCACAGGATCGGCCCGAGATGCAAGCGTCAGGAGTGATCGATAGAGCGTGTCCGCGTCCGCGGCCTTTGCAGAAAACGGTGCTTCTTCGATCGGGAATTCTGTCGCGAGCATCTCAAGCGCCGCAGCTTCGCTTCTGGCGGCTTTAATTTGCCGAAAAAGGCGCAGCCGTCTGCTTTTGTAAAACGTCGTACCCAGAATGAACAACACGGCATCAATGATCCCCCAAGCGACGTTGCATCCGATTGTTGCGACGATCAACTCGTGGACATCCAACCCTTCATCCTCAAAAACGAGCCTTGAACCTACCGTAAATGTCAGCGCCATGATCAATCCGAAAAGGACTTCACCGAGCGCATCGCCGGGATCGATGATATGGGTGATACGACCGATCGGGCTCGAAGTCATGGACTGCCCCCAGGTGATGAAGATCATGGCCCGCTGTTCCTCACGCTCTAGCAGAGCATGAATGAGGAGCCGACTTGCAACTGGCGGCGCGGGGCAAGCCTCGCGACCACAGAACTGTGACCGACGTCGCGGTCTGATTCATTGATCGCAATCAACGATCGGCAGGATTGGGCGTCTCGTGATCACGGTTTTTCGACAGAGCAGCTTCAGCGCTTGCTTTTGCGCGTCCGAAAGATGCGTGGGTGCTGTAAAATTCAGGAGGGCCGCGGCGTCTTCTGATTTGCGGGCGCCGCGATCACCTTGACGGCGGATTCCGCAAGCCCGTGATGGCCCTCCATGTCGACGACGACATGCCAGTGGCCGCTTTCCGGCACGGCGATCCTGATCGGCGATTTGCGCGCCACGCCACCGATATATTTGAAATCGAGAACCTCGGTGAACCGCTGAAAATTCGGTGACGTCATCAGCCGGACATTGTTCACCGCATTCAACGACACCTCGACGATCGTTCCGGCCCGTTGTTCCTTGATATCGTAATGGGTAAAGCGGAAATTCGGTTTCGGCATTGGTCTCGTGACATCTGAAGTCTCTGCGCCAGTATTTTAGCAACATGCCAGTTAAGGAAAGGTTGGAATTGGTCTCTTCGTTCTCCCGCCGGGAAAACGGCAGGAGAACGCGATTTAATGGATATGCGCCGCGCCGCGTGCAAAGGGCATAAATTCGAGCACGATCCCCGCAGCCGCCCTGTGGATATCGGCCAAGCGGCAGTTGCATTCCGAGGCGGCAAAGTGGAGGGCGGCCGCCTCATTGATGAAGCGCCCGCCGACCAGGCCCTCGCGATCGTGGACTATCCAGCGGCCGCTTCTGTCGGGGCCGACAGTGAAGCGTGAAGAAGAGGAGGCCGTTTTCATAAGCCAGCCTCAGAGCCAGCCGAAAATGACGTAGAGCTCGACACAGGCAAGCACCACGCCGAAGACGATGAACGCCTGGGCGGTGCGCCTCTCGCGCATCTGCCGGCTGCCGCGCGTGATCCTGTAGGGGCGAAGAGGCCGGAAACCGGAGGACATGAGATTTCGCATGGCTTTTTGACCTTTGCAGTGATGGCGAAAGGCTACTGCCGCTTGCGATAGAAAATCCATTCGGAGAGAGGGGCGAAAATATAGAAATGGCATAAAGGCCGATGGCAGAAATTTCGAAGTGCGGTGTCGGAAACGCATGATCGCCGCAGTCCTTGCGATATCGAAGCAAACATGGGAGCAAGGACATGTCGAAGATGACGCTGATTTCGATGATCGCAACGGCTGCCGCATTCCTGGCCGCACCCGATATGTCAGGTGCTGAAAGTGGAAGGCCTGTCATCGAGGACAATAAGGCCGTAGCGCCGATGGTCAGGAAGGGAAGCGTGCCGGTCAACGGCATCGATTATTACTACGAGATCCGCGGGGAGGGCGAACCGTTGCTGCTCCTTCACGGCGGCCTCGGGCAGATCGAGATGTTCGCGCCGGTCATGCCCATCTTCACCGACCACCGCCAGGTGATCGCCGTCGACCTGCAGGGCCATGGCCGCACGCCGCTCGGCAAACGGCCGATCGAGCTTCCGGCGATCGGCGCCGATCTCGCGATCCTGGTGAAGCAGCTCGGTTACGACAAACTCGACGTCTTCGGTTATTCCTTTGGCGGCGGGGTGGCGCTGAACATGGCGGCGAAAGCGCCCGACCAGGTGCGCCGGCTGGTGATACTCTCTGCACCCTATGCGCAGAACGGCTTCTTCCCGGAGATGCTGCCGCAGCAGGCGGCCGTCGGCGCCGGCATGGCCGAGATGATGAAGGACACGCCGATGTTCCTCTCCTACAAGGCGGTGGCGCCTGACGTTTCCGAATTTCCGAAGCTGCTCGACGCCATGGGCGCGCTGATGCGTGAACCCGCCGACTACAGCGATGCGGTCGCGAAGCTCACCATGCCGGTCATGCTGATCTATGGCGATGCCGACATGATCCGCCCCGAGCATATGGTCGACTTCTATCACAAGCTCGGCGGCGGTCTGCGCGATGCGGGCTGGATGCGGGAAAACATGTCGAAGAACCGGCTGGCGATCCTGCCCGATCTCACCCATTACGAGACCTTCGCCTCTCCCCTCATGGCGAATATGGCAATGACCTTCCTCGATGGCGTCGGCAAGGCGCCGAATTGGGCCGAGCAGGTCGTAAAGTAAGTCAAGGCGGCCGGGTTTCTCCCGGCCTTTCTTTTTCTCCGCAGTCAGCGGCCGCGCTGGTTTTCCCGATCCAATTGCGTCACCAGCGCCAGGATCGTTTCCGAGACTGGGGTCGGAACGGCACTCAGGCGTCCGAGCGCCACCACCATGCCGACCAGCGGCGTGATTTCGAGCGCCTTGCCGCCGATCAGATCCTGCAGCATCGATGTGCGCACGGCGCCGATATGGCGCGATTGTTCGAGCCGCTGCTCGACGGTCATGCTGAAACGCGCGCCCAAGGCCTCGCCGACGGCGCGGACCTCGTTCATCACTTTACCGACTGTGGTCGAAAGTGCCGGATCCGCCATGATGTCGGTCATCAGCGCCCTGGTCAGCGCGCTGATCGGGTTGAAGGCGGTATTGCCCATCAACTTGCTCCAGATCTCGTCACGGATAACAGCCGTCGTCGTGATGTTGAGGGCGGCGTCGGTTAGCACCGCGGCGATCGCCTTGAGATCGGGCGACATCTCGCCTGAGGGCTCGCCGAGCACGAAGCGGCCGTTGTTGGCAAGCTGGATCTCGCCGGGATTGATGACCTCTGCCCCTTGATAAGCGACGCAGCCGATCACCCGTTCCGGCCCGATCAGTCGCCAAAGCCTGCCGCCGGGATCGAGCTCGTCGAACTGCAGCTCGGTATGCCGGCTCTGGATATCGCGGTGAAAATACCACCACGGAATGCCGTTGAGGATCATGACGACGCGGGTACCTTCCTTGAGGAGGCCTGCAATACCTTCGGCAGCGGGTGCCAGCTGATGCCCCTTGAGGCCGGTGATGACGAGATCCTGCGGCGGCAATGTCCTGGGATCGTCGGTTGCGGTGAGGCGGACATTGAGCGGCCTTTCCGCACCGGCTTCGCGCAGGCTGAGACCATTGTCGCGGATGGCGTCGAGATGGGCTCCACGCACGACGACGGAGATGATGGCGTCGTTTTCGGCGTGGCTTGCAAGCTTGACGGCGATAGCGCCGCCGAGCGCCCCGGCGCCATAGATGCAGATGGACTTGATGGACATGCTCGCCTCTTCATGGTGGTGATCGAACCTAGATCTAGGCCATTCCATACGCGAGGCGAACGCTAATTTGCCGCATGCTGCACTTTCCTGCACTCACGGCGCGCAGCCGCCGCATCCCGGAGATCCGGGAAGCAGCGGCTGCCCCACCTTGGTCTTCAGGCCGAGCCCGTTGCCTCGCTTGGAAAATCCGTGGACAAAGCGAGCTGGCGCCAGGCGGCAAGTTCCTTTTCGACGCTGGCGTGCTGATCCTCGATGACGGCCACCGTATCGCTGCCGAACGGCATGCGCAGCGGCGGATTGGGCGAATTGGCGAGCGTCATGATGCCGGCGGCAAGCTTGGCGGGATCGCCGGGCTGGGTATGGTTGGCATCAACAGCGAAACTGCGCATGTTGCCGGCCGGCGTGCCTTCGTAATCGGCGATGGAGGCCGGGCTGACCGCCAGCGACGTGTCGGCGAGGAAGTCGGTGCGGAAGAAGCCAGGCTCGACGATCGTCACTTTGATGCCGAAAGGTTCGAGTTCGGCGGCCATCGATTCGGACAAGCCTTCGACGGCGAACTTTGTCGAGCCGTAGACGCCCCAGCCGGGATAGCCGAAATAACCGCCAATTGAGGAAAAGTTCAGGATGTGGCCGGAGCGCTGGCGGCGCATATGGGGCAGCACCGCGCGCGTCACCTTCAACAGACCGAAGACGTTGGTGGCATAGAGCCTCTCGATCTCTTCGGCCGTGGCTTCCTCGACAGCGCCAAGCAGGCCGTAGCCGGCATTGTTGGCGAGAATATCGATGCGGCCGAAGCGGGCGATGCCGGCAGCCGCAGCCTCTTTCGCCTGCGCCTCGCTGGTGACGTCGAGGGCGACGGCAAGCAGGTTCGGGTGGTCGCCCAACTGCTCGGTCACGGTCTTCGGGTTGCGGGCGGTGGCGATGACGGCATCGCCTGATGCGAGGGCTTCTTTGGTCATCAGCGCGCCGAAGCCGCGGGATGCACCAGTGATGAACCAGACTTTCATGACGAATTCCTTTCGAACTATTCGGTTGGCGGTGGCATCTCTGTGCCGACGAGGTGAATTTGACTGAAAATTCGTTGCTGTATAAGATTTGTTATTCTTGAAACTATGATGAGCTTTATTCAGTAATGCGCGCCACCGAACTCTCCGAACTCGCGGCTTTCGCCGCCGT
The DNA here is from genome assembly GCF_014197475.1 of Rhizobium sp. BK212. Taxonomy (NCBI): domain Bacteria; kingdom Pseudomonadati; phylum Pseudomonadota; class Alphaproteobacteria; order Hyphomicrobiales; family Rhizobiaceae; genus Rhizobium; species Rhizobium sp. BK212. The sequence continues at coordinate 394,857 of NZ_JACIFS010000006.1, forward strand.
CGCGCGGCACAAGAGCTTTCGCAAGGCAGGCGAGGAGCGGGGCGTCACTGCGTCCGCGGTCAGCCATGCCGTGCTCAATCTCGAAGACCGGATCGGCATCCGCCTGCTCAACCGCACGACGCGCAGCGTCTCGCTGACGGAGGCCGGCGAACTGTTGATCTCGCATCTTGACCCGGCCTTCGGCGAGATGGCGGCGGCGCTCGATGCGCTGAACCGCTACCGAGACACGCCCTTCGGCAAGGTGCGGATCAACGTGCCGAATTCGATCGGCCCCTTCGTCATCGGCCTCATCATCGGTCCGCTGTTGACAAAGAACCCCAATTTGCAGCTGGAGATCAACGCGACCGATAGGTTGGTCGATATTGTCGAGGAGGGTTTTGATGCTGGCATCCGCTTCGGCGAGCGCGTCACCGAGGGCATGATCGCGCTGCGCATCAAGCCGCGCATCCGTCTGGTCGTCGTCGGTTCGCCCGCCTATTTCGAGACCCGGCCGAAACCGGCGACGCCGCATGAGCTCAAGCGCCATCTCTGCATCCAGAACATGTTTCCATCAGGTGCGCGCTATGCCTGGGAGTTCGAGAAGGATGGCCAGACCGTGAGCTTTCAGCCGACCGGGCCGCTGTCGCTCGACGATCACGAGCTGATGATGCAGGCAGCACTTAGCGGTGTTGGCCTTGCCTATATCTGGGAGCCGCGCGTGGAGAAGGCGATCGCCGGCGGCGAACTGATCCAGGTGCTGGACGACTGGTGCCAGCCGGAGGAACCGCTCTATCTCTACTATCCGAGCCGCCGCCATATGTCGGCGGGTTTCAGGGCTGTTATCGACGCGATAAGAGCGGAGTAAAAAAGGTCGGGATTGGCATCCGTCACCCTTTTGACTCCCATGGGCGAACTGGCCAATGATGCTGCCGTGACCCGCATCATCGGGAGAGGTTGATGAACGATCGGATTTTGTCTGCCGGTAATCGAAGGCTCGCAAGGCGGCTCGGATGTCTGTTGCCTGCGCTTACTGCGATGGCGTTGCTGGCATCCGGCGTGTCTGCGCAGGACATTGGGCCGCAAAGCCAGGCCTCGCGTGAGCAGGTCGAAAAACTCGTCGGCCTTTGGAAGAAACACTTTGCCGGCGCCGACAGCCTGCAGCAGCGGCGGACGGCCTTCAGAACGCTGATGGAGACGACGCCGGGACCGACGCGCATCCAGGTCCGGCAGGTCGATGCCGACGGCGTCGATGCCGAACTGATGTGGCCCGCCCGACTTCATCACCCGATCGGCCAAAGGGTGATCCTCTATATCCATGGCGGCGGCTTTTCCAGCGGCTCCATCCGCACGCACAGCCTGCTTGCCGGCTCGCTCGCCAAGGCCGCATCGAGCGACGTTCTTCTCGTCGATTATCGGCTGATGCCGGAATATGGCTATCCCGCGCAGATCAACGACGCGCTGACCGCCTACCGCTGGCTTCTCGACAACGGCTATCGGAGCGAGAACATCATCGTCGCCGGAGACGGCGCCGGCGGCAATATTGCGATCGAGACAGTGCTGCGGCAGATGCAGGTCGCAAAGCCGTTGCCGGCGGCTGTGATTGCGCTCAGCCCCATTACCGATCTTGCCGCGACGGGCGGATCGATGACATCGAATGCCGAAAGCGATCCGCTGGTCGGCAAGGACTGGATCGAGACCTTGCGCAAGACCTATCTCCGCACCCGGTCTCCGACCGATCCTCAGGCCTCGCCGCTCTATGCCGACATGACTGGCTTTCCGCCGCTGCTGCTGCAGGTCGGCTCCGGCGAAGTCCTGCTGGACGATACGTTGCGGCTCGCCGACAAGGCGCGCCAGGCGGGAGTGGACGTAACCACCGAGGTCTGGCCGGGCATGCCGCATCAATGGCAGCTGTTTCCCTCGCTGCTCGACGATGCCGACCGATCGAGCCAGAACATCGCCGAATTTGCGATCCGGCATTTTGCGGACAAACCACAGGAGTAGGGCCGCAGGGGAATAGGGGGCGCAGGAGCAGGCGCCCTCGGTCATCGCATCATGGCGATGTGCCACGAGACGGTGAGGGCGCCAGAGGCCGCTCCACCTCCCGGCCGACGCTGAGTGTCTTTCGCACATTCGGCTCCAGCCGCTCGATATAGGCGTGGTCGGGTGCAGCGCCCAGCGCATCCAGCATTTTCGAGAAGAAACACCGGGCCGCGGCCGCAGCCGTGACGTCGAAGACATCGGCATCGCTCAGGCCGTGTTTTTTCAGCCCGTCTATATCCTGCTGGGTGACCGACGTCGCATCGCGCGCCACTTTGGCGGCAAAGGCCATGATCGCGCGTTCGCCGGCATCGATCGGCGCCTTCTCCGTCTCGTTGACAACTGCCGTGAGCCCGTCGCTGGTGAAACCCTCGCGCAGCAGCACCGAGCCGTGCGCCAGCATGCAATAGGAGGATTTCAGCTCCTTGGCTGCCGCCAGCGTCACCAGTTCATAGCGCCTGAGGCTCATATGGCTGCGAATGCTCGAAAGCAGCGCCGCCCAGCTCTCCATCACCTCCGGCCGGTGGCCGAAGGCCCGGTACATGTTCGGCAGATATCCATAATTCGCCTCGGCCGACGCATACATCGACGTCGTCTTCTCGCTGGCGGATGCATTGGGGGTGTGAATGAAAGCCATGGCGTGATCCTCCTCTATTGCGAGAAGGATAGGGTAGATATGGCGGACTGCAATCCTGAAACGTCAGGCCGCGTCATTGGTCGCGGAAGCGTTACCGCTTCTCTTGATGGGAAGGGTTACGGTGAATGTCGACCCGCATCCTTTTGCGCTTCGAACCTCTATCAAGCCATCGTGCAACTCGACGATCTGCTTCACCAGGTTGAGGCCGATACCCGTTCCGGCAATCCCGGTCGACGTGCGGGCACGAAAATAGCGCTGGAACAGCCGGGGCACGTCTTCCGGATCGATCCCCACGCCGTCATCGCTGACCGAGACTTTGACGTTTCCTGTCTCGGCCCATGCCGTGACGCGAATTTCGGAGGTTCCAGGCGCGTATTTGACGGCATTGGAAAGCAGGTTGGTAAAGACCTGTGCCAAAGTGCGGGGATCGCCATCGATGAACTCGGGAAGCCCATCTATGTCCAAAACAAAGCTGTGCGTCTTTGCGATCGTCGACTGCCGCTCGCAGCAGGTTCTTATCAATGATCTCAATGCGCAAGCGGTGTAGCTGATATCGATCTTGCCGGTATCGAGGCGTCCGGCTGACAGGATGCTCTCCATGAGATCGACAATCCGGTTCACCGATGCGCGGATCTGATCGACCTTGTCGCTGAGAAATTCGGGTTCGACCGCCCCTCGTTTACGCAGCAGCCGCTGGGCAGCGGCGTCGATGATGGCAAGCGGGGTCCTGAATTCATGGGATGCCATCGCCACGAACTGCCGCTGCAATTCGTTGATGTTCCGCTCCTGCGCGAGCATGCGCTCGAGTTCCCGCGCCTGCCGCTCGACTTCCGCCGTGCGGCTCTTCACCGTCGCTTCGAGCTGATCGTGATGCCGGCGCAGCTCTTCGGCAAGGCGCACGGTCTTGGTGACGTCTTCATGGGTGGCGACGTATCCACCGTTTTGCATCGGATTGTGGGTGATCTTGATAACCCGCCCATCGGTGAGCACGATGTTCTGGCTGGCTACCGCACCGCGGGCCGTCGCTTCGAAAACGACATCAAAATAGGTAGCGGTATCGGCCGGGCCATTTCCCTCCCGGCTGCGATAGGCCAGGATATCCACGAGTGGCGTCCCCGGTTGCGTCAGCAGGTCGGGCAGATTGTACATCCGCGCGTAGGAGGGGTTGCACAATATCAGGTTCTTGGCGGAATCGAACATGCACAGCCCATGCGGCATGTTGCTGAGGGCTGCGTCGAACCGGCGATGTTGTTCGGCCAGGCTGTCTTCGACGCGAATGAGCGTCGAGATGTCTTCATAGCTGAGGATCCAGCCTCCATCCTTCGATGGCGCGCAGGTCAATGAGATCATCCGTCCGTCGGAAAGTGCAAACTGCGACGTATACGGTTTGCCGATCGCCGATCGCCGGGATGCCACCGCTCGGCAGTCGGCGCCCAACAATCCGTCGATAGCCATTCCCTTGCGGATGGCGCCTTCCGGGAGACCGAGAATATCAAGAGTGCGGGAATTGAACGCCGTTACCGCACTGGCAGTATCGAGCAGGACAATGCCCTGAGGCAGGCTCTCCAGAATAGATTCAAACGAGTGTGGCATCATCCGGCCCTGCTTCAGATCTGGCGCGTTGCACGTCTGCGTAGCATTGGTCAGAAACGATAAGGTTTCGCTAATGGCGGTCACGGGAATTCCTCGACGGAAACCAGGGGGACACGGCTCTCTGGCATTCTTCCGAAAAATGCCGACGGCGGTCTCTCAGTCGGAGCTCAAATTTAGATCGTTCCAATTTTTCTGGGAAGGTTATACCATCCCAAGAAAATGAAATCCGTCAAAAATAGCCGTATGAATGGGAGTATCGTAGATTTCTCTTGACAGAATTGGAACGTTCCAAATATTTAATGATCAGTTGACGTTGGCGTCGGGGAGAGGAAATGACAAAGGCGCGGGTAACCGTCATCGATATCGCGAAGGCCGCCGGCGTCTCGAAATCGACGGTTTCGCTGGTGCTTCAGGGCTCCTCTCTGGTCAATGAGGGAACGCGGTCCAAGGTCAATTCGGTGATGCGTGAGTTGGGCTACGTCTACAATCGCGGGGCTGCCAATCTTCGCCAGGCCGGCGCCAAATCGCGGATCGTCGGGGTTGTCGTGAACGATCTGACGAACAGTTTCTTTGCGGAACTGGCAGTCGGTGTCGATATGGTCGTTCAGTCGGCCGGATTCGTGCAGTTCCTGTCGAACACCAGTGAGAGCATCGACAGGCAGCGCGAGGTCGTCGCATCGATGCGGGAACATGGCATTTCCGGGCTCATCGTGTCGCCGGCGCGCGCCACCGATGCCGCAGACTTCAAGCCGCTCGTCGCGGCAGGGATTCCGGTGGTGGTCGTCGTGCGAAACCTGCCCGGCGCTAAAGTCTCGTCGATCGTCTCCGACAACCAGGCCGGCATGATGTCGGCGGTCAAGCATTTGGCGGGGCTCGGTCACAAGCGCATCGCTTTTCTCGGCGGTTTTCCCGACACCGCCGTCTTCGACGACCGCCTTGCCGGTTACCGAAACGGCCTAGCGGCAGCCGGGCTCGACTATCACGAAGAGCTTGTCATCGCGTCTGCGCCGTCGCGCGCCGGCGGGGTGGAGGCGATCGGAAAAGCGCTCGTTCTTGCCGGCAAACCGACGGCGGCCGTCTGCTTCAACGATGCCGTCGCCTTCGGTGTCTGCGACGGATTGCGCGCGCGCCGTCTGGAGCCGGGCTCTGACTTCGCAGTCGTGGGTTTCGACGACGTCATAGAGGCTCAGGCGGCGGTTCCGGCGCTGACGACGGTCTCGGTCGATCCGCAAGGCATTGGGCGCCGCGGCGCGCAGATGCTTCTCAAGCAGATCAACGCGGGCAAGGCCGAGGCGGAGACGGTGACGACAGCCGTTCGGCTGGTCGTTCGCGAGAGCTGCGGGGCCGGCATGGGCGTCAAAATCAAACAGGACTCTGTCTAATGCCAATGAGCAAGCATCTCACCCCGGCCGAAGCGGCCGCGCTGATCCCGGATGGCGCCGTTGTAACGGTGTCGTCTTCAAGCGGTCTCGGCTGCCCGGACCTCATGCTGAAGGCGATCGGCGAACGTTTCGATGCGACCGGCCATCCCAAGGACATTACCACCCTTCATCCGATCGCCGCCGGCGACATGAGCGGCATCAAGGGCGTCGACTACATTGCCAAAAAGGGCCTGCTCAAACGCATTATCGGTGGTTCCTATCCCTCAGGTCCGTCGTCATCCGAGCCGCCGCTGATCTGGCAGATGATCACCAATAACGAGATCCCGGCCTACAATATTCCCTCCGGCATCCTCTTCGATATCCATCGCGAAGCCGCCGCCAAGCGGCCAGGCGTCCTGACCAAGATCGGCATCGATACATTCGTCGATCCGGACCGGCAGGGTTGCGCGATGAACGGCCTGGCGTCGGAACATCCGGTGGTCAAGCGTGTCAGCTTCGAGGGCGACGACTGGCTGTTTTTTCCTGCGATCGTCCCCGAGGTCGCTATCATCCGCGCCACCACGGCCGACGAGCGCGGCAACCTCACCTACGAACATGAAGGCGCCTATCTCGGCGGTCTCGATCAGGCGCTGGCCGCCCGCAACAACGGCGGCATCGTCATCGCCCAGGTCAAGCGGATCACCAAGGAAGGCTCGCTAAAGCCGCATGACGTCCGCGTGCCCGGAATGCTGGTCGATTATGTGGTTGTCGATCCGGAGCAGAAGCAGACGACGCAGACGGGGTACGATCCGGCGATTTCGGGGGAGATCTTCCGCCCGCTCGATAGTTTCAGCGTCCCGGAGTTCAATGTTCAGAAAGTCATCGCGCGGCGTGTCGCGCTGGAACTTCAGGCGGGAAGCTGCGTCAATCTCGGCTTCGGCATCTCGGCCAACGTGCCGCGAATTCTGCTGGAGGAGGGGCTCCACGGCGCAGTTACCTGGGTCATCGAGCAGGGTGCCGTCGGCGGCGTGCCGCTGCTCGACTTTGCCTTTGGCTGCGCCTCCAACGCCGACGCCTACATGCCGTCCCCCTATCAGTTCACCTATTTCCAGGGCGCAGGCTTCGATGCCTCGCTGCTGTCCTTCCTCGAGATCGGCAAAGACGGTTCGGTCAACGTCTCCAAACTCTCCTTCCGGCCGCATGTGACGGCCGGCGCCGGCGGCTTCGTCGACATCACCGCGCGGGCGAAGAAGATCGTCTTCTCCGGCATGTTCAACGCCGGAGCGAAGCTTTCGATCGCCGATGGCGCCCTTCTGATCGAGAGGGAAGGCAAGCTGAAAAAACTCGTGAACGAAGTCGAACACGTCACCTTCAGCGGCAGGCGCGCGATCGAGCAGGGACAGGATATCACCTATGTCACCGAGCGGTGCGTGATGAAGCTGACGCCCGATGGCATCGTCCTCACCGAGATTGCCCCTGGCGTCGATCTCCAGTCCCACATCCTCGATCAGTCGGAGTTTCCATTGATCGTCGCGCCTGATCTGAAGGTCATGGACGCGGCGCTCTTCGCGGAGGCAGCGATCGGCCTGTCGCTTCCAGAAAAAAAGGCACGCACGCTGGAGGGCAGCTTCCATGGCTAGCGGATCCGTCAGAATTGACGTCAACGGACATGTTGCGACGCTGACGATTTCTCGTCCGGAGAAGCTGAACGCGCTCGACCTGGACATGCTGAAAGCGCTGGCGGATGCGGCTGACGAGGCGGAGGCGAACGCCAATGTGCGCGTTGCCATTCTCACGGGTGAAGGAAAGGGCTTTTCCGCCGGAGGCGATATCAAGGCCTGGGGCGGAATGTTGCCTCAGGAGTTCGGTCATCTCTGGGTTCGCCACGGCCACCGTATTTTCGAAAGACTGGCGACACTCAGGGTGCCGTTGGTCGCGGCTCTGAACGGCCACGCTCTCGGAGGAGGGCTTGAGCTTGCGGGCGTCGCGGACATTCGCCTCGCCGAGCAGCACATCAAGATCGGCCTGCCAGAGACCGGCCTTGGCATGGTGCCGGGCTGGTCCGGGACGCAGCGTCTTGTGCGCCGGTTCGGGGCGCAGGCCGTCCGGCGTATGGCCCTTGGTGGTGAGATATTCACCGCCGAGGAGGCACGCCTTCTCGGGATCGTGGACGCGGTTGTTCCCACAGGAAACGCGCTGGCCGCTGCCAAGGAATATGCGCAGCGGATTGCTGCAAGGGGGCCGGCTGCGACCGAGATCGCGAAGTTGATGATCGCATCGGCGAACGGCGAAGACAACGGAACCGCGGTCGAAGCCCTGGGCTCGATCCTCGCTGCGAAGACCGGTGATCTGAAGGAGGGCGTCGCATCGTTTAGCGAGAAGCGCCCGGCAACGTTCAAGGGAGAATGGTAATGACGGTCCTCGTCAACCCCACGGCACTGAGCAACCACAGAACGCGTGATTTCAAGATGCTCATCGACGGCAAATGGGAGGCAGGTTCCTCCGGTCCGATCGAGCGTGTCGCGCCAAGCCATGGTGTCGTGGTCAGCCGCTTCCCGACGGGCAGCAGCACGGATGCCGAGCGGGCGATCGCCGCGGCACGCAGGGCCTTCGACCTTGGGCCGTGGCCGCGGATGACCGCTTCCGAACGTTCCGCCATCCTGCTCAAGGCCGCCGATCTGATTGCGACGCGTGCGGAGGAGCTGGCATTTCTCGATGCGATCGAGGCGGGAAAGCCGATCACGCAGGTGCGGGGAGAAATTGCCGGATCCGTTGACATATGGCGCTACGCGGCAGCGCTCGCACGTGACCTCCACGGCGAAAGCTACAACACGCTCGGCGATGGCACATTGGGGGTCGTGCTGCGCGAAGCGATCGGCGTGGTGTCGATCATCACGCCCTGGAACTTCCCGTTCCTGATCGTCGGCCAGAAGCTGCCGTTTGCCTTGGCCGCCGGCTGCACCACCGTCGTCAAGCCTTCGGAACTGACCTCGGGATCGACGCTCGTGCTGGGAGAAATCCTGCAGCAGGCCGGCATTCCCGATGGTGTCGTCAATATTGTCACCGGCCGGGGACCTGAGGTCGGCGCGGTCATGACGTCGCATCCTGACGTCGATATGGTGTCCTTCACCGGCTCGACCGGCGTCGGCAAGCTGACCATGGCGAATGCCGCCCAGACGCTGAAGAAGGTTTCGCTGGAGCTGGGTGGGAAGAACCCGCAGATCGTATTCCCGGATGCCGATCTTGATGCCTTCATCGATGCCGCGGTCTTCGGCGCATATTTCAATGCCGGCGAGTGCTGCAATGCCGGCTCACGGCTGATCCTTCATAAATCAATCGCTGCCGATGTCGTCAGGCGGATTGCCGAATTGTCGAAGGCGGTGAAGGTCGGCGATCCCCTCGACCCTTCGACGCAGGTCGGCGCCATCATCACGCCGCAGCATCTGGAGAAGATATCGGGATATGTCGCCGGCGCCAGAAGCAGCGGCGCCCGCGTCGCTTATGGCGGCGAGACGCTCGATCTCGGCATGGGGCAGTTCATGTCGCCGACGATCCTCGAAGAGGTCACCCCTGATATGGCCGTGGCGCGTGAGGAAGTCTTCGGGCCGGTCCTGTCGGTCCTGACATTCGAGACATCAGCCGAGGCCATCAGGATCGCCAATTCCATCGACTACGGCCTGTCGGCCGGTGTCTGGAGCCGCGATTTCGACACCTGCCTGACGATCGGGCGGTCGGTGCGGGCGGGCACGATCTGGATGAACACCTTCATGGACGGCGCCTCGGAGCTTCCCTTTGGCGGTTACAAGCAAAGCGGCCTCGGCCGCGAGCTCGGCCGTCATGCGGTCGAAGACTACACGGAGACCAAGACGCTGAACATGCATATCGGCAAACGCACCAATTGGTGGATGCCGCAGACGGAAAAGCCGGCCTAGCCGGCGGCCGAACTACGCTCGAGGAGGGCGGGTGATTGGTGCGGGAATGGTCCCGCATCTTCAAACTGAAGATTGGGAGGTTTTCGATGAACAAGTTTTTGACCACGACCGCAATGGTCGCATTGGCTCTGGCCGGCGCTCATGTGTCCGCTCGCGCTGCCGACGTGAAGGAAGTGCAGATGTTGCACTGGTGGACGTCGGGCGGCGAGGCAGCGGCGCTGAACGTTCTGAAGCAGGACCTGTCGAAGGAAGGTTTTGCCTGGAAGGATGTTCCGGTGGCCGGCGGTGGCGGTGACGCGGCGATGACGGCGCTGAAGGCGATGGTGGCGGCCGG